>JBANFX010000054.1:0-126031 GCA_037975805.1 Bacteroidota bacterium | reverse complement strand
AATTAATGTAATAACAATAAACGGGCCTAAAAGGTTCATTTTGTGACACAATAATGACATTTTATACAAAAATACATACTCGATTAGACTCCTTTAAAACTATGCCCTTTAAAGGCCATTTTTAGCCTCATTTTTGGCCTCAAAATAATTCACAAAAGCATTGAATTGGGGATAACTAAACGGGCTTAAAATGAATGTGCAACTGCTTAATTTTCTTAAGTTTGTATGCGTTTGAAACGCCCTATAAAAACAAAAAATTTCACTATTTATGTCAGAAGATTTACAATCCCCAGATTCAGCGGAAAATAAGAATTATGGTGCCGACAGTATTCAGGTATTAGAAGGCTTGGAGGCGGTAAGAAAAAGACCCGCCATGTATATTGGTGATGTGGGCTCAAAAGGGTTACACCACTTGGTATACGAGGTAGTGGACAACTCAATCGATGAAGCATTAGCTGGATATTGCTCTCATATTGAAGTAACCATTCACAAGGACAACTCCATT
Organism: Bacteroidota bacterium; assembly: GCA_037975805.1. Classification (GTDB taxonomy): domain Bacteria; phylum Bacteroidota; class Bacteroidia; order Chitinophagales; family Chitinophagaceae; genus Sediminibacterium. The sequence goes on along the minus strand of JBANFX010000054.1, from coordinate 125,526 downwards.
AGTGTTCAGGATAATGGTCGCGGTATTCCAACAGCAATGCACTCTAAGGAAAAAAAGTCTGCATTAGAAGTGGTAATGACTGTACTTCACGCCGGAGGTAAATTCGATAAAAATACCTACAAAGTATCCGGTGGATTGCACGGTGTTGGTGTGAGTTGTGTAAACGCTTTAAGTACCAAATTATTAGTGACTGTTCAAAGAGAAGGAAAAATATTTGAGCAAGAATATAGCATTGGTGTTCCTAAATATGCGGTAAGAGAAACCGGCACAAGCGAAAAGACGGGAACGCATGTGCATTTTTGGCCAGATGCAAGCATTTTCCAAGAAACCGTTTACAAGAAAGAAATATTAGAAGGTCGTTTACGTGAATTGTCATATTTAAATAAGCGCATTAATATTACATTAACGGACCTAAGAGAATTGGGTGATGATGGACAACCTTACACGAATAATTTTTATAGTGAAGGTGGTATCATTGAGTTCGTTCAGATGTTAGATAAAAATGCAAACAGAAATCCTATTATCAGCACTCCTTTGTACGTTGAAGGTTTAGACGAGGTTTCGAATGTAATGGTTGAAGTAGCGTTGACTTACAATGACGACTTCAAAGAAAATATTTTCTCTTACGTAAACAATATCAACACCATTGAAGGAGGTACGCACGTAACCGGATTTAGAACTGCATTAACACGCGTATTCAAGAGTTATGGTGATAAGGAAGGCTTATTTGAAAAAGCGAAAGTAACTGTTGAAGGAGATGACTTTAGAGAAGGGTTAAGCGCCATCATTTCAGTAAAAGTACCTGAGCCACAATTTGAAGGACAAACTAAAACGAAGTTAGGTAATAGTGAAGTAAGTGGTGTGGTACAAACTACTGTATCACGTGTATTAGAAGCATACTTGGAAGAAAACCCTAAAGAAGCGAAATACGTAATTTCAAAAATTATATTAGCTGCCCAAGCGCGTGTTGCTGCAAAGAAAGCACGTGATATGGTGCAAAGAAAAACCGTTTTATCGGGAGGTGGCTTACCTGGTAAATTAGCCGATTGTTCAGAACGCGATCCAGAAAGATGTGAGTTATACCTTGTAGAGGGAGACTCAGCAGGTGGAACGGCGAAACAAGGGCGCGATAGAAGTTATCAAGCAATCTTACCATTGCGTGGTAAAATCTTGAACGTAGAAAAAGCAATGGAACATAAGATTTATGAGAATGAGGAAATCAGAAATATGTACACTGCATTAGGCGTAACGGTGGGAACACCTGAAGATCCAAAAGCTTTAAACATTGGAAAATTGCGTTATCATAAATTAATTATCATGACGGATGCTGATGTGGATGGATCACATATTGCTACATTGATTTTAACATTCATCTTTAGATATATGAAAGAGCTCGTGCAAAATGGATACGTATACATTGCACAACCTCCTTTATATTTAGTAAAGAAAGGTAAGGATCAAGAATACGCATACAGTGAAGAACAAAGAAAGGATTTGGTGGTGAAATTGGGGGGCGGTAATGATAGTTCAGTTACCATTCAACGTTATAAGGGATTGGGTGAAATGAACGCCGACCAGTTATGGGAAACAACCATGGATCCAAGCCGCCGAACCTTAAAGCAAGTTACTATAGATAGTGCTGCAGAAGCAGATCGTATCTTTAGTATGCTCATGGGTGACGATGTAGCTCCCCGTAGAGAATTCATTGAAAGCCATGCTAAATATGCTAAAATTGACGCCTAAACCTAGTTTTAGGCCTAAAAAAGGCATATTTTAACAAAAAATCAATGTTATATTAAAGGGAATCACAATAAATAACCTACTTTCAATTCAGCAATTTTAACACTAAAATTTATACAAAATGGACACTTCAAAAATGATCAAAGCTTATTGCTTAAAAACAAAAGAAAAAAATGTACCAATGCATGACGCTGTTATCACTAAAACTGCAAAAGGCGGTTACATGGCAGGCGGTCACGATGGTAAAGGAAATAAAATGGCTGCAATCATGAGTGAAGCAAATGCTTTAAAAGCAATTGCTGATGGTGTAGCTAAAAAAGGATTTTAATTTTATCTAGTACTTTATAAATAAGAACTAGTTATTACAAACATCAGACGCGCTCGTCTGGTCCTCTTATGAATTTTTTTTTCGAGGCCACCCATAAACGGTGGCCTCGATTTATTTTATACCAACCCATCAACGAGTGGGGTTATTTACTTTTTTATTTTCCCAATACCCCATTATACATTTTGGTTAAAGTACGATAACAAGCCTCCATTCCATTTATATCTCTTATCACTAGGATGAAGGTTTTTCCTACTTGTTTAAAGTGCGCATTGTTCATAGAAGTATTGGTAAATGCCAATAGATTTTTAAAAGTGTCGCTTTCAAAATACGGTGAGTCTGGCCTATTGATAAAGAAACAGCGCATGGTATGTTCTTTTAATGTCATTTTTTCAAAACCCAATGCTATAGCTAGTCTTCTACATTGAATGGTAATAAATAAATCATTAACTGGATCTGGCAATGGCCCAAAGCGATCGGTTAATTCTACTTTCATTTGCTCTAGTTCGTTATCGTCTTCCGATTGATCTAATCGCGTATATAAAGAAAGTCTTTCACCAATATTTTCTACATAGCTATCAGGAATCATTATTTCCAAATCTGTATCAATCGTGCAATCAGAAACAAAATCATCCTGCTTACTAATTTCTTCTTTAAATAATTCCTGAAAGTCGGAGCGTTTTAATTCTCTTACTGCTTCGGCTAATATTTTCTGATACATTTCAAAACCAATCTCTGCCATGAATCCACTTTGCTCTCCTCCTAATAAATTTCCTGCACCTCTAATATCCAAATCACGCATGGCAATTTGGAAACCGCTTCCCAATTCACTAAACTGTTCTAAGGTCTGTAATCGTTTACGAGATTCATCTGGTAATGTTCCAATTGGGGGTGCCAATAAATAACAAAATGCTTTTTTATTGCTTCGGCCCACCCTTCCTCTTAATTGATGCAAATCACTCAATCCAAAATGATGCGCATTGTTTACAATTATGGTATTCACATTAGGAATATCAACGCCACTTTCCACAATATTGGTACATACCAAAACATCATATCTTCGTTCTATAAAATCAAATATTTTTTCTTCTAACTGATGCCCTTCCAATTGACCATGCGCAAATCCAATGCTTAAATCGGGACATAACTTTTGTATCATGGCGCACATTTCCGCCAAACCTTGCACTCTATTATGAATAAAGAAAACCTGCCCCCCTCTTTCGGTTTCATAATAAATACTTTCTCTAATTATATCCTCATGAAACACTTGCACCTCGGTATGAATAGGTTGTCTGTTGGCAGGCGCCGTATTAATAATACTTAAATCACGTGCCCCCATTAAACTAAAATGCAGGGTTCTTGGGATGGGAGTTGCAGTAAGTGTTAAACAATCAACAGTGGTCCTTAAAGTTTTTAATTTTTCTTTATGTGCCACCCCAAATTTTTGTTCCTCGTCAATAATCATCAAACCTAAATCCTTAAATCCAACTTCTTTTCCTAAAATACCATGTGTACCCACTAATATATCAATCTTTCCTTGCTTTACTTTTTCGATGGTTTCTTTCTTCTCTTTCGAAGATTTAAAACGATTGATATAATCTACCGTAACTGGAAAATCTTTTAAACGATCCTTGAATGTTTTATAATGCTGGAAAGCTAGAATGGTGGTAGGCACCAACACGGCCACCTGCTTGCCATCAATGGCTGCTTTAAAAGCTGCTCTAATGGCTACCTCTGTTTTACCAAAACCAACGTCACCACAAACTAAACGATCCATTGGCGAAGCTTGTTCCATGTCTTTTTTTACATCTGCAATAGCTTTAGCCTGATCAACAGTGTCTTCATACATAAAGGAAGCTTCCAACTCATGTATCATATAATTATCAGGCGTAAATGCAAAACCGGCTTGTGCTTTACGATGCGCATATAACTTAATTAAGTCAAAGGCAATAGCTTTCACTTTGGCCTTAGTCTTATCTTTTAATTTTAACCAAGCATCAGAACCTAATTTATTTACTTTAGGTGGTGCACCCTCTTTACCTGTATACTTTGAAATCTTATGCAATGAATTAATATTCACGTATAAAATATCGCTGTCCTTATATATAATACGCACCGCTTCTTGGGTATGTCCATTTACTTCAATTTTTTGCAAACCGCTATACACACCCACGCCATGATCTATATGAGTTACATAATCCCCCGGTTGTAAATCACGTAAGGTTCTTAAAGTAATCGCTTTGCTTTTGCTATAAGCCTGTTTTACTTTGTACTTATGATATCTTTGGAAAATTTGATGGTCTGTATAACAAACCATTTTATGGTCATGATCAATAAATCCTTCGTGAATACTTTTTACAATAGGTATAAATTGTATTTCTGTTTTTAAATCAGTAAAAATAGCGTGCAGCCTTTCTAATTGCTTTGCCTGCTCTGCAAATAAATATAAAGTGTAGCCCTGTTTTTCCAAATCCTGTAAATTGGCAATTAAATACTGAAACTGTCTATTAAAAACGGGCTGCGACTGCGTATTGAAAACTATTTTTTCTTTACTTAAATGTGCATGAAACCCCCACTCTATAAGGGTATGCGATATTAACTTGGATTCAGTAGCAGCAACGGTCTCAAAATCATCAATATGACTTTCTTTCTTATGAGGATCATTTTCATCTGCCTTATTCATTGCAGCATGATGGGTGACGAATGTTTCTAAAGCTTCAAATTGATCTAAACCTTTTTGCTTTGTAATATCCCAATCCTTTAACCAAACAATAGTGTCTTTGGTCAAGAAATCCAATAAAGGTATTTTCTCCGTATCCTCAAACTGTGTAGTTACATTCGGTATAATATTAACCTGTAATAACTTTCTTTCGCTTAACTGAGTAGCTGGATCAAATAATCTTATACTATCCACCTCTTCTCCAAATAGTTCAATACGATAAGGCTTCTCATTTCCAAAAGAATAAATATCTAATATACCTCCTCTTAATGCAAATTGTCCTGGCTCATACACAAAATCGGTTCTCTCAAATCCATAATCAACCATTTGTTGCATGAGTGTATTCAAATCCAAGTTGTCATTGGTTTTTATTTGAATAATATTTTGCTGTAGGGTTTTCGCTAAAACTACTTTTTCAAATAAAGCTTCGGGATATGTAACAATAATTTTCTTATTGCCACCCATCGAAATTTTAGTCAATGCTTCGGTCCTTAACATCACATGAGAAGGATTTAGTAGGCTAAAATTATGGGGCGATTTAAAGGAAGATGGGAAGTAAAATAAATCCAAAGCCTCCGTTACACTTTCAATGGAGTTGAAAAAATAAGCAGCTTCTTCGGCATCATTTAAAACCACCATATGATTTAAATGACTTGTTGCTGCATTACTAAAAATAGACTGTAATACAAAAGCAGCAGCCGATCCATTTAAATTTTGTAAAAAAACTTGAAGGGCATTTTCTTTTCCATTGGACATAGCAATCCTGTCCACCAAATTATTTAGGAGGGGGGATTTTTCTAACCGCTCAAACAGAGATTGCTCATTCATACCTGCCACGCAAAGATACCAAACCCATGGTTTACTTTATTGATTATTTGCGCTTCCACTTACAATTATTTCTAATTGTGTAGGTTCATCTTTCTTAATTTCAAATAAGGCTGTCCATTCGGAACCAGAAAAATAGGGAATATAATATGCGTTATCGTACCTCACAAAGATGCTATAAATGCCAGGCTCCAAATGGGTGTTAAATATCCCCTCTTTATTAGACTGAAAACTGGTCACTAATTCACCTTGAATACGACTGCAAAAATGACCTGTTAAACTATCTAATTGTTTAACACTTGTTGATTTATAAATGTATATACTTGTACATAATGGGGATCCTTTAGAACTAGGCCTATCAACCATGGGCATAGAATTATACTTTTGTTCCAATAAAAGTCCCTTGAAATTATCAGCAAAGCCAATAACTCTCTGACTTCTACAAGCTAACAATGTAAAAATGATACAGGTTGCAATCAAAAAAATGAATCTATTATTCATGGACCTAATTTATATAAAAATACGCCAAATTATTTCGAGAAATCATTGTATTTTTAAAGGACTTAAAGATGTTATAAATTATAATATAGACAAATGCGTAAATTAATCTTGTTATTTATATTAAGCGCTTCGTTTTGGGGTATTTCCAATGCGCAAATTGGAACACAAAAAGAAGTATTAACCAATATTGCTAAATCATTGGAGGCAGAATCGAGATCCAATTTTAGTGAGGCCATTATTAAATCAAAACAAAAAGGTTGGCCCCTTGAGTATAAATCAAAGAACAATCAAACTTCAAGCTTAATAGGTATTGATGCTTTTGGTCAACCCATCTATCTTACTACATATGCCGATCCTGTTCAAGCCATAACCGTTAACACCCATCAAATGTGGCCAGGTGGAAGTACCGGATTTAATTTAAATGGATCTAGTGACAGCATCACAAATCGTATTGGCGTTTGGGATGAATCTTCACCCAGACTCACACACAATGAATTTGCAGGACGTTTAGTATTAAAAGACAACGCGAGTAAAACAGTAGAACATCCAACCCACGTTGCAGGAATCATTATGGCAAAAGGAATAAATCCAATGGCAAAAGGAATGTCATATGGAATAAAAGGCGCTTTTGCTTATGATTGGAATAATGATGTATCCGAAATGGCTGCCGCGGCGGCAAATGGTTTACTTATCTCCAACCATTCCTACGGAACGGTTACTGGATGGGATTATAACAGTGATTCTTCAAGATGGGAATTTAATGGGAAATGGAACGAAAAGGAAGATTTTAAATTTGGCTTATACAATCAAACAGCTCAAACCTATGACTCCATTGCCTACAACGCTCCTTATTATTTAATTGTAAAATCAGCGGGTAATAATCGAAGCAATAATGGACCAGCAGTGGGACAGCCTTACTGGCGAAGAGACGAAAATGGAAAATTATACAATGCTGGAAATCGTCCCGACAGCTTAAGCAGCAATAATAGTTATGAAATTTTACCAACCGATGCTAACGCAAAAAATATTTTAACAGTAGGCGCCATTGGGCCCATAAGTGCAGGTTATTTAAAGCCATCGGATGCAGCCATCACAACGTTTAGTTCATGGGGGCCAACCGATGATGGAAGAATTAAACCAGATATTGTAACTGATGGACTTTCCGTTTATTCAACAATAAGTGCTACCGATTCAAGTTATGGATATAAAAATGGGACTTCCATGGCAGCCCCAGGCGCCGCTGGTTCTCTTTTATTATTACAAGAATTAAGTCAAAAAGCAAGTCCCAATAAATTTATTAAATCAGCCACCGTAAAAGCCTTGGCCATTCATACTGCCAATGAAGCTGGCACCACAAATGGACCTGATTATAAATATGGATGGGGCGTGTTAAACACCGCTGAAGCTGCAAGCGTTTTGAACAACGCTTTAACAAGCAAAAATAGTACAGCTAGTGTTGACCTAGTATATGAAAATCTTTTAACAAATGGACAAACAGCCAACTTCACTGTTACTGCTTCTGGCGCCAAGCCATTAAAGGCAACCATTGTATGGACCGACATTAAAGGAAATGTTTCTAGCACACTAAATGACACCACACGTAGATTAGTGAATGATTTAGATTTAGTAATTAAAAAAGGGAGCACTACATTTTACCCATGGACTTTAAATAGAGCCATTCCCGACAATGGGGCTATTCGTGGTATTAACAATGTTGACAATGTTGAAAAAGTAGAATTGGATTCAACCTTAGTAGGTAACGATTATACAATTACGGTAAATCACAAAGGAACACTAGAAAGAGGGCAACAATATTATTCACTTATTATTAGCGGTGCGGGTGGTTCGGCTTATTGTACTTCAACTGCTTCCTCTAGTGCTGGCACCAAAATGGATAGCATTAGTTTAAATAATATTCAATTCACAAACAACACTAGCAATCAATACATCGACAATTCAAATTTATTTATTCAAGGAGAACCTAGTGGCAACCTTCCTGTATTTATTAAACTAGGTAGTGCAGACGCTAGCAACAATAGTAGATATGTAAAAGTATTTATTGATTATAACAACAACGGTACATTTGAATCTACCGAAACGGCATTAACAAGCACTGCGGTAAATAATGGAAATTATACGGCAACCATTACACTCCCTTCTAATCTGACTGTAGGAAAATTAATGAAGCTAAGAGTAGTTGCTATGGAAACTAATAATAGCAGCAATGTAAATGCATGTGGAACTTATTCCATTGGCGAAACACAAGACTTTACCTTAAAGGTAATAAGTGCTTCTAATGACCTGCAAGTTGGCGAAATTGTGAGCCCAACAGCAAGTGTTTGCAAAAGAAATGCTCAGTATGTTTCTGTAAAAATTGTAAATAATGGTAGCACCAATCAAAAAAATATTCCATTAAACTTAGTGGTTAAAAAAGGAAACACTACTATTTTAAATATTAATGAAACTTTCACAGGTCGATTAAATGGAATGGAGTATATGAATTATACTTTCCAAAAACCATTTGCCATTGAAGCAAATACAACTTATTCCATTACGGCAACAGCAAGCATTGCAAATGATCAACAACCAACCAACAATAGTATAACTGCAACCATTGTAAGCGCTGCAGAAATTGCTGCTCCTGCCGGCACAGCTGTAAATTGTAATAATTCTTTACGATTAAATGTTACTGCCCCAGTAACTGGAACCAACTATTATTGGTATGATTCAAGTGCTTTATACAATCCAATTGCAATTGGTACTAATACAAGCGCAACCCTTACTGGCAATAAAGTGTATTTATCACAAGGATATCAGTCCACACTTCCGCCCTATACAAATTCAAGCCTTGGTGGTGGTAGTTACAATAGCTTTAGCGGCAATTACATGAAAATAAATGCAACCTCAGCAATAACATTAGAAACCACCAAACTTTATTCAGGTTACCCTGGTAAAGTAGATTTCATTTTAGGCACTTTGGGTACAGTTAACACAGATGGCAGTTTTACCTACTACCCAATTCAAACGGTTTCTTTAAATATTCCAGCAAGTAGCCCAAGTCCAGCTACAGGCGCTTCACCCTATGTTGCAGGTGACACTGGACGTATTTACACACTAAACTTAAAAATACCTCAAGCAGGTGACTATATTATTATTTCCAAATGTGATAGTGCCACGTTATTTAGAAATAATGCAGCACCAGATCCAACCTATCCTGTTGGTCCAAGCAGAATAGTGAGCTTTACCGGAAATAGTGTGTCCACTGCTTCAGGTAATTTTCAAAACTATTTCTACTTCTTTTATAATACACAAGTAAGCAGTGCAGACTGCATGAGTAATACTGCCTTAATTAACATTACCACTAACAACAAACCAACCATTACGCAAAGTGGGGATAGTTTAATTAGTTCACCTGCCCTTTCGTATCAATGGTACTTAAATGACTCGCTCATGTCTGGTGCTACCAAACAGTCGTTTAAACCAACTCGAAATGCAATGTACAAAGTGGCAACGATTGCGGGAGATTGTGAGAATATTTCAGATAATAAACTAATTTTGGTGACGGATGTTGCTGAAGCGAGTGCAAAAGAAATTAGCCTTAAAATAACTTCCAACGATTTTGTTGAAAATTTAATTAGAGGAAATTCATTTTATATTCAGTTTAGTAATATTCAAACCCAGGGGATTACTTTAGAAATAATGAATTCAACGGGTGGCAAAGTTTTCCAAAAGGAAAATTTAGTCAATCAAAGAACACCTCAGCGCATAAGCATTGGTAGCTTAAATTCTGGCATTTACTTTGTAAAAATTTACGCTAACAATAAAGTTTATGTACAAAGGGTTTTTATTACGAATAACTAAAATGAATTACAATGGCACTAGAATGGGTTGAAGGCGTTATCACCAAAATTGAAAACGAAACGCCTAACACAAAAAGGTTTTATTTCGAAATCCCAAGTCTTGAAAAATTTGACTTTATTCCAGGTCAGTTTGTGACTTTGGATTTGCCAATACATGAACAAAAAAATAAACGTTGGAGAAGCTATTCCATTTCTTCCGCTCCAAATGGCACAAACACTTTTGAATTGGTGATTGTTCATTTAGAAGGCGGATTAGGAACAACTTATTTGTTTAATGAAACAACTGTTGGTTCTAAAGTTACACTAAGAGGTCCACAAGGAGTGTTTACATTGCCTAAGAATTTTGACAATGATGTTTACTTTATTTGTACAGGGACGGGAATAGCGCCTTTCAGATCTATGATTAATCATATTCATACGCACAAAATTGCACACAATAATATTCATTTAATATTTGGATGCAGAAAATTTGAAGACGGATTATACATAGATGAATTAAAAGCTTTAGCAGCCAAAGAACCTGGCTTCCACTTTCATCCTTGCTACTCAAGAGAAACCGAAGTACCTGATGGTGCGCATAAAGGTTATGTGCATCCTGTATATCAAGAATTATTAAAGAACAATAAAGAAACAGCACATGTTTGGTTATGCGGATGGAAAGCAATGATTGACGATGCCCGTAAAAATATGGCCGAAATGGGATTAGATAAAAAACAAGTGCACTTCGAATCATTTGGCTAGACCAAAAAGAACAATACATAAAAAGGCCTCGATAAAATCGAGGCCTTTTTATGTAAGAAAGGTTTATGTTTAGTTAATTGCTTCTAACACCAAGGACTTTACCTGGCTCATAGGAATACGCTCCTGTGTCATAGAGTCACGATGTCTTATGGTTACTGTGCCATCCTCTTTTGTTTGATGATCAATGGTAACACAAAATGGAGTTCCAATTGCATCTTGACGACGATATCTTTTACCAATGGCATCTTTTTCTTCATAAAAACAATGGAAAGATTTTTTACACTCGTCCATTAGCTCCTTCGCCAATTCTGGTAAACCATCCTTTTTAGTTAAAGGCAGAATTGCTAATTTATTAGGTGCAATTCTTGCTGGCAAATGCAATACCACTCTCGAATCGGTTGTTCCATCTTCCTTATTAATTGTTTCTTCTTCATATGCATTTGATAATATTAATAAGAACATTCTATCCAAACCTATCGAAGTTTCAATTACATATGGAATATAATGCTGGTTTATCTCAGTATCGAAATATTGCATTTTCTTTTTGCTAAACTCTTGGTGTCTACTTAAATCAAAATCTGTTCTAGAGTGTATACCTTCAACTTCCTTAAACCCAAATGGAAATTCATATTCAATATCCAAAGCCGCATCCGCATAATGCGCCAATTTCACATGATCATGAAAACGATACTTGTTCGCATCAATACCCAAGCTCAAATGCCATTTCATTCTTTCGTTCTTCCAATGTTCATACCACTCTTTTTGAGTTCCTGGTTTAATGAAAAACTGCATTTCCATTTGCTCAAACTCACGCATTCTAAAAATAAACTGACGAGCAACAATCTCATTCCTAAATGCCTTACCTGTTTGTGCAATACCAAAAGGAATTTTCATCCTTGCTGTTTTTTGCACATTTAAGAAATTAACAAAAATACCTTGTGCTGTTTCGGGTCTTAAATAAATAGTATTGGCATCTTCTGCAACAGATCCTAATTCAGTGGAAAACATTAAATTAAATTGACGTATCTCTGTCCAGTTGCCAGTACCACTTACACTACAATTTATTTTATGCGTTTCAATTAATGTTTTCAAACCAGCAAAATCATCATTGGCCAATAAAGCATCCATATCGGCTATTAATTTATCGGCTCCTGCCTCATCCCCTTTCTCAATCATCTTTTCCGCATGGCCTTCAATTAAATGATCTACGCGATATCGTTTTTTACTATCCTTATTATCAATTAAAGGATCACTAAAACTATCAACATGGCCACTTGCTTTCCAAGTAGTAGGATGCATAAAAATAGCAGCATCAATTCCAACAATATTTTCATTCATTTGTGTCATGGAATTCCACCAATAATCACGAATGTTTTTCTTTAATTGAGCGCCATAAGGACCATAATCATAAACGGCACTTAATCCATCATATATTTCACTGCTTGGAAATACAAAACCATATTCTTTAGCATGTGATATAATTGCTTGTAATGTATTATCTGTTGGGGTCTTACTCATAGTTGGCAAAGATAAGGAGTAATCAATTATCGGTGCAATTTTTCGTTGTTTTGATGGCGTGTAGCGTCTCTATTGGTTTTCTTTTGTATATTTTTCTCAAAAGCTGCTGTTAAATCAATGCCTGTTTGATTCGCTAAACATATTAATACAAATAAAACATCAGCCATTTCATCGGCTAACAAAAGTGAATCTTCATTGTTTTTGAAGGATTGGTCGCCATACTTGCGAACAAGAATTCTCGACAACTCACCCACTTCCTCCATGAGTATTCCCATGTTAGTAAGCTCACTAAAATATTTCACGCCAATGGTTTGAATCCATTGATCCACTTTTTCCTGCGCCTGTTGTAGGGTAAGTTCGTTTGCCATATTTATTCTTTATTTTTTGAATCTATTGTTATTGTTACGGGACCGTCATTAATTAAAGCCACTTTCATATCTGCTCCAAACTTTCCGGTTTGAATAGTAGCACCTAAATCCTGTTCTAATTGAGTGATCAATTTTTCATATAGAGGTATTGAAACATCAGGTTTAGCAGCTGCTATATATGAAGGCCTATTCCCTTTTTTAGTAGAGGCATGCAAAGTAAATTGGCTCACCAATAATATTCCACCCCCCACTTCCAAAATACTTTTGTTCATCACCCCCAGCTCATCTTCAAAAATGCGCATGTTTACAATTTTATTGGACAACCATTCAATATCCGTTGGGTCATCCTCATTTACGATACCTACTAGTACCATTAATCCCTTTTGAATTTGACCAATCACAGTTCCATCCACCGTCACACTTGCTTCCAATACCCTTTGAATAACAACTCTCATAATATTCGGTTTTACGCCATGAAGATAAACAAAACTATTTTCACTAATTTAGCTGTAATTTCAATCCCTTGAGTAGTATAAAAAAATTAGCCGGTCAAACAATGTGGTATGGATTAAGTTCCATAGCAGCTCGTTTTATTAGCTATTTGCTAACCCCTTATTTAACATTAAAGCTTACCGAAGCTGCGTATGGGGAACAAGCAATTGTATACTCATTTATTCCATTCCTTAACGTGATTGTAACGCACGGAATGGAAACTGCCTACTTTCGATTTGGCTCCAAGGAAAACGAGGAAAAGATTTACCACACTAGCAGCTTTTCCATGATCGTAGTAACGGCTTTGGTAATTGCTGGTTTACTCATTTGGGGTGCCCCTATTTCCAATTTATTACAAATTAATTTACATCCCGAATACATTAAACTCGTTGCCTGGGTAGTAGCGCTAGATGCTTTAACCACCATTCCTTTTTCAAGACTTAGAATGGAGGGACGACCCCAAAAATATGCTTTCATAAAAGTGGGTGGCATTTTAGTAAATATTTTTGCCACTTACGCACTCATTAGTATTCTACCTGCCTATGCAAATGCCCACAAAGGTTCTTATATAGCAGGTTTGTATGTGCCGGGTTTTGAAGTTGGCTATATTTTAATTGCCAATATTTTACAAAACGTTTTTGTATTAGTGCTACTTCATAAAGAAATTCTTGCAATCCGATTCAACATTGATTATAAATTATGGGGGCAAATGATGTTGTATGCCTTACCATTGGTACTGGTAGGATTTGGAGGTATGATTAATGAAACCTTGGACCGTATAATGTTGGGTTGGTGGGCCAATGGCGGAAGCCCAGAAGCCAATAAAGCATTGGTAGGTACTTATAGTGCTTGTTATAAATTAGCCATTTTAATTACCATTTCAATTCAGGCTTTTCGAATGGGTGCGGAACCATTTTTCTTTAAACAAGCACAAACGGACAATGCACCAAAAACCTATGCAAGGGTAATGAAGTTTTTTGTCATTACATTGTGCATTATGTTTTTGGGCGTGGTATTATACTTAGATATTTGGAAATTATTTATTCGCAATCCCGCCATGTATGTTGGTTTGCGTGTAGTTCCTATATTGCTAATGGCCAATATGTTCTTAGGTGTTTACTATAATTTAAGCATCTGGTATAAGCTAAGCAATAAAACAATGGCAGGTGCATGGATAACTTTATTGGGTGCCCTTATCACTATTGCCATTAATTATTTACTTATACCCCGTTATGGATATACGGCAAGTGCATGGGCCACTTTCTTATGTTATGGAACCATGATGGTAGTGAGTTATAAATGGGGGCAAAAAGTATATTTTATACCATATGCCACTAAAAAGCTAATCGCTTATTTTATAATTACTTTATTACTTTATTCAATTCACTTAATGATCATTTGGATATCTAGCAATAAAGCATTCAATTATTTATTTGCAAGTATTTTATTAGTTGGATTTATTGCATTTGTAGCACGTATTGAAAAGAAAGAAATAAAATCAATTTTTAATAAATAATTATGGCCGAAGATTTAAGTATATTAAAAGGAAGTAAGCAAGAACAATATGAATCACTCATTCCTCAAATTGAAGGTTTACTGTATGGTGAAAATAATTTAGTAGCCAACTTGGCAAATATAAGTGCCGCTTTAAAAGAACAGTTTAATTGGTGGTGGGTAGGTTTTTATTGGGTACATGAAAATGAACTTGTACTTGGCCCTTTTCAAGGACCTGTAGCTTGCACCCGCATAAAAAAAGGCAGAGGAGTTTGTGGAGGCGCATGGGAACAAGGAAAAACATTAATCGTGGAGGACGTTGAAAAATTTCCAGGGCATATTGCTTGCAGTAGTGCTTCAAAATCAGAGATCGTTGTTCCCGTTTTTAAAAACGGGGTGATTGTTGGTGTACTTGACGTGGATAGCGAGTTATTGGCACATTTTGATGCCACCGACCAACTGTATTTAGAAAAAATAGTCGGATTAATCCCATAGGCTTAAAAAGTACCTAAAAAATTAAAAAAAACAATTAAGTTTGCAACCCTTAAGCGGATGTGGCGAAATTGGCAGACGCACTAGACTTAGGATCTAGCGCCGCGAGGCGTGTGGGTTCGACCCCCTCCATCCGCACAGATTTAACCCATTAAGCCCTTTTCTATTCAAGAAGAGGGCTTTTTCTTTGGAAAAACCGCCCCTTTTTAGCTGTAAAAACCTACCTTTGCCCCCCTTAAACACTACAAATAAGTACATAAAAGTAAGAATATGGCAACGATAAAAAGAAGCAACATTGCACCGTTAAATGACAAGTTAACAGTTACAATTGCAAAAGAAGACTACATCAAAGGCTTTGAAACAAGTTTAAAAAAGTATTCTAAAACGGCAAACATTCCAGGTTTTAGAAAAGGAATGGTTCCAGCTGGTTTAATCAAAAAAATGTATGGACAATCTGTTTTTCAAGACGAGATCATAAAGACCGTGGAAAACGAAATGAACCAATATATTGCAAAAGAGAAATTAGAAATATTTGCACAACCTTTACCTGTAACTGCTGAGTTTCCAAACATGGATGTAAACAATCCTAGCAGTTATGATTTTTCATTTGAAGTAGGTTTAAAACCTGCATTCACAATTGATACAAAAGAAATTAAGGCAACACGTTATAAAATTGATGTGACCGATGATATGGTTAATGCCGAAGTAGAAAGATTACAAATTCGCAATGGCAACATGACCGAGCCTGAAGTTGCAGAAAGCGAAGAAAATGTATTAAATGTTACCTTCACTGAAGCAGACAAAGATGGCAATGAAATTGAATCAGGTTTATCAAAAGACAACTCCTTATTAATTAAATATTTTGCTCCTAAAGCAAGAAAAGAATTTATTGGCAAGAAAAACGGAGATGCAGTTACAATTCAATTGAGCAAAGCATTTGAGGAAAAAGAATTAGACATCATCTTAGGCGACTTAGGTTTAACAAAGGAACAAGCAGATAAATATTTTAAACTAACCATAACTAAAGTAGGTATAGTTGAAAAGGCTGCTATAGATGAAACATTGTTCACGGTTACATACCCTAATCAAACCATAACAAATGAAGCTGAATTTAGAGCTGCAGTAAAAAAAGATATTGAAGGTTATTACGATGCTCAATCTCGCAACCAATTACATGATCAAATTTATCATGCATTAATTGATAATACGAAGATGGATTTCCCAACCGATTTCTTAAAGCGTTGGTTACAGAGCGGTGGTGAGAAACAAAGAACTGCCGAAGAAGCTGAAAAAGAATATCCAGTATTCCAAGACCAATTAAAGTGGACTTTAATTAGCACTCAATTAATTGCAGATCATAAAATTGAAGTAGTTGCTGAAGATTTAAAAGATTTTGCAAAACAACAGTTAATGAGCTACATGGGAGGTCAATTAGGCGCATTGGGTGACAACGACAAATGGTTAGAGGATTATGCAGCAAGAATGATGCAGGATAGAAAGTTTGTTGAGGACAGCTACCACCGCATTAGTACCGATAAATTATTTAAAGCAATTGAAGGTGAAGTAAGTGCAAAGGAGGAAAAAATTGCTGCTGATAAATTTGCAGACAAATTGCACCACCATCATCACTAAGCCTCTATTTTGGCTGTAAAAAGCTATTTATTTGATATTCAGGACCCTTCCTATTTTAGGAAGGGTCCTTTTTTTGATATTACTGGCCAAGTTTGGCACCCTTTTTGTACTAGCTTAAGGGAATAGGTTTTACCTTTACTTTATTAGAAAAATACAAATATGAACTTAGGAAAAGAATTTGAAAAGTACGCCGTTAAACACCGTGGCATTAGTAGTAACAGTTTACACCAATATCAAAACAGTGTAACCAACCTTACTCCTTATATTATTGAAGAAAGACCCATGAATGTGGCAAGCATGGATGTTTTTAGTCGTTTAATGATGGACCGCATTATTTTCTTAGGAGAAGGCATCAATGACTATGTTGCTAATATTGTAACCGCTCAATTATTGTTCTTAGAAAGTACCGACAGAACCAAGGATATTCAAATGTATATCAACAGTCCAGGTGGAAGTGTATATGCAGGTTTGGGCATTTATGATACCATGCAATTTATTAGTCCCGATGTAGCTACAATTTGTACCGGTATGGCAGCAAGTATGGGCGCTATTTTATTGTGTGCTGGTGTGGAAGGAAAAAGAACCGCTTTAAAACATAGTAGAATTATGTTACACCAACCAAGCGGCGCAGTGGGTGGTCAAGCTTCAGATATTGAAATTACAGCGAGAGAAATTAAAAAATTAAAACACGAATTATACGAGGTAATCGCTATACATACACACAAGGATGTTGATGTGGTAGCAAAAGACTGTGATAGAGATTTTTGGATGACAGCAGCAGAAGGAAAGGCCTATGGATTGGTAGACGAAGTTTTGTTAACCAACCCAAGAAAATTAAAAAAATAATTACCTAATTTTTCAAATTGAAAATATGATACTGAATAAGAGTTTTTTGATGGAGGATGAGGATGCTCCCAAAAAAGATAAAAAAGAGGACAATGGAGCTGGGTTCTTGAATAAAAAAATGGAGCAAATCTTTTTTGAAAAAAGATCTATTTATTTATGGGGCCAGGTAGATGACAAATCAGCAAAAGATATTGTAACTAAATTATTGTTGTTAGACGCCGACAAACCAGGTGCTGAAATTAACTTTTACATTAACAGCCCAGGTGGTGTAGTAACAAGTGGCATGGTAATGTTTGATACCATGAATTTGATTAAAAGCCCAGTGCATACTGTTTGTATGGGATTGGCTGCAAGTATGGGATCAATCTTATTAAGTATGGGTGAAAAAGGCAAGCGCTCTATTTTTCCTCATGGCGAGGTAATGATTCACCAACCAAGTTTAGGAGGTTATTATCAAGCAACTAGTGCCGACATTGAAATTCAAGCAGAACAAATTAGAAAAACAAAAGAATTAGGTGCGCAAATATTAGCCAAGAACTGCGGAAAATCAATGGAACAAATCATGGCCGATTTTGATAGAGACTATTGGATGAATGCCGAAGAAGCAGTTGCCTACGGCATTGTAGATAATATTGCAAAAAGCTTATAGTGAGCAAGTAAACCAAAAGAAATTGAAGATGAAAACAAGCAAAGGCGATACAAGTATACATTGTTCATTTTGTGGACGCAGCAGAGACGAGGTTAAAATACTGATTGCAGGTCAGAATGGGCATATTTGTGAAAATTGTATCGAGCATGCACATGAGATTCTTGAAAAAGAATTTCATCAGAAAAAAACAGACGGTAAAGCAGGTACATTAAAAGTACAAAAGCCTACTGCTATCAAAGCTTTTTTAGACCAATATATTATTGGCCAAGACGAGGCTAAAAAAATATTATGTGTAGCGGTGTACAATCATTTTAAACGTATTAATCTGCCTTCTGTTTCCACAAATGAAGTGGAAATTGAAAAGAGCAACGTGATTATGATTGGGGAAACAGGTACGGGTAAAACCTTATTGGCAAAAACCATTGCCAAGTTATTGAATGTACCTTTTGCGATAGTGGATGCTACCGTTTTCACAGAAGCGGGCTATGTAGGAGAAGACGTGGAAAGTATGTTAACCCGTTTATTACAAAACTGCGACTATGATGTTGAAGCTGCACAAAGAGGTATTGTATATATTGATGAGATAGATAAGATTGCCCGTAAAAGTGACAATGCTTCAATTACAAGAGATGTGAGTGGCGAAGGGGTACAACAAGGTTTATTAAAAATGCTGGAAGGAACAGAGGTATTGGTGCCGCCTCAAGGTGGCCGCAAACATCCCGACCAAAAAATGATAAAAGTGGATACCAAAAATATTCTATTTATATGTGGAGGTGCTTTTGATGGGATTGATAAAATTATTGCCCGTAGAATTAATACCAATGCCATTGGATTTAGCGTGAATAAAGATGAGCAAGAATTACAACGCAAAAATTTATTGCGTTTTGTAAATGCACAGGATATTAAAACCTTTGGCTTAATTCCCGAAATGCTGGGTCGCCTTCCCATTGTAACACATTTGGAACCATTAGATGCTTCAACTTTAAGAAGTATTTTAACGGAACCAAAAAATGCGTTAATCAAACAATACACTCAGCTATTCGCAATTGAAAACATCAAATTAACTATAGATCCTGCCGTTTTTGATTTCATTACCGAAAAAGCAATGGAATACAAATTAGGCGCAAGAGGATTAAGAAGTATTTGTGAAGGATTATTTACACAAGCAATGTATGAATTACCTGGTACCTCAACTACCGAATTCAATGTGGACCTAGCTTATGCAAAAACCATGTTTGACAAAAGTAAACTAAGCACATTAAAAGTGGCTTAACCTATAAAACCATTAAAAATTTAATCATGCAAGAATTAATCGATCGTTTAGTAAAAGAAACAGGCGTAACTCCAGAGCAAGCAAAACAATCTATTGAAACCATTGCTGCTTTTGTAAAAGAAAAGTTCCCAATGTTAGGGGGTGCGGTAAATCAAATTTTCAAAGCAGGCGGAAAATAAAAAATGCCTTCTTTTATAGAAGGCATTCAAGCAAGCAATCATAAACGAGGATTAAATCCTATACCAATACTAGCAATTTTTTTAGAAAAAACAATGTTTTCTGAAAAAAATATGCTCCTGCATGCTCATTTTGGCCGTTTAATTATCAAATCTAACTTTGGACTTTACTAGCATAGCCTCCTCTTGTGTTAAATCCAAAGTCTCCACCATACTTGACCAATAAAGCTTGCCTTGTGAAGAACGTTTTAACTTTAAAATGGTCCAAATTTGCGGCGCTGTGAACATGCCTAAGGCTTTCCAATCATTAAACTGCATCGCCCCGGCATTCAATTGTATACTAGTTTGTTTACGAACCTCCAAATGCTCCCTCAAGGACTGATAAACCGAATCCGACAAACCATAAACCTTACTCAATTCACTTGGCTTTGTGAAGGCACCTCTATATTGCTTATATGCCATAATTCTTTGAATTAAATAAACGGGTAGCCCTGTTTTTTGTTCCCACTCTGACTCATTGGCAACATTCAAATCTATCTTCCACATTGCTGAAGCTTGTTGAACCCCATTTAACTTTTGAAAATGATTATCTACAAAAGCTCCTCCCCCAATACGCTTGTTTATACCAATTTTAATATAAGGAGCCAAAGCGTTATATATTGAGGGTGATAAGCCATATAACTTTGAAAAACTTTCAGCAGTTTTAAAATACCCTCCTTTTGCCCTGTAACGTAATAAATTATTTACCTGTTTTATGGGCAGTCCTATATAAATAGCTTGAACACTGTCAATAGTATTGGGGTCGAAATCAACCAAATGCAAAACTGGTGTACTATTTTTTGCTTCAATTAAAGCATCTGGCTTTGTGGCATGTTGTGGAAACAAAAAACGGATAAGAACAGATCCAAATAATAGAACCCCTAATACAATGATGCCCTTCATTTCTTTATTTGAAAAAATAAAAAAGACTTTCCAGTTAGGTTGTAACATTTTAGTCGCAAACTAAACTGTTTTATCATGCGTCATAAACGTAATTATACCATGCAAAATAAATAGGATGAATCCTACACGGTGAATTGTAATCCGTCAAAAGCCATTTTTATAAAGGAAGGTAGCTGCGGTTCAACTTTTGCTTGCAAACCAATTTGGTGGCTAAAATGAGTGAAATAAACCTGAGGTACTTCCAACTCGGTTGCCAGCGCAATGGACTCAGCCAATGTAAAATGCGTGGGATGCGGTTGTGGGCGTAAGGCACTTAAAATAAGTACTTTGGACCCTCTTATTTTTTCCTTCTCTACATCACTTATATAATTTAAATCAGTGACATAAGAGAAATCATCTACCCTAAATCCCAAAACTGGTAATTCTCTATGCATTACTTGAATAGGAATAAATTTTAAATCGCCAATGATGAAAGGATCCTGTTCAATTGTATGAATTATCATTTCAGGTAAACCAGCATCCTTGTTTTTTTCGAAAGCATAATAAAAATCTCTTTTGATAGCCACCTGAGTGATGGCGTTTGCATATATTTCCATTGACTTATTGGAATGGAAATTAAATGGCCTAATATCATCCAACCCTGCATAATGATCACGGTGCGGATGGGTAAAAACTACTGCATCTAATTGTGAAGTTTGCGTACGTAACATTTGATACCTAAAATCAGGTGTGGTGTCAATTACCACTGTTCTATTTTCGGACTGAATTTTTATGCTGGTTCTTAACCTGCTATCTCTAGGGTCTTTGGAAACACATACTTCACAGTTGCATCCAATTAACGGCACCCCTGTGCTGGTTCCAGATCCTAAAATGGTAATATTTAGCAATTTTGAAGCTTTAGCTGCGGTATGGTATAATGAACCCACCATTGTAGTGGGTTAAATTCAATTATGCTTCTGACAATGACAAGCGCTTCACTTCTTCGTACAATTTTTGAGAATCATGAGTAAGCTTATCAAATTCAATTTCTAACTGAGGTATTAATTCAAGTAATGTATTAATGCGCGCTTCTAAATTCAAGAACTTATTCAATACCACAATTCGTTTAGATTCCAATAAACACCAACCGCTTTGAAAGTTGCCTCTCTCGTATCTCACCACAAATTCTGATTCGCCTAAAATATCTTCCAATTTGTTTAAAGTAGTTTGTGTCAATTTCATATTATGCATTGATTTATAGGGTAGTAAGTAGACATACAAATATAGTTTTTTAGCAAACTAAGGGGGTAAAAAGCGCGCAGTAGTTATTCACATTTCGTACCTTTACCAACACTCAATTTTTATGGCTTTTACACATCGCAAAATTATTAACGACCCGGTTCATGGATTTATTACAATCAATGACCCAATTATTTTTGAAATCATTGGCCACCCCTTTTATCAGCGCTTAAGAAGAATACAACAAATGGCATTGGCTCAACTAGTATACCCAGGAGCTGTGCACACAAGACTTCATCATTCCTTAGGTGCTTATCATTTAATGACGATTGCCATTAATGAATTAAAGGAAAAGGGAATTGAAATTACACACCAAGAAGCATTGGCTGCCAAAGCTGCCATTTTGTTACACGATATTGGTCATGGACCTTATTCACACGCTTTAGAAAAAGTGCTTTTAAAAGGGATTGATCATGAAACTATTTCTTTGCGTATTATGCAGACATTGAATGAGGAAGAAAATTCAATTTTAAAAGGACAACTTACCCTAGCAATACAAATATTCACCAATCAATACCATAAAAAATTCTTACACCAATTAATTAGTGGCCAATTAGATGTTGACCGTTTAGATTATTTATCAAGAGATAGTTTTTTTACCGGTGTGAGTGAGGGAGTTGTTGGTTACGAGCGTATTTTAAAAATGCTTACAGTTAAAGACAACGAATTAGTGGTAGAGGAAAAAGGATTAAATAGTGTTGAAAAGTTTTTATTTGCTAGACAGCTTATGTACTGGCAAGTATACCGTCACAAAACGGTTGTCGCAAGTGAAAAAATGTTGGTGAAAATTGTTGAACGTGCACAGTATTTATTTAATCAAAATGATCACTCTGTTAAAACGGGAAGCTTACTTGATTATTTTTTAGGCAATGCCAATATTGAAATTGACAAACTTGACCTAGCTACCTATTGCAATTTGGACGACACCGATATCATGTTTGCTATTAAACAATGGCAAAACAATAATGATCCAGTTTTGGCAATGCTTTGCAAAGGGTTATTAAATCGCAAATGTTATAAATGTCAAATCCAGCCCGCCCCTATTTCGGATGAGCAATGGGCAAACGCAAATCAAAGCATAAAAGCGAGACATTCTTTAAGTGAAGCAGACCTTTCCTTTTTGTGTTTTAAGGGCACTGTTTCCAATACCTTGTACAAGAATGACAACGAAACCATTAAAATTCTGCTAAAATCAGGCGAAATAGCTAATATTTCATCTATTCAGAACGCATTAATTGTGGAAAGTCTTTCTGCCCCCGTGAAAAAATTTTACATTTGTTTACTTAACGAATAACCCCCATTCAAACATTTAAGCATGCTACAATTTAGTGCACAACAGATTGCGATGATGATTCAAGGAAAAGTGGAAGGAGACGCTGCTGTTGCCGTTGCTCAATTTGGAAAAATAGAAGCAGCAAAAGAAGGAGAAATTACTTTTTTAGCCAACCCAAAATACGAAGAGTTTTTATATACCACTAAAGCAAGCATTGTAATTATCAATGAAAGTCAGGTATTAAAAACACCTATTCCTGCAACATTAATTAGAGTACCAGATGCTTATGCTGCATTTGCTACACTACTCACTAAATATCAGGAATTAAAAACACAAAACTTAACGGGGGTTCAAAGTCCATCTTACATTTCAAGTTCTGCAACTTTAGGTGAAAACCATTATATTGCTGCATTTTCCCATATTGGAGACAATGTACAAATAGGGAAAAATGTAAAAATTTTTCCGAATGTGGTGATAGGTGAAAATGTAAAAATTGGAAATAATGTGATTTTGCATCCAGGCGTTGTGATATACGGAGATTGTATTTTAGGAAACAATATAACTATTCACTCGGGAGCTATTATTGGGAGTGACGGTTTTGGATTTGCACCCACTGCAGACGGTAGTTATCAAAAAATACCTCAACTAGGAAATGTAATTATTGAGGACAATGTGGAGGTAGGATCCAACACAACTATAGACAGAGCCACCATAGGTTCAACCATTATTAGAAAAGGAGTTAAGTTAGATAACCTTATACAAGTAGCCCACAACGTTGAAGTGGGAGAAAACACAGTTATTGCCGCACAAACTGGTTTAAGCGGTAGCACCAAGGTTGGAAAAGGGGTAATGATAGGTGGCCAGGCAGGTACTGCAGGACACCTAAGCATTGCGGACGGGGTGAAAGTGGCTGCCCGAAGTGGTATAACCAAGACCATTTCACAAGCCAATACTACCATTACTGGATTCCCTGCTGCCGAGCATAGTACTGCCCTTAGAGCCCAAATTCACATGAAAAACCTGCCAAATTTGGAAAAAAGGGTTAAAGAATTGGAAATATTGGTCGCACAACTGTCTCAAAAAGGCTAATTAGCCTAATTTTGTGAAAATCACCACATTAAGCGTAGGTGCATAAATTTATTATATTATGGATGAGCATTTCAATCCCGATAAACAGCATACCCTATCTGCTAGTGTTAGCATAAGCGGTACGGGTTTACATACGGGAGTTTTAGTAGATATGACATTGAATCCTGCCAACCCAGGCTATGGAATTCAATTCCAACGTATAGACCTTCCCAACAAACCCATCATTAAAGCCGATTGTGATTTAGTAACCGATACGAGTCGTGGAACTACCCTTCAAGTGGGTGATGCTAAAGTAAGCACGGTTGAGCATATATTGGCTGCATTGGTTGGATTAGGGGTGGACAATGTACTTATAGAATTAAATGGTCCTGAAATTCCTATCATGGATGGCAGCTCTGCTCCATTTATTGAGCTAATTGAAAAAACAGGTGTATTAGAGCAAGATGCTGCAAAAGCATGGTATAGTATTGATGAAAATATTTTCCATTATGATGAAGGTAAAAGAGTGGAGATGGTAGCCTTGCCTTCATTGGATTATCAAATAACAACTTTAATAGATTTTAACAGCCCTGTTTTAGGAACACAACATGCGGCATTAAAAACCATTAAAGAATTTAAAGCTGAAATCTCTCCTTGTCGTACTTTTTGTTTCTTACATGAATTAGAAGCTTTATTGGAGCACGACCTTATCAAAGGTGGCGATATCAATAATGCAATTGTGGTAGTGGATAAGCCAGTTACCGATGAGGAAATGGGGAGATTGGCCAAAGTGTTTAAACGTGAAAAAATTGAAGTAAAAAGCGAAGGTTATTTAAACAATTTAGAATTAAGGTTTCCTAACGAACCTGCACGTCATAAATTATTAGATGTTGTAGGTGACTTAGCATTAATTGGATACCCTATTAAAGCACGCATTATTGCGAACCGTCCAGGTCATAGCAGCAATGTAGAGTTTGCAAAAAAAATAAAGCAGTACATTAAAAAAAATAAGCACGTTAAAGATGTACCAGTTTATGATCCTGCTGTAACGCCTGTTTTTAACTTAGAGCAAATTGAAAAGTTATTACCACATCGTTACCCATTTTTATTTGTTGATAAAATCATTGAATTGTCCGACACGGTTATTGTAGGGGTGAAAAATGTAACTTTCAATGAATGGTTTTTCCCAGGACATTTTCCAGGCAACCCGGTAATGCCAGGCGTATTACAAATAGAGGCCTTGGCGCAAACCGGAGGTATTCTTTGTATTAATGCAATGCCAGAAGGAAGCTATGATACTTACTTTTTAAAAATAGACAATTGCAAATTCAAACAAATGGTAAAGCCAGGCGATACCATGATTTTGAAAATGGAATTGACTGCTCCTATTCGTCGTGGCATTTGCGAAATGCGCGGCACGGTATATGTGAACGGCAAAGTGGCTACCGAAGCCGACTTAGTTGCACAGGTAGTTAAAAGAGCAGAATAAAAAATTATAAACATGACGCATCCATTTACTTATATCGATCCTAATGCAAAAATTGCACCCAATGTAAAAATTGACCCATTCACAGTAATTCATGGTGATGTGATAATAGGTGAAGGCACTTGGATAGGCAGTAATGTGACCATAATGAATGGCACTAAAGTTGGAAAAAATTGTCGCATATTTCCTGGCGCAGTAATTGGCGCCGATCCACAAGACTTAAAATTTAACGGAGAAAAAACGTCCGTGGAAATTGGAGACGGCACCACTATTAGAGAATTTGTTACCATTAACCGTGGCACATCAGACAGATGGATTACAAAAGTGGGCAACAACTGTTTAATTATGGCGTATAGCCATATTGCACACGACTGTATTATTGGAAACAATTGTATTTTAAGTAATAGTGTACAAATTGCCGGCCACGTTACATTAGGTGATTATGCTTGGATTGCGGGAGTGAGTGCTGTACATCAATT
Organism: Bacteroidota bacterium; assembly: GCA_037975805.1. GTDB lineage: Bacteria > Bacteroidota > Bacteroidia > Chitinophagales > Chitinophagaceae > Sediminibacterium. The sequence goes on along the minus strand of JBANFX010000054.1, from coordinate 99,349 downwards.
TGTGAACATAGGACAACACGCATATATCGCAGGAGGTAGCTTGGTGAGTAAAGATGTACCTCCTTATATCAAAGCAGTGCGCAATCCTTTAAGTTATGGCGGCGTAAATAGTGTTGGACTAAAGCGCAGAGGTTTTGATTTAGAAAAAATAAATCACATCTTAGATATTTACCGTTATATTTTTAATAAAGGAATGAATACTACACAAGCACTGGAATTTATTGAAGAGGAATTGCCTGCAACTGATGAACGCGATGAAATTGTAACTTTTATTAGAGAAAGTGGTCGAGGTATTATTAAACGTTTTGGTAAAGGTGTTGTAGAAGAAGATTAATTATGTTACAAATAAGCCTCCAAAAAGCGGGTAAGCGATTTAACAAGGAATGGATTTTCAGAGACCTTGACTATACCTTTGAAATGGGGCAACATTATGCCTTAATTGGCAACAACGGTTCTGGTAAGAGCACTTTATTACAAACAATTTCAGGATACGCCACTTTATCAAAAGGAAAAATTGATTGGGGCAACTTTAACGCCGAAAATATATTTCAACAAATAAGTTTTGCTGCACCCTACTTGGAATTGGTTGAAGAATTCACCACCCAAGAACAATTTGAATTTCATGAGCGCTTCAAATCTTTAAGAAAGGATTTGACTATATCGCAAATCATAGAGATGATTGGATTAAAGACGGCAACCCATAAGCAAATAAGATATTTTAGTAGCGGAATGAAGCAAAGATTAAAACTGGCATTGGCTATTTTTGCCGAGTCTCCGATACTTTTATTAGATGAACCTTGTAGTAATTTAGATAAGGAAGGTTATGCCCTTTACGATGAATTAATTCATAAATATGCATTGCATAAATTAATTATCGTAGGTAGTAATGATACACAGGAATATGCCTTCTGCAAACATCAAATTAATTTGATGGATTATAAAGTAGCTGAAAATAATGAATAGGCACTGCCTACAAATTAATCTACTAGCTCCTACTAGCAATTAACAAATTCAAATCAGTAAACTTAAGTTGGAATTTCTCGCTTATGTAAAAATCGGTAAGCGCCCCTTTGTATAAATAAATTCCTTCTCTTAAATGTACTTGTTGCCAAATTATTTCTTCCAAGCCCCCCATATCTCCAACTTGGATTAACAAAGGCATTAATACATTGCTAATAGCCTGACTAGCAGTTCTTGCAAAACCACTAGGAATATTTGGAACTCCATAATGAATTACATTGTGCTTGGTAATAACAGGATGTTCATGATTGGTAAGTTCACTGGTTTCAAAACAACCACCTCTATCAATAGCTACATCAATGATAATGCTACCAGGACGCATTGCAGCCACCATTTCTTCGGTTACAACAATAGGCGCTCTTCCAATTTCATTTCTTAGCGCACCAACAGCTACTTCACATGTTTTTAATTGCTTTGCTAAAATTTTAGGTTCTAATACGCTGGTCCAAACTCTTTGACCTAAATTATTTTGTAGCCTTTGTAATCTAGAAACATTGTTGTCAAATACTTTAACACTCGCACCCAATGCCAATGCATTGCGAGTAGCAAACTCTCCAATAATGTCCGCGCCAATAATCACCACTTTTGTAGGCGGCACTCCACTTATACCCCCTAATAAAACACCCTTGCCCTGATTAAAATTACTTAAGTATTGTCCCGCAATTAACATCACCGCACTTCCTGCAATTTCACCCATACTTCTTAGGATTGGGTAGTTTTGGTTTTCGTCTTTAATATTTTCAATAGCTAAGGCCGTGATTTTTTTAGCTAATAATTTTTCAACCAACTCTTTTTTTAATGCCGACAAATGCAAGGGCGAAATGATGGTTTGGTGCATTTGCAAATAAGGTAAATCGGCTTCCACAGGTGGTGCCGTCTTAACCAATATGGGGCATTTATATACTTCCTCTTTTTCAAAAACAATCCTAGCACCTGCCTCAGCATAATCATGATCGGAATATCTACTGCCCTCGCCAGCTCCAGATTCAACCATAACTTCATGTCCATTTGCTACTAGCACTCCAACGGCATCTGGAATAAGTCCAATTCTATTTTCTTGAAACGCTATTTCCTTTGGGATACCTATTAATAGTGATTTAGTCCTATGCGGAATATCCAATACTTCTTCCTGGGTTTCATAGGAAAAGGAACTTGAAATTTGAGGCTTAAAGGAACTCATGTCAAAATATTTTTATGAAGTTATAATAATCCTTCTAAGTTCAGGATCTAAAATTTCAATTTGAATGCGAATATGATTCGTTGGCAGCAAATTGGGTGCTTTTTCGGGCCATTCAATAAAACATCTATCTGCTTCATCCATTGCAGCTTCCACCCCTGTTCTGCGCGCTTCGGCCTCGTCTTCCAAACGGTACCAATCCATATGATACACCACTTTCCCTTGAGCATCATATTCATTCATTATAGCAAAAGTAGGACTTGCCACAGCATCCGTTATACCCATTAGTTTGCATATACGTGCTATTAAAGTAGTTTTACCTGCACCCATAGGTGCGTAAAAAGCCCAAATTGGTTTATTTCCAAATTGGCTTAATAGCTGCTCAGCAACATTGTCAATTTGATCTAATGTATAGGTCATTTCCATACTTCAAAGATACACCAACAATTAGAAAGCCAAAATGAGAAATCTTAAAAGGGTCGTACCTTTGTAGTGTAAGCTAATTTACAAGCAACCCGAAATAGAGCGCTATGGAACATGTTCAATTAAAAGTAGACGGAATGAGTTGCACTAACTGTGCACTCTCCATTCATAAATATTTACAAAACCAAGGTGTAGTTGAACCCAAAGTTAGTTTCATGGAAGGCGAAGTGCAATTTGATTTGCCTTCTGAAATTAAAAAAGAAACCCTTGTTAAAGGCATAACAAACTTGGGGTATAAAGTACGTGGACAAGAAGAGGCTGCCCCTGCAAAAAAATGGTTGGATAGTAACAAAGGGCGCGCAGTATTTTGTTTAATATTCACCATTCCATTGGTAGCGCATATGATTCCGGGTATTCATCAAATTCCTGGAATGCATGTGTTCATGCATCCATATGTACAATTGGCCATCACCTTACCGGTATTTATTGTAGGGATGGGTTACTTTGGAAAAAGTGCTTGGAATAGTTTACTCAACGGAATCCCCAATATGAACGTGCTTGTAAGTATTGGAGCACTCGCTTCATTTGGATATAGCTTATATGGCACCCTCATTGGGAAAGGCATGGAGTTTGCATACTATGAAACCACTGCTACTATATTAACCCTTGTATTTTTTGGAAATTATTTAGAAGATGCTTCCATTGAATCTACCCAACGTGCATTAAAAGATTTAGTAAAAGCACAAAAGGTAATGGCCAATATGATTGTGTTTGATGAAAATCATAAGGAAATTTTGTTCAGTGTAGAAAGTGATACTTTAAAAGTGGGTGACTTAATTTTAATTAATTCGGGGGAAACCATCCCTATGGATTGCAAAGTATTATGGGGAGAGGCCAATGTAAATGAATCTATTGTTACGGGTGAGAGTGTGCCTGTATTTAGAAAGATGAATGATATATTATTAGGGGGCAGTACCATTGAAAATGGCACTGTGAAAGCTTATGTAACAGCAGTGGGCAATGACACTGTGCTTGCTAATATTTTAAAAATGGTAAAAGCAGCACAAGGTGAAAAACCACCTGTACAAATTTTAGCCGATAAAATTTCTGCCATCTTTGTTCCCCTTGTTTTAAGCATTGCATTAGCCACTTTAATTGGCAATTACTTTTTCGCTCACAATGTAGCAGGAAATCCTATTGGATTTGGAGAAAGTTTATTGAGAGCAATTGCGGTGTTGGTAATCTCTTGTCCCTGTGCCATGGGATTGGCTACCCCAGCTGCCATTGCAGTTGGATTAGGAAGAGGCGCGCGTAATGGCATAGTATTTAAAAATGCAAAAAGTTTAGAAACATTTAAAGACATAAAACAGGTGGTGTTTGATAAAACAGGAACACTCACCACGGGTCATTTTGAAATTGCACAATTTAAAATGGCATCCACTGTCAATGATTTGAAGGAGGATGATTTTAAAGCACTGGTTTATTCATTAGAAAGATATTCTAATCATCCCATTGCAAAATGCATTAGTACGCATTGGAAAACAAATAATGCAATCAATTGGGCAAAGATTGAAGAAGTAAAAGGCATGGGTATTCAAGCAACAGACAAAGAAGGTAACGAATACTGGTCGGGTTCCTTTAAAACACTTAAGGATCAAAATTCCGAGGACGGACACAATGTATACATACAAAAAAATGGTGTACTAGTAGGATGGGTAGATGTAACCGATCAAATAAGACCTGAAGCAAAAGAGGTCATTGAAACCCTACACAAACAAGGTGTGCACACGATATTATTAAGTGGTGATAGAAAAGAAAAATGCGAAACGGTTGGAAAAGCATTGGGCATACAAGAAATTATTAGTGAGCAAAGTCCTTCCGATAAACTCAGCAAATTAGATGCCCTTACCGCTAAAGTACCCACTGCCATGGTGGGAGACGGAATTAATGATGCCCCCGCATTGGCTAAAGCTACAATTGGTATTTCCTTGAGCAATGCATCTCATATTGCTATTCAAAGCGCACAGGTTATTTTAATGAATCAGGGTTTAAAAAATCTCCCAATGTCATTGGGATTGGGCCGACGCACCTATGAAACCATTAAGGAAAATTTAGCCTGGGCTTTCTCCTATAACATTATAGCAATTCCGATTGCTGCACTAGGATTATTAGGCACATGGGGTCCTACCTACGGTGCTTTAATTATGGGATTAAGTGATGTGGTTTTAGCCTTAAATTCGCTGAGATTATTTAAGAAAAAGCTAGTGTAACCATTTTTTGAAATCCTTAGTATCCATATTAAAATCCTATTGGGGGTATGATGAATTCAGGCCCCAACAACTTGCAGTAATTGAAACGGTGTTAGCAAAAAAAGACACCCTTACCTTATTACCAACCGGGGCAGGAAAGTCTTTGTGCTTTCAAGTTCCTACCCTTTTTGAAAATGGTATTTGTTTAGTAATTAGTCCCCTCGTTGCACTCATGCAAGATCAGGTAAAGGACTTACAATCTAAAAACATCCCTGCCATTGCATTAGGAGGAAATTTAAGCGATGAAGCACAGGATGAAATTATAAAAGCAGCAATTCGAGGAAAATATAAATTCATTTATTGTTCCCCCGAAAAACTAGCTCAAAAAGATTTTCAGGAGGCACTGCCAGAAATTAAATTTACCTTATTTGCAATTGATGAAGCACATTGTATTTCACAATGGGGTTATGACTTTAGACCCTCCTACAGAAAATTAGATATGCTCAAAACATTATTTCCGAATATTCCCATCCTGGCTATGACTGCATCCGCAATCCCAACAGTACAGGAGGATATTATGAAGCAACTCGCTTTTAAGCAAACGCATATCATAACGGATAGTTTCCTGAGGCCCAATTTGAAATATAGCATTCAAAAAGTACCCGTAAAAATACATTCACTAAAAAATATTTTAAACACATTATCTGGCAATGCAATTATTTACTGTAATACCCGAAGCAATGTAACGCAGCTCGCTCAATTACTTAATGCTTATGGATACAAAGTAGGTGAATATCATGCAGGCATGAGCATTGAAGCAAGAAAATTGGTTCAATCCAATTGGATGCAAGAAACTACACCAATAGTAGTTTGTACCAGTGCTTTTGGTATGGGCATTAATAAAGGGAATGTACGTGCAGTCATTCATTACGATATTCCAGGCAGTTTAGAACAATATTATCAAGAAGCAGGGCGTGCAGGAAGAGACGGCGCTTACGCAGAAGCAACATTATTATATCAACAAAATGATTGGGATTATTGGATAGCGCTACAGGAAAAAAAATACCCTTCTATTGATAGCATCAAAAAAATATTTCAGGACCTAGCCAACTTTGTTCAACTTCCAGTTGGCATGGGAGAGAAACAACAATTTCCATTTGATTTTGAAAGCTTTTGTGCCCGATTCAAATGGGACAAAATAATAGCACGCAATGCATTAAGCTGGATTCAACAAGAAGGACATATTCGTTTTTCTGAATCCGCTTTCACTCCTTCCATGGTCCAAGTAATAGCAGATAGAAACAGTATTGAACATTTCCAAGAGGCACATAAAGAGTCAGGGGTAGTTTTACAAACATTATTACGCAGTTACGGAGGCATTTTAGACAGTCCTCATTTTATTAATGAACAACTATTGGCCGAATTATTACAAAGGGATATTGCATTTGTAGTAAGGCATTTGCAGTTATTATCAATGCACGGTATGATTAGTTTTGACCAAAAACAAAATCAACCAGTTGTTCAATTTTTATGGAATCGAAGTGCCGCCTCCTATATGAAGCTTGATTTAGACCATTATCAGCTTATGAAAAAAGCATTTATTGAAAGAATAAATCAATTTATAGGCTATTTACAGGGCACCCCCAAAATTTGCCGAAGTGTTTATTTGGCTAAATACTTTGGTGAAAAAGGGGCAAAATCTTGTGGAATATGCGACATTTGTTACAGTACGAAGGATTAGGTAAATTTAACAAAACATTGGAATTGCTTTTTTTAGAAAAAAAACTAAAAATCGTTTCTTTACACAAAGCAATCAATAAAACCAGCAACTATGGAAGATAAGAAAAAATACAAAGTGTTATTGTGCGAGGACGATAGCAACTTAGGATCTGTATTAAAAAACTATTTGGAATTAGACGAGTACGATGTTACTTTAGAACGTGATGGACGTTTGGGGCTTGCAGCTTTTCAAAGAGAAAAATTTGACCTTTGTTTATTAGACGTGATGATGCCACATGTGGACGGCTTCACTTTAGCAGAGGAAATTCGAGATATCGACCCCGATGTGCCGTTGTTTTTCTTAAGTGCCAAAACATTGAAAGAAGATATTATTCATGGTTACAAATTAGGTGCCGACGATTATATTACCAAACCTTTTGATAGTGAAGTATTGATGCTTAAAATAAAAGCAATTATTAAGCGTAATGAGGAGGATAATAAAATTAGTGATAACCAAGAATACGATTTAGGCACTTACCATTTTAATCCAAAATTGCGTGAATTAAAGCATGGTGATGCAGTTCAAATTTTATCACCTAAGGAAAATGAGCTTTTAAAAATGTTATCCGAACATAAGAATGATGTTTTAACCAGAGAAAAGGCCTTGAAGAAAATTTGGGGCAGTGATACTTATTTTAATGGTCGTAGCATGGACGTATACATTGCAAAATTGAGAAAATTTTTAAGAGAAGACGGTCAAATTGAAATTGTAAATATTCACGGAAATGGTTTTAGACTTGTTGTAAATTAAATTCCTAAAACCATTTAAAAGTTACATTACTAAAAAAGCGCATCTATAATGGATGCGCTTTTTTTATTCATTCTATCTAAATAATTCAGGGTTCTCGCTAGCACCGCCCCTGCGTTTACCTAAATGTTCATAAGCTTTATAGGTAACTTCACGGCCTCTAGGTGTTCTTTGTAAAAATCCTTCCTGAATTAAAAAAGGCTCGTAAACTTCTTCAATGGTACCGGACTCTTCTCCTACTGCTGTAGCAATAGTCGATATCCCTACTGGCCCTCCTTTGAATTTTTCAATAATGGCGAGCAGGATGCGATTGTCCATTTCATCCAAGCCATGGTCATCTACATTCAATGCTTCTAAAGCATGTTTGGTGATGCCAATATCAACGATACCATCATTTAATACCTGTGCAAAATCTCGAACCCTTCTTAGTAACCCATTGGCAATACGAGGCGTACCTCTGCTACGGCGAGATATTTCTCCTGCCGCTTCAGAGTTAATATTTACATTTAAAATACCTGCACTACGTAAAATTATTTTTTCAATAACAGTTGCAGGATAATATTCCAATCGTGATTTAATTCCAAAACGAGAAAGTAAAGGTGCTGTTAATAAACCGCTTCTTGTAGTTGCACCAACTAAAGTGAAAGGATTTAAATTAATTTGTATGCTTCTAGCATTTGCACCGCTATCAATCATAATATCAATTTTATAATCCTCCATTGCGGCATACAGGTACTCTTCCACCACTGTACTTAATCGGTGAATTTCATCAATAAATAAAACATCGTTGGGCTCTAAGCTAGTTAATAAACCTGCCAAATCACTTGGTTTTTCAATCACAGGTCCCGAGGTTTCTTTTATCTGCACACCCATCTCATTGGCAACAATCCTGCTTAAAGTGGTTTTACCTAAACCAGGAGGACCATGAAATAAAATATGATCCAATGCCTCTCCTCTTAATTTCGCTGCCTTAATAAAAATGCTAATATTCTCTATCAACTGAGGTTGACCAGCAAAGGCATCTATTTCGGTTGGGCGAATACTATTCTCAAATTCACGATCCTGTGGATTTAAATTTTGATTAGTAGTATCTAAGTTGGGATTGGACATTTAATTTTTAAACTTTGCTTTTAATTATATAAAATTTAATGCAAACATTATTTAGCAGGCGTATAAGGCTTTTCTAATAAATGCGTGTATATAAATTTGTTTTTTAAGTCTGTAAAGTGTTTTCCTTTGGCACCACCCCATCCATGTCTTCCGCCCGGATACAACATAAATTCAACTTCTTTACCATTGTCTTGTAAAGCACTTAACAATTGAATAGAATTTTGCATGTGCACATTATCATCCATTGTACCATGTACCAATTGCAAGACCCCTTTGAAATTTTTGATATGGGTCATGACGTTACTCGATTTATATCCCTCCGGATTTTCTTTTTGTGTATCCATAAATCTTTCTGTATAATGAGAATCATATAATTCCCATGCAGTAACACTACCTCCAGCCAATGCATGTGTAAATACATCTGCACCATAGGTTAAGGCATAGCAACTCATATACCCACCATAACTAAATCCAGTAATGGCTATTTTTTTAGGATCCGCATTCCCATTAGCAATAAACCATTTAGCCATGGTCATATAATCCTGCATTTCCCAATATCCTAAATTACGATACATATAATTTACACCTTCTTTACCAAAATGTCCACTTGCTCTATGATCAAAAGCTACTTGAATTAAGCCTTCCTTAGCCCAATTTTCTTTGTATGCAGGATTGCTCCAACTATCCATTACGGTTCCGGCATTAGGCCCTCCGTAGATACTCACCAATAAGGGATATTTTTTATTGGGATCCATGTTTTTAGGCCAGGTTACTAAAGCAGGTAATTCATATAAGCCGTCCGCACTCTTAATGCGAATTAATTCTGTTTTAGCAAATGAAGCAGCATTAAAACTACTATCTACTGCGGATCCTAAAATAGCAATCTTAGGTTCACCTTTCTTAGCAATTTCAATTACCGAAAATGCAGTTGGTGTATTCACATTACTATAAACGCCCACAAAGTGTTTAGCATCAGGTGCTAAGAATACTTGACTATAGTTATAATCGCCAGTTGATAATCTTTTTAAATTTTTTCCATCCAACCCAATACTATAAAAATCAATTCTAGCAGTGTTCTCTAATCCACGAGCAGTAAAATAAACAGTCTTTGTTTTTTCATCAATTAATTTAATTCCTGTTACCGTGTATTTGCCGGCAGTAATGGGATTAATTAATTCCCCATTCATATTATACAAATACAATTGATTCCAACCAGTAGCATCCGATTGTGCAATGTATCCCGCATTGTTGGCTAAAAAATTAATTCTACCACTTACACGATCTTCTAAATCAATCCAGGTTTTTTGATATTCTTTATACACTTCTTTTTTGCCACCAGTAGCCATATCTAACTCGTATATCTTTAGATTGTTTTGACCACGATCCATCCAAGACAACCACATACTATTATTGTTTGGATTCCAAATTGGCCACCCAAAATACTGATCGTCTTGATCATTAAAATCAGCCCAAGTAATTGCTCCACCAGTGGGGGCTGCCCAACCAATTTTTACGGTTGGATTCGCATCTCCTACTTTTGGATATCTGGTTTCTTCAACAAAACCATGCTGACCATCACTGTTATATATTGGGAACATTGGTACTTTACGTTCGTCAAAGCGCATAAATGATATATACTTACTATCAGGACTCCACCAAAACGCACGGTATTGAGTAGGTCGTCCAAATATTTCTTCAAAATATACCCAACTTGCATAACCATTTAATATGCCCTTTGTATCCTCATTGGTAATGGCTGTTTCTTTTTTATCAGCAATACTTACAGTGTATAAATTATTATTTCTAGTAAATCCAACAAAATTTCCGTCAGGTGATAAGATTGGATTTTTTTCTTCCGCTGCATCAAAAGTTAATTGTGTTTCTACTCCATTTTCTTTTATAAATACGTTAGCATTTTTAACAAAAACAGACTTGTCTGTGCTTGCGGCAATAACTGGTGCCGCTGTATATTGCTTTGTTGCAATATTGTAGGTGTAATCTTTAGCAGCTTTATCCCCATTTATTTTGGTGTTTACCACTACTTGGTTATTGTCAATCCAACGAACAAAACGAGGAAGACTGGAACCTTGCATTTGCGCTATTGTCGCAAATGTGATAACCATAAAACTTAAAAAGAATAAAAGTGATTTTTTCATATGACTTATTTGATAATAATTTGAATAGATAGATTTATGAATTTAGGTATACTATTTTAAATAACGATATTAATCATTCGACCTTTAACAAAAATTAATTTTTTCACAGGCGTATCAAGTACCCACTTTTGAACAGCAGGGTTTGCTAAAACAATGGATCTAACTTCATCTTCCGATGCATCCAAAGCTATCGAAATATTAGCTCTTACTTTTCCATTAATACTTACTGGATACTCTTTTGTTGTTTCCAATACATATTGTGGGTCAAATACGGGATAAACGGCATCTACGATTAAACCTTTATTGCCCAATACACTCCAAAGTTCCTCTGCAAAATGTGGCGCATACGGTGTAATCAAGATAAGTACTTGTTCTAAAATTGATTTTTTATGACATCCTGCATCATACAATTCATTAATACAAATCATAAATGTACTTATGGCAGTATTAAAACTATAACGCTCTGTATCTTCTTCTATTTTCTTAATGGTTTTGTGTAAAATTTTTAATTCTTCGGCAGTTGGTGTTTCGTCTACCCACACTTTACCTTTCATTTCATCAAAGAACAATCTCCAAAACTTTTTAATAAAACGGTGTACCCCTTCAATTCCTTTAGTATCCCAAGGTTTACTCTGTTCAACGGGGCCTAAAAACATTTCATACATTCTAAATGTGTCGGCACCATATTTTTGTACCAAATCGTCCGGATTCACAGTATTGAATTTGGACTTTGACATTTTTTCTACTTCAACGCCACATATGTACTTACCGTCCTCTAATATAAACTCCGCATTGGCATAATCAGGTTTCCATTTTTTAAACGCCGTAGTATCTAACTCCACACCATCTACAATATTCACATCCACATGCAATTGATCTACTTCATGCGAATCCACCAAACCTGCAGAAACAAATGTTTGCGTTCCCCTTTTGCGATACACAAAACGAGAGCTACCCTGTATCATTCCTTGGTTTAATAATTTCTTGAAAGGTTCATCAAAACCAATATGGCCTAAATCAAACAAGGCCTTTGTCCACATTCGACTATATAATAAATGTCCAACTGCATGCTCAGTACCACCAATATATAAATCTACCTGTCCCCAATAATCGCTTGCTTTTCTGCTGCAAAATTCTTTGGTATTACTTGGATCCATATAGCGTAAAAAATACCAACTACTTCCTGCATAGCCAGGCATAGTGTTGGTCTCATAATTTTCAGCTTTCCAAGATTCAATATTTGCTAATGGCCCCTCACCTTCAGGACCTGGACCATAATTATCTACATCAGGCAATAATAGTGGCAACTCCTTTTCAGCAATAGGATAAGCAATACCATCTATCCATTTAATCGGAAAAGGTTCACCCCAATATCTTTGTCTGCTAAAAGCAGCATCGCGCATTCTGTAATTTACTTTGCGTTTGCCAATACCCATTTCTTCCAACTTATTATTCACAATGGCAATCGCGTCTTTTTGAATTACTCCATTTAAGAAATCACTATTGGTTAATTTCGCTTCCTTAGTTGGATTGGCTTCCTTGCCATCAAATGCATCACCAATAATATTGGTTATAGGGATATTAAAATGTTGTGCGAATTTAAAGTCGCGATCATCTCCACATGGAACTGCCATTATCGCACCCGTACCATAGCCCGCTAAAACATATTCTGAAATCCAAATAGGAATTAATTTTTGATTAAAAGGATTTACAACATAAGCACCCGTAAAACATCCTGTAATTTTTTTCTCTGCCATGCGCTCCCGCTCACTCCTACTTTTTACATAAGCAATATAGGCTTCCACCTCTGCTTTGTGTGTGTCCGGCGTAATACTTTCAATTAATGCATGTTCAGGTGCAACAACCATAAAATCTACGCCAAATACAGTATCAGGTCGCGTGGTGTAAACCCTTAAACTAGCATCATGTCCGTTTATGGCAAAATCAATTTCTGCGCCATAACTTTTACCAATCCAATTGGATTGCATTTCTTTCATCGCATCACTAAATTGGATCGTATCTAGTCCAGATAATAATCTGTCTGCATATTCAGTAATACGCAAATACCATTGTCTTAATTTTTTCTTTTCAACAGGATGTCCTCCTCTTTCACTAAACCCATTAATCACTTCATCATTCGCAAGTACTGTTCCTAAAGCCTCGCACCAGTTCACTTCCCCATAACCACAAAAAGCCAAACGATAATGCATTAAAATTGACTGTTGTTCTTTGTCACTATATCCATTCCAGGTAGTAGCATCAAATTGAATTTTCGCATCCCCAGGACAAACATGATGTACATTACCCTCTGTTTCAAAAACCGAAATCAATGCATGAATAGGCTTGGCTTTTTCTGCAGCCCTATCATAATAACTATTGAATAACTGTAAAAAAATCCATTGTGTCCATTGGTAATAACTAGCATCACATGTTCTTACTTCTCTCTCCCAATCGTAGCTAAATCCAATATTGTCTAATTGCTTTCTAAAATTGTCGATATTACCATGCGTACTTTTTGCAGGATGCACTCCATGTTCAATTGCATATTGCTCTGCTGGCAGTCCAAAAGCATCATATCCCATTGGATGCAAAACATTAAATCCTTTTAAGCGTTTATATCTACTGTAAATATCAGAAGCAATATATCCTAATGGATGCCCCACATGTAAACCCGCTCCGCTTGGATAAGGAAACATATCCAAAACATAACATTTTGGCTTAGTACTTTCATTGGGTACCTGATATGCTTTTTGAGATTTCCAGGCATCCTGCCACTTTTTTTCGATCGTACTAAATTGATAATCCATCTTCTATTAAGCTTAAAAAATCTATAATTTTTTGGTTTTCCTAAAAGCCTCCCCTTTTTTACCCCAATTTTGGCTAAAAATAGGCATATTTCGGCCTATGCAAATGTAAGTCATTAGCGTTCAAAACCGTACATTTGCAATGCGAACAAATAAAAAATAATGCTATGGCAGGAATTGGAACTGGCTCTTTAAAACGAAGTAAACCCAACTACATTTATAGTATCATTGGGGTGGCTATCGTTTTATTTATTATGGGCATCATGGGGTGGTTATTTTTGAATTTACACTCCATTAGCGACAATTTTAAAGAGGACATTCGAATAAGCGTTTATCTTAAAACCACCGATAAAAATGCCATTGCCAATATTCAAAAATTTATTGCAAGTAAGCCCTATGCTAAAAATGTAGAGTACATAGATAAAGAAAAAGCAAAGGCCATTTGGAACAAAGAAAATAACGAGGACTGGGCTAAAATTTTAGATGTGAATCCCTTACCCGAAAGCATCGATTTTTTTGCAAAAGCCAAATACATAAATATTGATAGTCTTAACAAAATAAGTGCCGCTATAAATGCACAGTTTAAAAATGATATCAGTGAGATTCAGTTTCCAAAAAGCTTAGTAACAAATTTAAATGAGCGCGCTACCAAAGTGGGTATCATATTCTTAGTATTATCAATTGTGCTTTGTATTATTGTCATTATTAGCATAGACAACACTATTCGCTTGGCTATGTTTAGCAATCGTTTTTTAATTAAGACCATGCAAATGGTTGGCGCTACACGTAATTTTATTGCAAAACCATTATTAGTAAGAGCCTTATTAAATGGACTTGTTAGCGCTTTTATTGCAATTTTCTTATTGTTTGGATTAATACAATGGGCAGGCACACAATTTCCTCAAATTAAAACTTTACAAGGTATAAAAACTAGTATTTTTCTCTTTGGCGGGTTAATTATTATAGGAGTAGGCATTTCTTTATTTAGCACCTACCGAAGTGTGTTAAAATATTTAAAAATGAAACTTGACGATTTATATTAACCCATAATTACTCTAAATTTAACTTAATAAATAAGCAAGATATGAGCGAACAAAACAATAAATCTTTAGCCTTTTTTGGCAAATCTAACTATATATGGATGGCCATTGGTGCCGCTTTAATCATACTTGGTATGGTATTGATGTCCGGTGGTAAAAGTGCCGACCCCAATGTATTTAACGCCAATGAAGTATATAGCTTCAGACGTATTACCCTTGCGCCCATTGTGATTATCGCAGGTTTTATTGTAGAAATTTACGCTATTTTCAAAAAAGCATAACGCAGCATTTAAACGAATTAAAAGCGATGAAATTTCATCGCTTTTTTAATAACGCTAACTTTATATATGACACTTTTTCAAACCATCCTTATTGCAATTATTGAAGGTATCACCGAGTTTTTGCCTATTTCAAGCACGGCGCATATGAAATTCGCAAATCCTATTTTAGGAATTAGCCCCAACCCCTTTGTTGATTTATTTGAAATCGTAATTCAATTAGCAGCTATTGCATCGGTGGTTTTTGTCTATTATAAAAGGTTCTTTGATTTTAAACAGTTTAGCTTTTATTTAAAATTAGTGGTAGCGGTTGTTCCAGCGCTTGTATTTGGCGCGCTATTAAAAAAACATATCGACGCAGCTTTGGGAAATTTATGGATTATTGCCATTGTAATGGTTGCGGGTGGTTTTGTTTTATTATTTATTGATAAATTATTTACGACCAATGCACATCCATCTCAAGAAATGAGCTACAAGCAATCCTTTATTGTTGGATGCTTCCAGGTTTTGTCGATTATATTTCCTGGATTAAGCCGAAGTGCGGCCACTATTATTGGAGGGATGAGTCAAAAATTAACTAAAAAAACGGCGGCAGAATTTTCATTTTTTTTAGCAGTGCCTACTATGTTGGCAGCATCTGCGAAAAGTACTTTGGACGTATATAAAGACAGTCCGGAAGTTTTCAATTCTAATAATTTATACACTCTTCTTATTGGTGGCGCAGTGGCTTTCTTCGTTGCTCTTTTGAGTGTAAAATTCTTTATTGGATTTATCCAAAAAAGAGGCTTTGCCCTATTTGGCTGGTACCGTATCATTGTTGGTCTTGTCATTATGGCTTGCTTATACACGAACCTCATAAATGTTCATTAAGATAATATAGTCTCAAACTGTTTTATTTGTATATTTAAGAATACAAATAAATTACAATGCAGACAGCACCTAAAAAAGTAATTAATGGTTGGGCCATGTATGATTGGGCCAATAGTGTTTACAATTTAGTAATTACCTCAACTATTTTTCCGGCCTATTATGAAGCCATTACTGGGGATGGAAATGACAACACGCTTGTAGATAAAATAAAAATTGGAAATATTGAGTTCTCAAATACAGCATTATATAATTATGTATTAGGTATTGCTTTTGTGGTAGTAGCAATACTCTCCCCTATTTTATCTTCTATCGCAGATTACAGAGGTAATAAAAAACAGTTTCTTCGCTTTTTTTGTACAATGGGTTCCCTTTCCTGTGCCTCTCTTTATTTTTTTGATGCCAATCATATTATTGGAGGTTTGATATCGGTAATTGTTGCATGTATTGGATTTTGGAGTAGTTTGGTTTTTTACAATTCATATTTACCGGAAATTGCAGCTCCAGAGGACCGCGATCGGGTAAGTGCTAAAGGATTTATGATGGGTTATATTGGCTCCGTATTATTGCAATTAATATGTTTTGTATTTGTATTAAAACCAACCTTATTTGGCATTACAGTAGCAAAAGCTTCTCAAATCTCATTTTTATTAGTGGGTATATGGTGGATTGGATTTGGATGGTTCTCTATTAATCGTTTACCAGCAAGCAAAGGTGTAAAAGGTGCGCATACTAAAAACTTATTTACACAGGGGTATAAGGAATTACATAAAGTATGGCAAGAACTGAAAGCACAACCTATATTAAAAAGATTTTTAGTTTCTTTTTTCTTTTACAATATGGGGGTGCAAACGGTGATGTTAGCGGCAACCTTATATGGCAAAAGCGAATTAAATATCCCCACTACAAATTTGATTTTAGCCATATTGATCATACAAATTGTAGCGATTCCTGGTGCAAATTTAATGGCCAAATTAGCAACTAAATGGGGCAATTTTAACACTTTAATGATTGCGGTAACCATTTGGATTTGCGGTTGTGTGATGGGTTATTATTTGCCTAGAAACAATATAGAATTATTTTATGCTTTAGCCATTGTAGTAGGATTTGTAATGGGAGGCATTCAATCTGTTAGTAGAAGCACCTATTCCAAATTAATGCCAGAGACCCATGATACCACGAGTTATTTTAGCTTTTATGACGTAACTGAAAAAGTGGCCATTGTAATTGGTATGTTTAGTTTTGGATACATTAATGAATTAACAGGCTCACAAAGAAACTCAGTTTTGGCATTAGGTATATTTTTTGTTATTGGTTTCGTGTTATTATATCGTACTTCAAAAATAGAAAAACATGCAGTTGCATAGTATCAACACCGGCAATTTTAAACTAGACGGCGGTGCAATGTTTGGCGTAGTACCCAAGTCCATTTGGAATAAATTAAATCCTTCCGATGAAAATAATTTATGCACTTGGGCATTGCGTTGTTTATTAATTATTGACGGGGACCGAAAAATTTTGATAGATACTGGCTTGGGCAATAAACAGGATGCAAAATTCTTTAGTCATTACCAACCTACAAATAATGTGTCATTGAATGAAGCACTGGGTAAGCTCAATTTAAAAGTGAGTGATATCACCGATGTGCTACTAACCCACCTTCATTTTGATCATGTGGGTGGCGCTATTGAAAACGTAGAAGGTGTATATAAAACTGTTTTTCCAAATGCCACCTATTGGGTTAGTGCGCCACAATGGGAACTTGCTATGAATCCCAATAAAAGAGAAAAAGCTTCCTTTTTGAAAGAAAATATTCACCCGTTAAAAGATTCAGGACAACTAAAACTAATTGAAGTGCCTGCTTTCCAAGGGAAAGAATTACAAGAAATATATTTTAGTGAAAATGTGAGCTGTATTTTAGTGAATGGACATACCCAATGTATGATGCTTCCCAAAATAAACTATCAGCACAAAACATTAGTGTATATGGCAGATTTACTTCCCAGTATTGGGCATATCCCTTTACCTTATGTAATGGGTTATGATATGCAACCCTTGGTAACACTTAACGAAAAAGAATTATTCTTAAACGAGGCTGTGAAAAACAACTATACATTATTTTTTGAACACGACCCCATCAACGAGTGCTGCACGGTACATGAAACAGAAAAAGGCATCAGCGCTAAGGAAAGCTTTTTACTAAGTAGCTTTATTTAGTACAATTACTAATTCGTCTTTTCAATTAATGAAGTTAAAGGATAACGTAGGTTTTCAAAACTCACCATATCTACCTTAATACTTCCAACAACTAGGGGTGTTTCAATCCTTACAGGTACATGGTTAGGGTCATCGGTTACCCATACAACCATTTTCTCTCCGCCATTAAAAACATTACCCTTTACCAATAGCGGCGCCAATTTAATAACATTAAATTTTCCGTATTGCGTAGTCATTTGATACCTACCTAGGTATTTAAAATAAGAAGGGTACAATGTTTTATCAAGAAAAAAGTTGAGGTTTATTTTATCATTAATTTGAAGCCCCGAAAAATTAATATTTCGAGCAGCATAAATCGCACTTATCACATCATAAGTACAATCTGCCGTATTAAAAACTCCCGAAGCGGTGGAAGTTGTAACTGTTTTTGCTTGTTGATTAAAACTAATGGTTTCCTTTTGATGAAAGCTACCCTCATTAATTTGCCTAGAAAAAAAATAGGGTAATAAAGTTGTGGCATCTACTATACTTTCATACTTATCTCTTACTTTAAAAATCCAATCGTACTTGCTATTTGAATTACCAGTGGCTGTAAGCGTATAAGTACTTGCACCGTTGTATATACTTGATTGAGATACAAAATCGGCATTTCCAGCATTTACATACATGCCAATTACATTATAATAAATTGTATATCTCACTCTTTCGCCAGCATTAAAGGCAGTATTGGACTGATTACACAAATTACCGTCTTTGACAGTGAATAAATTAGCAATTGGCAAAAGAAAATAAATGAATAAAACTTGTATTATTTGTAACATTGAATGCAAAATTATTTTTTTAATCTGAAACCTAATAAAAATATAGTACCCATGATGGCCGGCAATAAAAAGTTAATCCCCCATATAATGGAAGACAAAGATACAATGGTATTTTTATTTGTATAAAAAGGAGCTAAAATCATAATTAACAATTGCCCTCTAATTACCAATTCTGTGATACTTAAAGTGGGGAGAATACTTAACAATAAAAACATAATAGCCAAAGAAAGAAAAATAGTAAAAAAGGGTATTTGAATTTGAAGTAAATAGGATACCCAAAAATATTGTGCAATAAAAATAGAATACTTACATAAGGACCAGCCAATTAACTTTAATTTAATGCGCTTATTAATTTGGATAACGTTTAAAAAAGTAAGTTTCCCCTGCCAAGGATGCTGAAAAAAATATAAAAACAAAGAAAGTAAAAAGAGGATAGGAATAACTACTTTAAATCCAATCACCCAAAAGTCTTGCAACCAAGGATAATAGTCAAGATTAATAAATAAAGCTACCGATCCAATGCATATAGTGGCAAGTAATTGCGCATAAGAGGTCCAAGCCATTTGCGCAAGGCCCAATAGTTTATTACCCGATGACAAGAACATAGTTCTTCCCGCATATTCACCTATTCGATTGGGCGTAAAAAATGCAAAGGCTTGCCCAATCATAACACTCTTAAATGCTGTTGTAATTTTTAGTGGATTATTTTCAGCAACAACTATTTTCCATTTTATAGATTCTATCATTAAGTTGGATAGCATAAGTAAAAATAAAATAACCCAGCCCAAGGTAGGTATAGAATTAATATCTGAAACAAATACCTGCTTTAAGTTAACCCATTGCTCATTGGAAATTACTTTATTATAAATAGCAATACTGCAAACCAAAAATAAAATGAAGCCCGCACTGCTTTTAGCTATGGACAATACGGATAAATGTGGGCTTTTTAACATACTATCAAAGTTCGTAATTTGGGTTGATATCTGTAACTTTATTCCAATGAGTAAGCAACCCATTATATTAGGCATTGACCCTGGAACACAGATATTAGGATACGCTATTTTAAAAGGGGGTGCGAAGCCCATTTTAATAGAAATGGATGTACTTAAACTAACCAAAGAGAAAGATATTTATGCTAGGCTCCAGTTAATTCATGCTAAAATAATTGCCCTCATTAAAGAGCATAAACCCACTGATTTTGCCATTGAAGCTCCATTTTTTGGAAAGAATGTGCAGAGCATGCTCAAACTAGGACGCGCACAAGGCGTTGCAATTGCCGCAGCAATGCATTATCAATTACCCGTTACGGAATATGCACCCAAAAAAGTAAAACAATCAATTACCGGCAACGGAAACGCCGATAAGGACATGGTATGGAAAATGTTAGAACAAATTTTGGCCATAAAAAAACAACCCAAGTATTTTGATGCAACAGATGCTTTAGGGGTTGCATTATGTCATTGGTATCAAATGAGCAGTCCAGTGTTACCCACGCTTTCAAAAACAGGTAAGGGTTCAAAGTTGGTAAAAAAATCCAACGGATGGGAGGCCTTCCTCGCCCAAAATCCAGGAAGAGCCCGCATTAAATAGATAAATCGAGTTCAAATTAATTTACTTACAATAAGCGCCTGGATTTGTTGGAACTCCTCAGTGGCCAATTGAAGTTTGGGATTAGAAAAATTAATGTCATTAGCACCATTAATGGGAATCAAATGAACATGTGCATGTGGGACTTCTAGTCCAACTGTTACCATACTCACTCTATTGCAAGGAAAGCTAGCTTCTATTGCTTTTGCTATTGGTTTTGCGAATTGCATTAATTCGTTTAAATATGTATCAGGTACATCAAAAATTTTATCTACTTCCACTTTGGGCACCACCAATGTATGACCCTTTTGCAAAGGAGAAATATCTAAGAAAGCATAAAAATTTTCCGTCTCCGCAATTTTATAAGATGGGATTTCCCCATTGATGATTTTTGAAAAAATAGTCATAAATAATTTTATAACTAAAAATAGTGATTATACAGATAACAAAAAAGCCTCCACTTAATGTGAAGGCTTTTAATAAAATTATGTGCTCTTTACACAGTGATATTGTCTACTTTAAACTTCATCACGCCATTAGGTGTTTGCACTTCGGCAATCTCACCTACTTTTTTCCCAATTAAGCCTTTACCTATTGGAGAAGAGGCCGAAATTTTTCCTGCTTTTAAGTCTGCCTCTTTCTCCCCAACCAATTGATACGTAACCGTTTTTTTAGTAGCCTCATTCGTAATGGTTACTTTGGTTAATATAGTTACTTTACTGGTATCAATAGTTTTGGTGTCTACAATTTTAGCATTTGAAATGGTTGCTTCCAATTGCTTAATTTTTGACTCTAACATTCCCTGCGCTTCTTTGGCAGCATCATATTCGGCATTTTCTTTTAAGTCTCCTTTTTCTCTTGCCTCTGCAATGGCACGTGAAGCTGCTGGACGATCTACAGATTTTAATTTTTGTAGCTCCTCACGCATCTTATCAAATGTCTCCTGTGTTACATATACATTAGTCTCGCTCATATCCTTCGTTTTAGATAAAAAAAATACAACGCCACATAGTATGTAGCGTTGCAGTGTACAAAGATATTATATTCAAATGATATTAAAGTAAAATTGAATAAAGTTTGACCTAAATAATTGCCAATTTTTCCAGTATAATTTTAGCCATTCTTAAGTAGGCTTCATGGCTATAACCCGCTATATGGGGGGTTATAATTACATTGGGAAAGTCCATTATTGAGGCTAATTGTTGCTTTTCAAAAGGACTATAAGTAGCCAATTGTTCGTTTTCTAATACATCCAGTCCCACCCCTCTAACCAATTGATTTTGAAGGGCTTTTAAAATAGCTCCTATATTGGTCACCGAACCCCTACAAGTGCTGATAAAATATGGTTTTTGCTTACAAGCATTAAAAAAAGCATCATTAGCATAATAATGTGTAAGCTCGGTTAAAGGCAAATGAAGGCTAATTACATGGGCCTCATCCTGAATTTGTTGCAAACTAGCTGCTTTTATTTGATCGGTTTCAAAATCCTTTTTATATATATCATGGGCAAGTATTTTTACATCAAACCCAGTTAAAAGCTTAGCAAATGCCGAACCAGTATTTCCCAATCCAATAATACCTACTGTTTTTCCATTTAACTCATCGGCCCTGTTTAAATCTCTAATCCATTGGCCATTTTTAATTTCACCGTAACTACTATTAATTTTATTCATTAAACTCAAAACCAATCCAAGGGCATGCTCTCCAACAGTAATAGAATTTCCTTCGGGACTGCTCACGCATTTAATTCCTTTTGAATTTGCAAAATCCACATCTATTAATTCCATACCACTACCTAGTCTCCCAATCCATTGCAAATGGATGGCTTTTTCTAAAATTGATTTATCAATTTTTAAACGCGTAGTAACAATTAAGCCGGTTGCAGTTTCAATTTTTGCACTAAGCGCATCATAATGAATGGAAGGCTCATATACTACATCGAATCCTTTGGACGCTAATGTATCCAATAAAAATGAATGCACTGGGGCTGTTATGAGTACAATAGCTGCCATTTTATTTATCGTTATGCATTTTAAATGTAAGGGCCGCATAATCCTCATAAGTAAGGTTCTCGGCACGTTTGGTAAAAATAGGATCTTCTAATTGTTCGGGTGTAAAATAAGGCTTTAAAGGATTACGTAACATTTTACGCCTTTGACCAAAAGCCATTTTTACAATATGGTAAAAACTTTTTTCGGAAGCCATGGCTGGAAATGTTGACTTACGCGTAAACTTAATAACTCCACTATCCACTTTAGGAGGAGGATTAAATGCACTAGGAGGCACATCAAATAAATAAGTTACATCATAAAAAGCTTGGGCTAATACACTTAATATTCCATATGCTTTTGAATGTGGCTTGGCTGCAATTCTTTCAGCTACTTCTTTCTGAAACATACCCACCATCATAGGAACCTGTAACTTCCAATCCAATACTTTAAAAACAATTTGTGTAGAAATATTGTAAGGAAAATTACCAACCAAAGTAAAGGATTCCTCAAAAGGCAAAGCTGTATCTAAAAAATCTTCATTTATTAATTTCCCTTCTAAGTCTGGAAAAGTATGCAATAAGTAATTCACTTTTTCAGTGTCCAACTCAATGGCTTTAAAAGCCTGAGTAGGCAATTTATAAATATACTCCGTTAAAGCGCCCGCTCCCGGACCCACTTCTACCAATCTTTCAATAGCTGACTCCTGCAATACAGCCTGTATTCTTTCACAAACGGTCTTGTCGGTTAAAAAGTGCTGTCCAAGGGACTTTTTTAGCGTGTATTGCATGAAGCAAAGTTAGGTTTTTGTGCGTACTTTTACATCCTAATAAAATGGATATGAGTCAGGACATCAGAAAACCAATTATAGGCTTTAGCTGTGGCGATTTAAACGGCGTTGGCATAGAATTAATCATTAAATCCTTGTCAGATAGTAGATTGTTGGACTTTATGGTACCTGTTATTTTTGCAAGTAATAAAAGCTTGAATTTTTATAAAAAAATTAGCCCTGAATTTACTTTCAATTATTCCTCAATCCCCGACTTATCAAAAATCAATCCCAAGCAAGTTAATCTTATTAATTGCTGGGAAGAGGAAGTAAATATAACTCCAGGTGAATTAACGGACGATGGTGGTAAATATGCCTTCATCTCTCTACAACAAGCGGTAGCTGCATTAAAAGAAAAGAAAATAGATGGATTGGTAACAGCACCCATACACAAAAAAAATATTCAATCTCCTGAATTCAATTTCAGTGGACATACTCCATATTTACAACACGCTTTTGGCAATACAGAGAATTTAATGTTATTGGTAGCTGAAAATTTAAGAATGGCATTGGTTACCGAACATGTTACCGTACAGGATATTGCAAAGCATATCACAAAGGATAAGATTAAGCAAAAGCTACAAATATTAAATAGTAGTTTACAAAAGGATTTTGGAATAGATAAACCACGCATTGCTATACTCGCATTAAACCCGCATGCAGGTGACGAAGGTTTAATTGGAAAAGAAGAAATTGAAATCATTCGACCTGCAGTCAAAGAAAGTAAAAACCTAATGTTGGTTTATGGTCCATACTCTGCGGACGCCTTTTTTGCAAGAGGTGCTCATGAGAAATTTGATGGCGTTTTAGCTATGTATCACGACCAAGGCTTAATACCTTTTAAATCATTGGCCTTTGGGGAAGGTGTTAATTTTACAGCCGGGCTTCCAATGGTAAGAACAAGTCCCGACCACGGTACCGCTTTTGATATTGCTGGCAAAAACAAAGCAGATGCTGCTTCCTTTACGGCAAGTATTTTTGAATGTGTACGCATAATACATGCACGTCAAGGATATAGAGACATGCGCTTAAACCCGTTAAAGAAAATAAGTGCGCGTATGTTTGCCAATGCTAAAGATGAAACTTTAGAAGAATCACATTACTAGAAAACACAATTTTTTCTCAATGCCTCCAAATGTTGGTCTCCCCAGGTAGGCAGTAATTTTTGTGGAGTTTGTTTTGCTAATAATTCTTTAGCTTTAGATAATATGGGCCTAGCTTTTTCACAACCCCCGCCAAACAATGAAGGCATATTTAAAGTTAGGCTTCCCTCCAAAATATAAATACGTGGATTATTGGGATTTGCTTTTTTAGCTGATCGCAAGGGAGCATAAATACTTTTTTCATAAGTTACCCAACGTAGGTATGGATTCACTGCCATCTTCGCAGTCCTAGCCATGGATAAGGCACAAAAATTCTCATCATTTGCATTAATGGAAATAGAAGCATTTGCCCAATAAATTGCTTTGTCGGCATAAGCATCTGCAGATGACTTTGTGAGTAAACTTAATCTTGAATACAAAAGGGATAGGTAATAAGGTGGCATCCAAGCATTGGGCATATTAGGTGTTTGCGCTAATTTCTCAAAATTGGCAACGAGTGCATTGGGGTCTGTGTTTCCAACACCTGAATGGAATAATGCAACTGCGTCAATGAGTGATTGATTCTGGTCCTGAGCCTTTAAGCCAATATTAAAAAATTGAAATAATATGATAAACAATACTACCCTCATAGTTCACAAATTAAAACATTGCATTGGAAACCCCTTTATTTATCACGTAATTATTAAAAGTAATTTCAACTGTCCCTTTTTTATTCTTGAGCGCTTTTTGTTTTGCAGCAGGATCCTCATCACCAAATTCTAAAGTTATTCCATTAGGCAATTTGTAATCCTTAGTGTTAAAGCTAAATATGATTTTACTAGCCAAGCCATAATTGGCATAAGCGCCATATTGCATAGTAATTTCATAACTCCCATTTTCCTTAGTGGTGGTGGCTGTTTTATATACCAAGGATTCCACAGGATCTATCCATAAGGTAGCAATTACCCAGTCCAAATTATCATCGGTAGGAATAAGCTTAAGCACTGTTAATGTTTTTCCATTTAAAACCTGAGTACCCGCAGGTATGGTGGAATATTGTTTGGTGTTTAATAAGGTATTAATGGTGAGCGATACCCCGCCCTTAGGTAATAAAGAAATACCCCCGTCTTTTTTAACTTTTAATAAATTAGGTTTTTTAAAATACACTTTTACTTTTCCCAATGAAGCTTTTATAAATGAAACGTCGGTTTTCATAACGCCCTCTCCCACATAGTCATTAACCAAAGCTAGCTTTTTGCTTACTTTTTCAATTAAAGGATCCACTTGTGCAAAGCTCAAAGTGGCATACATCGTTAACATTAAAACAATCAATAATTTCTTTCTCATAAAATACACTTAATGGATAAGCTTCATTATTCGCTTATATCGTTAGCTTAAAATATCTTTTTTCTTGGTAATGTACATTGCAGTAGCAACAAACAGTACGATATGTGTTCCAAGTACAATCAAACTTGTTTTTATTTTAGCCACATTTAAAATAGATCCTGTAATGGCTTCATTGTTATCATTTACCTGGATATCAAAAAACTCTTTCCAATTATTCATATGTGTCGTAAACAAATAAGGCTTAATTATGGAAAACAATGGAATATTTAAAGTGCTTAAAATGGTAAAAAACACAATCGCACTCATCGTCCCTACAATGGGACCAATTGAATTATTAGCAATACTTGACATTAGGAACCCAAGGCTGGTAACGGTTAGTAAAGAAAAGCTTGCAAAAACAAAAGCTCCCACATAGCGCCATAAAACATCATTTTGCTGAATTAATACCACATAATTGGACTTCATCAAGAATAAGTCATCGGTGCCAAATACCCACATACTCACAAATAATGCTAAAAATGCCAACCAAATCAAAAGCACAATGGTATAAACACTTGCTGCAATAAATTTCCCCAACACCCATTGGGTTCTCGTAAAAGGTGTTGAAAATAATAATCGTAAAGTACCTAAGTTCGCTTCCCCCGAAATCATATCGGCTGCAATTAATGCAACCAACAAAGGCACATGCACTAATAAAAGTTGCAACAAAATATAACAAATTAAATAGCCATTCAAAACATTACCATCAACGGTTAATGTGTCATTAATATCCTTCATTAAAAATGACGCATATGATTCCCCGTCAACTTTTAATCCAAACTGAATCACAATAATTAACGCAGCAATGGCACCAAAAGCAATATAGGTTCTGGGACGTCTAAAAATCTTATACAGCTCAAAAGAAATAATTTCCTTCATTAATTTGAATTTGAAGTGAGTTGTAAAAAATAATCTTCCAATGAGTTTCTACTTTCAACACTTATTAATCCCACACCCGCATTAACTAAAAACTGATTTAATAAAGGAATCTCAAAATGAGGGATAGATAAATAAATGCCCTCGGTTCTCTTTAATAAGTAGTTACTAAAACTACCCGACAAGATTACTTGTAAAGCCTGTTCGTCCTGTGTAGTTTTAATATGCACAATCATTTTGTTAGGATCCAATAAAGTTTGAATGGGGCCATCGGCTAGTTTCTTGCCCTTATGCAGAATTAAAATGTGTGAAGCCATTTGTTCTATTTCGGAAAGTATATGGGAGGACACCAATACCGTTTTACCTTCCTCTTTGGCTAAATGCTGAATTAGATTTCTAATATCTGAAATACCTTGTGGATCCAATCCATTAGTAGGCTCGTCTAAAATAATTAATGAAGGATTGTGCAATAATGCAATGCCAATTCCTAGTCTTTGTTTCATCCCTAAAGAGAAAGTTTGCACTTTGTCTTTTGATCGGTCATTTAATCCCACTTTCACTAAAGTGTCCTCAATAGCCGAAGAAGTAATTTTTTTACTTCTTAATTTTGCAAACAATTGTAAATGTTCTTTGGCCGATAAATAAGGATACAAATCGGGTCTTTCAATAATAGCGCCAATTTCTTCCAATACTTTATTACGATTGGATTGAATGGAATGTCCAAAAATTTCAATATTGCCACTTGTAGGATGTATGAGTGACAAAAGCATGCGAATGGTGGTACTTTTTCCTGAGCCATTTTGGCCTAAAAATCCAAACACTTGACCTGCTTGAACTTCAAAGCTTAAGCCGTCTACAGCCTTTAAATTGCCAAAATGTTTACTGATATTATTTACTTGAATAACCGACATATACTTATAACAAAAAACCCTGAACTTAGTTCAGGGTTTTTATCAAATATAGTGAAGTACTATTTGTATTGAGGGATTAAGCTATTTGCTAAATCTACCATTTGCTTTAATCCATCTTCAGGTAAGTTTCCTTTCTTGAATTCAGCTAAAACATTTGGCAATTTATTGCTCATTTCCAATAAGAAATGATCTTCAAAAGCTTTTACCTTATTCACCGCTACTTCTTTTAACAATCCTTGCGTACCTAAGTAAATAATGGCAACTTGCTTTTCAACTGTAAATGGTGTGTATTGCGCTTGCTTTAAAATTTCCACGTTTCTCGCACCCTTGTCAATCACATTCTTAGTAGCTGGATCTAAGTCACCACCAAATTTAGAGAAGGCTTCTAACTCACGGTATAAAGCTTGGTCTAATTTTAAGGTACCAGATACTTTTTTCATTGACTTAATTTGCGCGTTACCACCCACACGACTTACAGAGATACCTACGTTGATCGCTGGACGGATACCTGCGTTAAACAAGTTACCTTCTAAGAAAATTTGTCCGTCGGTAATAGAGATTACGTTGGTTGGGATATAAGCAGATACGTCACCTGCTTGTGTTTCAATAATTGGCAATGCTGTTAATGAACCTCCTCCTTTTACCAAATGCTTGATAGAAGCAGGTAAGTCGTTCATGTTTTTAGCGATTTCATCGTTCGCAATTACTTTCGCAGCACGCTCTAATAAACGGCTATGTAAATAGAATACGTCACCTGGATAAGCCTCACGACCTGGAGGACGACGTAATAACAACGATACCTCACGGTATGCTACCGCTTGCTTTGATAAATCATCAAATACAATTAAGGCTGGTTTACCACAATCACGGAAAAACTCACCCACTGCTGCACCCGCAAATGGAGCGTAGAATTGTTGAGGAGCTGGATCCGCTGCTGAAGCTGCTACGATAGTTGTATAAGCCATTGCACCATTGTCCTCTAATGTTTTCATTACACCAGCAATGGTAGATGCTTTTTGACCAATCGCAACATATATGCAATATACAGGTTGTCCTGCATCGTAAAATTCTTTTTGATTGATAATGGTATCCACACAAATTGCAGTCTTACCTGTTTGACGGTCACCAATTACCAATTCACGTTGTCCACGACCAATTGGAATCATCGCATCAATAGCTTTGATACCAGTTTGTAATGGCTCTTTTACAGGTTCACGGAAAATTACCCCTGGTGCTTTACGCTCCAATGGCATTTCATACAATTCACCTTTAATTGGACCTTTACCATCAATAGGTTCGCCCAACATATTAATTACACGGCCTACTAACCCATCTCCTACTTTAATAGAAGCAATTTGACCTGTTCTTTTTACTTTGTCTCCTTCTTTAATAGCCTTGCTATCACCCATCATTACCACACCCACATTATCTTCCTCTAAGTTTAAGGCTATGGCTTTAATTCCATTCTCAAACTCAACCAACTCTCCACTGCTAACGCCATTTAGTCCATATACACGAGCAATACCATCACCCACTTGTAATACGGTACCTACTTCTTCTAAATCAGCACTTGCATTAAAGTTGCTTAATTGCTGTCTAAGAATCGCTGATATTTCATCCGGCTTAATGTCCACCATAAAATGCTATTTTAATAAATGATTATTTAAATTTTACCTACGTATTCGTTACTTAAAAATTGTTTCTTAATATCTCTCAAGTCTCTTGCGATACTTGCATCTACTAAGTTGTTGTTAAATTCTAAAACAAAACCGCCAATTAAAGCATCGTCTGTTTTTGTTGTTAATTCAACGGTAGCAAATTTGTTTTCTGCTTTTACCTTGTCTTCAATTGATTTTTTCAAGTCACTACTAACTTCCACAGCGGTAGTTAAAGTAACTTGATGAATTCCTTTCAATGCATTGTATTGCTCAATAAATGCAGTAGCCATTTCGGGCAAATCACGCTCTCTTCCTTTCTTCACTAATAAAACGGTAAAAGAATTCGTAAGTAAACTTACTTTGTCCTTTGTTACGGAATTAATGATGCTATTTTTTTGATCTGCTTTTATAATTGGGCTACGCAATAAATTCACAAACTCACTACTTGCATTACAAACAGCATGAATGTATTTCATGTCGGCATATACCACTTCCAACTGACCTTGCTCTTGTGCAAGCCCTAGTAAGCTTTTGGCGTATCTACCTGCTAAACGTGCGTTCGACATTTTAATTAATTTAATTTTACTCCGTCTGCCAATTGTTTGATATAGCTTTCTTGATCGGCTTTATTTGACAATTCTTTTCTTAATACTTTTTCAGCTACTTCAACAATTAAAGAACCAACTTGATTTTTTACATCTGTTAAAGCTGCATTTTTTTGTTGCGTAATAGCCAACTGCGCATCGGCTAAAATTTTATCATACTCAGCCTTCGCTTTATCTTTTGCATCTGCTACCATTTTCTCAGAAGCCTCTTTTGCCTCCTTAATTAATGTAGCTCTTTCTTCACGTGCTTTTGCCAACAATGCCTCATTTTCATTTTGCATAGCGGTGATTTCAGCTTTCATTTTATCGGCTTTTAACAAAGCTTCTTCAATGCTGCTTTCGCGCTCATTAATTGCTTTAATAATTGGCTTCCAAGCAAATTTGCCTAACACAACTAGTAAAAGCAAAAAGGCAATGGTGTTCCAAAACACCAATCCAATATCTGGAAGTACTAAAGGGTTTATTTCTAACAACATAAGGATCTTATTATCGATTATAAATTTGTTCTACGCTTTTTATTCAATGTTTCAACTAAAAAATTATAGGCCCATCGCCCTGTGCTAGGGCCTATAATAAGTTTCGAAATCTTGTCTAGGACAAAATTCCAACTTGATTATCCGTTACCTAATAAGGCAACAACCACAGCGAACAAGGCAACGGCCTCAACGAACGCAGCAGCAACAATCATGTTAGAACGGATTTCGTTAGCAGCTTCTGGCTGACGAGCAATACCTTCTACAGCACCTTTACCAATCTGACCGATACCAATTCCGGCACCGATAGCAGCTAATCCAGCGCCGATTGCGGCAACACTTCCTACTACCATTTTTTTACGTTTTAATTGTTATTGAAAAAATCTTTAAATTATTTATTAATGATGTGCCGCACCTGCATGTTCCTCGTGATGATGCTCCTCTGTAGCCATTCCAATATACATCGCAGCTAACATAGTAAAGATGAAGGCTTGCAAGAATGCAACCAACAACTCAATCATGCCAATAAATACTGCAAATGGAACTGCAATCGCAGAAGCAAATACCGTTTTGAATATGAAGATTAAACAAATCAAACTTAACACTAGAATGTGGCCTGCTGTAATGTTCGCGAACAAACGAATCATTAAAGAAATAGGCTTTGTGAAAACACCAATCAGTTCAATTGGCGCTAAGAATAACTTCATGCTCCAGTGCATGCCAGGCATCCAGAAAATGTGCTCCCAATAACTTTTATTCGCACTTAAATTCACCACGATAAATACACATACTGCCAAGGTCATTGTGAAAGCAATATTGCCACTCACGTTAGCGCCACCAGGGAAGAATGGAATTAATCCTAAAAAGTTATTGATTAAAATCAAAAAGAAAATAGTTAACAAGAATGGTAAATATTTACCTGCTCTCTTAGCACCAATATTGGGGATAGCCACTTCATCTCTTACAAACAAGATGATTGGTTCCATCATAGATTGTAAACCTTTTGGAGCCGAAGTAACCCCTGTTTTTTTATAAGCACGAGCAGCAGTTAATAACACCACCAATAAAATAAATACGGAAACAAATAAACTTGCAACGTTTTTTGTGATGGATAAATCCCATAATTGAGCATTGGCGGCTTTATCAATTTCGCCATTAGCATTTACAATTTTTAATTTGCCTTCTATTAATTTATAGTCAAAATTACCTTTGTACACTGCAGGCTCATGATGCTCGTCCAATAATTTTTCTGAAGAAAAAACCTCAAATCCTTTATTGGTTTTTACAATCACTGGCAAATGAAGCGAAGTATGTCCCCATAAATGCCAACTGTGATCATCCTTAATGTGTTCTAATATAGTTTCCGTAACATTAAAATCACCTTCCTCTTTGGAAGCATGCTCCTTATTAGGTGCCGCCTCAATTACTTCTTGTTTTGCGCCTTCTTTTACAACAGGTGTTTCATTTGCTAAAATGGCATTTGAAAATAACATAGCAAATAGGCCAAAACCCACAACCAGCAATGATTTTATACGACTAAAGCTCATAATACGCTTAAAATTTGCGGCAAAGATAGGAATAAAGCTGCTGAAAATGAGCAATTATTAATAGAAACTTGAAGCAAGCGTGGAAAAATAATTATAAACTCAATTTACTGAAAATCAATAATTTAAGAATTTTTTGTTTCATTTTTCTTAGCAAATTGCATTTCGGTAAGCTTTGCATAAAATCCACCCAATTGCAATAACTCATTATGGGTACCCATTTCTTTAATTTCCCCCTTGTCCAAAACAATAATTTTATTGGCTTTTCGGATGGTAGAAAGTCGGTGGGCAATGACTATTGAAGTGCGTCCTTTAATAAGTGCATCAATTGCATGTTCAATTAATTGTTCACTTTCTGTATCAATTGAAGATGTGGCTTCATCTAAAATCAAAATAGAAGGATTGTATAACAAAGCCCTGATAAAACTTAATAATTGACGCTGGCCTAAACTTAATGTGGCTCCTCTTTCCATTACTTGATAATCATAGCCTCCAGGCAATTGCATAATAAAATCATGCATACCAATCATCTTGGCTGCTTCATATACCTGTTCTTTTGTGATGGAGGTATTGCGTAAAGTAATATTATCATATACCGAACCCGAAAATAAAAAAACATCTTGAAGCACAACGCCTACCGAAGCTCTTAATCTATCCAAAGTATAAGATTCAATAGGATGATCGTCTAATAAAATTTGCCCAGCTTGATAAGGATATAAACGATTTAGAATACTAATGATAGATGTTTTACCACTGCCTGTATGTCCCACCAATGCAATGGTTTCCCCGGCTTGCACTTGGAAATCAATATCCTTCAACACCCAGTTGGGTTCCTGATAAGCAAATTTTACTTTCTTAAATTCAATTTTACCATGAATATGTTCAGGTGCATAAACGCCATCGTTTATGGTAACATCTTTATTGTCTAAAACTTTAAAAACGCGCTCTGCTGCCACCATGCCCATTTGCAACACATTAAACTTATCGGCAATCATTCTTAAGGGCCTAAATATCTGATTCAAAAATAAAATAAAAGCCACCAACAAACCTGCATCCAAGGACTGCCCTGCCACCCACCACACAATCAAACCAATACTCAAAGCCAACACCACTTCCACCACTGGAAAGAAAACCGAGTATGCAAAAATAGCTTTGATATTTGCTTGCTTATGCTGCTCATTTATTTTTGTAAATTTTTTCATTTCCTTTTCCTCCGCAGCAAAGGCTTGAACTACTTGCATACCAGAAATATGTTCTTGCACAAAAGCATTTAGTGCGGCCACTGCATTACGCACTTGAATAAAACTTTTATTTACACTTTCTTTAAAAAAATAAGTAGCTATTACCATTATAGGAAATGGAATTAAACAAATTAAGGTAAGCTGCCAGTTAATCACAAACATCGTTGTGAGGGTTACAATAATAGTGAGTAGATCCGCTAAAATAGGAATGAGCCCATCTGAAAATATATCATTGATACTCTCAATATCATTAATGGTTCGGGTGGTTAATGTACCGATAGGGGTTTGATCAAATTGACGCATTTCCCAATGCATAATTTTGTCATACACTTTATTGCGTAAATCTCTAATTACCTGTTGTCCTAACCATGCCATTCCAAAGGTGAAAAAGAAACGAAGTAGGGTTTCAAAAAAGATAAAAGCCACTTGGAACATGGTTATGGCAATCACCAATTTTGCCGCATCCCCAAATGCCCCGGTAGGAATGAACCATTGCACCCAAACTGGTAATTCTACAAATTTTCCAATGGCAATATTAACCGTAGACTGAATTAAATAAGGCCTTACAGGGGTGGCAAAAGCTAGTATGATTGACAAAATCACATTGGCCCAAAAAATAAAACGATAGGGTTTAACAAAAGAAAAAACTCTTTTTAAAATCGTGATTTTTAAAGTGGGTTTGGGCGTGACAGAAGACATAGTAGGACAAAGTTACATTATCTGTCTGTTCTTTGTAATAATCCTAGCGCTTTTACGTAATTTCGTAAGACAGATGGAGCTACAAGATGAACATATTATCCCCAACGTCATTGGTCATTATAACTTAGACGAAGAGCAAGAAAAAAAAGAAATTGTTCGGAAGTATCGTGCGCTTTTAAGAGCCTTAAGACCCAAAATTAAGAAAGGCGACAAGGAACTTTTAAGAACCGCATTTGAGATGGCCGCCAATGCGCATAAAACCATGCGTAGAAAAAGTGGTGAGCCCTATATTTTTCATCCCATTGCCGTTGCCATGATTTGTGTGGACGAAATTGGATTGGGGGTACGCAGTACTATTTGTGCTTTACTTCATGATACTGTTGAAGATACCGATATCACATTGGACGATGTAAAAAGTGAGTTTGGTAATGAGATTGCCAAAATTGTTGATGGTCTCACCAAGATATCTACTATAATGGATACCAACAGTAGTCAGCAAGCCGAAAATTTTAAAAAGATTTTATTAACCCTTACCGACGACCCAAGAGTAATCTTAATCAAATTAGCAGACCGCATGCACAACATGCGAACCTTAGACTCGATGAAACAAGAGAAGCAACTAAAAATTGCTTCGGAAACCATTTGGGTATACGCACCGCTAGCCCATAGAATGGGTTTATATAATATCAAAACTGAATTAGAGGATTTGTCCATGAAATATTTGGAGGCAGATACCTACAAAGAAATTGCTAAAAAACTAGCGGAGACCAAAAGAGAACGAACCAAATACATAAATGAGTTTATTCGTCCCCTTAAAGAAAAATTAACCAACGCAGGATTTGATTTTGAAATTTATGGAAGACCAAAAAGCATTCACTCCATTTGGAATAAAATAAAAAAGAAGGGCGTAAGCTTTGAAGAGGTTTATGATTTGTTTGCAATTAGGGTTTTATTAGATTCTTCCATCGAAAAAGAAAAAGAAGACTGCTGGAAAGTATACTCTTTAATAACCGACGAATATCTTCCTTCACCCGAACGTTTACGTGATTGGTTAAGTAATCCTAAAAGTAATGGATACGAAGCATTACACACAACCGTAATGGGTCCACAAGGAAAATGGGTGGAAGTGCAAATTCGTACTAAACGTATGAATGAAATTGCAGAAAAAGGATTAGCGGCTCATTTCAAATACAAGGAAGGTTCACAAAATGAGGATCGTTTTGATACATGGTTTATGCAAATCAGAGAGGCATTAAGTAGTCAGGACGAAGCCGGCATTGATTTTTTACAGGACTTTAAAACATCCTTCCTTGCGGAAGAAATATATGTTTACACCCCCAAAGGAGATGTGAAAATGTTGCCAACCAACAGTTCTGCATTAGACTTTGCTTTTTATATACATACGGCCATTGGTTCAAAATGTATTGGCGCTAAAGTGAATCATAAATTGGTACCCATAAGTCACAAATTAAGAAGCGGGGATCAAATTGAAATTATCACTAGTAATAAGCAAAAACCTACAGAGGATTGGTTAAATAGTGTAGTAACTGCCAAAGCAAAAAATAGTATTAAAGACTCCTTAAGGGAAGAGAAAAAAACCATTGCCGAGGAAGGTAAGTACACTTTACAAAGAAAATTAGAAGGCATTGGGGCGGTTTACAATCCTTACAATATTGACCAAGTAATGCATTATTATAAATTACACAGTCATTTGGATTTATTGTATCGCATTGCTACAAAAAATATTGACCTCAAAGAGTTAAAGTTATTTCAAGTCATAGGCGATAAAATTGAAGCACCTAAACCATTGATGGTTCCAACCGAAACATCTTTGGAGACCCAACCAGTTAAACAAATTCCTAAAAAGGACTCCGAACTCATCATATTTGGCGAATCTAGTGATCAAATAAAATATACATTAGCAAAATGCTGCAACCCTATTCCTGGAGACGATGTGTTTGGATTTGTGAGCACCGGTAAAGGCTTGATCATACACAGAACCACCTGCCCAAATGCAACACAGCTATTAGCCAATTATGGGCACAGGGTGGTTAAAACCAAGTGGGCTAAAAATAAGGAAATTTCATTCCTAACAGGCTTAAGTATTATTGGCTTGGATGACGTAGGCGTAGTGAACAAAATCACCAATATTATAAGTGGTGAGTTAAAAATTAATATTGCTGCAATCACCATTGAATCTCAGGAAGGCATGTTTAATGGAACCATTAAAGTTTTCGTACATGACAAAGATGAATTGGAGGAATTGGTGAATAGAATTAAATCCTTAAATGGGATCCAACAAGTTAACAGGTTTGATACCGAAACTGTGTAAAAGTTCCCCACAATTATAGGACTAATTTATTTTGGATAAATAGGTAATACAATTTACAGGACTTATTTTTGTGTCCTCAAACAATCAATCATGGTAGACGTAATTTTAGGACTTCAATGGGGTGATGAAGGAAAGGGTAAAATTGTAGATTATTTTGCTCCAAAGTATGACATCATCGCAAGATTTCAAGGAGGCCCTAACGCTGGACACACATTGTATGTAAATGGTACAAAAATGGTGTTGCACCAAATACCTTCTGGTATTTTTCACCAAGACAAAATAAATATCATAGGCAATGGTGTGGTATTAGATCCTGTTACTTTAAAAAAAGAATGTGATGCGGTAGCAAGTATGGGTGTGGATGTAAAAAAGAATTTATTTATCTCGGAGCGAACTAATATTATTATTCCTAGTCACCGTGCCTTAGACAAAGCATCAGAACTTTCAAAAGGTGAAGCCAAGATTGGTTCTACCTTAAAAGGTATTGGGCCCGCATACATGGATAAAACAGGTCGTAATGCATTAAGAGTAGGTGACCTACTAGATAAGAAATTCATAAGCAAGTACATTGCTTTGAGAATGAAGCATCAGAAAATTTTGGATAGTTATAATTTCAATGAAGATATCAGTGAAATGGAATCCGAATTTTTCGAAGCCATTGAATTCTTAAAAACTTTAAACATTATCAATTGCGAATACTTCATTAATGAGCAAATTGATAAAGGAAAGAAAGTATTGGCCGAAGGCGCACAAGGATCCATGCTAGACATTGATTTTGGCACCTTCCCATTTGTAACATCTAGCAATACCATTTCTGCTGGTGTATGTACGGGTTTAGGTATTTCACCAAAACAAATTGGAGAAGTATTTGGTATTTCTAAGGCATATTGCACGCGCGTTGGCAGTGGACCCTTCCCTACCGAATTACATGATGCCAAAGGTGAAGAATTAAGAAAAATTGGAAGCGAATTTGGAGCAACCACTGGAAGACCACGCAGATGTGGTTGGATTGATTTAGTGGCATTGAAATACACCTGTATGATTAACGGTGTTACACAAATTATCATGACCAAGGCAGATATATTAGACAGTTTTGAAACCTTAGACTTAGGTGTTGCTTATGAAATGGGAGGTAAACAAATTGATTTTGTTCCTTTCCAATTGGTGGGCACTCCAGTGAGTCCTGTTTGGAAAACAATGCAAGGCTGGAATACCGATTCAACTCAAATGAAGAATGCTTCGGAATTACCAGGCACTATGAAATCATATATCGAATTTATAAATAATTACTTGGGCGTACCTGTTAAATTTGTTTCTAACGGCCCAGGAAGAGATCAAATTATACATTTATAATTTATTAAACTTAAGTATTTTTACCTTTTACAAAAGCTAAAAAAAATTCAATATTTTTTTGGTTATTAAGAAAAAGGGTTGAAAATTTACAGTGTAATTTTGAATGTACTATGGCAGTAAAAACAATTAAGCAAAAAAAGTCCGTAACAAAAAAAAGCACAAAAAGTGCTGCGGAAAAAGTGAGCAAATTGTCTTCTAAGAAAAAAGCGGCTGACGATGATGATGATTTAGAAGAGGAAGAAGAAATGGATGATGATTGGGGAAAGGCGGAAGAAGATGATGACAGCTGGGATCCTGATTTTGAGGAATTTGATATGCCCAAAAAATCAACAAAGAAACCAGGAAAGGGAAAAAAAGCCGACGAAGATGATGACCTAGGATTAGACGATGATTTGAATTTAGAAGAAGATGATTTGTTTGATGACAAAGACGACTTTGACGACGATTATTAATATTTCATTATTCAATAATTGAATATAACAACTGTATTGAGGCCTGTAAAATTTCATTTTTACGGGCCTCAAATATTTCTAGCCTATCCTTGGGCAAACTAAACATATATGATTTCCCCGAAGCTACCGTTTGGTTAAACTTTGGATTCAATGCCTCTAATTCTTTTACAGGAATGGCTAAATATTTGGCTATCACTGAAATTTGAAACCTTCCACTTATCTCCAACTTAGCAATGCTATCTTCTTTTAAAAGAGCGCTTGCTTTTTTATCCTTTGTTTCGTTTGAAGTAAGTGTGGTCCAGCCACCATCTCCTTCAAAAACATAATGCGTGGCAATGAATTTTTTCACGTGATTACGTGTTTCTAATGGAAGATCATATTCAATTTGCCAAAAATCGTTGGTCCCTTTTTTCTTAAGTGCATTGTTAACCCTTCCTGCACCACCATTATATGCAGCAACCACCAATAACCAATCACCAAATTGTGCATACAATTCTTTTAGTATTGTAGCTGCAGCAATAGTGCTTTTACGAAAATCGGTTCTTTCATCTACTGGACTCATTTTTAAACCCAATCTTTCTGCCTCATAAGGCATTAACTGCCATGGTCCTACAGCCCCCGCCGAAGAAATTAAATTAGGGGTTAAGTGACTTTCAATAATACTCAAATACTTTAACTCAATAGGTATACCATTAGCTGTTAATATTTCATCATATAAATTGAAATAAGGTTTTGCCCATGTTTTCATTTTTACCAGTTCAGGTCCCTGTTTTTCCATGTAGCTTTGAATAAAGCTAACTGCATTTTTATTCAATTCAAATTGAAATGGCTTATCCTTTTTGCCCGTAGCGGTAATATTAAATAAACTTTCAAAGCCCACTCTTGAGGACATTAAACTATCCTTGGTTTGCGCATAAATTGAATTAGCTGAAATAATGCAGCATAAAAAACTACCAATAAACAATGTATTTCCTATAAAGATTTTTAAACTAAATTTCATACAAGAAATTATGATTTTACATGCATCATGGCTGCTGAAAACTGAAGCAATTGCACTTCATTAAAAGGCGCTGTCATAACCTGCAATCCAAATGGCATGCCATTGCTATGTTTAAAAAGCGGAATAGAAATAGCAGGGATGCCTACTAAATTGGCATACACCGTATAAATATCGGCTAAAAACATTTCTGTTGCAGAATGATTGTTTGTTCCCAATTTAAATGCAGGACTAGGTACTGTTGGCGAAACTAAAAGATCATACTTAGTAAACAAGTCATTGGTTAAGTCTACTAATTTTTGACGCACTTGTTGTGCCTTCGTAAAATAAGCATCAAAGTAACCCGCACTTAAAACAAAGGTGCCCAATAAAATTCTTCTTTGAACTTCGGCACCAAAACCTTCGGTACGCGATTTTTTGTATAAAGCATTCAAATCCTCAAGAGAAGCAGTAGTTCTATGACCATATTTAATTCCATCAAAGCGAGATAAATTACTAGACGCTTCGGCTGTAGTTAAAACATAATAGGTAGGTACTAAAAAAGAAAGTAAATCAAAATCAATTGCATCAACAGTGTACCCTTTTGCGGTTAACCCAGTTAAATAATCTTCGGTTTGCTTTTTGATTTCTGGATCCAATCCTGGATGTGATAAGGTTTCTTTAAAATAAGCTACTTTTTTAGGGAGTTCATTATGGTGTTCACTTAAAGCAAGTAAATTTGAATATGCAGGCACTTCTTTTACAGAAACCGTACTATCAAAATTGTCTGCACCTGCAATTACTTCTAATACCAATGCAGCATCTTGTACATTATGCGAAAAAATACCAATTTGATCAAATGAGGAAGCATAAGCAATTAGACCATACCTAGAAATACGTCCATAACTTGGCTTTAAGCCAATCACACCACAAAAGTCTGCAGGCTGTCGAACCGAACCACCTGTATCAGAACCTAAACTTACCATACATAAGTTGGCTTGAATGGCTACTGCTGAACCACCTGAAGAACCTCCTGGAACACGCTCATGATCTAAGGCATTTTTAACAGGGCCAAAGGCTGAATTTTCATTGCTGCTACCCATCGCAAATTCATCGCAATTTTGTCTGCCAATAATAATGGCACCTTCATTTAATAAATGTTGAACTGCTGTAGCAGAATAAACAGCTGTATAATTTTCTAAGATTTTTGAGGCAGCACTTACTTTATGACCTTCATAGCAAAGCACGTCTTTAATACCCACCACAACACCATGTAATTTTCCCAATGGTTTTCCAGTGATACGCAATGCATCTAATTCATGGGCGCGCAATTTCGCTGCTGATGAAAAAACTTCTAAAAAAGAATTAAGGTGCTGATGCTGGTTGATTTGAGATAAATAAAATTCAACCGCTTGGATACAAGAAACCTGACCAGCCAACAATGCAGCATGGTAGTCTTTGATTGTATTAAAACGAAACAAAGGCTTTAAGTGTTAAAGGATAAATAATAGAAAGAATAAGTAATTACTAATTACTTAGCGTCTTTTTCGTTGATGCCGTCTTCTAATTCTTTCTTCACATTATTTTTTGCATCGTTAAATTCACGGATACCTTTACCTAATCCTTTCATGAATTCAGGTATTTTTCTTCCGCCAAACATTACTAAAACGACTACACCAATAATTAATAATTCTTGAAATCCTAAGTTGCCCATAACGTTAAATTTAGAGTAATAAAGGTAAGGTAAATCTAAAACAGAAACTCCTTTTTTTATGGAATTAAGCGAATTATACCTTAAAAAAAACGGATCCCGATGTTTCGGAATCCGCTATTATATTTTGAGTAAGGAAGGTTTCCCCTCTTTTTACTAGAATCTCTTTTCCTTGATACGAGCACTCTTACCACTACGGTCACGTAAGTAGTATAATTTAGCACGACGTACTTTACCAGACTTATTTAACACGATACCATCAATGTTTGGAGATAAGAAAGGAAATAAACGCTCTACACCAACTCCATCAGAGATTTTACGCACTGTGAAAGATGCAGTTGCACCATTTCCTTGTGTTTTGATCACATCTCCACGGAAAGATTGGATACGCTCTTTACCACCCTCTACAATCTTGTAGTTTACGGTAATATTATCTCCAGCTTTAAATGCTGGGTAGTCTTTTTTTGCTGTCAATTGCTCGTGTACGAACTTTACTGCTTCGCTCATAATTCTTGTTTTTTGCGGACGGCAAAGGTAGGGTTACCCTCGCTATTATCCAAATTATTTCAACCAAATATTAAATTCCAGGCTTTTTAGGCCTTTTTACTTCATTAATAGCCTATCTAGCAATGTTTACTGCTCTCTTTTCACGAATTACCGTCACCTTAATTTGACCAGGATAGGTCATTTCGGTTTGAATTTTTTGGGCAATTTCAAAGCTCAATTGGTCGGAAGACTGATCGGTTACTTTTTCTGCTTCCACAATCACTCTCAATTCACGGCCGGCTTGGATGGCATAGGCTTTCTCTACCCCTTGGTAGTTCATTGCTAAGTTCTCTAAGTCCTTGATTCTCTGAATATATTGTTGCATGATTTCTCTTCTTGCACCTGGTCTTGCACCGCTAATGGCGTCACAAGCCTGTATTATGGGAGAAATTACATATTGCATTTCCATTTCATCGTGGTGGGCACCAATGGCATTCACTACCGCCGGATTTTCACCGTATTTCTCAGCCAATTTAGCGCCTAATAATGCGTGGCTCAATTCTGTTTCTTCGTCTGGTACTTTACCAATATCGTGTAATAAACCAGCACGCTTAGCCAATTTAGGATTCATACCCAACTCGGCAGCCATGATACCGCAAAGATTGGCTGTTTCACGAGAGTGCATTAATAAGTTTTGACCATAAGAGCTACGGAAACGCATTTTACCTACGATTCTTATTAACTCCTTATGTAAACCGTGAATACCCAATTCAATTACGGTACGCTCTCCTATTTCCACAATTTGCTCTTCCAATTGACGACGTGTTTTTTCAACCACCTCCTCGATACGCGCTGGATGAATACGACCGTCGGCCACCAAACGTTGTAAGGACAAACGTGCAATTTCACGACGCAATGGATCGAAGGAAGAAAGTAAAATTGCTTCCGGTGTATCATCTACAATTAAGTCAACACCAGTTGCCGCTTCAATCGCACGAATGTTACGACCTTCACGACCAATGATTTGTCCTTTCATTTCATCGGACTCCAAATTAAATACAGTAACCGTATTTTCAATGGCAACCTCTGCTGCAGTACGTTGAATAGATTGGATGATAATTTTACGCGCTTCTTTATTGGCCTTTTGTTTCGCGTCCTCTATAATGTCTTGTTGTAAAGAAAGGGCCTGTGTTTGCGCCTCATTCTTCAAGCTCTCAATTAATTGTTGCTTCGCATCTTCGGCACTTAAATTGGCTATTTTTTCCAATCTACGAATATGCTCTTCTTGGTGCTTTTCCAATTCGGTGCGCTTCACATTCACTAAATCAATTTCACGATTTAATTTTTCTTTAATTACATCGTTGTCCTTGATTTGTTTATCTAATGCAGCAACCTTCTGGTTAATGTTTAATTCATTTTGTTTGATGCGATTTTCGGCCTCACCAATTTTTTTATTGCGCTCTAAAATTTCACGATCATAATCGGCTTTTAATTGCACAAAACGTTCCTTAGCTTCTAATTGCTTTTCTTTTTTAATGGTTTCAGCTCTAAGTTCCGCTTCTTTTAAAATACTTGCTGCTTGCGCTTCCGCATCTTCAACTTGCTTTTTGGTATTACGGGCAAATACTAACTTGCCTACCAGGAGACCGCCAACTAGCGATGATGCTCCTATGATGATCAATAATATTGATTGGTCCATTGTTAAATTCTTGTTGTTTAAAAAAAATCATACTGCCCCTTTTGGTTTGAAATTTATGCTAATTCGTTGAAAATCATCTAAGCCGTTTCGTTAATATACTATACTGCAAGACAATCAATTACGATTAAATATAATTCGTCCAAGGTTCAGCTACGAAGATAAAGAATTTAGGGAATGTTTTAAGGAAAATGACTGAGGATCTGTCAATTAAGTGCCCGAAATAACCTTTTCAATGCTGGCAGTAAGGCTATCGATCTGATTTTGAAGACTTTCTAACTCATAAAGATTCTGGCCATTGGACTGTTGTTCGGTTGTAAACCACAATAAAACCATGGAAATGTAATCCTGACTGTCCTTGCCTGCATATAAGTTCTTGAATTCCACCATTTTTTGGTTAATCAGGGCTGCCGTCTTGCGCACAGCTTCCTCATCCTTAGGGGCAATCCTCACCCTGTAGGTACGATCAGCAATCGTAATATTTACTGGGATCATTTGGTTAGAATTAGCTTCTTTGCTTTGTTCGGATGACATGATGGATGATTAAATGTGGAATTAGAATAAGGTAGTTTAAGGATTAAGATTACTTATACTATGATCAATTTCTTTAATGTATTGGTCAATTTGCTTTATAAGTTTGGCTTTTTGAGCTGGATCCATGGAAACACCTTTTTGCATCATAGCCGCGGTTAATTGCGCTTGATTTTCTTTGAGTTTAACTTCCAATTGTTGCTGTGCAGATTGTTGTTGCTCAAGCCCTGCTTTTAGTTGCTGATTTTCTTTTTCCAACTGCGCATATTTCTTTAATAAGGCAGATAGCTTTTCCTGAAGATTGGCGATGGAATTATTTAAATCAACCATTGTAGCTGCTTATTTGAATTGATAATTGAATATAGTTATTTTCTAATTTCAGCTTGAATATTTTTTTCAAAAAGTTGAATTAATTTTTTCATCATGGCGTCAATTTCAACATCGGTTAAGGTTTTATCGGGCGCATTAAAAACAAAATTAATAGCCACCGATTTCTTTCCTGCACCTAATTTATCGCTTTCAAAAATATCAAAAACTCGGGTTGCTGTTAAGG
This sequence comes from Bacteroidota bacterium, assembly GCA_037975805.1. Lineage (GTDB taxonomy): Bacteria > Bacteroidota > Bacteroidia > Chitinophagales > Chitinophagaceae > Sediminibacterium. Next base: position 55,691 of record JBANFX010000054.1, on the reverse strand, counting down.
CATCAATTTTTGCCTCCACAATACTAGATTGAATTAAAGCAAATGAAATTGCTTTGTCAATCACCAAGGCTAAATCTCTTTCAATAGAAGGATATTTTGATACTTCTTTATAAATTACTTTTTTACTTTGGTAAGCACTTAAAATTGCAGCTAAGTCAAATTGAATGTATTGCACGCCCTGCTTAATCCCAAAGGCTTGTAGTTTTTTTGCGCCCAATATTTCAATGTACCCAAGTACTTTCTTATTCCAAACAAATTCGGTCATACCATTGGTCGCCGTTTTTTCTTGAACCCCCTTTATTCCTAATAATTCAAGCAATGCAATAGCTGTTCCTTTCGCAACGAAAAAATCCTGTTCAGCAGCCTTGGTTCTCCAACCATCTGCAGCTTGTCGGCCCGACAAATAAATAGCCAATTGTTCAGACTCAAAATATTTTCCTGCATTGGATTTACCATATACTTTTCCTATTTCAAAAAATGAGATAGTATTGTTTTGTCTATTTAAATTATAAGCGATGGTCTCCAAACCTGTCTCTAACATACTCGGACGCATGACGTCCAATTCTGCGCTTAAATTATTAAGCATCTTTACCGAACTAGCCAATATTTCCTCACTAAAATATGCGCTATTCGTAATGGAGTTGGTTAAAATTTCAGTGAAGCCTCGGCCCACCAAATAATTGGCAATTTTTTCCTTGAACTTTTCTTTTTGCTCCAATGGATCAATGGAAGGACTCATGGTAATTGCACTTGGAATTTCTATGTTATCCAAACCGTCTATGCGCAATATTTCTTCCACCAAATCGGCGGGTAAACTAATATCTGGTTTGTGATAAGGTACTGCTACCTCTATACTATCTGCATTTTCCTGTAACAATTCAAAACCCAAACTGGTTAATATTATTTTTACTTTTTCAGATGGATAGTGTTTGCCACTTAGTTTTTTCAAATATGCATAGGTTAATACCACTATTTTTTTAGTAGCTGGCGCTGGATACACATCTACTACTTCGCTACATTGACCACCCGCTAATTCCTGAATCATTTTTGCAGCTCTTTCCAAAACATTTACTGTACCAGCAATATCTACCCCCTTCTCAAAACGAGTGGCAGCGTCGGTTCTGAGACCATGATGTAAAGATGTTTTTCGAACATGTATATTTTCAAACCAAGCACTTTCTAAAAAAATAGAAGTTGTGGTAGCAGTAACGCCACTTTTTATACCCCCAAAAACACCTGCAATACACAATGGTTTTTCGGTATCACTAATCATTAAATCATTGGCTGCTAATTTTCGTTCTGTACCATCTAAGGTTACAAACAAAGTACCGGCAGGATATTTTTTCACCACCACCGTTGCATCCTTAATTTGATGGGCATCAAAAGCGTGCAATGGTTGTCCAGTTTCATGTAAAATATAATTCGTGATGTCAACAATATTATTAATACTTCTTACGCCAATGGCTTGCAAACGATTCTTTAACCAACTTGGTGAAGCTTTTACTTCAACACCTTCTATCACTAAACCACTATAACGGGCGCAAGCTTTTTGATCCTCTATAATTACTTTAAAAGGTTTTACGCCTGGGTCTTTAACCAATGTAGATTTAAAAGGACTAACAGCACTAGTAGGTGTTTCATGATAAGACAAATACGCACAAACATCCTTGGCTACACCATAATGACTCATGGCGTCCATTCTATTTGGCGTAAGACCAATTTCATAAACCCAATCCTGATAATATTCATAAAGATCCGCCACCGGCGTACCCACTTTAATATTAGGATCTAAAACTATAATTCCGCCATGGTCATCACTCACTCCAATCTCATCTTCGGCACAAATCATACCCTCGCTTTCCTCGCCTCTAATCTTAGCCAATTTCATAGTAATTCCCCCCTCAGCCGATTTTGGATAGATAGTAGTTCCTACCACTGCAACTACAACTTTTTGACCCAATGCTACATTGCTCGCACCGCAAACTATATTTAAAGGACGATCACCCCCCGTATTAACTTTGGTTAATTTTAATTTATCCGCATTAGGATGTTGGCTCAATTCAACTACTTCCCCAACCACCAAACCAGCCAATCCCCCTTTAAAATTTTCGATTTTTTCAAGAGATTCCACTTCTAAACCTATGGAAGTTAATATGGTAGATAACTGTTCTGGGCTAATTGTTTTGGGTAAATATTCACTCAGCCAATTGTAACTAATGGTCATATAAGCACTTTAAAGTATAGCTTCAAAAATAAGCAATTTTTTGGGCCTGATAGAAGCTAAAGTGAATAACCTCATTTTAGGGGTGCAAAACAGGTGTATAACCTCAAAAACATGTGTATTCTCCCTTATTTCATTTGTGGATATTCAAAATTGAAAATAAATTTCTTCATCTCCTTTTTAGAGCTGATTTTCGTAGTAAGAAAACGAAGATTTATATGGCTATTCCAAACATCAATACCAACTCCAAGACTAGAAAAAAAACCACAAATGTGGACATAAGTTCTATGATGTATGGCAAAATACCGCCACAAGCAAAAGAATTAGAAGAAGCGGTTTTGGGTGGTATCCTATTAGAAAAAAGTGCTTTTGATACGGTAACAGAAATTTTAAAGCCAGAATGTTTTTATAGTGATGCGCACCAAATGATATTTCAAGCCATGCAAGGTTTGCAAATGGAGAACCAACCCATTGACATGCTCACTGTAGTGGAGGCATTAAAAAAGCGCGAACAATTAGATCTCGTAGGGGGTGCTTATTATATTTCAAAGTTGACCAATGTGGTGGTATCCACTGCCAACATTGATGCGCATGCGCGAATTGTATTGCAAAAATTTATTCAAAGAGAATTAATAAGAATTAGTGGAGAAGTAATAGCGAATGCATATGAGGATAGCACGGATGTATTTGATTTACTAGATGACAGTGAAACTAAGATGTTTAATATCACCAACAATTACTTGAAAAAGAATTTCGTTGATATTCAAAACGCCTTAGCCGATGCGGTGAATAGAATTGACGAATTAAGAACCAAGAAAGATGAAATTTCAGGTGTGCCTAGTGGCTTTAATTCTTTAGATAGAATCACCTACGGATGGCAACCAACGGATTTAATCATATTAGCGGCAAGACCTTCGGTGGGTAAAACAGCATTTGCATTAAACCTTGCGCGTAACGCTGCATTGCATCCTACCAAACCACAAGCTGTAGGTTTTTTCAGTTTGGAGATGAGCGCTTCGCAATTGGTACAAAGAATTTTGAGTGCAGAGAGTGAAATTAAAATGGAAAAAATTTCCCGTGGTAAATTGGAAGACTATGAATACCAACAATTACACAGTAAGGGTATTAAAAAATTAGAGACTGCACCTATTTATATTGACGACACTGCCGCTCTAAACATATTTGAATTTAGAGCGAAGGCAAGAAGACTAGTAAATAAACATCAAGTTAAAATTATCATCATTGACTATTTACAATTAATGAGTGGTTTAGGTGATAGAAATTCAAATCGTGAACAAGAAATTAGTAATATCTCTCGAAGTTTAAAAGCTTTGGCAAAAGAATTACAAATTCCAATCATTGCACTTTCACAGTTGAGTCGTGCGGTAGAAACAAGAAAAGAAAGTAAGATGCCTCAATTGAGTGACTTACGTGAATCAGGTGCAATTGAACAAGATGCAGATATGGTAATGTTTATTTACCGTCCAGAATACTATGAGGTAATGAGCAATGAAATGGGAGAAAGTACACAGGGTGAAACCCATATTAGAATTGCAAAACATAGAAACGGTTCCTTAGATTTAGTAAAGCTAAGAGCACGTTTAGATATTCAAAGATTCGAAGAATGGGATGGTGATTCAGGAAGCTTACCTGGGCTTCCAAGCAATTACAAATCTACATCCAGTTTAAATGAAGGAGGTGCTGGCGATGGCGGCCGCTTTTTTATTCAAGGCAGCAGAATGAATGGAGGTGAATTTGACGAAGGCATTAACGAGGATAGTCCATTTTAATTGTTAAGCCTTTATCAATTGAATTAAATCATTGCCAATGCCGGTTCCTTATTTTTACGAAGCTCAATTATTAAGCAACCCTTCGGTTTACACATTAAGTGAAGAAACCAGCAAGCATTGTGTGCAAGTATTAAGGATGAAAGCAGGTGATCGAATTGATTTAACCAATGGTATAGGACAATTATTTGAAGCAACTATACAAAATGCCGACAAAAGAAATACAACCGTACAAATTTTAGCAGAAAAAACAATTGAACCCAGTGCGCAAAAAATCATTTTGGGGATTTCTCTTTTAAAAAATGTAACAAGGCTTGAATGGTTGCTAGAAAAGGCAAGCGAAATGGGCGTACATACCATTGTTCCTTTAATTTGCGACCACACCATACATGAACGTTTTAAAACGGAAAGGATGCAAAATATTTTGCAATCCGCTATGATACAAAGTCAGCAAGTATGGCTCCCTGTTTTATCGGAACCAATTGCTTTTAATCAATTTTTATTATCCTATACCGCTTCACAAAAATTAATTGCACATTGCGCACCACAGGAAAAAATAAATATTAAAAATTTAGCAGTTAGCGATGATTGTATTTTATTGATTGGTCCCGAAGGCGATTTTAGCTCAAAAGAAATTGAAATGGCAGTATCGCAAAATTACGAAGCCATACACTTAGGACCCACTCGATTAAGAACCGAGACCGCCGGACTATTCGCATTAAGTGTTTTAAAAAAATTCTAAATTGCAACCATGAAACTGTTAGCCGTTGATACACCACAGTTGGTAACTGCATTTTTAAATTTTAATGCAACTGCGAATGCGCTTAATCCACATTATATTCGTCCATTAGACAATGAAGTGGAGGCTGTATTTGATCCGAAAAAAAATAAACTGTTTAAAGAAGGGGATGCAAAAAGATGGATTGTTCAAAATCATAAAGGAGAAACCATTGGACGTATTGCTGCTTTCTATTATACCAAATACATTAATAAAGGCACAGAATTTCCAGTTGGCTGTGTTGGCTTTTTTGACAGCATTAACAATCAAACGGTTGCTAATTTATTATTTGATACTGCCAAAGCATGGTTAACAGAAAATGGAATGGAAGCCATGGATGGACCTATTAATTTTGGAGATCGAGATAAATGGTGGGGGCTTATGATTGAAGGATTTGACAATCAACCTATGTATGGAATGTCTTTTAATCCAGATTATTATGAAAACTTATTTACACAATATGGTTTTAAAAATTATTACAATCAATACTATTACCGCAATTATTTATTAGATGAATTGCCGCCTCGATTTAAGGAGCGTTATGAAAAGTTCAAATCCAAGCCCGATTATACAGCTAGACATTTAAATAAAAAAGATTTAAATAAATACGCACAGGACTTTGTGACTATTTACAATGCGGCATGGGCACAACATGGCGAGGCCAAAGCCATCACATTAGAGCAAATTTTGAAATTATTTAAAACCTTGGCGCCTGTGATGGATGAAAGAGTGATATGGTTTGCATATTATAAAGAAGAACCCATTGCCATGTTCATTAATATCCCCGACGTAAATCAGTATTTTAAACACTTTAATGGGAAACTAGGCTTGTTGCAAAAGCTGCATTTATTGTGGATGAAATGGAGGGGCACTAATAAACAACTCACCGGATTGGCCTTTGGGGTGGTACCCAAATATCAGGCATTAGGAATTGATAGTTTCTTGATATATTCTTGTTCCTTGTTATTATTATCCATCAAAAAATATGAACAATATGAAATGGGATGGGCTGCAGATTGGAACCCCAAAATGCTAAATATTTACAAAAGCTTAGGTGGTGCGCAAAGTAGGCATATGGTTACGTACCGACATATTTTTAATGAACAATTACATTCTTTTGAGCGTCATCCGGTTATGGAATACACCGCTCCTAAATAATGATTTCAACCCCTTTATAATGTGCATAAATGGGCATTTAATTTTAAGGGGATAATGTGTATATTGCGCGTCTACTATGGATAATTTTGTTGTTTCCGCCCGAAAATATAGACCCCAAAACTTTAATACGGTTGTTGGCCAGTCGCATATTACTACTACTTTAAAAAACGCCATTTTAAATAACCATTTGGCGCATGCCTTTTTGTTTTGTGGACCAAGGGGAGTGGGTAAAACAACCTGTGCAAGAATTTTAGCCAAAACCATAAACTGTACAAACATCACCAAAGAAGGTGAAGCATGTAATCAATGCGACAGCTGTACTTCGTTTGAAAAGGGGGCAAGTTTAAATATTCATGAACTAGATGCTGCGAGTAACAACTCGGTAGATGATATTAGAACACTTGTGGATCAGGTACGTTTTGCACCACAAGCAGGAAAATACAAAGTATATATTGTGGATGAGGTACACATGTTAAGTGCAAGTGCGTTTAATGCATTTTTAAAAACATTGGAAGAACCACCAGCACACGCCATTTTTATTTTAGCCACAACCGAGAAACATAAAATTTTACCTACTATCTTAAGTAGGTGTCAAATATTTGATTTTAAAAGAATTACTTCCAATGATACCGTTGAACATTTGGAAGAAATTATTGGCAAAGAACATATTAAGGCTGAAAGAAACGCATTGCAACTAATTGCTCAAAAAAGCGAGGGCTGTATGCGTGATGCTTTAAGTATCCTAGATAAAATTGTAAGTTTTTCTAATGGTGAATTAACATATAAAAACACCCTTGAACATTTAAACATTTTAGACGAGGAATACTTCTTCAAGTTATTAGAGTTCCTAACAAAGCAGGACCTAACCAGTGCGATGTTATTGTATGATGAAATTAACCAAAAGGGTTTTGAAGGGGATATGGTTTTGTCGGGATTAGCAAGTTTTATCAGAAACTTATTGGTTTGTAAGGACCCAGCAAGTGCAGTATTATTAGAATCAATTGAAGGCTGGAGGGAGCAATACGTAAATACTGCAAAACAAATAAGCACACCTTATTTAGTAAGTGCCTTAAATATTTTAAATGAGGCTGAAATTCAGTTTAAAGTTGCACGTAATAAAAGGCTACACGTTGAAATGGCAATTATTAAATTAAACTTTTTAGCACAGGCCATTGAGTTAAGTTTGGAGAACGACCAAATAGTAAAAAAAAAATTAGTTGACGCACACTACCCTATTCGTTTAAAAAAAATTGTCCCGCTTAGTAATATTGTTGTGAATGCAGAAGCCAAATTGGTGATAGAAACCCCTTTGCCCAAAGCAACGCAAGCCGTTCCTGCAACAGCATCAAAAATTGAAGAAAACCCAACAGCAATTTCACCAACAAATAGCGAACCCACTAAGCAGGCTTCGAATCCGGCACCTTCTAAAGTGAATACTGCAATCCCTAAACCCCTGCCTATTGATCAAAAAGAAGGCGGAGCAAATAAAAATTTATTAGCAGTGCTTCAGCAGAAGTATGGCAAGGATTATAATATTCAGGAAGTAAAAGAATCGGTACCATTAAGCTTAGACTTATTACAAAAGTGCTGGGACGAATACGCTGTATATTTAGAAACCAACGCAAAACATGCTTCAGCTGGTACATTCAAAGTGGCGCAATTAAAAATAGAAGACGAATGGCATTTCACCGTCACGGTGGGCGCCCTTACTGCACAGAAATTTGTTGAGCAGGAAAGAATGAACGTTTTAGAAAAGGTTTGGGATATATTTCAAAACAGAAGCATCCAATTTGATATCATTGTTGAAGCGGGGGAACAAGAGGATGTGCCATTACATATGCGCTTAAATAGCAAACAAAAATACGATCGAATTGCCGAGCAGTATCCTTTAGTAGCCGCACTTAAAAAACGTTGTAATTTAGAAGTGTATTTTTAAAAGAAATCCTTTTATTTAAAGTTAAGCGTCATTGTTTCAATGATTTAATCAGTTAATTACAACTTTACTTTACTATATCCTTTCTGCTTTAAATATTGAAATACTTTTTGACGGTGGTCACCTTGTATAATTATTTCTCCGTCTTTTACTGACCCCCCTGTACCGCAGTGATTTTTTAATGCTTTCCCTAATGCATTCATATCGTCCTCTTTACCTTCAAAACCATAAACAATAGTAACCGTTTTACCGGCCCTATGCTTGGTTTCTAAAATAACTTTTAATGGTTGTTGATCAGCCGATAGGGTTTCCACAATTTCGGTTTCTACCAAAGGCTTAAAATTCGGATCGGTACTATATACAAAAGGTGAATTTTGTTGTTTATTATTTTTGCCCATAAATATTCAACTAGGAATTAAAAGAATTTTGCTTAATCAAGTTTTTGGAATTAATTAACGCGGACACTAATGATCACAAAATCTGCTTTATTTTGCTGCAATAACATAGTAAGATTAAACTTGGTGGTATTTGAAATTAATTTACCCGTTAAATACACTGTTGTCCCCACTTTTCTGGCAGCACTTTTTTCAAAACCTAGAATACTATTTTTATTGAAAAAAGATTTCAATAATTCGTTCGCATCCTTTGCACTATATTGTTTTTGTCCAACTAAATCGGGCATATTAACTTCTACCTGATTATCCCAGAAAGTAAGCAGGTTATTGAAATTAGCGGTTTGCAAATTTTGAACCACCGCCTCGGTTTCATTTTGTGCCATTAGGCTAGTGCTTCCTACAATAAAAAGCAATAGAAGCATAATTTTGCGAAATTGTCTCATTTTTAATGGCTTGTATTGAATAAAAACAGCTTAAAGTTTGTAATGTGCCTACTATTTTGAAACTTTGGGCTGCTATTATCATAAAATTAAGCAATCGAAGTAATAAAAAATATAAAAAGATGTCAAAAAAAGTAATCCTAGTAATTATGGATGGATGGGGTTTAGGAAAAGTTCCATTGTCTGATGCAATTCAACAAGCGAAAGTGCCATTCGTGCAAAGTTTGTATAATCAATATCCCAATTCCACTTTAATAACTTGCGGTGAAGAAGTTGGCTTACCGGATGGTCAAATGGGCAATAGTGAGGTTGGACATTTAAACTTAGGTGCAGGAAGAATTGTTTATCAAGAATTACAAAGAATTAATGTAGCTATTCGCGAAGGTGAATTAGCCAGCAATCCAACTTTATTGGCATCTATTCAATATGCGAAACAAAACAATAAGCCCTTGCACTTATTAGGATTGGTGAGTGACGGTGGTGTGCACGCTCATACCACTCATTTAAAAGCTATTTGTGATATATGTAAGAAAGAGGGTTTAACCAAAGTATTTATTCATGCATTTACTGATGGTAGAGATACGGATCCTAAAAGTGGATATGCTTTTGTTGAAAACCTAGAAGCACATTTAAAAACATCGGTTGGTAAAATTGCAACTGTGAGTGGGAGATACTTTGCAATGGACAGAGACAAACGCTGGGAAAGAGTGCAATTAGCATACGATACATTAGTGAATGCAAAAGGACCAACTGCCAATTCAGCACTGGAAGCCATTGAACAAAATTACAGCAATGATACTACCGACGAATTTATTAAACCAACCGTAATTATTGAAAATGGCGCCCCTATTGCTAGTATACAAGCTGGCGATGCTGTATTGTGTTTTAATTTTAGAACCGACCGCTGTAGAGAAATTACTGAAGTATTGTCTCAAAAAGATTTTCCTGATTTTGGAATGCAAAAATTGGACTTACATTATACTACTATAACAAAGTATGATGAGACCTTCAAAAATGTAAATGTAATTTTTGAAAACGACAATCTAGTAAATACTTTAGGCGATGTATTGGCGCAAAATCATAAAAAACAAATACGCATCGCAGAGACTGAGAAGTATCCACATGTTACCTTTTTCTTTAGCGGTGGCCGTGAAGTTCCTTTTGAAGGAGAATCACGCATTATGGCGCCTTCTCCAAAAGTAGCCACTTATGATTTGCAACCCGAAATGAGTGCGAGAGAATTAACAGATAAATTATTACCTGAAATTAATGCCGGCAACCCCGACTTTATTTGCTTAAACTACGCCAATGCCGACATGGTGGGCCATACTGGCATTTTTAGTGCAGTAGTAAAAGCAGTAGAAACCGTGGATGCATGCGTTCAACAAATTGTTACGGCGGGTCTAAACAATGGTTATACCATATTTTTAACAGCCGACCATGGAAATGCCGATTATATGATTAATGAGGATGGAAGCCCCAATACAGCGCACACCACCAATCTGGTACCATTCTTTATTATAGATAAAGAATGGAGAGGTACAATTCAGCCTGGTAAATTGGGCGATATTGCACCTACTATTTTACATATGATGGGCGTAACTATCCCTAAAGAGATGACCGGAAAAGTGTTGATCTAAAGTAAATAACTTAATTTTAAACCTTAAACAAAACTAGTTGTCTAAACTTTCAAAACACAAAACATGGTAAAGAAAATTTTAATTGTATTGTTAGTATCCCTTGTAGTTATTCAATTTATTCGCCCCACAAAAAATACATCTGGTGACAAAACTAAAGACATCACCACCTTATATAAAATGCCCGACAGCGTTCAAATGGTTTTTAACAAAGCATGTGCCGACTGTCATAGCAATAAAACCAACTATCCTTGGTATGCATCTGTACAACCCCTTGGATTTTGGTTGGACGATCATGTGAAAGAAGGAAAACGTGAATTAAACTTCAATGAATTCGCATCTTACCGTATTGCAAAGCAAAATCATAAATTAGAAGAAGTAATTGAGCAGGTAAAGGAAGGTGAAATGCCATTAAAATCATATACACTAATACATAAGGAAGCGGATTTAACTGAAGCCGAAAGAGTTGTTTTAACTAAATGGTGTCAAAGTATTATGGATACATTAAAAGCAAACTACCCTGCTGATAGTTTAAAGTTGAAACGTCCACCAGCACCTGCCAATACAAAATAGTGCTTACTTAAAAATGAAAATTAACAAAGCCACTTATTTAATATCTAGTCCAGGTTACGAACAGTGCCCTAAATTAACACAACCAGAATATGCATTTATTGGTAGAAGTAATGTAGGAAAATCCTCCATTATTAATGCTTTATGCAATCAAAAGAATCTTGCTAAAACTTCGGGAACACCAGGAAAAACACAGCTTATCAATCATTTTGAAGTGATGAGCTCTTCAAGCAAAGGACCTTGGGACAAATGGTATATAGTGGATTTGCCAGGATACGGATTTGCTAAAGTGTCCCAAAGCAGTAGACGCAGATGGGAACAAATGATTGAAAATTATTTAAGAAAAAGACCCAATCTAAATCGTGTTTTTGTTTTAATTGACAGTCGTCATGCACCTCAAAAAATTGATTTAGAATTCATTGAACAAATGGTCAAATGGGAAATTCCATATACACTCATTTTTACAAAATCCGATAAAGAAAAGCCAGGCGTAGTAGCAAGAAATGTACAAGCAATGTTTGACACTTTAAAAGAAAAATTACCTTATTTACCTCAAGGCTTTGTAACCAGTGCCGAGAAAAAAGAAGGGGTTGAAGAGGTAGTGGCTTGCATTGACCAATACAACCAATTATACGCTGAAGATCAACAGTCATAATATTTAAGATTCCTAATCGTCGCCCACTTCCCAATAAGTGGGCGACTTTGTTTATATTTGTCCCTTACACTCAATAGATTATGAAAATTTTATTTAAATACATAAAGCCCTTTAGAAGCTTAGTCATAATAGGTTTTATTTTAGCCGCAATTAATCAAACTTTTTCCATGTTTGACCCCATGTTATTTGGAAGATTAATTGATGAATTTGCTAAAACACCTTTTATTGATTCGTTTGGACATATCAGAACCCAACCCGAATTTTTGAAAGGCGTTGGTAATATTTTATTGTTATTGGTGGGTACTGCTATGGTAAGTAGAATCGCAAAAGCATTTCAGGATTACACCGTAAATGTGATTATACAAAAGTTTGGTGCTTCTTTGTTTACCGACGGATTAAAGCATTCCATGCAACTACCCTATCAAGCTTTTGAGGACCAGAGAAGCGGTGAGACTTTATCTATTTTGACAAAGGCAAGAGCAGATTGTGAAAAGTTTATTAGTTATGTAATTAATGTAGTATTTGGTATTGTTGTAAGTATTGTATTTATTTCAATTTATGCAACCAAATTGCATTGGTCCATTATGCCTATTTATATTACTGGCGCAGGCACCATTGCATACGTAACCAACTTACTAAGCAAACGCATAAAGTCCATTCAAAAAAATATTGTAAAAGAAACTACTACCCTTGCAGGTACCACTACGGAGAGTTTGCGCAATATTGAATTGGTAAAAAGTTTAGGTTTAACCAATCAGGAAATAGCACGACTTAATAACAATACTTATAAGATTTTAGCACTTGAATTAAAGAAAGTAAAAAACATTCGATCTTTAAGTTTTATTCAAGGGACGATGGTGAATTTCTTACGACAAGTAATCACCTTCACATTAATGTGGTTAATATTCAAGGAAATTTTAACCGTAGGACAATTAATATCCTTACAGTTTTATAGCTTTTTCATTTTTGGACCATTACAAGAAATAGGTAGCATTATTATGAGCTACCGTGAAACCGAAGCATCATTAAACAATTTTGATGCATTAATGAAAAAAGAAATTGAAATAAATCCCGCAGAGGCTACTGCTATTGGCAATATTGAACATTTGAAATTTGAAAACGTAGGTTTTCAGCACCAAACGGCCAACTTTAAAGCGATGGATGATATTAGCTTTGAAGCCAAAAAGGGTGAAACCATTGCCTTTGTGGGCCCATCGGGTGCAGGAAAAAGCACATTGGTAAAATTAATTGTTGGTCTCTATCAAACACAGGAAGGACAAATACTTATTAATGGTGTAAATAATAAGCAAATTGACATGAACGAACTAAGAAACCAAATTAGTTTCGTAACACAAGACACTCAATTATTTGCGGGCACTATTAGAGAGAATTTGGCATTCGTGGCACCCAATGCAACTGAAGAAGAAATGCTGGTTGCTTTGAAAAAATCTAGCTGTACAAATATTTTAGATAAAGGGGGCAATGGTTTAGCAACAGTAATTGGTGAAGGTGGATTAAAATTAAGTGGTGGTGAAAAACAAAGATTGTCTATTGCACGCGCGCTATTAAGACATCCACACTTACTTATATTTGATGAAGCAACTTCAAGTTTAGATAGTTTAACCGAAGAATCCATTACCGACACAATTCGTGAGTTATCGGCCGAGCGTGAGCAAATCACCATTATGATTGCACACCGTTTAAGTACCATTATACATGCAACAAGGATATATGTACTAGAAAAGGGGAAAGTAATTGAGCAAGGCAATCACGATGCATTACTTGCTGAAAAAGGCTTGTATTATGCCATGTGGAGGCAACAAATTGGAGAAAGAAAAGCAACTACCTAGCATATTGTAGCTAGTTTAGCATCAAATTAAAATTTATAACACCTATGTTTAGTTTATCATAATTAAGCATAGGTGTTTTCATTTAATCTCTTTCGAATTTCTTTTTAAGGTATTCCATAACGGAAGGATCCTCAAGTCCTTCCATATCACTCAGTTCAATTTCTATGGCCTTTGTGCTTAATCTAATTTCAATAAAAGAAAGCAGGATAGACCAAGAAAAAGCAATTAAACTAGCAGCAAATACGAACTGCGCAATTTTCTGAGATTCTATGTAAATAAAAAACATAGATACAATGGCAAACAGCAAGGAAGCAACACCATAGGTTTGCATGTTTCTAATAAGTTTAAGCCTATATTTTAAGTTCTTAATTTGAGTGAAAATTAAATGTCGCTCCTCCTGTGTTTGATATTTGTCATGCAATACCCTCACACGGCTAGACAGTGCCAAAAACCGATTAGTATACGCCAGCATAATTAAACTAATTGCTGGAAAAAGAAGGGCAGGTATATTCACAGTTAATTCCATACCACAAAAATATAAAGTATTTTTGTGCTTTCGGAAGAAAGCATGGAAAAAGAGCTATTTAAGAAAATACAGGCAGGGCTACCCCAGGAACCCGGGATTTATCAATATTTTGATGAAAACGGACATTTGTTATACGTGGGTAAGGCTAAGAATATACGAAAAAGGGTGAGCTCCTATTTTCTTTCCAACCATCAACATACTTTAAAAACCATTGAGTTGGTACAAAAAATCAAGGATATACAATACACAATTGTAAATTCTGAACATGATGCATTCATATTGGAGAATGAACTCATTAAAAATTATCAACCAAAGTACAATATCAATTTAAAGGATGATAAAACCTATCCTTATATTGTCATTAAAAAAGAAAACTTTCCTAGGGTATTTTTAACCAGACGGAAAATAAATGATGGCAGTACCTATATTGGACCCTTTACCAATGTTTTAGCCGTAAGAGAATTAATTGATCATATTAAGCATACCATTCCATTAAGAACCTGTACCCTCCCTCTAAGTAAAAAGAATATTGAACAGGGTAAATTTAAAGTGTGTTTAGAATATCATTTAGGCAATTGTTTGGGACCCTGTCAGGGATTTCAAACTTTGGAAGCCTACAATAGTTCAATTGAACAGGTACAACATTTATTGAAAGGAAATATTAAACCTGTATTAAACAACCTAAAGGAGAAAATGCTGGAAGAGGCCAATGCAATGGCATTTGAAAAAGCTGCACTCACCAAAAGGAAAATAGAGGAACTGGAGCATTACCAAACAAAATCGGTTGTATATACCAAACAGCAACATGCCATGGATGTGTTTAGTATCGCGCATGATGCCGATCAGGCCTATGTTAGTTATTTAATGGTAGAGAATGGAAGAATCATTCAAACCCATATACTTCCTTTATCCGTGCCTCTGGAAGAAACTGCTGAAACTATTTTGATTTTTGCTATTCATTATTTTAGGACGCATTTAGAAAGCCGTGCTAAGGAAATTATAGTTCCCTTTGAATTAAGTGAGAAAGTATTTGATGTTAAGTACACTATACCACAATTGGGAGATAAGGAACAATTATTAGCCCTTTCTCAAAAAAATGCCAACTATGCATTAAAGGAGTGGAAACATAAACAGGCCTTAGTCAGCGTAGAAAAGCCATTAGACAATGAAGTATTATTAGAAATGCAAGAAGCTTTGCACCTTTCTGAAATACCCAATCATATTGAATGTTTTGATAACTCCAATTTCCAAGGAGCCTACCCCGTTTCGGCCATGGTGTGTTTTAAAAATGGGGTACCTAGTAAATCGGATTACCGAAAGTTTAATATCAAAACGGTAATAGGTATTAATGACTTTGCAAGTATGAAGGAATCGGTGGGTAGGCGCTATAAGTCCGTATTGGAGAAAAATTTACCTCTGCCTCAATTAATTATTATAGATGGTGGTAAAGGACAATTAAATGCTGCATTGGAAGCTTTAACTGAATTAGGCATACAAGAAAAAGTAACCACCGTTGGTCTTGCCAAAAATATAGAAGAACTATTTTTTCCTGGGGATAGCAAGTCTATTATTTTAAACTGGCATAGTGAGGCACATAAACTTATTCGAAATATAAGAGACGAGGTACACCGCTTTGGCATTCAGTTTCATCGCAGCAAAAGATCCAAAGGTGCACTGGAAACCGGTCTTGATAACATTGTTGGTATTGGCCCAAAAACAAAGGAATTATTACTATTGCATTTTAAATCGGTTCAAAAAATTAAAGATGCAAATGAGCATCTGTTGGCACAGCTTATTGGCGAAAAAAAAGCCGCTTTGTTGAAAGCGGCTTTTAAGAAATAATTTTATTAATACACCCAACGATCTTGGTCAAAATCGTCAATTCTCTGCTTAATTTTTTCAGCAGCCTCTAAACGCTTTTTAGGATCCTTGTATAATTCAAATAAATCTTTATCATTAAAATTATTATAGGAAGTTTTTGTGATACGACTATCAAAGTATCTTGCTTCTAATAAATCGGACCAAGATATCATTCTCTTTTGATTGGTTGGATTGTATACATCTCTATTCGCTAAATAATTCCTGATTTTTGGATAAGGTACCCAGAACAATATTTTACGAACAACCGAATCCACTTCACGCGTTCCCCCACTTCCATCAGGAACTGATACCGATTTTTTAATCATTGCAATTGGAGCAATTCCCAAAATACGATAATGCATTCTACTAGTTCTATTGTCAAAAATATATTGTGCTTTTATTCTAAAAGTATAAATCGAAGAATCTGTAGGAATATCTGCACCAGCATATGTTGGATCACGGAAAGAGATATTTTCTACCGTACCGTCGTCTTTAGTTCTAGCCTTCGTAACCATTGGTCCAAGTAAAATGGTAAGAATACTGTCCATTTTTAATTGGGTAGTAAAACGATCATTACTTGGGGCGTAGGCTTTTACATTTACAGTATCTGATTCTAAAATACTAGTAAGTATTTTAAAGAAATTACGTTCACCTGTTTCATCTACGCTTTCATATAAGAAGTGTCTATTTTTTTTCTGACGACCATCTATATCCTCCCAAATAGTTTCAGTAAACAAAACATCTTCTTTTCTTAATTCAGGATATTTTGGTGGGATTCTATTGTTTACTTTATTGTTAGGCATTAAAAAGAAACTAGAATCCTGCGAAAACCCATTATTATCCTCCTGACTTTCCTCCATTTTTTTGGTAAGCTTCTCAACAACCTTGGTGGAAGGTGCGGGTGTTTGCGCAATAGCTTGAACGCCTATCAAAGAGGCGATTGTTATTGCTAATAATTGATAATAACCGATATATTTACGCATAAAACATTTTTTAATAACCTAGCTTTTAAAAATGATAACACACTATTTAAGTGTGAAACTAATTTTACTTTTTAATTTGTGTTCAATATTCGCCGCATCAGAGAATATAATATCTGAGATAACAACCTGACTTCCTTGTGTACATCTACTTGTTAAATCAGAAGCAGCGCTAAACGAACTTACCGTTTTTGATTCAGTATTGGTGAAGCCTTTTCCAGAGCACTGAATAATAAATGATTTAACCTTATAGTCAATTCCTTTAAATACAAAATCTTCTGGCAACACCGCTTTTAATCCTGTTTGTAATTTAAATTCACTAGCTCCAATTGAACCACCTTGACCAGAATTTTCATTTAATGTTCCATATACATAAGCCGACTGTGGATCTGGTAATTTTTTCACAGGTATATTCACCGTAGTAGTTGTTTTGCCATCAGATACTTTTAAAACAGCAGTTCCTAAAGCATTACAATAAACGCTATACGTTCCATTACCTGTTTTTTGCACATCGGTAACACCCGCAACGGCAGTTACTTGAATAGATCCTGCTCCACCAGCAGCACCCGAAATAGATATTGGATTACCACTAGGTGCACCGGCATAAAAGAAACGAGTTGCATCGGCAGAAACATTTAAACCTGTAGGAATACCTACTTTAAATTTAACATCTGTAGTTTTAGTTTCTTGTTTTCCAGTATTAGGATTAATATAAGTTGCAGTTACACGTTTAGTATAATCCCCTGGATTAGATGCAAGCATTTTATAAACGCCATTACCATCAGGTCCGATGGGCACACTTGCACCGTCAACAGTTATTGTAGGTTTAAAATCTTTGTTATAACCACCTAATCCTGCAGTAATTGCTACTTCGTCACCCGACATCACCACGGTTGCATTCGCACTTGCAATTACACCAAATTCGTTAATTGGAATGATGGTAGAATTGATTTGTGCATAACAAAAATCAATTAACTGTGTTTGCGTATTTCTAATGTCATTTTGAAACTTGGATAAAATAGCCAATGAAGCCACTGTTGGTGTCATATGAAAATAGCTATTAGCCCATTTTTGAGCAGGAGTCATTGTGGCCATTAGCTTTGCATCGTCTTTATTAAAGGAAGTAGGCAAAGTTGTAAAATTTGGTAAGGCAGCTACTTTTTTATCCAAGGAGTCAATGGATGCTAAGTTGGCCTTATACTTGTTTAACATAGCATACAATTGCTCGCCTTTAGTTTGTCCTTCTTTTCCATTTAAAAACATTCTAGTGGATGCTTCTAAATCATCTTCCTTAAACTCACCATTAGGTATTTTTTGTCCAGATTCTTTTTTCAAATCCGATTTCAACATTTCAATGTAATCATAAATACTATCTGAAAGATCTCTTACTCTTTCAGCCTTTGGTTTCCAAACTGCAATTCTATCTGGATATTTTTCCATGTTTTCTGGCGCATCAAAACCATTAATAATATTTGTACTACGCTCTTTTAATCCACTGTTTGATTTTGCAAATCCTTCATCAATTGTTTTAAAAGCATTCAAAATTTCACTCGAAACGTTTAGGGCAAGTATAGCTGTTAATACCAAGTACATGATATTAATCATTTTCTGCCTTGGTTCTTTAGGTAATGCCATCTAAAATATATTTAATTTAATTGAGTATTTATTTATTTCCCTTTGATTGCATGAATCATATTAGTGTACACTGCATTTAATTCAGATAAGTTATTTGCCAAAGCAGTTAATTGATCTTTTGTTCTTGCAGCCTCACCTACTGAACTTGTGATAGTTTCAGAAACATTTTTTAACCCACCATAAAAATGATTTAATTCATCAAGAGTTTTACCCATTGCAGCAAACTTAGCGTCTAATTCTTTCAACCCATTGGTAGATGAACTAATGGCACCTAAACTTGCATTTGTATTTTCGATAGACGCTTTTACTTCATTCAATGCGTTTATTAAATCTTTACTATCTAGCGTTGCAGCACCATTCATTACTACTTCTCCACTTGTGTGATCTGAAGGTAAATAAGCGTACACTAAAAAGATAGCAGCTTCGGTAAACATACCTACAATCAACAATTCGTTGGCAAACTTCCAGTGAAGGATTTTAAATAAAGCACCAACAATTACAACTGCGGCACCTATTGATACTAATTTATCAACGTAAAATTTTAAACCTCTTTCTGATTTTGGAGACTGACTCATGTTTTATTTTATTTATTTAAATGAATGATGTTAAATTATTTTGATTTAGGTGCAGATAATACACATCTAAATCCAATATAAGATTTACGATTAAATTGATATTCATAATTACGCGTACTCACTTGACAATTGTAAGCAATGTCTTTCCAAGAACCTCCTCTTACCGATTTTCTTTTCATAATCACAGGATCGTCCTTTTTAGCATTGTACTGATAATCTGGATTAAAGTCACCCAAAATATTGTCAACTGCTTCATCGTATCTTGAACTTGTCCATTCCGCTACATTACCCGCCATATCAAATAAACCAAATCCATTTTCAGTGTAGGATCTTACTTTTACAGGAGTAATGTCGTCGTATTTATTATCGCCGCCATAGTAATCACCTCTTCCTGGTTTGAAATTTGCCATCAACAATCCTTCGCGCGTTCTCGCATATGGAGCACCCCATGGATACATGGCATTAATTTTAGAATTGCCTCTAGCCGCATATTCCCATTCTGCTTCGGTTGGTAAACGGTAAATGCCTTCAATGAAAACATCTTTTTTACCAGGCTTTCCTTGGTAATAGTCATTATGCAAAGTTCTCCAATGGCAAAATGCACTTGCTTGTTCCCAACTCACACCCACCACTGGATATTCGTTAAAGGCAGGATTTGAAAAATATTGTTTTACCAATGGCTCATTGTATACATATGAAAAGTCTCTTTGCCAAACTAAAGTATCAGGATATACAGCAACGGTATCAATAGTAATATAATCTCTAAGATCCTTGCTTAAACCATTAAATGAATTGGATTCTAATGCGGCTCTTTTTAAATCTACAAAAGTGTATCTGAAATTTAATTTTTTGTTGTCAATTGTAAATACATTTTTAAATTCTCTGTCCTCCGTTTTTACCCATAATTCCTGAAACGTATTTTCATTGTTTTGTTTTGCTTGAGCTGAAATTGGACGGGCTAAATTTTTATTGATATTAGCTACTACATTCCAATTTACTTTTAAAGTATCTAATGGGTCAACAAAATTGATGGTCCCTTTGCTTGATGCCAAAAACTTTAAAGAATCCGCTACATAATTTACAAAGCGATGGTATTGTTCATTAGTGATTTCGGTACGATCCATCCAAAAACTAGAAACTGAAATTCTTTTTTTAGTGTTCATTAAAGAATTATCAATTTGCTCATCGCTGGCTCCCATGAAAAAAGATCCACCTTGAATAAAGGCCATTTGAGCATCAGTTCTAATACGTTTGTTCTTTGTTACATTGCTTGTTTCAAATGCAAAAAATAACAACGAACTCGCTAGTACTGCAAGTAACATCAAAGGAAATTTTAAACGAGCCATTTTAAAATGCTTAACCATAGTTTTTATTTATAACAGGTTTTAAATATTCAAAACCTAATATTTAATATTTATTTAATGCATTGCATGCACTTACTCTTGCGAATATGGATAAAGTTACTAAATCCGACGATTGTAAGAGACGCAAATTAGTAATTTGTTTGTTTGATTGTTGTTAAAAAATCGTTGAGATTTGGGTAAGGGGACGAACAAGTTTCGTGTTTGCAAATAAAGTATTGATTTTCAAATAGTTGCTTCCCATTCAATAGGGATATGGATGCATCATATTGGTTTGGAATTAACAACATTTTAAAGGGTAAATACGGGCCTTGAAGCTCCAATATTGCTTTTTGGGCATCTGCACCCACACTAACCAGCTCCGTAAAACCAAAAGCCATAAGTGCAAAGGTTTGGGCCCAGCAGCCAAATGAAGAAGGATATTGAATAATTCTTTTATGCATTGAACTTACCATTTTAATAGTTTGTTCTTTCCAAACTGCTTGGTCAAACATATTGGCTAAGTATAATAAATTAAAAGACATGATTGCATTTGCACTAGGTTGCGCACCATCGTAATTGTCTTTTTTACGGATAATCACATCCTTTTGATAGTCAGCCGTAAAATAATAAAACACATTTTCTTCATCCAAAAAATGCAATTGCACATACTCCGTCCATTGCTTGGCTTTATAAGCATAGGATAAATCGCCGGTCATTTCTTGCAAATGAATATAAGCCTGTATTAATGAAGCATAATCGTCTAAAAATGCAAATGATTTATTAATACCATTGGTGCTGGTATGATAAAAATAGTTTTCGGATGCGTTGAACATGTTATTTTCAATCCACTGCATACCCTTCATGGCCTTATCCCTTAAACTGCTGTCGCCCAATGCAGCTGAGGCTTTGCACAAACCTGTTATCATTAATGCATTCCAAGAAAGTATTACTTTATGATCTAAAGCAGGTCTAATTCTTTTTTCACGAATTTTAAAAAGAGTCTCTTTAATGGTTTTGAATTCATTCTTCTCACTTTCTAAAAAATTAGATTGTGTCCACAAAATATTTGTATGTTCCCAATTGCCTTGCTTTTTAATTTGATAATAGTTTACAAACTTTTCAAAACTTTCCGCAGGAACAATGTTTTTTAATGCATCATAGGACCAGGTATAAAACTTTCCTTCTACTCCTTCACTATCCGCGTCCAACGCTGCATAAAAAGCACCCTCTCCATTGGATAATTCTCTTTCTAAAAATTGAATGGTTTGATAAATAACTATTTTGTAGTCTTCCTTTTGCGTTAACTGGTATGTCTCGGCCAATACACCCACAAGTAAAGCATTGTCATAAAGCATTTTCTCAAAATGTGGCGCCTGCCATTGCGCATCTGTACTGTACCTGGAAAAACCACCTCCTATATGATCATAAATACCCCCTTGTATCATTTTATCCAAGGATAATTTTACTTGATATAAAGAAGCTTCGTTTTTGAAAACATGGTAATGCCTTAATAACAACTGCAATGAAAAGGTTTGCGGGAATTTAGGAGCTGCACCAAATCCACCCCAGGTAGTATCGGCGGATAATAAAATCCGATTTGCCATTATATCAAAATCTTCTTTGTCGGCAACAAAATGATTATCATTTGTATTTTCTACTTCAAGTGATTTAATATTCGCTTGCACTAAATGGTTGGCTAAATGCGTGGCTTGCTCTACTAACTTATCGTTATTATTTTCAAATGCGTTTTGCACCCCTTTTAAAACGTCCATCCAGGATGCCCTGTTTTGCATTGCGATAGGCGGAAAATATGTGCCGCCGTAAAAAGGTTTCCCATTAGGCAATAAAAAAATATTGAGTGGCCAACCGCCAGAACCAGTCATGGCCTGTAAAGCATCCATGTATAAATGATCCACATCGGGCCTTTCCTCCCTATCAACTTTTACATTTATAAAATGAGCATTCATATAAGCAGCCACCTCCTCCGACTCAAAACTTTCTCTTTCCATCACATGACACCAATGACATGCAGCATAGCCAATGCTTAAAAGGATGGGTTTGTTTTGTTCGGTGGCAAATTCAAAAAGGGAATCGGACCATGGAATCCAATTTACGGGATTGTGGGCATGCTGAAGCAAGTAGGGACTTGTTTCATGAATAAGTTCGTTGGTAAAAGCGTGATTTGCATTCATTGAATGCAATTTATTTTTTTTTGCTTAACTGACTTAAATATAATTCCAATCCAGCAATCATACTTGGCGTTTGTGGACTTGGCACTTTAATATGTAAGGTAAGACCAGCATCTTCTACTGCTTTACATGTATTAGATCCAAAAGCGCAAATGGCAGTACCATTTTGAATAAATCCAGGTTTGTTCTCGTATAAACTTTTTAAACCACTAGGTGTAAACAAACAGATAACGTCAAAATTATGTTGAATAAAAACCTCTTTTAAATCAGAGCTAATTGAACGATACATATATGCCATATCAAACTGACAACTATGGTCTTTTAACCAATTCACTATTTCGTTATCCTGTTGATTTTCACTGCATACATATAAGAATCGCTCGTTGCCTTTATGTTTGTTTAAAACATCAAACAATTTTTTATTTGAACCGTCGGCGCCAAAAAATACTTTGCGCTTACGGTACATAATAAACTTTTGTAAATAAAGTGCAACAGATTCGGTGATACAAAAATATTTTGTGTCCTGGCTTACATTCACTTTTAATTCATCACAGGTTCTAAAAAAGTGATCAATGGCGTTTTTACTTGTGAAAATTACCGCAGAATAATTGGCAATTTCTATTTTTGATTTTCTAAATTCTTTTGAAGGAATTGCCACCAATTGAATAAGTGGATGAAAATGCAACTCCACCTTGTATTTAGCTGCAAGATCAAAGTAAGGAGATCTTTCACTCTCTGGACGAGCTTGAGAAATAAGAATTTTTTTAATGGACTTACTAGTTGTCGTCTTTTTTTCTACACTCATTGCTTTTGCCATTTTACACTTTTCTACTTTAAAATGTTCCTCCTAAAAAATGTACAATAAACTTATACAAAATTAATAAGGGGAGTATTTCGAATGCACAAAGGTAAAGAAAAAAATGGAAGGAAGATATATGTAATTTGTTCCTAACAGATGTTAAGGTAAATAGATACCTATAAAGGAATAATAAAACGGTCAAAATGGCGCCAGCCCCTATAGCTACTGAATAAAATACAGGCTTAGAAAAGGCCAACATAAGCACAAAAGGGAGTAATAATATGCCCAACACTTTGTTAATCATAAACACTACGAAAATATATGTATTTACCAATTCACGTACATTAAATATATAACCCATGAGTTGTAAACAAATAAATTTTCCCAAATAAAGTAGCGTAAAAAATATACAAATATATAAGAGTGCCAACCAAAAAGAAATGGGTAACAAATGATCGTTAAAAATGAGCAAAGTAGCCATTAATGAGAAGCTAAGTATAAAGCCAATATTGGTAATTAAAGAGGCAAAACTATTTTGAATAAGCTGCTCTCTATTTTGTACATCTCTAATGGAAGACTGACTAAACTGACTAAATAATTTAAGGTAGTATTGCGGAAATAAATTATTAATTAGACCGTAAAGTAAAAAAAGTCCTATAATTAAATAAAACAAAAGGTCTTTGTCTGGAATTGCAAAACGTTGCTCTATTTTAAAGAGCGCTGGCAAATCATTTGAGTGCGCTAATTTTTTAATATAAAGTTGGTACCCTGTTTTTTTATCCTTGAAATAATTTTGATACGCTTTAAAAATATCAAATGCAGTATCTCCCATTTTTGCATGTATTTTTTGAAAGTACCATGCATCTGCTTTAATAAATGAAATAGGTAAAACAGGAATGTATTTAATGCGGATTGTATCCTTTGGGGGTAAGCTATCAACTAGGGCTGTGCTGGTATCTTTCTTTATAATAATATCCTTCTTAAGTGTGTCTACTTTTTTGATAACACTATCCTTTTTAAATTTAATTTCTTTTTTAGGCTTATTGGCTTTTTTGGTGGACAGCGTATCCTTTTGCCCGTGCGCTAAAAGCAAAATAAAACAAAACACTGCCGATAAAACAAATTTATAAGTAGACATCATCCTTGCAAAAATAAGTATAGTCTATCAGAATTAGTAACTTATGGTTAGCTTTGTTAACCAAATACAACTATGTCAGGCATTTATATACATATCCCATTTTGCAGAAAAGCCTGTCATTATTGTAATTTCCATTTCTCAACTCAAATTCAACATTTAGATGCTTTTGTAGAAGCACTCATCAAGGAAATCGCACTGCAAGAAAAGTATTTAAACACCCCCGTTGAAACGCTCTATTTTGGGGGAGGAACCCCCTCGCTTCTGCAAGCACAACATATAGATAAAATTACAAAAGCTTTAGACAAGCATTTTAATTTAAACAACTTAAAAGAGTTCACCCTTGAGGCCAATCCCGACGACATAAGTATTGAAAAAACAAAACGTTGGAAAAGTTCTGGGATTAATCGCTTGAGTATTGGTATTCAAAGTTTTCAGCAAACGGCTTTAAATTGGATGAATAGAGCACATAATACTTCACAATCTTTTGAGGCAATTGAGCATGCGCAATCGGCAGGTATATTTAATATAAGTACCGACCTTATATACGGAACACCCCATTTAACAGACGAAGACTTAAAAAAGGATATTGACATTTTAAACCAATATCAAATTCCTCATATTTCTTGTTATGCATTAACAGTGGAAGAAAAAACAGCATTGCATAGTTTAATTGAAAAAAAGAAGATAGAAAACGTAGACACAGAAAAGCAAGCAAGGCATTTTGAAATAGTAGTGGACGGCTTATGTAAGAATGGTTATGAACACTATGAAATTTCTAATTTTGCAAAACCCGGCCATAGAAGCATACACAACAGTAATTATTGGAAAGGCATACCATACTTGGGTTTGGGGCCATCGGCACATTCTTATAATATACATTCTAGGCAATGGAATATCGCCAATAATCAAATGTATATTGAATCTATTGAGGCAGGTAATTTGCCTTTTGAAATAGAAACTTTAGAACTAACAACCCAATACAATGAATTCATGATGATTTCATTAAGACGAATTGAAGGCGTGGAAGTACAATGCATTAAAGATCGCTTTGGTGATGCTTATGTAAAACATACTCAAAATATTGCTACAGATTTGTTAAAAGAAAACAAACTCATTATTACGAGTGAAGGTTTTGCAATTGCAAAACAAGCGCGCTTTTTGGCAGACGGTATTGCCAGCGAGTTCTTTATAGTTTAAAATGCAGCCTTAAGATATAAAAAGTAAGTGATCCTTTAAATCAAACTTGCCTCAAGTTCTTTAAATGATTCAGCAGGATTTGCTCCCTCCCAAAGTATTTTATAAATGGCGGTTACAATGGGCAAATTAACACCAATATTTTGGTTAATGGCCATAATACATTTACAAGCATTATACCCTTCGGCAACCATATTCATTTCCAATTCAGCAGCACGAACCGAATATCCTTTCCCAATCATATTACCAAAAGTTCTATTTCTACTATGCAAGGAATAACAGGTAACCAAAAGATCGCCCAAATATACCGACGCTGAATAATTTACAGCATCACAGGGTGATCCCTTTTGTTCCATGACCCCTTTTAAAAACTGCTTCATTTCATTAGCGGCATTGGCAATGTAAACACTCAAAAAATTATCGCCATATTCCAAGCCATGTGCAATACCCGCACCCAAAGCATAAATATTTTTAGCTACCCCAGCATATTGAACACCAAATACATCATTGTTTACAATGGTATTGATGTAATCATTTTTAAAACATTGGGAAACACTAAATGTGTCCTCTGCGTTCACGCCCGAAAAAGTAAGATAAGACAATTGTTCTGCTGCCACCTCTTCCGCATGACTGGGGCCCAACAAAGTAAAATATTGAGCTAATGGAAAGTTGAATTGTTGTTCCAAATATTGATTCAACAATAAATTATATTTAGGCAAAACACCCTTCACAGCAGAAACCACTTTTTTGCCTTCCAATGCATTCTTATCCAAACCAGCTAAAGAAGATTCAATATGAATGGAAGGAACTGCAATGATAACAATATGTGCATCCTTAACTACCTCTGATACCTTATCTGAGAAATTGATTTTTGTTACATCAAAATAAGCATTCCTTAAATAATGAGGATTGTGATGTCGCTTTTGAAAGTACTCAATATTGTTGGCCTGACGAACCCACCAATTAATTGCAAAACCATTGTCTGTAACAATTTTTGCAATGGCTGTAGCCCAACTTCCACTTCCTATAATTCCTATACGCTGTTCCTTCATTTTTCAAATATACGAAAACATAAAAAAAGGGGCACATTTTTTAGATGCGCCCCTTGTTATACTATTTAATATGATTTACTTCTTTTCCTCAAACAATTTTTCCTTAGCAACTACTTTTACCAAAGTGCCGTCTTTTAATAATTTACTCACCGTGCTATAAGGACCCGTAATCACTTCATCTCCCACTTTTAAGCCACTTACTTCAATATAGTTTAGGTCTTGAATATCTGTTTTCACCTTCACCATTTTTACTTTATTGTCTTTTTGTAAAACAAAAACAACTTCATTTAAATCATCATCTGTGTTGGCTGGAGCCGGAGCATTTTTATTGTCTGTTGCGGCTGAAACTTTAGTGTCTTTACCATTGCCTTCTTTGTCTCTTGTAGTTACTGCATTTAATGGAACTGAAATTACATTCACTTTAGACTTTGTTTGAATATCGGCACTCGCCGTCATACCTGGACGGAAAGGAAACTTTGCATTTTCAACGATCAAGTCGGCATAACTAGAAGGCTCTAAACGAATATGCACTTTATAATTAGCCACTTCCGTACTAGAAGCTGCAGTTGCAGATAAAGCAGAAACAGGATTGGCAATTTTATATACTATTCCTTTAAACTTTCTTTTATTATATGCATCTACTTCAACTAATGCAGTGTCACCTATTTTAACTTTTGTAATATCATTTTCACCCACATCCACTCTAACTTCAATACTTTTCATATCGGCCACACGCATCATTTCGGTACCAGCCATTTGTGCGGTACCCACTACGCGCTCTCCTTTTTTAACGCCCATTGAACTTACAATACCATCCATAGGAGCAACGATGGTTGTTCGTGCTAAATCCTTTTCGGCACGAGATAACTGTGCTCTTACGCCCTGAATTTGTGCAGCACTACTTTTAATAGCCTGTTGCGCACTCAAATAATTTGATTCAGCAGAACGGAAACTTTGTTCTGTTTGCTCAAACTCTGATCTTGAAACAATTTTATCAGCCAATAACTTTTGGTAACGCTCATATGTAGCTTTCGTATTCTCGTAACTTGTTTTTAAACCGCTTAAACTTGCTTTTACATTTTCGTATTGTGCTTGTGTTTGGTTTACACTTGCAGTAACCTGATCTCTTTGTGTAGAATAGATATCGGCATATATCTTAGCCAATACCTGACCCTTAGTTACTTTATCCCCTTCTTCAACAAAAAGGTTTACCACTTCACCAGAGATATCCGGGCTTACTTTTACTTCAATTTCAGGATATACCTTACCGCTTGCATTTACCGATTCAGTAATCGTTCTTAATTGTACTTTTTCGGTAGTTACTTCTTCGCCCGTTTCTTTACCAATAACCCCAGTTTTCTTTAAAGTAACCAATACAATGATAACCGCAAATAAGCCAACGATTATCCAAATTAATTTCTTCTTCATGATTGTCTATTTAATTGTGCTAATAACTTATAATGATAATGCTTCTCCTTTATAAAACTCAAGTAATTTAATTCTAAATACATACTCATATTGAGCCGCTTTAAAATTCACTTTTGCTTTAAGAAAATTATTTTGATTGTTTAATAATTCAATGGTACCTAATAAACCTAATTCATATCGCTTAGTTGCAAACTCATATGTTTTTTCGGCAGCTGTTAATGCTTTTTGAGTAGCTGATAATTTATTGAAAGCCACTACCGCATTGGTATAGGCAGTATAAATATCTTGTTTCAATTTAAGATTTGTGTTTTCCTCTTGCAAACTAGCGCTACGATAATTTAACTTGGCTTGTGCGTAGGCAATTTTTGATTGATGCGCATTGAAAATAGGAATGTTCATTTGGAAGCCAAAGCTTTGTCCAAAGTTATTATTCACTTGATTGCTCCAACCATTCCAAATATTACCCCAATTTCTTTGTGATGTAACCGGTGAAAAAATAGGGCTTTGAATAAAGTATTTTGTACTATTCACCGTTACAAATGGAGAAGCTGCTGTAGGGGTACTATATCCTGAAAAATTATACCCACTAACATAATTAAATACATTAGAGAAGTTAGAACTTAAACTATAACCAAAACTTATACTTGGATAAAAATTAGCTTTAGTAGCCATTTGATTTTTATTGGCGGCTTTCACACGAAGTGCTGCAGCCTTAACTCCAGGAAGGTTTTGAGAGGCTACACTAAAAACATAATCGGGTTGTAAATCTGCGAAAGATTGTAATTGAATTTTATCTACCGACTGTGCTTGAATATCAAAAGGTTTACTTGCATCTAAATTCAACAAAGCCTTTAACAACATTTTACTTTGTTCAATATTCGCATTTGCTGAAATAAATGTACTACTATCGTTTGCCAATTGTGTTTCTAACTCTAATAAATTTAACTCAGGTAACAATCCAACTTCAACTCTTTTTTTAGTAGCTGCTAATTGTTGCTTGGTTTGATCAATTTGAATTTTAGCAATTTGTGCTTGCTCAATAGCCGACAACACTTGTAAATAATATGTAGCCACGCTCATTGAAATATCATTGGATGCGTTTTGTTTATCTGCTTCGGAAGCCTGCCAACTTAAATTAGCCGCATCCGCAGCGTTACGTAATCTGCCAGCATTAAAAACTTGAACACCTCCATTTAACCCAAAGTTATTGTACAAAAACTGGGTATTGGTAAAACCGTTGGTGGTAGGATCAATGGAGCGTCCTAATCTCAATCCCATACCTGATGAACCATTAATGGTTGGCAATTGGTTGGATTTAGCCAATTCTGCCTGCAATTTGGCAAGTCGGGCTTGCACATCGGCCTGCTGAACCGAAATATTATGCTGGATAGCATATTCAACGCAGGTTTTAAGATCCCATTGGGTTGTTTCTTGTGCACTTAAGCCCAATGAAAAACTTATTAATAAAAATGTAAATATGTATTTCATGTGTTTATTTTAGCGTACCATTTTACACTACAAAAGTACACAAATGAAAGCTAGTTCAAGAATTATTAGACAAACGGAAAAGGATGCCAATTAAGGCCATTTTTTTATAGATGAAAGGCTGATATAATCCTATCCTAAGATAGATGCTCCCTTTTTATAATAAAACAAGCGATAAATGAAAAGAACAATCACTATTAAACAAACCGCAGTGAATGCAGCATAAGGTTTATCTATCACCACTGCCACAGCCACAAAAGCATAGGCCATTACAAATATACCTGCTAAAATGGGTGTCCATTTTTTAAGCGCCCCTGTTACCGACTCGTTGCCCTGGCCCTTGCGTCTCAAAATAAATAAAGTGGCCGCCGAAGTGCTCATCCCCATGCAATCTAAAAAGATACTAAAGCTCAACACATCATCTACCCCCTTTCCAAAAAAGGTTACTAAAATTGTGGTGATTGCAAAAACAGTTAACCCCGGTACGAGTGCATCTGTTTTTGGATGTTTGGATTGAAAAATTTTAGGCAATACTTTATCCTCACTCATGGCATACATAACACGAGGGTTACTCATTAAAATAACATTCACATAAGCAAGTACACTTAGCACCATAGCAAAGTCAAAAACCTTCGCACCATATTTTCCAAACCAAGCTTCAAATAATAATGAACCAATGGCATTGGCATTTTTCATTTGATCAAAACCAATTACTTTAATATAAGTATAGTTAATAGCTAGGTATAAGAACAAAACAATAAATATGCCCAACACAATACCACGTTGCATGGTTTTAGCTGATTTTACTTCGGAGCCAAAATTGATAGTTTGCTGATATCCCCCGTAGGTAAAGAAAACAGAAACCAAACTTACCAAAAGTAAAAGGCCGCCATTATGTCCATTGTAAACTTTTATCTCTCCTTCATTCACACCATGAATAGGCACTGTCACCCCTTTAAAGAAAGAAGAAATTAATAATAGAATTAAACTAATTTTTACAACCATTAAAACATTTTGTGTTCTACTACTTGTTTTTAATCCTAATAAATTAACGATATAAAAAAGACCTACAGATAATGAAGCAATACCTACATTAAATAAAGTACTAGAAGGATGTCCAAATAATAAATCACTCACATAATCGGCACCAATTAATGCAACCACCGCTAGGGATGCAGCATTACTAATTAAAATAAGCACGTTAATAGTAAATCCTACACCCGGATGATAACAATGCGCAAACACTTTATAATATCCCCCCATCACCGGTAAACGTTGTCCAATTTCGGCATAAGTTAAAGCACCGAATAATGCAATGATACCACCAATCATCCAAGCACTAAAAAAAATAATAGGAGTACCCGATTTTGCAGCGATGGTAGCAGGCGTTTTAAAAATACCCATTCCTATTACTAAACTCACCACAATCATGGTTAAACTAAAAAAACTAATGCCTTGCTTATGTTTCATTCTATATTCTTTTAATGCGCTGTTTACTTGAAAGCATCACAATGCTTTGTTAAGGATAAATATATAAAATGTTAGCTAGTTTTCAACAATGCGTTAATAATTAAAATTACATAAACCCTATATTCTGTATATGTTTGTGCTGGAATTAGGTTCATGAAAATGATTAAAAGGGAATCCAGTAAAAGCTGGAGCTATTCCCGTAGCTGTAAGTTTATCGTTGTTTACAACGAATTGCAATAATCCACTGAAGCAATTTGGGAAGGATGCAATTTAAAAGAACAAGCCAGAAGACCTGCCTAGTTAATTTATAACCAACAGCTTTCGGGTAAAAAGCAGGATTGTAAAAACATTGTTGAAAAAAAGGATTAAACTAAGGCTTCTGTATCCATTTTCAACAATCAATTATGGTTCTCTAATTCTTGAAAGCTCATTGTTAACCACAAAAACAAAACAATGAGCAAAAAATTAATCACGCTCTCGGTTGGCTTAATAGCAACCACCCTTCTCTTTGGGCAAAAAGACAGTAGTAAATTAGATGACGTAATTGTCACAGCCAACAAAATTGAGCAAAAGCAAAACAGCACCGGAAAAGTAGTTACCGTAATTACAAGCGAGCAGTTAAATGCGCGCGCAGGACAAACCGTAGCACAGGTTTTAAGTGAACAAGCTGGTATGTATTTACCAGGTGCATTAAGTAATGCTGGAACCGTTCCAAGTATATATATGCGTGGGGCATCCAGTGGTCGTACATTAATTTTAGTAGACGGCGCTCCAGTAGGTGACCCCTCCATGATTAGTAATGAGTTTGATTTAAACCTAATACCCCTTGCGCAAATAGAAAGAATAGAAATTTTAAAAGGATCGCAAAGTACACTTTACGGTTCAGACGCTATTGGTGGTGTAATAAATATTATAACAAAGAAAAAAGCAGGCAGCTTTATTACGGGAGGTGCAAGCAAAGGTACCTATGACACCAAAACCAATCAAGTTGCTTTTAATGGAGTGCTTGCTAAAATAAATTATACCCTTGGATTTGAAAATCAAAAAGCTGAAGGATTTTCTTCGGCAATGGATAAAAACAATACAGGTAATTTTGATAAAGATGGTTATAAGAATAATAGTTGGTATACTAAATTAAATTACAACATCAACGATAAATGGTCTCTTCAAGCAAATACACGCAAAACTTCCTACAAAGCAAGTATTGACTATGGTGCATTTAAAGACGACAAGGATGAATATTTTAAAAATGCCACCACCATGTCTGGATTGCTATTAAAATACAAAAAAGAAAAGTCTGTTTTTCAGTTTCAATATCAATACACCACACAGGATAGAAGTTATTTAAATGACAGTGCCGATCGTACTTATTTAACATACGAGAATAATGTATACGCGGGAAAAACACATTTTGCAGATGCTTTTTTATCAAAGTCAATTGGAAAAAATGTGCAATGGATAATAGGTTCTGATTTTAGATATGGATCCTATAATCAAACCTATGAAAGCATAAGTGCATGGGGGCCCTACAATGAAAGTTTTAAGGACACTTTTCAATATCAAAATAGTTTGTATGGTTCTTTATTAGTAAATGATGCATCCAAAAAATGGTTATTGGAACTAGGAACAAGATATAATCATCATTCTCGTTATGGCGACAATCAAACGTTTACAATGAGTCCTTCCTATGTTATTAAGCCTGGCATGCGCATTATATCCAGTATTTCTTCTGGATTTAAAGCACCTAGCTTATACCAAATAAGTTATAATACCAATTTAAAAGCCGAAACTTCGATGAATGCCGAAATAGGTTTTGATTTTAAATCAAACCCGGTAGATGCAAGAGTGGTTTATTTTAATAGAACTATTAACAATGGTATTGATTACAATTATATTGATTATAACTTCTTTAATTTCATTAAGCAAAAAGTAAATGGTTTAGAAGTAGAATTATCACATCGTTTACCTAAAAATCAATGGGTAAGTGTGAATTATACTTTATTAAATGGCCAAGAGACGAATCAAAATAGAATCACCACTACCGATACCATTACGTATAACTACTTATTAAAAAGACCAAAGTATAGTGTACAATTACAATACAATATTGAATATAAAAAATGGCAGGCTTCTTTATCGGGTCGCTACATAAGCAGCAGGTATGATGTAGGTGGTTATGCAACACCAGATGTTAAATTGGATTACTATACATTATTTAACGCCCATATTCAATATAGAGAAAACAACTGGCTTAGTTTTTACTTAGATGTACAAAATATATTACAGGATCGTTTTCAAGAAATTTATGGATACAATACCATGGGCAGGATGATACAGTTTGGTTTCAAATTGCATTAACAACCTTTAAGGGTGAGTAAATAAAAAAAGCTTTGTATCTTCATATAAAGCTTTTTTTTATGCATTTTAATTTTAATGAACTCGTTACAGTTATTTTTACTTTGTTTGCCGTAATTGATATCGTGGGATCAATTCCCCTTTTAATTGCCATGAAGGAAAAATCGGGTGTCATTAAATCTATGCAAGTAACGCTTATTTCTGGGGGACTCATGGTTGCCTTTTTATTTTTAGGAAAACCTTTTTTAAGCGTATTGGGATTGGATGTAAAGTCCTTTGCTGTGGGTGGTTCTATTGTGATATTTTTATTAGGCCTAGAAATGGTATTGGGACATGAAATTTTTAAAGGAGATAAAAATGGGCATACCGGTTCGGTAGTGCCTATTGCCTTTCCTATCATTGCAGGAAGCGGGACTTTAACAACCATTATGTCCTTAAAAGCAAACTTTGAAGAAATTTATATTTTACTGGGCATCCTAGTTAACTTGGCAATTGTATTTGCTGTATTAAAGTCATTGAATATAATAGAAAAACTGCTAGGGCCCGGAGGCTTACTAGCAGTTCGTAAATTTTTTGGCGTTATCCTTTTAGCCATTGCTGTGAAGATATTCTCAAGCAATGTGGGAGCGCTAAAACGTTAAAAAGCGAATTTGCAACTTAATATATAGTTTCTACCAACTGCCGAAATGCCACTCGCAAAATAGCGGTAGTTTAAGTCGGTAATATTTTCAATTTGGAAACCTACATTTATATTTTTAGCAGGTGCATAATAGCTAGAGAAGTTCAATGTCATCCAACCAGGCATACCATCATTGGTGGCGTAAATTTCATTGTCTTCTCCATTCAAATTATAATCCGCAATATGTTTCCATCCGTTAAACACAGAAAACAATTCGGCATTCAATTTAGCCGTTCCATGTTTTAAACCAATGCGTCCATAACTTGGAGGAATATGATCTAATGGCATATCCCTCACTCCATCATTATAAGTACCTTTTGTATAAGTATAAGTAGCTGTTAAATCGGTATTGTACATAAAACGCAATCTACCATTTACATTAAACCCGTACACAGTTGCTCTGGCTTTATTCTGCGTTGAATACACAGCACTTAACACTCCTTGATACACAATTTGCGATTTACCATTCCAAGTAAATTTATCCGCTACCAAAGCATTTTTAAACCAGGTATAAAAAACACTCGTACCCCATGAATAAGCAGCTGAATTTTTTGAAATATTGATCTCGGCATTATAAGTGTACTCAGGTTTCAAATCCTTATTAGGTACCACTACATAACCCGTTTTCGTATCAAATACTTTGGTTAGATCATCAATATTAGGTGCTCTAAATCCACTGCTCAATCCAAAAGCAACTCTATACCCATTATCTGCATTGTAGGCCAAACCTATATTACCCGTAATTGCAGCATTGGATTGTTTCGCTTCTGTAAAAGGAAAATGCATTAAAGACGTGTCTTTAAATTGTGCATTCAATTGTACTAAATTAAAACGCAAGCCATCATTTAATACCCAATTTGAATTTAAATTTTTGGTGTGTTGCACATACAAAGCCTGATATGCCATATTAGTAGGGCCATCACTATAACGAGTAGTGATTGCACTTTTTACTTGCGTACTAATATTGTTTCTATATGCAGTTGAATTTACAATGTCATAGTAGGATTCAATACCAAAATGTACTTCTCCATTTTTATCCTTGTGTAAAAAATCGGCATTCACTCCTACAATATTTACTTTCTCTAATCTAAAATCCTTATTACTGGATTTAAATTTTCTGCTTATCCTACTCTCCTCCAAATGTTGGTAATTGGCATTAATGGTCATTTCATGAAAATAACCGCTTAAATTCGTTTTGCTTAATTTATAACCCACCATGTTTCGCACTTGCGGTCCATAATACCACTCAGCATAAGTTGGTGTACCATTAGATGCAGTTTCGGTTAAGCGATCGTATCTATTAATGTTCGAAGAATTAGAAAGTTGAATATTTAATAAATGCGCTGTGTTATTGTTGGGTTTAAATAGTACTTTTTGCAATAAATCGGTTTGTGTATATCCCGTTGTTTTTTGAATATTTACACTATTGGTATTGCTGTTTACAATATCTACTCCGTTTTCGTTGGTTACATAAAATAAACGTTTGCCAAAATTAGGATAGGCACTTGAGCGATTATTACCCTGCCGTAAATCACCAAAACTACTATGGGTAAATGAAGTGAGATATGCCCATTTATTATTGGCAATATTTACATCCACATGGGTACGGTTTTCATTTTGACCATTGGCATAGCGGTATACCAAATTGCCATTCGTTTTCCATTGTGCGTTATTATTTAAATTAGGATTTTTAGTAAACATATTTACTACGCCACCTAAAGCATCACTGCCATACATAGTGGAACTAGGCCCATATAAAATTTCTACTCTATCCAAAATCATATTGTCCACTGTAATAATATTTTGTAAGTGACCGGCC
This sequence comes from Bacteroidota bacterium, assembly GCA_037975805.1. GTDB lineage: Bacteria > Bacteroidota > Bacteroidia > Chitinophagales > Chitinophagaceae > Sediminibacterium. The sequence goes on along the minus strand of JBANFX010000054.1, from coordinate 19,740 downwards.
CTAAAAATAGCACTGTTCATACGAACACCGTCTACCACTAATAAAACACGACTGGCCTCAAAACCTCTAATTACAGGGCTTCCGCCACCTAATTGACTTTTTTGAACAAAAACCTGCCCCGAAGCCATTAAAATATCGGCTGTATTGGCTTGTTGATGCATTAAATTTTTATCGGTAATTAAACCAATGGTTTGTACTATATTTTTTGAAGGCGTTGGAAATTTATTAGCATACACTACTACCTCTTGTAAGGCTTTAGTAGTATCATTTTGTGCCATTAAATTTGACGTAACTCCAAAAAATAAAATAGTCGCTATAATATTGCGCATTATTTATTTTTTAAAAAGAAAGTAATGTCTCTAAAAAAAGACCTGTCTTGAACTTGTTTTAATTAAGAAAGCACAATTTTGGGAGGGGGAGACTGTTTGTAAAGGAATACCTTATAATGACTTTGTAAATAAATGCTATTCTGTGAACACTTATTTTGATCTAAAGAAATTGAAAATTCAGTTATATTATGATCAAAAACAATTTTTGCAATATTAAGTTTTAAACCGTGCGTGGTGGATTTAGCAGTTCCAGCTTCTCTATCTTTTTGAAACTTTGTTTTATTTGAAACCATAATTACTTCTTCCTCATCCGAAGCCGCTTTAATTATCCAACCCTCTTTTGTTTGCTCCATCGCAACAATATCGTACAACATTCCTTTATAAGTAAATTCGCGCCCTTCTTCTTCCCATACATAACCCTCTGGTAAAACATTTTTATCTTTTACTTCCAAGGAAACAAGGCTGTGGCAAACATCGTCTTCCTTAAAAGTTCCGTCTTTAATTTGTGAAAATACTTTGGTCTCATGAATATGTTCTTGTAACCAATAAAAATAAGCAAGGCTACTTGTAGACAAAAAGAGGGCTACTAAACATATTATGGAGATAATCTTTTTCACTCATTCTAAGATACATAAAAATAGAACAGAGATTATAATAGTCTTTCTATAATTATTAAATTATTTAAATAACTGCCACCAATCATTAAAGTGATACGATACACTTTTTTATTTGTTGAATCATTAATGATATAGATTGCAGTATCACCCTGACCTATAAAATTCCAACCAAAAATAGAGCTTGTAGCAGTTGTACTTATTGCGGCAGAAGTACCTAAACCGGCCATATTGCCATTATAAGTAGCGTAAGTTCCATTAATAAATGCAGTAAAGGATCCTGATACTGTTGCCAGGCTAAGTCCTCTACTCCCACTTGTAGTTACTGATGCTTTAATGTTATCTAAATTAACAAATGTTCCTGCATCCACATAAGCAGTAATTTTTGTTGCAACAGTACCACTTGGATCAGTCAAATTTATTTTTCCTGTAATGCTCACGTCTCCACTTACATCTAATTTTGTGGCTGGTGTTGAAGTTCCTATTCCAACATTGCCCAGGGTATTATATGTGGTTGTTCCTGAAAGTGTCCAAGGATTTACAATTGCAGAAGATCCTATTTGTTCAATACTAGCAAATGTAAAATTTTGCCACAAAATTGCGTTCGTGGTTGAATAATTCACATATAATGTAACTGTAGTATTTACAGTTGGTGTATAAATTGCATATGCAATGCCATTCCCTGCAGCATCTACCGCAGCACTTGGACTGAGTAACTCACCTTTGGTTCCCAAAAGATCCCCGTCTGTATTTTTCCAAACTATATTAACTTCTTTAGGAGCAGTATTTCCATTTGAAAGCGTTACATTACCAATTAATTTATAAGTTTTTCCTGCAGTTAGCGAGAAAGCACCTGTTGAAGTATTGTAAGGAATATTTCCTCCATTGATTGTATTAAAAATAACAGCATTGCCTGTATTAACCGTTTGATCAGTACCAGTTCTTGAAACAGATACATAGTCCACACTCTGACCAGTTATAGGTGCATTTCCTGAAATTACTTGAATATCAAACCAAGGATAAGATCCCGTTATGCTAAAATCACCATTTCCTCCTACCGTTACGGATCCGCTATTTAATGAACTTAATAATTTAAAGTATATAACAGTAGTCACACTTGGAGTAATGATTAATTCAGCGGGTGTACCAAAGGCTCCATAAGCAGCAGCATCGCCTGTATTATACGAATGAGTAGCACTTCCTATATTGGAGGATGTGGTTTCATTATACCAAATAAAAGAGGGTCTTTGTCCCCCCGAATAATTCGGAACTACGCCTCTTATTCGATAAGTGTTTCCTGGCGCTAATGTAATTCTTCCAGTACTCGTATTTAATGAAATATCCGAACCAGCAGCAATATCGACATTAGTGAATGTAACCACACCTCCAACTGCAATTGATTGAGAAGCTGTTCTTGACCCACGTAAATAAGACGAAGCGAAACTCCCACTTCCTCCGGGAGTAGCAATTGTTGCCCAAGCATTTCCATTCCAATAATAATATCCAGCAGCGAGTCCAGCATCTCCTTTACAATAAACAAGTAAGCCAGTTGCAGGAGAAGGCACAGTCGTTTGATCATAAATATCAATTAATGAAACACGAGGAGGTAAAAAACCTTTATTGTTTGAAAACACATCCAACTTTGCTGAAGCATTGGGTGTAGTGGTTCCAATGCCTGTTTGCGCATGTATATTCAAGCCAATCAGTAAACCTACCCTAAGCTTGCCCATTTTTTGCCTTAGACTTTATGATTGAATTCGAAAAGATTCGCATTTTTATTCGTAATTTAGGACACACATAATTTACGAGCTTATGGGCGCGATTTCATTAATTGCATTGCTTATAGCAGCAATTGCTTTTTCCGCTGGCGGAATTTTAATAGGTAAAATTTTAGTGAAGGGATCCAAGAATCCACAAAAAGGACAGGCCTATGAGTGTGGTATTCCTACAAGTAGTTCACCATGGCATCAATTTAATGTAGGTTATTATTTATTTGCATTGTTATTTTTAATTTTTGATGTGGAATTGGTATTTATGTATCCATGGGCTGTTGTTGTAAAAAAAGTAGGCATGGTAGCACTTATTGAAATTATCGTATTCATATTTATTTTATTCATGGGCTTTTTATATGCTCATAAAAAAGGTGCACTCAAATGGAGTTAAATGAAAACATTGCAGGTAATCCCCCTTTTCCGGGTATTATCCACGAAACACCAGGTGGCGGAATTGTTGTTAGTACTTTCGACAACGTAATTAATTGGGCAAGAAGCAATTCCTTATGGCCACTATCTTTTGCAACAAGTTGTTGTGGTATTGAAATGATGTCTACCGCTTCGGCCAAATATGATTTTTCTCGTTTTGGTTTTGAAGTGGCGCGCGCCTCCCCTCGTCAGGCCGACGTTATTATTATTGCGGGAACCATTGTAAATAAAATGGCCCCCGTATTAAAAAGATTGTATGATCAAATGGCCGATCCTAAATATGTAATCGCCATGGGGGCTTGTGCCATTAGTGGTGGGCCTTTCTTTTATAATACTTACTCAGTGGTGAAAGGTGCTGATCATATTATTCCTGTGGATGTTTATATTCCAGGATGTCCCCCTCGTCCCGAAGCCTTATTACACTCTTTAATTTCTTTACAAGAGAAAATTAAAATGGGTATGACAAGAGATCAAATTAGACAAGAATTTAAAGGATAAAATTTACTATATTTTGAATGCATTAGTTATGACCAACGAAGAAATTAAAGAATACATTACTGCACATGCACCAGAAGCCAGTTTTGATGAAACAGGCGAATGGTTAAATATTGTGGTAGCGTCCAATCAATTAAAATCACTTGCTGCTGTGCTTCATGGACAACCCATGCAGTTAGACTTTTTATTTTGTTTAACCTGTGTGGATTATAAGACTCATTTAACCATGGTGTATCACCTTACTTCTTCCAAGGACCGAACTATTAATATGGTAATTAAATCAAATTTAGATCGCACACAACCTGTCATTGAAACGGTTTCAAATATTTGGCGTACCGCTGAGTTTCATGAGCGAGAAGTATTTGAAATGTTTGGCGTTGAATTTACAAATCATCCCGATTTAAGAAGATTGATTTTGGATGAAGAAAATCCGGCAGGATTTGATGAAACAAAGGGCTATTGGCCGTTAAGAAAAGATTTTGAAGATCATATCAACATGATAAAATTATAATTAGTCCATGTATACCGAAACTGAAATCATTAAAGATACTACCAATTTAGGGCCTGATGGAGAGTTGGTTGTAAACATGGGACCTCAGCACCCAGCAACTCATGGTGTTTTACATTTGGTGGTAACATTAAATGGAGAAACCATTAAAAAAATTGAGCCACATTTAGGTTATATACATCGTTCTATTGAAAAAATGTGTGAGAGCCTAACTTACCGTCAATTTATTTATGTGACGAGTAGGATGGATTATTTATCATCTCATATTAATAATACTGCTTGCGCATTACTTGTTGAAAAAGGCATGCAAATAGAAGTACCTGAACGCGCAAAAGTAGTACGCACTATTTTAAATGAATTAACGCGTATCGCTTCGCATGAACTGTGGATAGGTGCAATGGCTATGGATTTGGGAGCTTTCACTCCTTTCTTTTACGCATTTAGAGAGCGTGAAATGATCACCGATATTATGGAAGACACTTGTGGTGCACGATTAACCATGAACTATATTGTACCAGGTGGTTTGATGTATGATATTCATCCCGAGTTTCAAACCAAAGTAAAAGCCTTTGTAAAACAGTTTAAAGAAAAAGTAACTGAATACGAGGACTTGGTAACTGGAAATGTTATTTTCCAAAGTCGTACAAAAGGTATTGGCGTATTAACTGCAGAAGATGCTATTTCATATGGATGCACAGGCCCAGTAGCTAGAGCAAGTGGCGTAAGTTGTGACATGAGAAAAATTGCACCCTATGATGCATACGACCGTGTTGAATTTGACGAAGTTATTGAAACCGCTGGTGATTCTTTTGCCAGATATTTAGTTCGAGTGAAAGAAATGAATCAGTCTATTCGCATTATTGAACAACTCATTGACAATATTCCTGAAGGTGATTTTGTTGGTAAAACAAAAAACGTTTTAAAATTAAATAAAGGGGAGTTTTACCAAAGAGTGGAAACCGCGCGCGGTGAATTGGGTGTTTACATAGTGAGTGAAGGGGCTACTACTCCGTATCGTATTAAGTTTCGTTCACCAGGCTTCTCTAATTTATCGGTATTAGATCATATTGCTAAAGGAAGTAAGATAGGAGATTTAATGGCAACAATGGGTACTTTGGATTTAGTGATTCCAGATATAGATAGATAATAAAAAAACGAGCATGTTAAGTTTAGAAAGTATAACAAAAACAACACAGGACTGGCTTTTTGCCAAGTACTCACCACATGTGGCATTGGCTATTGAATGTGGCATTGTGATATTATTATGTATCACTTTATTTGCATTGTTAGGTTTAGTGTTGGTTTTATTAGAGCGAAAAGTGGCTGCAAGAATTCAAATACGTTTAGGGCCTAACCGTGTTGGACCAGGTGGTATTTTCCAAACAGCTGCCGATACTTTAAAACTAATTATGAAAGAAGGTTTAACACCTGATTCCGCTGATAAGTTTTTATTTAATCTTGCTCCTTTTGTAGTAATGATGGTGGCAATGTTATTGTTAGCGCCTATTGCCTTTGCTAAAAACTTTCAAATTTGGGATATTAATATTGGGGTCTTATATGTTTCTGCAGTCTCCTCATTATCTGTCATTGGAATTTTAATGGCAGGTTGGGCGAGCAACAATAAATACTCTTTATTGGGTGCCATGCGCAGTGGTGCACAAATTGTGAGCTATGAATTATCTGCAGGCTTCGCAGTATTAACCATTGTAGTGCTTACAGGTAGTTTGCAAATATCAGATATCGTTGCATCTCAACAAAACGGATGGTGGTTATTCAAAGGGCATATACCAGTAATCATTGCGTTTGTTTTATACATTATTGCAGTAACAGCCGAAACCAATCGTGCACCATTTGATTTAGCCGAGGCAGAATCAGAATTAACCGCAGGTTTTCATACCGAATATTCAGGAATGAAATTTGCATTATTCTTTTTAGCAGAATACATTAACATATTTATTGTTTGCGCCATTGGTGCTACCTTATTTTTAGGGGGATGGATGCCTTTTCATATTGGTAACTGGGACGCATTTAACCATATTATGGATTATATCCCATCCAGTGTTTGGTTCATGGGAAAAACATTCTTCTTAATCTTTTTAATCATGTGGTTTAGATGGACTTTCCCTCGTTTACGTGTAGATCAATTATTGAATTTAGAATGGAAATATTTATTACCTATAAGCTTGTTTAACCTCTTATTAGTAACTGTGATTGCTATAATGGGTTGGCATTTTTAATATTAAATGAATTAGACAATGTTTTTGAAAGAATATATATCCGATGTATACAATGGCGTTGCTTCCTTACTAAAGGGCATGCGCAAAACTGGATACTATTTTACACATAGTAAAGAAATTATCACGGAACAATATCCCGACAATCGTGCAACCTTAAAATTAGCCGATCGTTTTAAGGGTGAAGTTATTATGCCACATGATGAGAACAATGAACACACTTGTACAGGCTGTACTGCTTGTGAATTGGCTTGTCCCAATGGAACCATTAAGATTATTACCAAGTTTGATATTACACCCGAAGGAAAAAAGAAAAAAGCTATTGACGCATTTATTTATAGACTTGAAATGTGTACATTATGTAATTTATGTGTAGCAGCTTGTCCTAGTGACGCTATTATAATGGCACCCAATTTCGAACACAGTGTTTTTGACAGAAGTAAATTGACAAAAGTTTTAAATAAACCAGGATCTAAAATAAAGGAGGGTATTGAATAATGAATATATCATCAATAATATTTTACGCCATCTCTGCTTTAATATTGGGCGCAGGGATCTTAGCCGTTACTTCGGTAAAAATATTTCGTGCAGCCATTTGGTTACTTTTTTCATTAATAGGTATCGCTGCCTTATACTTTTGGATGCAGGTGGAATTTATTGCTGCCATTCAAATTGTAGTGTATGTGGGTGGTATTGTGGTGCTCATTATATTCTCAATTTTCCTAACACAGCATTCTGGCAAAGAAATGACGAGCCCTGTATTAAGTAAAAAAATATTTTCAGCATTAGCTGCTTTATTTGGAACTGCCTTTGTTCACAACCTTATTGTTCACTATGATGGTTTCAAATATATAAGTGCAAGACCTTTTAATACCAATGTTGCTGAGATAGGAACACAAATGCTAAGTACCAACTCCCATGGGTATATACTTCCTTTTGAAGTGGTGAGCATGTTGTTACTAGCCGCGATGGTAGGATGTATTGTAATTGCTATGCGTCCTAATAATAAAACAGAAACCAAAACCTTAAGTAATAGTAAAAACTAATTAAGGAGCAAAAGAATATTAATTATGCAAGAAATACCATTAACCCAAATACTATTTGTAAGTACATTCCTATTTTTCATAGGCATGTATGGCTTATTTACACGCCGTAATTTAATTACCATGTTAATGTCTATTGAATTAATGTTAAATAGCGTGAATATAAATTTTGTAGCATTCAATAAATATTTATTCCCCAATAAATTAGACGGTTTATTCTTTACACTTTTTATTATCACCATTGCAGCTGCCGAAGCAGCCGTTGCTATAGCTATTATTATTAACCTATATCGCAGCCACAACTCTATTGATGTGGAAGATGCAACCGAAATGAAACACTAAGTCGCCAATAATTTAACTATGTCAAACTACTTTTATATTATCTGGATCCCATTATTGCCTTTATTCACGTTTGTGATTTTGGGTTTATTTGGACGCAAATACTTATCCGGCATTGCTGGGCTATTAGGCACTGCTAGCTTATTAACTTCTACCATGCTTTCTTTTTTAGCTGCTAAGCAATACTTTTTTGTTGACGGCAAAGTGAATGGAGTATTCCAAAAAATAGTAGCACTTAAATATACTTGGCTGGAGTTTTCTCCTAATGTATCAATTGATTTAGGTGTAATTGTAGATCCTATTTCTGTTATGATGCTCGTAGTGGTAACTTCGGTTTCATTAATGGTGCATGTATTTAGTTTGGGCTATATGAAAGGGGAAGATCGATTTGCTACCTATTATGCATTCCTTTCTTTGTTTACATTTTCGATGTTGGGATTAATATTATCATCTAATATTTTTCAAGTGTATATGTTCTGGGAATTAGTTGGTGTTTCTAGTTTCTTGTTAATTAGTTATTACTTTAACAAACCTTCCGCAGTAGCGGCAAGTAAAAAGGCATTTATAGTTACGCGCTTTGCTGACCTTGGTTTTTTAATAGGTATTTTAATATTAGGATTTTACGGAGGCACTTTGGATATTGGATTATTAATTGAAAGATTCACTTCCCCATCATCAGCTCAATACATAAGCATTACAGGTGCAAGCTTCCTAGGTGCAAGCATGCTTACATGGGGTTTAACATTATTATTTATGGGGGGTGCTGGTAAATCGGCCATGTTCCCATTACATATTTGGTTACCGGATGCAATGGAGGGTCCCACTCCAGTATCTGCGTTAATTCATGCTGCAACTATGGTGGTTGCGGGGGTGTATTTAGTAGCAAGAATGTTTCCAGTATTTTCTATGGATGCAACTGCATTAAACATTGTAACTTATGTGGGTGCCGCTTCGGCTTTATTTGCAGCAGTGATTGCTTGTACACAAACCGATATTAAACGTGTTTTGGCTTATTCCACCATGTCTCAAATTGGATACATGATGTTTGCATTAGGTATTTCAAAAAATGGAGGTGAACCAGGATTGGGATATATGGCTTCTATGTTTCATTTGTTTACGCACGCCTTCTTTAAGAGTTTATTATTCCTTGGTGCAGGATCGGTTATCCATATGGTTCATAGTAATGAAATGAAAGATATGGGCGGCTTAAGAAAAATAATGCCCATTACCCATATTGCATTTTTAATTGCTTGTTTAGCCATTGCAGGTATTCCTCCTTTCGCAGGCTTCTTTAGTAAGGAAGAAATTTTAACCGCTGCTTTCCATGAAAATAAAATCGTTTATGGCATTGCACTATTTACTGCAGTCTTAACTAGTTTTTACATGTTTCGTTTATACTTTAATATCTTTTGGAGTAAAGAAACACCTGCTACGCATACTCATGATCACGGCGAAGGCCCTTGGGTAATGAAATTACCATTGCTAATTTTAGCTGCATGTGCGGTGGGGGTAGGTTTTGTTCCATTCTCTGAATTGGTTACAGCCGACGGTAAAATATTAGAGACGCATATTGATTTCGTATTCTCAATCGCTCCAGTGGCATTATCGGTATTTGCTATTTTATTAGCGGCTAATTTTTATAAAAACCAAAATGAGAAATCCGATAAAATAGCAGCTGCTTTCGGCGGATTATATACCGCAGCTTATAAAAAGTTTTATGTTGATGAGGTTTATATATTCATCACTAAAAAAATAATATTCCCTTTCATTGGTCAACCCATTGCTTGGGCAGATAAAAATATTGTTGACGGCTTTATGTTATTATTAGCAAAAACCACGGCAACAATTTCAGAGCGTATTAAAGCATTTCAATCTGGAAGAGTTCAAAATTATGCCATGTACTTTTTTGGAGGTATTGCCATCCTTTCAATCTTATTTATATATATCTGGAAATAAATTAATAGTATACCACAACGCACTATATCATTATGAATTTAACATTACTAATATTAATCCCCTTACTCACTGCAGTACTTATACTGCTAGCAAAGGGTTTGCAACAAATAAGAGTTATTGGTTTAACGGGTGCTGTGGCACAATTAGGTTTGGCGGGCTGGTTGCTAAATGCCTTTTTAACCGAAAGAGCCAAGGGCAACAATACTGCTTATTTATTTGAATCAAATCAAACCTGGTTTAACGCATTAAATATTCATTATCACATTGGTATTGATGGTATAGCCTTAGCAATGATTTTATTAACCTCAGTTATAGTGGTAGCGGGAATATTGGTTTCATGGACAATGGATAAATTAAGCAAGGAATACTTTTTCCTATTGGTATTATTAAGCATGGGTGCATATGGTTTCTTTATTTCTTTGGACTTATTTACTTTATTCTTTTTCTTAGAAGTTGCAGTAATTCCTAAATTTTTATTAATTGGTATTTGGGGCAGTGGCGATAAAACAAAGAGTGCTATGAAACTCGCCTTAATGTTAATGGCAGGATCGGCGTTGGTAATGGTAGGTTTATTTGGCGTTTATTATAACACACATACTTTTGATATGGTTCAAATTTCGCAAATAGGTATACCTGCCGTTGTTCAAAAGTTCTTTTTCCCATTTGCCTTTTTAGGTTTTGGCGTGTTTGCCGCATTATTTCCTTTTCACACTTGGGTACCCGATGGACACGCATCTGCACCTACGGCTGCAAGTATGTTTCTTGCAGGCATCTCAATGAAATTAGGTGGTTATGGTTGTTTACGCATTGCAGCTTTAATGCCCGATGCCGCACATGCATATTCTTGGATTATTATTTTACTTGCAACCATTGCTATTATTTATGGCGCATTCGCCACCATGATGCAAACCGATTTAAAATATATTAATGCTTACTCTAGTATAAGTCACTGTGGATTTGTGATATTAGGTATTGGCATGTTAAATAAAACCTCCATTAATGGGGCAGTAATACAAATGGTTTCACACGGTTTAATGACTGCATTATTCTTTGCTGCTATTGGTATGATTTATACTAGAACGCATACGAGAGTGGTGGCGCAGTTAGGCGGCTTGTTAAAAGCCATGCCATTTATTAGTACCGTATTTGTAATTGCTGGTTTATGCTCTTTAGGACTCCCTGGTTTTAGTGGATTCGTTGCTGAAATGACGGTGTTTATGGGCTCATGGCAAAATCCAAATGGGGCCTATCGTTTGGCAACAGTATTATCAGGAGCATCTATTGTAGTAACGGCTGTATATATATTGCGTGCAACGGGCCGTGCCATCATGGGGCCAATAAGTACAGAGCATGCCTTACTAGCCGACGCTACATGGAATGAAAAATTAGCAGCTGTGCTATTAATAGCAGGCATCTTAGTAATTGGCCTTGCCCCATTTTTAATTAACTATTTAATAATGCCAAGTACCGATGCGATTATATTACAAATGGGAAAAGTATTGGTCTCAAAATAAAAATGTATTTAAACTACATTCAAACGAATTATAAATAGAATTTAAAAAGATGAATTATAATATATTAATACAATTAAGACAGGAGTTAGTGCTTACCGCACTTATATTCTTATTGCTCTTTATTAAATTAGGAAAAGACAGAAGCAATGAAAGTATTTTAAACTTCATTAATGTAGCACTTCTCATTAATTTAGGCTTAGGCTTTTGTTGCCATGAAACTGGTGAATTGTTTAATGGCATGTTTAATACCAATACCTTAATTGTATTTGAGAAAAACTTATTAAATCTTGCTGCACTCATCATATCTATGCAATCCTACGCTTGGTTAAAGCATAATAAGAACCTGATTGAGTTTTATTTACTTACTCTAACTTCCTTATTAGGCATGTTCTTTATGATTTCAAGTGGCAACTTATTAATGTTCTACCTAGGTTTAGAAATGTCCACCATTCCATTGGCTGCAGCTGCAAATTTTGACTTAACAAAACGAAAATCATCTGAAGCAGCGATGAAATTAATTTTATCCTCAGCTTTTTCTTCGGGTATTTTATTACTAGGAATTTCTTTCTTGTATGGCACTACGGGTACATTGTCTTTCTCAATATTACCAGCGTTTTTAAATGGCAACCCCTTACAAATATTTGCTTTTATTTTATTAATAACTGGATTTGCCTTTAAAATTTCGGCAGTACCTTTTCATTTGTGGACCGCCGATGTATATGAAGGCGCACCTGTAGCGGTTACCTCCTTCTTATCGGTAATTTCAAAAGCAGCCGTACTGTTTACTTTGGTAAATATCTTATACAAAGTATTTACACCACTTGCAAACACCTGGTATTTGATTTTGGTATTGTTGGCTGCGGTCACTATTTTAATTGGTAATTTATTTGCAATTCGACAAGACAACTTTAAACGCTTTCTAGCTTTTTCCTCTATTGCGCAAGTAGGTTTTATACTTATTGGTATTTCAGGTAGTTCACAAGCCGGATCTACTTCTTTATTGTATTTTGTTCTTATCTACATTTTCTCTAACCTGGCTGCATTTGGAGTAGTTTCGGTAGTAAGTGCATTAACAGGTAAAGAAAATATTTCAGATTTTAAAGGCTTTTATAAAACCAACCCCATGCTTTCATGGGTATTGACAATTGCTTTATTCTCCTTAGCTGGTGTACCTCCTACTGCAGGTTTTTTTGGTAAATTATTTTTAATGATGGCAGGAGCCGCTAAAGGAAATTATGGGATTATTATTTTTGCCGCGTTAAATATGGTAATTAGTTTTTACTATTATTTAAAAGTGGTGAAATCTGTTTTCATGGATGAAAATGCAAACCCTATTGAAAAAATCACAATTCCAACTATATCAAAAATAGCCATGTACATATGTGTAGTAGGTGTAATTGTAACAGGACTTGCAAGTGTGGTATACAATTATATTAGCACCATTAGTTTTGGACTATAAAATAGCAGGATTAAATAATTAAGACTAAATAAAGAATAGTACTATAAATAAATATTTTATGGCAATTAATAAAAATCACGAATTTGAAGATTTAGACAATATCAAATGTTCTATTGTTGAAAAGAATGCAAGTACTGAGCGCGTTCAATTTTTAAAAGATTTATTGAGCCATAATAAATATCAAGTGGTTGTAGTACCAAGCCCAGCGCCAAAAGCAGCAGTGGCTCCGGCCCCTGCTCCAGTTGCTGAAGGAGAAGCTGATGCAAGCGAAAAAGCAACCAACGTTCCCCCCACTCCCGAACCAGTAACACCTAGCACATTTACGGTGGGCGTTACCGACCTAAGATTCAACCCCACCAATGCAGTATTTGGTCGTTCCTTACAAACAACTACTGGCCAAGTTGTAACCTTAGCTTATTGGAATCAAGAAGACACTGTTTCAGACGATACGGTACCCTATTTTGAGCATAATAAATAACTGCCAGCTGGCGCTGGCTACTTTACGTATTGGATTAACCCAAAGACTTTCATTTAACAAACTTTGTTTGTTAAATGGTATTGATTATTTCATCACAAACCGAAGCGAGCTTCGTTTGTTCTGTAATAATCAATACTTCAACTTCGTTGAAGTCATTTGTAGCCTCGCCCAGGATCGAACTGGGATTTAGAACTTCGGAAATTCTTGTACTAACCATTGTACGACAAGGCCTTATTGCAAATTTAGTTAAAGTAAATGAGCATTAAAATTAACCACGCCGTAACAATACCTTTATTGCTGCTGGTAAAAATATTTTTGTTGGTAAGCTACGCATTATGCGAATGTCCTCCCAAATAGAAGAGGTATTGGATAAAAACTTAAAAATAGTAGCTACTTTGTTTTTTTGAAAGATACGTTTAAATATCTCGCTACCCTCCATTAAATCATGATAAAGGATATGCAATAAAACTGCATCATAAAATTGATGCCTGGTTTGGTGCACTTCGGTTTGCACTGCAACACCTCTTTCCAAATGATTAACAATTTGTTTTGCCTGGCATTGAATAAAATGAAACGCATAACCCGTGCTAGCTTTTACCGCATTGCCTATGGTCCCAATCACATATATGGGTGCTTTGCTTTCTGCTAAAGGCTGTTTAGTCATTGGAATGGCTCCAATTTCTTCATGAACAACATTATACGCTTGACCAGCATAATGTTGTTGTAAGTATTTTATAATTTCTTGTCCATAGGATTCGGGCTTTAACAAGGTTTTTGAAAACAAAGTATATTCAACCAACGCTTTTTTATTGGTTAAAGGCAACACATACATAAAGCCAGTTGCACCCTGCTGATTTACATTAAAATCCATTAGTCTTGCGGCACTTGCATCAAAAACTGAATTTTCAAACTCCACTAAATGCCCTTTAAAGTGTTGCCATAAAAAAGGTGCGGTTTCATTTCTTTGACTAATTAAATATAAATCGTCTATTGGTAAAATACTTGAAAACACTTTTTTACCCCTTGCTGCGCCCCCATCCCATTGTACAATAGCTTGAACATGCTTATTATTTTGATATGCAGGTAAATTATTCTCTGCTTTATCTATAGCACTTATGTTTGCTTCCTGCCAGTGAACATTACTAAACTGTTTTGCATAATCAATAACATGCTTGTAAAAATCAACCCCCTGTATCATTTTGTATGAAAACGGATGAGTAGGCAAATTGGTATCAAACTCATTTTTATGTACGGAAACAAAATCCCATTGTTTGCAAACAAGAGCTTCAAAAACACCTTTTTCTGCTTCCCAAAAACACCAAGTACGATCATTTGACTTTTCAAAAGACTTGTCAACCACTAATATCTTTTGATTTTTTAAGCCTGGGGATTGTAGTATAGCATATAACAAGGAAAGACCGGAACAACCTGCTCCGGCAATGATTATATCAAATACATTTTCATTGAAAGAATGGGAATTATTGTCCATTGGCTTGAATGCGTTCATCTTGACGAACCTTGTCCCAATATTTTTTTGCTACAATTAACATACCAAAGCTTTCACCTTCTTCTTTGCCAATATGCTTATGGTGCATTTTATGTGCCCAACGAATGGCTTTAATATATCGGCTATTTGATTTGGTAAACCACTTAATGCGCTGATGTATGATTATTTCATGTACAATAAAGTAAGCAAAACCATACATGGCAATACCAGTTCCAATAGCTGCCACCCATAATGGGCCACCAAAATTTCCATAAAATATACATGCCATACTAGGTATTGCAAATATTAAAAAGAAAGCGTCATTTTTTTCAAAAAAATGTCCAGTTGGCTGATGATGATCCTCATGTAAATACCATAAAAAACCATGCATCACAAAACGATGCGTTAACCATGTAATTCCCTCCATAATCGCAAACGTCAACAACATTACAGCTACAAATAACATACAAACAATTTATTTAATTAACAATATTCAACTGATACCATTCCGCTACTCTCGGAAACGCAATCTGAAACCAAACCGTAAACGCATTTACATTCTTGGTCATTCTAGATTTTATTTCGTCTATACTTAGGTAAAGGTAATCACTTACTTCAACACTATTGGGAGAAATGATGCCATCATAAGTGCCAACATAAACATGATCAAATTCATACTCTGTTAAACCTTGATCCAATTGTGCTTTATATGTGAAATGAAAAGCCTTTTCAATTTGTGTTGCAATACCCATTTCCTCAACCAATCTTCTTTTTGCTGCATCTGCAAGCTTTTCACCTGGTCTGGGATGGCTACAACAACTATTGGTCCACAAACCTGGGCTATGGTATTTACCCGATGCTCTTTTTTGCAACAACATATTTCCCTTGCTATCAAACAGAAAAACACTAAATGCCCTATGCAGAAGGCCTTTTTGATGGGCTTCCATCTTTTCCATGCAACCCAAAGAATTGCCATCATTATCAACCAATATCACTTTTTCTAAAGTGCCCATGCTTATAATAAGTTAAGTTGACTTCTAACACTTGCAACCCCCAGAATTAATAATTTTTTATAATCCGGGATACGAATACGCATTTTTAAAATAGAATGATGCTCCGTATTTTTTATTTTCTTATACAGGGTATAATAATATTTAAAGGCAACATACACGCCAAATCTTGCTTTTATAGGTAACAATTTAATACCCTCTAAAGCGGCAGAAAAATCTGCTTGTATATCTTCCTCTATTTTTATTTTATCTTCTTCCCTAAAATTTGCAAAATCACAATTGGGAAAATACATACGCTCTAAACCTTCAAAATCGGCTTTAATATCTCTTATGAAATTTACTTTTTGAAAGGCCGCTCCTAATCTTTGCGCTGAAGGTCTTAATTGTTCGTACTTTTCTTTGTCTCCATCACAAAATATATGCAAACACATTAACCCAACCACTTCGGCACTACCATAAATATAATTTTGATACGCTTCTGCGTCATACTGCTGTTTACTCAAATCCATTTCCATGCTGTTAAAAAAAGCATCTACCAAATCATACCCAATGTTATACTTACGAAATGTAAGTTGAAAACGATGCAGTATTGGATTTAAACTTACGCCTTGTTCAATAGCGGTGTATGTATCTAATTTAAATTGAGCCAATAATTTAGACTTTTCATAATCATGGAAAGTATCCACAATCTCATCGGCAAAGCGAACAAATCCGTAAACATCATATATGGGTTGACGCAAATCCTTATGCAATAATTTAATAGCCAAAGAAAAACTTGAACTATACATTAAAGTAGTTTTTTTACTTGCTTCGGCAGTAACTTGATTGTATAATTGAAATGACGACATATTTAATACTAGTTATAATGTTGGTTAACCAATTCAGCAACCACCTCCCCGCTTATTAAACTTGGAGGCACTCCGGGTCCCGGAACGGTTAATTGACCAGTGTAATATAAATTATTTATTTTTTTACTCTTACAAGAAGGCTTTAAAATTGCCGTTTGCATCAAAGTATTTGCTAATCCGTAGGCATTCCCCTTAAATGAATGATATTCCGATATAAAATCCGATACAGCAAAGGATTTTTTATAAACGATTGAGTCTGAAATAGATTGACCAAATCGCTCCTCCATTCTAGCCACTATTCTCTTGAAATATTCGTCTCTTATAGCTTCGGTGTCACCTGTTAAGCCTGCCGCTATAGGAATTAATAAAAACATGTTTTCATTACCCGATGGAGCAACAGTTGGATCGGTTACGGATGGAAAACTGGCATAAAACAAAGGGTCTTTTGGCCAAGCAGGATGCGTATATATTTCTTGTCCATGCACACCAAAGTCCGTATCAAAAAATAAATTATGATGTTGAACACCCGTTAATTTTTTATTAAGTCCTACATAATATAAAATAGAACTTGGCGCCATTAATCTTTCATTCCAATATTTGTTGGTATAAGATTGATATTTTTCGTCAATTAATTTTGTTTCTATATGGTGATAATCTCCTGCTCCCACAATTACATCAAATTCATATTCCTTTTGCGCTCCGGTTATTTTATGTATGGTTCTTGCCGATTTTGCAACACCATTCACTACTTCTATTCTTCTTACTTCTTCCCCAAATTGAAATTGAACACCTTGCTCTACTGCCACTTTATACATTCCTTCTACTATGCTAAACATCCCTTTTTCTGGATACCAAGTACCTCCTTTAATATCGGCGTAATTCATTAATGAATACAATGCAGGCGTATGTTCAGGTAATGCACCTAAAAACAAAACAGGAAATTCCATGATAGATTGAATATAGGGATGCTTAAAAAAATGTGCAACATGTTTTTTCATGTTTTTGAATATATCCAATTTGAACATACCCTTAATTACATCCCATTCTATAAACTCAAACAATGACTGACCAGGCTTGTGCACTAATTTTCCAACACCTACTTCATACTTGTATTTTGCTTCCTCCATAAATGCATCCAAAGCCTTAGCGGCACCGGGTTCTACGGATTCTAATAAATCCTGCAACTGCTCATAATTAGCAGGCATATCCCAGTGTGTATTTTCAAAATATACGCGATAGGAAGGATCTAATCTTTTTAATTGATAATAGTCAGCAACTTTTTTTCCAAATTTGGAAAAGTACTTTTCAAAAACATCGGGCATCCAATACCAACTTGGCCCCATGTCAAAAACGAAACCATTTGTTTCAAATTTTCTTGCTCTTCCACCAGGTATTTCATGTTGTTCTATCAGGGTTACCTGCCAACCTTTCTGTGCTAGAAAACTAGCAGCAGAAAGACCAGCAAATCCGGCACCTATTACTAAGACCTGTTTTTTTGGGGAAGGCATAATGAGATTAATATCTTGCGATTTTTTGTTTTAAAATTTTTCTTGCAAAGTGAATTCTACTTTTGATGGTTCCTAATGGTTCACCTAATTCCTCGGCAATTTCATTGTACTTATAGCCTTCAAAATACAAATTAAATGGTATTCTAAACAATTCAGGTAACTCAAATATCATTTGATTTACTTCACGCATATTTAAATTGGTAACTCCTTGATTCAACACTTTTGTATGTGTTTGATCAATGATATAATCATTGGGAGTATTATCTAAAACTACCGATTGCTTTGAACGCTTGCGGTAATCATTTATAAAAATATTACGCATAATAGTATACAACCATGCCTTAATATTGGTACCCACATTGTACTTGTCTTTGTTGGAGAAGGCACGAAACAAGGTTTCTTGAAATAAGTCCTTAGCGGACTCATGATCCTTGGTTAAATTCACAGCAAAAGGCCTTAAAAATTCGGCGTTTTCGGTAAGTAGTAAACTAAATTCGGCGTTTGACATTTCTTTTTGTTTAACATTTAAATAATAATGCTAAACAAAAGTAAGTAGAAGAAAGGATATTTTGTTTAAATATTTCAAATATTTATTAAACAAAATGGGTAAAACTAGCTAAACTGTTGATTTTCTAAGCTTTATATGTAGCTATAAGGTGGACAAAAAGCTCATTGTCTCGGATAAAGACTGCATAATACGAATATGATTAGCCACTGGACCTTTGTACTCTTGCATCATTATCCCAGTTAACACGATTGGAATATTACTATTGATCAGGGTTAATTGTTCCATGAACTTGTTAAGCTTAAATCCTTTTGTAGGCGCTGTAATATGGGCGTATAAATAATCTACTTTCTTGAATTCAGTTAAATATTTTAGGTCTATTAATGGAACATTGGTTCCCAAATAGTCTACATTATAACCCTTTGATTTTAATAAGAAGTGTACAAACAAAAGACCAATCTCATGATACTCTCCTTCTGGCATAAACAAAACTATCGTCTTTGCATTCACAAATGACTTAGGCAATTTTTCAATCCCTAAAATTACTTTTTGTCTAATGATGTTAGATGCCAAATGCTCTTGTGCAGGGTTGATATGATTGGTTATCCAAAGAACACCTACTCTTTCTAAAAATGAAAATATAATTTCAGTGATTGTTTTTTCAATCCCTTTTTGAGCAATATAATTGTCTAATTGTCTTTCAAAAGAAATCATGTCCAAGGATACCATATCCTTGATAAGCGCATTCACCACACGCTCTTTTTCTGCATCTAATTGATTTAATCCAAGAATTTTTTCCTCAATTTCAGACGTACTCATTTTGTCGATATGAGAAATCTTGAACCCGTATTTGTTAAGTAGAGATACGTTTAAAATTACCTTGAGTTCATCCGCTGAATAGGATCTAATATTGGTTTCAGTTCGCTGCGGTTGTAAAAAACGGTAGCGCTGCTCCCAAATACGAATAGTATGGGCTTTGATCCCTGAAATTTGCTCTAAATCCTTGATGGTATATGATGACATACTGCTAAAACAACAGAAAAGTAGAAAGGTTCAGTAAAACCCTACTTTTTTAAATTTCTTAAATATTCACCATAGCCGCTTTTCGCGTATTTATCGGCTAAAACCATTAGTTGTGCTTTATCAATAAAGCCCATTCTAAAGGCAACTTCCTCTATGCAACCTATCTTCTGGCTTTGACGTTTTTCAATAA
>JBANFX010000032.1:0-66359 GCA_037975805.1 Bacteroidota bacterium | reverse complement strand
TTTTTTTTACAAACACAAGCATATGAATCGTAAAAATTTGTAACATTAGTATATTTTAATTCAGATATAAATTTGCCTGTAATATCAATAATACCCCATAATTCCGTACTCCCATTTTTGTTACCAACACAAGCGAAACCATTACTAAATGGCTTAAATAAATCAAATTGAATATCTACTATTAATCTACCTTTTTTGTCAATAACTCCTGCCTTCCCATCTCTAATTGCAAATGCTACATCACAATTTTGAAATGGTTCAACTAACTCCTGATACTTTAGCTGATCATCTGTAATCAAATCATATCCTTCTCCGATAATTATAGCTTCTTCTAAATCAAAAATATACCATTTGCCAAGATGCTTAACGATAGTAGTATTATTATCAAATAATCTAACAGCTTCAAATGCTTCTTCATTAAAAACAGCAGGTTGTCTATTCTCAATTGAAGCATTCTTTTCTAATAAATCATATTGTTTTATGTTTTTATCATTCCTAGAGACAATTATTGCATGATTTGATATAAATGGAAATTTAGAAAATTCTAAAATATCTTCTGCATAAAAATAATCAACTACAATTTGACCTTTTTTATCAATTAATGCAAATTCATTTTCATTATTTTTAACCCAGGCATAACCATTTTCAAAATTTCCACATTTATAAAATTGGTAATCAATTACTAGTTCTCCTTCGGTATTTATATAACCATATTTACTATCCATCTCAACCCTAGCTAACCCATCAGAAAAAACACTACAACTTTGTAAGTTTAATTTTATCTTTTGAATAAAATTAGTATCAAAAAATATGTACTCTTTAAGATGATAATTCTCAGCTAATAATAAATCTTCTGAAAATTGATTAATAGATGTAAAATTAGAATCAAGTAAAATCTTTCCACTTTTATCAATTAAACCATATTTTGAACCTTTTTGAAATCTAAAGTATTCATTATTAAATGGAGCTATATCATCGTAAATAAAATCAACGATAGTTTTACCATTTATATTAATTAGACCATATTGCAATTTCATATATAATAATTTATAATTTGAATTTTTGAGCAAGGGGCAGGAATTGAACCTGCACGCCTTTCGGCGGGTATTAATACCTGCGTCTAACCTTCGATGATTGTACACTCATACGTTTTCGCCACCCTTGCTTTAAAAATTTAAAAATATCTAATATCACCATTAGATGAAATGATAATTATTTTACCGTCGTTATTTAAAAGATTTAATCCACTTGGTTCAGGGTCAAATGCATCTAAAATATAGATTACCTCATCAAAATTTAAAGACTCTATAAGTTTATCATTGATATTATTGATTTGATTAATGCTAAAATCATAATCATTTAATCCTAAAGAATCATCTATACCTAATACATTTAAATTTTTTAAAACATTAATATCTATTTCATCATATAACTCTAAACATTTATCTATTTGGGATTTAGTTGGTTTATTTTCCGACTTAGTAAATAAATAAAGGGTTAAATTTGCATAGTTAGCATCCCCATTTCTCATATCAACTTGAAAAATTTTCATAATAGGCTTGTTTTTGAATTAATGTATAATCTAATATATAAAAATAATTTTGAATATTCAAATTTTACACCAGTTTCTTATGCCTATTTTCCATAATCAAATATAGACAACTAGAATAGGCAAAAGACAATAAAAAGATTGTGCATAGCCTGTGATGACAGAATCTAATTATTGTATACTCTCCCCATAATAGACAAATAAGATAACAGCAAATATTCAATGCTTTATGAAATTTTACACTCATTTTTTAAAATTTATAGTATCTAACCATATCCGTAATACTTCCCTTCTTATAATACACAAAATCCTCTACTGAAAAAATCATGACACAATTCATGACACAAAACATGACACAAAATAAAAAACCACCTACGAATAAACGTAAGTGGTTGATTTTCATGTAGCGAGAACGAGATTTGAACTCGTGACCTCAGGGTTATGAATCCTGTGCTCTAACCAACTGAGCTACCTCGCCAGAACCTATTGGTTATACCCTTAAAAGGGTGGCAAAACTACTTAATTTTTTTGAATTTATGGGTTCACTTTAAGACTAAAAACGGACTGTCCTTCAAAAAAACCTTCAAATGTATCCCCTTTTGCTGTTGGGCCTACACCAGCGGGTGTTCCAGTATATATTAAGTCCCCGGGGTAAATAGTAAAATACTCCGTAATACCAGCCAATATTTTATCTAAAGGAAAGATCATTAAACTGGAATCCCCTGTTTGCACAGTTGATCCATTTTTGGATAAGGTGTAATGTATTGGACCAGATAAAATTTCAGGTGTTAAATCGTGCCATTCACCAAGTATAGCTGCATTGTCAAATGCCTTTGCTTTTTCCCAAGGAAGCCCTTTTTCTTTTAACTTGTTTTGCAAATCGCGCGCCGTAAAATCTATACCCACCGTGATGGCATCACAATATTCTATCACAGGAATTCCATTTGGATGTTGTTCAGTTAAATTTTTCCCTTGCTTACTTACGCGCAATACCAACTCTCCTTCAAAATGTAAGTCGTTTGTAAAGCTAGGGATGGAAAAATTTTCACCCTTAGGCAACAATGCAGTACCTGGCTTCATAAATATGATGGCCGAAGTAGGCACTTCATTTCCCAATTCATGCGCGTGTTCAACATAATTTCTTCCAATACAAAATATACTCATAAAATTATTTTTTAGGTTGCTCGTTCAAGGGGATTATGCTTCCTTTATATCCAAGGCATTCGCCATGGTCATAGTGCGGGATAATCCTATAGCCGCAAAAGACTCAATTACTTCAACGCACTTTTGAATTTTTATGTCTATTAATTTTCTTTCGTCCTGCGCCCATTTACCTAATACAAAATCTACTTGTTGTCCTTTAGCAAAGTTATTGCCAATGCCAAATCGGAGTTTTGGATAGGCATCCGTACCTAATGTTAATTGAATATCTTTTAATCCATTATGTCCTGCATCGGAACCAGAAGCACGTAGTCTTAATTTAGATAAAGGCAAAGCCAAATCATCCACTATGGTTAATGTGTTTTCTAATTCCACTTTTTCTTTATCCATCCAATATTTAAATGCCTTCCCACTTAAGTTCATGAATGTAGTAGGCTTTACGCATATAAATGTTTTCCCCTTCCATTTTACCTCAGCCACTTCAGCTAAACGATCTAATTTAAAAAAGCCTTCATGTTTTATGACAAATGCATCCAACACGTCAAACCCGATATTGTGTCGGGTGTGCGCATATTCGGCACCTATATTTCCTAATCCTACTAACAAAAATTTTGACATAGCTGATTTACGTTCAGTTTCAAAAATACACAAAATCGCTCACGCGATTTTAAAAAACCCTTCTAAAAAACAAATCCCCCCAATTGCTTGGAGGGATTTGATATTCAAATAATGTAAAATTATTTTTTTGCTGTCTTCGCTGCCTCAGACTCCTCTTGTTTTAACTGACGTGTCATAACAATAGAAGCAACTGGGATACGTGGAGGGTTCATTACTTCAATGTTTGGAACATTAATGTCTTGAACACGAATATTACCATTCAATTCTAAGTTAGTAATATCTAATTCGATATTCTCTCTTAAATCTTTTGGTAATGCTTTTACTTTTACTGCTTTAATTTTAACAATCAATTTACCACCGGCTTTAACACCTGCAGCAGATCCTACTAATTTTAAAGGTAATGTTGCGATTACTTTTTTATCGTCTACTAATTCTAATAAGTCAACGTGTAATAAAGCATCTGATACTTTATCGAATTGTAAATCTTTCAAGATACACTTGTAAGTTTTACCTTCAATTTTAACTTCTGCTAATTGGAATTCACTTGTGTACACCAATGGCTTGAAAGCCTTTGCAGAAGCATAGAAATTAACTTCTGTAGCACCCCCGTAAATTACACCTAGCACATTTTCCTGAGAGCGTAGTTGGCGGGCGGCTTTTTTGCCAGCTTCGGTCCTCAAGTGGCCTTCGATTGTAACTGTTTTCATTTGAGATCTATTTGTTTGTTTAAATAAGTGACTCGCTTTCGCATTATCACGCCCATTATTCTTTCTCAATAATGGAGCGCGAAGATAGGAAATAAAAAAGTAGCAACCAAAGCTGCTACTTAATATTATCTAACTAATTGATTTTTAACCTCTTGCCTTTAATTGAGAGTGTACAAATAAGCTTGTTATACTCTTATTTTCATAGGCATTTCTAATGGCAATAGCGAATAAATCGGCAACCGTTACCACTTTAATTTTAGGGGACGGATGCGCCAACGGAATGGTATCACAAACCACTAGCTCTTCTAGTATAGAGTTTTCGATGTTTTCATATGCTTTTCCACTTAAAACTGGATGTGTAATTAAGGCACGAACTGTTCTTGCACCCTTTTCTTTTAACAAACCAGCAGCTTTCACTAAAGTGCCACCCGTATCACAAATATCATCTACCAAAACAATATCCTTCCCAGTAACATCTCCAATTACTACCATGCTCGCAATTTCATTGGCACGTTTACGATGCTTATCACAAATCACCATTTCGGCATTAAAGTAGTTGGCAACTTCACGTACACGATTGGTACTTCCCACATCGGGCGCTGCGAAACAAAGGTTTTCTAATTTTAGAGATTCAATATATGGAATAAATATAGCAGAGCTGTCCAAATGATCCACCGGAACATCAAAGAAACCTTGAATTTGAGCAGCATGTAAGTCCATTGTAATAACTCTGTTGGCACCTGCAGCCTCTAGCAAAGTTGCAATTAGTTTAGCTCCAATAGCCACCCTTGGCTTGTCCTTTCTGTCCTGGCGAGCAAATCCATAATAAGGAATTACTACAATAATTTTATAAGCGCTTGCTCTTTTGGCAGCATCAATCATTAACAACAATTCAAATAAATTGTCGGTAGGTGCATAGGTACTTTGTACTAAAAAAACATAGTCACCACGTACACTTTCCAAGAAAACAGGTTGAAATTCTCCGTCACTGAATTTTTGGATGTTAATTTTTCCAATGGGTGCACCAAATCTTTGGGCAATTTTCTCTGCTAGGGCCGTTGAGCCAGTTCCAGCAAATATTTTAACAGAAGGGTTCATGAGTAGGTTGAATGTGCTTCAAAGTTATCATTCTGTAAAGCATTTAGGAAAGATTAAAGGGGCTACTTTTCAACAAGTCATTAACGTAGGATAAAATTCTACTTTTTTAATAGTATTAATACCCTTATAGGGCATCCAATTTGGGGATACTTTGCCCGGATGCAAATGACCATTAAATCCTGGGCCCTAAATGACCAACCAACTCATAAATTATATACCAAGGGTGCCAAATATTTAACCAACGCCGAACTCATTGCCATTGTATTACAACAAGGCACCCCCCAAAACAATGCAGTAGATTTAGCGCGTATTTTACTGCATAAATGCAATAACAATTTATTACAGTTGTCGAAGCTTTCCACAAAGGATATGCTTTCTTTGAAAATTAAGGGCATAGGAAAAGTGAAATCCATCCGTTTATTAGCAGCCATTGAATTAGGATCCAGAAGATTATTACAACAAAATATAGATAAACATATTATGCAAAGCAGCGATGTTGTGGCACATTTAAAATACAGTTTGCAATTTGAGTCAAGGGAAATATTTATGGTTTTATTATTAAACCAAGCCAATAAAATTATTCATGAACAAATATTAAGCGAGGGCGGAATAACTGGAACTGTAGCGGATCCCAGGGTATTGTTTAAATTAGCTCTAAGCCATGAAGCCACAGGATTTATTATTTGTCACAATCATCCAAGTGGACAACTCATGCCAAGCAGAATGGACGATGTGTTAACCGAAAAAGTTAAAAAAGCGGCAAGCCTATTAGACATCAAATTAGTTGACCACATCATAGTAAGCACGGAAGGCTACTATAGCTATGCTGAACAAAGCAGTAGTTGGTAATTTGTGCGCCAAGTAAAATTCAATGTAATAATGCATTAGGCTTGTGCAGTAGGTCCTCCAAAATTTAAAGGAATTTCTACTGGTGAAATATCACCTATTGGGCCATTGGCTTCCTCATATCTTTCTACATTTTCTACCAATGCTTTCATAAATCGTTTAGCGTGCATGGGAGTTAAAATCACTCTTGACTTTACCTTGCTTTTAGGGGTACCCGGCATTACGTTTACAAAGTCAATTACAAACTCGGCATTGCTATGTGTAATGATGGCAAGATTGGCATATGAACCTTCTGCAATTTCCTCGCTTATTTCAATATTTAGGGGTGGGTTTGGGTTTTGTTCCATGTTATTAATTGAACAACAAAGATACAGGGGATGGAATGTTAAAAAAAAATTAGCGTACAGCATTTCTATGAACTAAATTTGCGCCATGTTAGTATTAGATGGCAAAATAGCCTCCGCAGCAGTAAAAGCAACCCTTTTACAAAAAACACAAGCCTTAGAAGCAGCTGGAAAAAGAACACCCCATTTAGCCGCCATTTTAGTAGGCAATAATGGAGCCAGTGAAACTTATGTAGCTAGCAAAGTAAAAAATTGTGAAGAAACTGGCTTTGGAAGTTCTTTAATACGCTTTAATGATGATGTTTCAGAAGCAGATTTATTAGCCAAAATTCAAGAACTGAATGAGGATAAAAATGTGGACGGTATATTAGTGCAACTTCCTTTGCCAAAACATATCAATGACGAAATAATAATTGAAGCCATTCATCCTCATAAAGATGTGGACGGCTTTCATCCAACCAATATTGGAAGAATGGTACAAGGAATAGATACTTTCATACCTGCTACACCTTATGGCGTTTTACTGATGTTGGAATATTTTAAAATTGAAACAAAAGGGAAACATGTTGTTGTAATAGGACGAAGCAATATTGTAGGAAGACCCATGAGTATTTTATTGAGTGGCGACAGACCGCAAGGGAATGCATATGTTACACTTTGTCATCGCTATACACCAAAAGAAGCATTAGAAAAAATTACACAACAAGCCGATATTTTAGTGGTTGCAATTGGTAAACCAGAATTTGTTACTGCCAATATGATAAAGCCTGGTGCAGTAATAATTGATGTGGGAATTACAAGAGTTGAGGATGCCACTGCAAAAAAAGGCTTTCGTATTAAAGGCGACGTAAACTACGAACAGGCTATAACAAAAGCCTCGGCTGTAACCCCCGTTCCAGGAGGTGTTGGACTTATGACCATTGCGGGTTTATTAATGAATACCATGAAAGCCTACGAGGGTAAATTTTAATTTAATCAATCGAAACATAATTACAACGAAGCCATTCTTCTGCTCATGAACGAAATTCATACACAACAATATCCTGTGATGGAAATGTTTTATTCTTTGCAAGGCGAAGGATATCATCAGGGCAAAGCGGCTTTTTTTATCCGCTTAGCGGGATGTGATGTTGGCTGTGTTTGGTGTGATGTTAAAGATAGTTGGGATGCAAGTAAACACCCGGCATTATCGGTTGAACAAATTGTAAATAGTGCTTTAGTACACCCTAGCAGATTAGTGATTGTAACAGGTGGCGAACCCTTATTACATAAACTTGATCCTTTAACTAGAGCTTTAAAAGCAGCTGGTTTTGAAACCAATATTGAAACTTCTGGTTCCAGCCCAATGTCGGGTGAATGGGACTGGGTATGTTTATCTCCAAAAAAATTTAAAGCCCCCCTTCCCGAAAATATAGCTTTGGCTTCAGAATTAAAAGTAGTGGTTTTTAATCATTCCGATTTTGAATGGGCCGAAACCTATGCAAAACAAACTCCACCCAATTGCAAATTGTTTTTACAACCTGAATGGGAAAAGCAAGCGCAAATGACACAAGTAGTTATTGAGTATGTTAAAGCAAACCCAAAATGGGAATTAAGTGCGCAGCTACACAAGTTCATTCAAGTACCCTAATTATATTTACAGCTCAATAAGGCAATATGAAAAATAGGCTTGCACTATTTTTATGGTTCGTTATTTTATCATGCACCATGACAAGTTCTTTGCATGCACAAAATGCATCTGCAGCGCGCAAATTAATGGAGAAAGCTGGGGTTGCTTTTGAAGCTCAAAATTATGAGCAGTGTATTCAGTTGCTTGAATCAAGTATTGAAAAAGACACCAATTTATTGGATGCATATATTACCCTTTTTCAAGTGTATTCAAAAATAAAGCAGCCAAAAAAAGCCATTGTTGTTTTTGAAAAAGCTTTACAAAAAGATATTGATGGTGCTGCACCATATATATTAAAGTATGCCACCGCTTTGGCTACAATAAGCGATTACAAAAAAGCATTGAGTGCACTAAAAGCATTTTCGAATAAGACACCGGCTCATCAGCAACAAAATATAAATGACTTAATTGCTATTTGTGAATTTGTAACTCAACAGGAAGTAGATATACTTGCTAAAGTCACCAATGTGGGAGACAGCGTAAATACAGCAAATGCCGAATACTTTCCCACAGTAACCGTGCAGGATAGCTTGCTTCTATTTATGCGCAGAAATAAAGACAAGCGGGAAGATTTTCTTTTCAGCAATATGAATAGTAATGGATTTTCGTTGGCTAAACCACTTTCTGATACTTTAAATTTTGCAGACAAAAAAGGAGCACCAAGTTTATCCTCCGATTTAAAAACACTATACTACGCTGCTGAATATATGGAAATGGGATATGGCAGATATGACATATACAAAGTAAGCAAAACAGACAGTGGCTGGTCTGCCCCACTTAACTTAGGACGTAATATAAATTCTGATTTTTGGGAAAGTGCCCCTAGTATTTCGCCGGACGGTCAAGCATTATATTTTAGCAGTAATAAGCCCGGAGGCTTTGGTGGTATAGATATTTACGTTTCATATAAAACCAAAAATGGATATTGGAGCCAGGCTTATAATTTAGGCCCGAATATTAATACAAAAGGGGATGATCAAACACCATTTATACATGCTGATAATAGAACATTATATTTTGCATCTAATGGATGGCCCGGTTACGGAGGAACTGATTTGTTTGTAGCTTTTAAAAAATTGGATGGAAAATGGAGTAAGCCAACCAACCTAGGCTACCCTATTAATACATTTGATAATGAAGGTAGCATTGCCATTGCAAGTAATGGATGGGAAGGATACATTGCAAGTGACCGAATTGATAGTCGCGGAGAATTAGATATTTATAAAGTAGTGTTGCCACAAAAAGCGCGCGCAAACAAAACCTATTATTTTAATGGATTCATTACGGACGCATTTTCTCATTTACCTATTCCCGGTTTAGTAAGGCTTTCGGACCCTAAAGACTCCACTAAATTTATGGTTATAAATGTGGATAGCACAGGCGTATTTGTACTTTCTATTCCTGAATTTGATTCGCTTGGTATACAAGTAAATAGTCCACAGCATGATTATGCAAGTAGTTTATTAAGCAAGGAAAAACTTATTCAACTTGCTGGCACCAGCCAAAATTTTAATTTAAGCCCTATTCAAAATAAGTTTACAAAGGATTTTAAAAACGTATTTTTTGATGTGAACAATGCGCAGCTAAATGCTGCATCATTTGTTGAGCTTGACGCATTGGTAAATTATTTAGAGAACACCAATAATGCTAGTATTTTCATTGAAGGTCATACCGATAATACTGGTTCAGAAATTGCCAATATAAATTTATCGGAAAAACGTGCCTTTGCCATTGCACAATACTTAATTAAAAAAGGTATTGCAACGCAAAGAATAAGCGCTAAAGGCTTTGGTGCAAGCAAACCTATTGCCGATAATGGAACAGCAGCAGGCCGTGCACAAAACAGACGTACGAGTTTTACCATTACAATTCAATAATTTTTTGAAAAGAACAATGCACTCAATAGTATAAATACGCTTACTTAATTTGTTTTAATAAGCGATGTTTATAAAATGACAAATAAAGATGAAGCATTGCTTTATACCATTGCCTTTAGCATGATAGAGGGCATTTCAGCTGCGCAAAAAATGAACATGTTAAGGTATTATGGTTCTGCGTTACATATTTTTCAGTTACATAAAAAAAATGTAGCACCTTGGCCAATTGAGGCGGCCGAGGAAGAAATTAACTTTATTTCGAAACATAATATTCAATGTTTTGGATGCATGGATAATGATTATCCTAACCGCCTCATCAATATTAGCGATCCTCCAATAGTACTTTACACAAAGGGTTCCAGCCGTTTTAATCTGCCACAATTAATAAGTATTGTAGGTACTCGCCAACATACACATCAAGTAAATAAAATAATACAAGAATTACTAGAAGGATTAGTACATTTAAAATTGGGTGTGATCAGTGGCATGGCTTTGGGAGTAGATGGCATTGCACATGCACTCTCGTTAAAAAATAAAATTCCTACCTGGGGCGTATTAGCACATGGGCTGGATACAATTTACCCCAATTCACACAGACGGCTAGCAATAAATATGTTAAGTAATGGTGGGCTTATCACTGAATGCAGACAAAAAACTATCACCATGCCTTTTCAGTTTCCAAAACGCAATAGAATTGTTGCAGGTATGAGCGATGCAACAATTGTTGTTGAAAGCGCAGTAGAAGGGGGAAGTATGATCACAGCTAAATTAGCAAGAGGATATGATAGAGAAGTATTTGCTGTGCCCGGCAAAATACATGATGCAAAGAGTAAAGGTTGTTTATGGTTAATCAAAAATAACATTGCAACAGTTTACCATGACCCTAACCAATTATTAGAAAATATGAATTGGCCATTACAAAAAGGCAAGACAGAGAATTGTGATAACACCATAAACATCCAGAATTTAAATACACAAAAAAATTTGCTCACCATGCCACCAATTTTTAAAACTATCTATTTACTCATTCAATCGCAGGGTCCAATTCATAAGGACGCAATTTCCCATATATTAAATTTACCATCGCATGAATTATCGGCTCATTTGTTATCCTTGGAACTAAATAACCTGGTTCAGTTGCAAGCTGGCAACCTTTATTCATTGTCCTAAGTCCTTGTTTTTCAATGCATTCAAAAAGGATTTTGCCCAAAAGGGGCAAAAAGCTACCTTTGCCTATGGCAACAAGAAATTCTACCAACAACTCCCGCATTTTTGGTCAAGGTTTAACATTCGACGACGTATTGTTAATGCCGGCTTACTCTGAGATGCTTCCTTCCGAAGTAAAAATCTACAGTCAACTTACCAAAAACATCACACTCAACGTTCCTATTTTATCCGCAGCAATGGATACGGTTACCGAAGCGAGCTTGGCCATTGCCTTAGCACGTGAAGGCGGTATTGGTATTTTACACAAGAACATGAGTATTGAACGCCAAGCCGAGCAAGTTCGTAAAGTAAAGCGAAGTGAAAGTGGTATGATAGTAGATCCTATTACTTTAGAAGTAAACGCTACCATTGGCGATGCTTTGTTGTTAATGAAGGAAAACAAAATTGGTGGTATTCCTATTGTTGATAAAGGAAATAAGCTAGTTGGAATTTTAACCAATCGTGACTTACGTTTCGAAACCGATAGAAAGCGAAAAGTTAGTGAAGTAATGACTAAAGAAAATTTAATCATTGCGCCAGAAGGAACCGATTTAAGAAAAGCAGAAAAAATTTTAAGACAATATAAAATTGAAAAATTACCCGTTGTAAGTAAGCAAGGTAAATTAATAGGGTTAATTACTTATCGCGATATTTTACAATTAAGTGCTTTCCCAAATGCTGTGAAAGATAAAATTGGTCGTTTATTGGTAGGTGCTGCGCTAGGCATTACAAAAGATTTATTGGATAGAGCTGCTGCATTAAATGCAGTAGGAGTGGATATAGTTTCTTTAGACAGTGCGCACGGACACAGTAAAGGTGTGCTAGAAGCATTAAAAACATTAAAAAAGAATTTTAAAAATTTACCCGTAATTGCAGGCAACGTAGCCACAGCGCAAGGTGCATTAGCTTTAGCCAATGCAGGTGCCGATGCGGTAAAAGTTGGAATTGGACCAGGATCTATTTGTACTACTCGCATTGTTGCAGGTGCTGGGGTTCCTCAATTAACAGCCATCATGGAAGCTACAAAAGCTTTGAAAGGAAAAAATGTTCCTGTAATTGCCGACGGCGGTATACGTTATACAGGTGATATGGTAAAAGCTTTAGCAGCTGGTGCCAACTGTGTAATGATGGGTAGCATTTTTGCAGGTACCGAAGAAAGTCCAGGTGAAACAATCATATACGAAGGCCGTAAATTTAAAGGGTATCGTGGCATGGGAAGTATTGGTGCCATGGGACAAGGAAGTGGCGACCGTTATTTTCAAGAAGGTACCGACAGCAAAAAATTTGTACCAGAAGGAATTGAGGGTCGTGTTGCTTACAAAGGAAATTTAAGTGAAATTATTTATCAATTTGTGGGTGGCTTAAAAGCAGGTATGGGTTATTGTGGTGCTAAAACAGTGAAAGATTTACAAAACGCTACTTTTGTTCAAATTACCAATGCCGGCATGAAAGAAAGTCATGCACACGATATTGATATTACCAAAGAAGCCCCTAACTATTCTCGCAAATAAAAGGCATGAAAAAAACATTGAGCAATTTTGCGAATGGGATGACAATGAAAATATCTAGTTTCATAACCATCATTTTTTGTTGTTTAGTTTTTAATAACAATTTAGTTGCGCAGGAACAAGTTAAACAAGATACAATTGCAAATTCTAAATTACGCATAAGTATTCTCACCTGCGATGCTGGAGAGGATATTTACACAATTTGGGGACATACAGCCGTCCGCGTAGTAGATAGCATTAACAATACCGATTACGTTTTTAATTTCGGAACCTTCGATTTTAATACACCCAATTTTATCGCCAAATTTATGAAAGGCGATTTAATGTATTTTATTACTGCCACCACGTATACAAATTTTTTATACGAGTACGAGTATACTGCTCGCAATGTACATGAGCAGGAACTTAAATTAACCAATGCTGAAAAAGAAAAGTGGTACCAAGCATTACAAGTAAATATGATTGGCAACAACCGCTTTTATTTATATAATTTTATTTCGGACAATTGTACAACCAGAATCAAAGACGGCCTTTTTAAACATGCCCAAATAAACAATTATAGTATTGGTATTCATTCATACAGAGAGGAAGTAGTTAATGGAACCTATAAAAGCGGATTGGGTTGGGTAGCTTTAGGCATTGACTTACTTTTAGGTGCGGTTTCCGACAATACTCCAAATTTATACCAAGAGGCATTTTTACCTATACTATTATATCAAAAAATAGCGCTCAATCCTAAATTAGTAGTGGCTACAAAAGACATTCAATACAATAATAAACCGCAGGTGAAGGCATCAAATCCTATCACATACTTAATTGTATTTTTAATATTGTATTTATTTGTCTCAAACTGGAATAGTTCAATTACACAAAGCATTGCACGCTTCTTGGATATTACACTTTTATTTTTATTTGGAATTGGAGGTGCATTGGTTTTATATATGAGTCAGTTTTCATTGCACAATGCATGTCACGAAAATTATAACTTAATTTGGCTACATCCAATTTACTTGCTTGCCATCCCTCTTTATTTTATTCCAAAAAAATGGGTTGGTTATTTAGGCTGGTTGTTTTTTACAACCACAGTGCTATTTATGTTTGCGAGCCATTGGATACCACAACATTTATCCAATTCGGTAGTTGTACTTATGATCATTGCCTTATGCTTACAAATAAGACTTATTAAAAGAGGAAGTTTAGCAAAATATAAATAGCTTATTTCTTTAAAGCCCACAAAGAGATTACATGTTACATTATTACGATTATGGAGTCGATCAATTATCTTATTTTGATGAGGGCGATAGTCGTAAAACCACTTTATTGCTAATTCATGGATTTGGGGAAGATCATTGCATTTGGAAAAATCAAATCGAATTTTTATCTAAATACTTTAGGGTGATTGCGCCTAACCTTCCAGGTGTACATTGCAAACCCTTAACCATTCACCATACCCATAAACCTAGTATCAATAATTATGTTGAAGTAATGCATGAACTCATGCATCATTTACAAATTGAAAAGTATTATGTGGTGGGGCATAGTATGGGCGGATATATAGGTCTCGCTTTTGCTAACTACTATGTTAATCATGTTATTGGATTGGCATTGGTTCATTCAACTACTTTTGAGGATAGTGTTGCAAAAAAAGAAAGCCGTTTAAAAGTGGCAGAGTTCATACAAGAACATGGCACGCGTAAATTTTTAGAAACTTCTACCCAAAACTTATTTGGCAATATTTTCAAAAAAGCAAACCCACATATAATACAGGACCTAATAGATAGTGTGAGCGATATAAGTCCGGAAGCCATGATACAATTTGTGATGGCCATGCGGAATCGAATTTCACATGCGCACATGCTACGTGAACAACGTATCCCCGTTTGGATGATTGTTGGTGAAGAAGATATTGCTGTGCCTATTGAAGATTCTTTACAGCAAACCCAACTTTTACCTGAAAAGAATGTTATAGTTTTAAGGGAAGTTGGGCACATGGGGATGCTGGAAGCACCAGATGAAGTAAATAATGCCCTACTAAAATTTATTCAATCTGCAGAAAATAAAAAATACAATAAGCGTTAAAATATAAATTATGTCAAAAATCATTTTAGTAACGGGAGCGAGTTCTGGTTTTGGAAAAGCCATTGCCGAAAAATTTGCAGCAGGTGGATGGAATGTAATCTTAACCGCGCGCAGAAAAGAGAAATTAGAAACAGTCGCTGCTGATATTGAAAAAAGGTTTGGCGTAAAAACCCTAAGCTTGGTTTTTGATATTCAAAACAAAGACGCAGTATTTGAATATTTAGGGAAATTACCATCCGAATGGCAGGCTGTTGATATTCTAGTGAACAACGCTGGTTTGGCTTTAGGGCGTGACTCTTTTTTTGATGCTAATTTAGAAGATTGGGAAACAATGATTAATACCAATGTAAAAGGTTTATTATATGCTACTAAAGCAGTATTGCCCTATTTAATAAAACAAGAAGGACATATCATAAATATAGGAAGCACTGCTGGCAAAGAAGTATACAAGGATGGAAATGTGTATTGTGCAACCAAACATGCAGTTGATGCCATTACCAAAGCACAAAGAATTGATTTATTACCTTATCATATTAAAGTAACGGCCATTCACCCAGGTGCAGTTGAAACTGAATTTTCTTTGGTTCGATTTAAAGGGGATGCCCATAAAGCTTCTAGTGTTTATGACGGTTATACCCCTTTAGCAGCTGAAGATATTGCTGATACCGCTTGGTATGTTGCCAATGTGCCAAAACATGTATGTATTAACGATGTTGTAATGACCTGTGTTGCACAAGCAAACTCAACAACCATACACAAGGATTAAAATAATTAAAAAGATCTACCTAATGGGAGGGCTTTAATATGTTCAATACCCGCGTTAAAGTCCTTCCATATTTCTTGTATAATTACTGCTGCTGGTTTTATTTTTTCAATCATGGCACTTACCTGTCCAATTTCTAATTCCCCCTCTTTCATATCTCCTTCAAACATTCCTTTTTTAGCGCGCCCTTTTCCTAAATAAGCAGCTAAGGCTTCTTTATCTTGTCCTTCTTTTTCTAATGCCAATATACTTAAGGCAAACTCATTTTTTAATAAACGTACAGGAGCCAATTGTTTTAATCCCAATTGCGTGTCACCCTCATTTGCATCTATGATTGCTTGTTTAAAATGAATATGTGCACATGATTCAGTGCTACAAACAAAACGAGAACCAATTTGCACCGCTTCGGCACCCAATGCAAATGCAGCGAGCATTTGTGCACCAGTGGCAATACCTCCTGCGGCAATAACAGGAATTTTTACAGCGTTTTGAACCAATGGTATTAAAACCATTGTAGTGGTTTCTTCCCTCCCATTATGACCACCTGCTTCAAAACCTTCGGCTACCACAGCATCACATCCTGCAGCTTCCGCTTTTTGAGCAAACAAGGCACTACTTACCACATGTACCACCTTTATACCAGCTGCTTTTAAAGTAGCTGTCCAAATTTTAGGATTACCCGCACTCGTAAAAACTATAGGTACTTTTTCTTCTATAATTATATGAATGTGCGCTTGCAAATCGGGATACAGCATGGGCAGATTTACTGCAAATGGCTTATTGGTTGCTGCTTTTGTCTTTTGAATTTGTTCTCTTAAAATTTCGGGGTACATACTTCCTGCACCAAGGATACCCAATCCTCCGGCATTACTCACAGCACTAGCTAACTCCCATCCACTCGCCCATACCATGCCTGCTTGAATAATGGGTAATTCAATATTAAAAAGTTGGGTAATTCTATTTTCAAAGGACATAACAAATGTTTAAGCAATGAAAAATCTAGCAATAAAATTGTACAAAGTAAATTAATTACAAAATCTAAATGATAAAATGTATTACCCGAAATCTATCTCCGTATTGTCTCCAATATTCAAGGTACGGCTTAATCCTTTCACTGAAGCATCACTACCAATTAAAGAATTATCTAACACTACTTCGTCAAGAGAGGTATACGTACCAATGATACTTTCTTTAACAACGGAACTTTTAATGATGGCATTGTTACCAATAGTTACATGCGGGCCAATAATAGAGTTTTCAATCACGCAGTTTTCAGCAATACTTACAGGCGGAATGATAATGGTATTGGTATATAATTCCGGATTCACAGTTAATCCACCACTCTTTTTTAACAATACTGCATTGGCTTCCAATAAGGATTCTTTTTTACCACAATCATACCAATGTTTCACTTTAAAAGAATCGAACTGTACTCCTTTTTTAATCATACATTCTAATGCATCTGTTAAATTATATTCGCCATGTGATTTAATATTCTCTGTTACCAATTGCTGGAAACATTCAAATAATATATCCGACTCTTTAATTTTGTATAAGCCCACTAATGCATTATTGCTTTTGGGGATGGAAGGCTTTTCAACAGCATGCAACACTTTACCCTCTTCATCTAATTCAACCACACCGAATTGACGAGGGTCATCCACTTTTTTAATACCCAACATACTAGAAGGACTTGCAATTACCTCTCTTAAATCAAATTCACAGATGGTATCTCCTAATGCAATAAAAACTTCATCCTCACCAACAATCTCTTTTGTTAATTGAATTGCATGTGCAGTGCCCTGACGGTCATTTTGATATACAAAATGTGTGTTTAAATTCGGATAAGTATGCTCAACATAATCCTGTATCTTCTCTCCTAAATATCCTACAATAAAAATGTACTCTTGTATGCCTACTTCCTTTAACTGATCAACGATAAAACTTAATATGGTTTTACCAGCAATTGGAATAAGCGCCTTTGGTTGTGTATATGTATGTGGTCGCAATTTAGTACCTGCTCCTGCAACCGGAATAATCGCCTTCATTGTTGTCCTTTTTGGGGAGGGTAAAAATAGCAAATAACCGTTAGCAAAAAACCATTTTTTACCCCGAAATCGGTATTCAAAGCATATTTTAGGGTCGAACCCATTGTAAATGTGGATATTAGAGGGCTAACTGTTGAAAGAAAGCTTTGTGTAGGCTATAGAATGGTTTAATTTTGCCAAATATCCTACTAAAAGTCATCTAATTCTATAAAATTTCCAACTATGCAAAGAGATACATTGGTTTTTGACATAATCCATCAAGAATTACAACGTCAACGTCGTGGCATTGAATTAATTGCTTCTGAAAATTTCACCAGCTTGCAAGTTATGCAAGCAATGGGTGGTGTAATGACCAATAAATATGCCGAGGGTTATCCTGGTAAAAGATATTATGGTGGTTGTGAGATTGTAGATAAAACTGAACAATTAGCCATTGATCGTTTAAAAGAGGTGTTTGGCTTAGAGTATGCAAACGTTCAACCACATAGTGGAGCGCAAGCAAATGCAGCGGTGATGTTAGCTATATTACAACCTGGTGATGCTATATTAGGATTGGACTTAAGCATGGGTGGTCACTTAACACACGGAAGTGCGGTGAACTTTTCTGGTAAAACCTACAAGCCTTATTTTTATGGCGTGGTGAAAGAAACAGGACTCATTGACTATGAAATGTTAGAAAGTCAAGCAAGAGCACATAAGCCTAAATTAATTATTTGTGGAGCGAGTGCTTATAGCCGCGATATTGACTATGCAAGAATAAGAAAAGTGGCGGACGAAGTAGGTGCATTTGTACTTGCCGATATTGCACATCCTGCAGGATTAATTGCTAAAGGATTATTAAGTTCTCCATTTAATTATTGTCATTTTGTAACATCTACAACACATAAAACTTTACGTGGACCTCGTGGTGGTGTAATTATGATGGCAAAGGATGGGGAAAATACTTTAGGATTAAAAGACGTTAAAGGAAATTTAAGATTATGGTCCAATGTGATTGACATGGCTGTATTTCCTGGAACACAAGGTGGGCCTTTAGAGCATGTGATTGCAGCAAAGGCAATTGCTTTTGGTGAAATACTTTCGGATGATTTTACAGTGTATGCAAAGCAGGTTCAAAAGAATGCACAAACTATGGCAGCAGCCTTTGTTGCTAAAGGATATGAAATTATTAGTGGTGGTACCGATAACCATTTAATGTTAATTGATTTACGCAACAAAAATATTAGTGGTAAAAAAGCAGAACAAGTATTAGGGCATGCAGATATTACTGCAAATAAAAACATGGTTCCTTACGATGATAAATCCGCATTTGTAACTTCAGGTATTCGTTTTGGTGTTGCAGCCATTACAACACGTGGAATGAATGAAGGTCATATCCCATTTGTGGTAGATGCAATTGACAAAGTGTTAATGAATGCCGACAATGAAACTATTTTAGCAGAAACAAGAAAAGAAGTAAACAAGTTTATGGAGCAATTTGTATTGTATCCTGAACTAGGCGTTTAATTCATTTAAGAACTTATATTAGTCTATAGCCTCTCCCAACGGAGGGGCTATTTCATTTGATAATAAAATTTCCTAACTTTATACGATGATACAAAGAATACAAAGCATTTGGTTATTACTAGCAAGCGTAGCTGCATTTATTGTATTGCGTTTCCCTTTTTATTATACCCCAACGCCTAACGCATTAGAAATTTCGGGTAGCAGCTCAACAGGTACTTTAATTACTCTGGCATTTAGCGCTTGTTTAAGTGCGATAACAATATTTTTATATAGCAACCGCATGTTACAAATTAAAGTAACTATTGTAAACTTCCTTTTGTCTGCAGCAATTGGCTTTTTAGTGTATCGTGTTCGTGCTGCTAATCCAGGAGGCGGATTCACGCTTTTCTCAATTGCTTTATTTGCAATGCCTTTCCTACAAATTTTAGCGATGGTTAAAATTTACAAGGACGAGCAATTAGTTAAGAGTGCAGATAGATTAAGATAGGTACTTCCCTGTCTGCGAGGACTTGCATTTAGCTAATCCGATTGGGATTCCGGCATATACTACCGTTCCACCTGCATCGCCGGCTTCTGGGCCCATATCAATCACATAGTCCGAGGCTTTAATCACGTCGGTGTTATGTTCTACCACAATTAAGGAGTGGCCTTGATCAATTAAAGCGTTAAATGCTTTTAATAATTTATGGATATCATGAAAATGCAATCCGGTGGTTGGCTCGTCAAATATGAATAACATTTTTTGATTGGCCTTTCCTTTGCCTAAAAAACTAGCGAGCTTCACACGTTGCGCTTCACCGCCACTTAATGTGCTACTACTTTGCCCCAATTTCACATAGCCCAAGCCTACTTCTTGTAAAGGACTTATGGCCAGTACTATATTTTTTTCTTCACTAAAAAATTCAATGGCTTCATCTACACTCATTTCTAAAACATCATAAATACTCTTGCCTTTATAGTGTACTTCTAATACCGATTCTTTAAAACGCTTACCTCCACAATCCTCACAGGTTAAATGCACATCCGCTAAAAATTGCATCTCCACTAACTGTTCCCCTTCGCCTTTA
The DNA here is from genome assembly GCA_037975805.1 of Bacteroidota bacterium. Classification (GTDB taxonomy): domain Bacteria; phylum Bacteroidota; class Bacteroidia; order Chitinophagales; family Chitinophagaceae; genus Sediminibacterium. Next base: position 46,313 of record JBANFX010000032.1, on the reverse strand, counting down.
CAAGTATCACAGCGTCCGCCATCCACATTAAAAGAGAAATGCTTAGGTTGGAAACCTCTTATTTTAGAGAGTGCTTGTTTAGAGTAAACGTCTCTGATTGCATCGTATGCTTTAATATAGGTAACTGGATTGCTTCGAGATGATTTACCAATTGGGTTTTGATCCACCATTTCAATGGCATCAATTAAATGCAAGTCTCCTTTAATATCCGCATAACCACCCACCAATTCAGTAGGTTGTTGTTTTGCTTTTAATAAAGCATTGTACAATACTTTCTTTACCAAAGTGGTTTTACCACTTCCACTCACTCCACTTACTACGCATAAACTTTGTAATGGAAAATCCACATTTATGTTTTGTAAATTATGCAAATGCGCTCCTTCTAATTTTATAAAATGTTTAGCAGGTCTTGTCTTTGCCGGTATTGGGATAAATAATTCTCCCTTTAAATATTTACCCGTTAAACTTTTTTTATCCTTCATGAGCTCCGTTGCATTGCCCACCGCTACTACTTCTCCGCCTTGGTGTGCTGCTAGCGGTCCCATATCAATAATATGATCGGCCTTGCGCATAATTTGTTCATCATGCTCTACTACCACAACCGTGTTTCCTAGGTCTCTTAGGTTTTGTAATACCTTTATTAACCTTTCTGTATCTCTTGAATGCAATCCAATACTCGGTTCATCTAAAATGTATAAGGAGTTGGTTAAGTTACTTCCCAAGCATCTGGTTAATTGAATACGTTGACTTTCTCCTCCACTCAAACTATTCGCTAACCTGCTTAAAGTTAAATAACCCAAACCCACATCCATTAAGGTTTGAATACGCTGTTCTATTTCTACTAAAATTCTTTTTGCAATTTCTGCATCATGAGCCGAAAGCTTCAAGTCCTTGAACCATTGTTGCAGTTCTCTCACCGGCATCGCGCATAACTCACCAATATGCTTACCACCAATTTTTACATACAAAGCTTCCTTGCGTACACGATATCCATTGCATTCTGGACAATTGGTGCGGCCACGATACCTACTTAATAAAACCCTGAACTGTACCTTATATAAATGCGCTTCTACGTCTTTGAAAAAATCATCTATACCCAACGCCTTTCCAGTTCCTTTCCATAGCTGCGAATACTGCGCCTTAGTTAGTTTATTAATTGGTTGATGAATGGGAAATCCCGTCTTGCCGGCTTCTTTTACAAACTGGTCCTTCCACCAACTTAATTTTTCGCCTTTCCATGGTGCCACACCACCATCATATACCGATAAAAAAGGATTAGCTATCACCAAGTTTTCATCAATACCCAAAACCTGACTATACCCTTCACAGGTTGGACAAGCACCATAGGGATTATTAAATGAAAATAAATTAGGTGTTGGCTCGTCAAATTCCATACCATCCAAACTAAACTTATTATTAAAGTCTTTTAAAGTATTGTTGTTTTTTTCTACCCATAAAATACCTTCACCTTCATAAAAAGCAGTACCAATAGAATCCGTTAATCGGTGAATGTCGTCCTCATCAAAATCTTTTACAATAATTCTATCTATTAATACATATACCTCATGAGCTTTTATTTTCTTATTCAGCTCTGTTTTTGAAAGCGCCAATGCATCCTCAATTCTTAAAATTTCAGGTTCCGATTTTGCAGCTCTTAAATAGATACGCGTAAAACCTTTTTGAACAAGTATGTTCAACTCCTCTGCAATATCTCTTTTTGCTTGTTGTTTAAATGAAACCAATAATATCATTTTGTCGCCGGCCTTTCCTTTTTGCATGTAGGCAAGCACATCCTGCACATCATGCTTTTTTACCTCCTGACCGCTAAAGGGTGAATAGGTTTTTCCAATACGCGCAAAAAACACCCTAAAGTAATCGTAAATCTCTGTCATACTCCCCACTGTACTACGAGGGGTTCTTGTGGTCACTTTTTGCTCAATGGCAATGGCTGGACATAATCCCTTTATATAATCCACATCGGGCTTGCCCATACGGGACATAAATTGACGGGCATAGGAAGACAAACTTTCAGCATAGCGTCTCTGCCCCTCGGCAAATAAAGTATCAATGGTTAAAGAGGACTTACCGCTTCCCGAAACCCCCGTTACCACTATAAATTGGTCACGTGGAAAGTTTACCGATACATTTTTTAAATTATGTACCCTAGCACCCACAACTTCAATGGAATCCTTTCCTTTTTTACTTACAGCCATATAGCAAAATAACATATTCCTTGTTAATTGGTTGTACCAAATACGATATTCTTTTTAAAATGATAGCGGATTGAGAATGTGGATATCCTCGCGCTTCATTTTTCGTTTTCAACAAATGAAAAATGAATTGTATTAGGGGGTAATTTTCCATTACTAACCCAACTAAGTTCACCCTTACTTAGATTTCGAAGACCTATAAAAAACATAAATGAACAAAACCGTACAACTCAACGACAACGAATTAATTCAACAATTTCAAGAAGGAAACACCCGTGCCTTCGATGCTTTAATTGATCGTCACCAAGAAAGAATTTACAATGCTATTTTATTTATGGTAAAAGATAGTTACCTGGCCGAGGACCTTATTCAGGATATTTTTATAAAAATTATCAATAACCTTAAGCAAAATAAATATAACGACGAAGGTAAATTTTTACCTTGGGCTTTACGTATTGCACATAACTTTTGTGTAGACCATTTTAGAAAAGTAAAACGCACACCTACCATAAAAACGAGCGATGACCAAGATTTATTTGAGATTATTAAACACTCCGATCATCCTGCTGACTATAAAATGACGCGCACACAAACGCATCGCAATATTCAGGAGTTAGTGGATTTATTACCTGAGGAGCAAAGAGAAATAATTGTGTTAAGACACTATGCCAACCTTAGCTTTAAGGAAATTGCACAAATGACCAACTGCAGTATCAATACAGCTTTAGGAAGAATGCGATATGGCTTAATTAATTTAAGAAAGATGATGAACGAGCGTGGAATGAGCTTTTAAGGCTTGCCTTTTGCCACACCACATTGCAACCATTTCAAATAATCATTTGCATTAGGTGTATATCCCACTGGATTAGATAATAAATTTTGATCAGGGCTCAATACAACATACAATGGTTGTGTAACCTGATTGAAATTTTCTGCTTGGAAGGTTGCCCATAAATCACCTACGCTATTAATATCTTTTTCAGTACTTACTTTGCTAGTATATTTAAAACGCTTTTCTACAGGCAACATTTCTTTATCATCTACATATAAAGAAACAAGGATGAAATTATCTTTGATATAAGTTGCTACTGCTGGATCGGTCCACACGTTTTCTTCCATCTTTCGACAATTCACACATGCCCAACCTGTAAAGTCTATAAGGATAGGTTTATTTTGTTCCTTGGCTAAAGCAAGTGCTTTTGCATAATCATTCACTACATTAGCGTGAACACCTCTATTGTCATCGCTTGACTTTGCTAAAATACTATATTGACTTGGTGGTGGGAATCCACTTAAGAATTTTAATAAATAAGCGTTTTTGGGAAATATGCCCGCAATTAAAATAACTGAAAACGCAATAGCTAATACACCCCCTAACTTTCTACCATTTGAGATCTTCGCCCCCTTGTTGTCATGTGGCAATTGTAATTTACCCAATAAATATAAAGCCAAGCCAATACTTATGGCTGCCCATAGTCCCAAGAATACTTCTCTTTTTAACAATCCCCAATGTTGCACTAAGTCTGCATTTGACAAAAACTTAAAGGCCAATGCCAATTCTAAGAAGGCCAGTACTTTTTTAACGGTATCCAACCATCCACCCGATTTAGGCAGGCTTTGTAACCATTGAGGGAATATGGCGAACAAAGTAAATGGCAACGCCAATGCAAATCCAAATCCTGCCATACCATAAGTTAGTGCCCAAGCACCACCTTGTAATGAACCCACTAATAAAGTGCCCAATATTGGGCCTGTACATGAAAAAGATACTATTGCCAAAGTGATGGCCATAAAAAAAATGCCGCCTAAGCTTCCCAATCCACTTTTTGAATCGGCCTTATTAGCAATACCACTTGGCAGGGTGATTTCAAAATAGCCAAAGAAAGAAATGGAAAAGAATATGAAAATAATAAAGAAAATAATATTTAAAACAGGGCTGGTTGAAATACTGTTAAAAATTTCGGGTTGTACATTTCCTACAATATGAAATGGCAAACTTGCCAAAACATATATTAAAAAAATGCATAGGCCATATAACAACCCATTTCGTATTCCTTCTTTTCTTGTTTTAGAACGTTTGGTGAAAAATGAAACCGTTACAGGTATCATTGGAAATACACAAGGTGTGATTAAAGCAATTAAACCCCCTAAAAATCCTAAAATAAATACCGACCATCCATTTGCATTTTTGTTATCACCAGCGGCTTCTCCGCAAGCACCTTCAGGTGCATTGGTTGCTGTTGCTGGCAATAAAACTTGAAAGGCTTCCGCTTTTTTACCATTGGCTAAAAAGAAACTTACTGGAATTTCCTGCTGATAAAATTCATTGCCCTTTGCAATTGATATGAGCAATTTTGCTTTTACCGTATCGGGCTGAAAACCATTAATGGTTATGGTATCTATTGCTTTAAGACTTCCTGCAGGAAATACATAAGCATTTTCGAACAGTTCATCCTTTTGGTTTGTCGCCGGTGTGGCAAACAGCGTTGCTCCTTTTGTTTTAATGGTTTCTAAAGAAAATAAAAAATGAGGAGCTGTTGTAAAAGTATCTGTTTTGGATTCAGGAGAAATTGTTTGACCATACACTCTCCATCCTTCTTTTGTCTGAATTGTATATTGTAATTGATAAGTGCTGTCGTTGATAGGCTTTACAGTGGTAACAACTTTAACTAAGCTATCATTTTGTGCATAAGAATGATTACTTAAGAAAAAGCATAAAAAGAAAGCGACCAATACACGGAGCAAATTATTCAAAATAAAAATATTTATACGTTTTAAATGCTTGCCAAAACTTTCCCAACTATTGGATAGTTACTTCAAAAGGCACTTTAGTAGGTGGTAGGCAACGTTCGTCGTTACAAACCATGTACTCAATTTCACCTGTTAACTTTGTTTTGCTTGTTACCTTTAAATTAACCGATTGAACAAACTGAACTTTGTTACTAAAATAAGCAATATCCGTTCCAAAGTTTTTATCAAATTTCTTTTCTAAAGTACCTATCTCTTTCACACTACCTTTTAATTGTACCAATGGGTTTTTCTTAATTTGAACTGAAGTGGGCACTGGTCCTTTTTTCACAAATTGAGAATACATATGCCATGGTGCATCTATGCTAGCGGAAAAAGTGATATCATATTGCTTATCTCCTTTTTTTACAGCTTCGAATGTCCATTTTACTGGATTTAGTTTTTGTGCATTGGCGTTATAAACAATTGCAAGAGAAAATAAAAAAACGAATACTTTTTTCATAAGATGCTAAATTACTTTTTCAAACCTAAAATTTCAAATACCTTAACTCCATCAATATTACTTAACGCCTTATTGGTAGCACGCTCTGGATGTGGCATCATTCCAAATACATTTCTTTTATCGTTACAAATGCCTGCAATATGATGTGTAGAACCATTGGGATTGGCTGTACCACCTATATTTCCATTTTCATCACAATAATGAAAAATCACTTGATTGTTTTTTTCTAATTGTAATAAAGTAGTTTCGTCTGCATAATATCTTCCTTCACCATGCGCTATAGGTATTTGCAAAGCTTCGCTTGTGGCATTCTTTATAAATACATTTTTGCAAATAAATTGTTGATTCTCGTTTTGCAATAAAGCACCTGGCAATAATCCACTTTCACATAAAATTTGAAACCCATTACACACCCCTAATACTTTACCCCCCTTATTTGCGAATTCAATTACAGATTGCATCATGGGGCTGAATTTTGCAATCGCACCACAACGCAAATAGTCACCATAAGAAAAACCACCTGGAAGTACTACACAATCTTCGGTTGTAAAATGAGATAAATCACTGTCCTTATGCCATAACATTTCCACAGGATAGCCAAGGTCTTTTTCTAAAGCATCCTGCATGTCTCTGTCGCAATTAGAACCAGGGAAAACAACTACACCAAATTTCATGATTGTACGGTTTATGAGTAAGTCAAATTTGAAGGCCAAAGGTACCAAAAACCCCTAAAAAATACGGGGTAAATTCTTCACCTAACCTAGGTGGTTATACACAATAACGGCAATAGCCGACCAAAATAGAATATTGGGAATAAATAGGCTTTTAGGCACAGAATAGGCAAAACTAATAAAGCAAGCCAAAGGTGTTAAAACAATCGCCGATGCATACAAGGCTTGTGTCGAAAAAATAATGGGTTGAAAAAGGGTTAATATAAGTACCAATAATAATACCCCCCAATATTTACGTACCTGAATAATGAAACGAGACTGTTGCTCTTGCCAATAATAGAGCCCTGCTAAAAATTGCACCAGTATTAAAGCAAGTGTTAAAAGGATTTTCAAATTTGGTTTTATAAGTGGATTTTTCCAATCCAATCTAGGCAAATAATGCGTAAACTCTTGCACACCACTTGTTAAATAAACGAAGGTGAAAATAAAATAAAATGGAAGTAAAATACCCATTAACAATACAAGCCATTCTGCTAATTTAAAGGGTCTGATTATAGTTAATGCAAACAATACAACTGGAATTAAAATGGCAATGGGCGAGTATAACAAAATTGAGATTCCCAATATTAAACCAATATTAAACTCTAAGGACTTGGGCTGGTTTTGATCATACAAGCGCAATAATTTTACTAAAATCCAAATCACCAATGAATTGGCAACCAATCCAGAACTAATTACATCCCAATAAGGAAATAGTGCTGTAAGTATAATATAAGTAAAGCCAGGCAAGTAGCTTACATGTTGAAACATTTTAAGTTTACTCATTAAAATGTTTAAGCGAATAGCCTGGCTTAAAATTATGACTTGAAATAAAATAATTAAAATTAGTGGCGAAAGGGGTCTTATATAATGTACCAAAATATAAGGCAACAATCCATCTGAGGCATTGGCAATCACCATTGGAGGCGTCACCCAATTGTGAAAGTGCAACCCAACACTTAATAATACTAAGAATAGTAAATTTATATCGGACCTATCTCTGAATAAAAAAACCACTTCGATTATTTAATTTGAATTTTTGCAAAGCCAATTCTATCCTTAAATTGATAAGGTACGATAGCTTCGTTTTCGCCAGTTTGTTTTAAAGAGCGAGGAATCCATTCGTAATTTTTTTCGGCCAATACTACATTGGTGCCTTTTGTTAAACTACCGTCTTTGCCTAATACATTTACAAAAAACTGACTCAATCCTTTCTCTTTTTTCTGATATACAAAAGTGGTTGCATTGTTATTTTCTAAAACACCATACCCAATAAATTGATCTACGTTCATATCAGACTGCTTTTTCTCAATTGTTTTAACTCCCTGAACTGCTCCTTGGTTATCAATAGAAATTAAAGCAATTTTATCTGCTTTATACGTTACTGTATTAAAGCCATAGCCCGCATATGGGTTCATCCAATGATTCCACATAAATGGAGACATTCCCCAGCCAAATCTTGCCCATGGATAAAACCCAAAGGGTCGGTTCCAAAAACTGAACATAAACGGATTATAAAAAGGTCCTCCATAAAAATAATCCCATCTTGAGAAAGCACTCCTATTGTTGTATGTATCTGCTGCTTCAGCAATTGCTACAATACTGCCGTCGGCTTGAATATTTATCTTATCTAAATAAAAATTATCAAATACATAATTCAAATTTCTTTTTGCACTAACCTGTTTTCTTAAGGCGTCGGTAAACCTACTTGCATTACTTGCTATCTCTTTTTTAGTATTAACGTCCCATACATAAGTAAAAATACCCTCAATGTTTCCCTTTTTCTCAACAGCATAAAAAGAATTTAATATAACACGTCCATTCGCATTGTCTACTTTTACACGAATGTCATCCATTAATAAAGTACTGTTAATAATGGGCGACTCAACTACCTCGGACCCATCGGTAGCCAGATACAATAAACTAACCGCAGGTGCAGCCCCCTCTTGTGTCATATTCCTTAAGCAGAATAAATTTCCTTTGTTGTCCAAAGCAAAATCTGATAAAATGCTTTTTTTATTTTTCGCATTTACATTTACCGTTGCTTCATTAATAATTTCAAACTGTCTGCTTAATGAAACTACTTTAACTTTTAAAGAATTAGCCTTTGTTGTATTTACTGAAAAAAGTTTTAACTGCGTATGATCATCACTCTCTATCAAATTAAACACTTTGGCATTTGAACCTGGGCGTACATTTTCGGCAGTATCAACCACTTTGGGTTGACCTATTAATTGACCCTCGCTATTCAATACAGCAGCGGCGGCATATACAGTGGTATTATTTTGAAATTGATAAAACAAGGTCACCTTGTCTTCCGACTTAATAAATTGTATATCTCTGATACTGGCTGGAATAAAAGCAAGATCATTTTGTTTTATTAACTGCATTTGCGCATTGTACAATGCAATGGTGGAAACAGATTCATTTTTTTTGTAAATCCAATACTGATTGGCTACTTTTCCAATGATCTCATATTGCATAGCCGACTTGTCCGTTTTTTCAACTCCAGACAAAACGTAAGACTGTGCAAAAGAAGCCTGAAGGCCCAATGTAAATGTCACTAACAGCGTAAATAATAACTTTTGCATAGAAATAAATTTTATACGACAAATTTAGTACATAAATTAGCTTAGCCCTATTTTTAATTGAATATTAACGCCTTTTTAAATATTATAAAAAATAATTAATCTTCGACCAAGCGAACACCATCGGCCTGTACCTGTAATGTGTAAACAGCACCTTCTTTTAATGGATAATTTGGAAGGCTATGACTAACGGGAAAATCATAGCAAATTGGGTAAGTATATTCTTTTATATGAGATTGAATAATTTCAAATGCACCTGCACCAAAATCTGTGGGCTCGTCACGCATTTCTGAAAATCCGCCTACTATGAGCCCTGCCAATCCATTCAATAAACCTGCATTTTTCATTTGAATTACCATTCTGTCTAAGTTATAATGGTACTCTCCTATATCTTCTAAAAACAAAATTTTACCTTGGGTTTCTAAACTATTTTGAGAACCAATTAAATGTGCAATTAAACATAAATTACCCCCAATCATAGGAGCCTTCACCATGCCCAATTGGTTGTATCTATGTGCTGAGGCTTCATAACTAGTTTTTTGTCCACTTAAAATAGACTTTAATGCTTGAATATACGGTTCACCTTCAGGTCCTTTGCTAAAAGCGGCCGCCATGGGACCATGTATACTCATGATTCCTTTTTTCTGTAAAGCAGCATGTAAAACGGTAATATCACTAAAACCAACCACCCATTTAGGATGAGCAATTATATTGGTAAAATCCAAACTGTCTATAATTCTACTTAAACCATAACCGCCTCTGGCACATATTATTGCTTTTACATTTTTATCATCCATCATTTCTTGCAAATCCGCTGTACGTTCTGCATCGGTGCCTGCATAAGTAAAGTATTTGCCCCCTACAGTTGTACCCAATTTTACGGTATAGCCCCAGCTAGTAAGGGTTTCAACGCATTTTTGTACCTTTTCCAATGGAATGGTACCGGCCGGGCAAACCATGCCAATAAGGTCGCCAGCTTGTAGGTTTTGAGGTTGAATCATACCGCAATATTAAGTACTTTTGCAGGAATGAATACGCCTAAAAGATATTTGATTACAGCTGCGCTACCTTATGCCAATGGTTTAAAGCATATTGGTCATTTAGCGGGGGCCTATTTGCCTGCCGATATTTATGTGCGCTATTTAAAAGCACAAAAAAGAGACGTGGTTTTTGTTTGTGGTAGTGATGAGCATGGAACGGCAATCCCTATTCAAGCAACCAAAGAAGGTACTACTGCACAGGCCATTATTGATAAGTACCATCCTATCATTGAACAAAATTTTAAGGACCTGGGCATTCACTTTGATATTTATCATCGCACCAGCGATCCTTTGCATCATGAAACCGCCAGTGAATTTTTTAAAGATTTAGAAGCCCGCGGTGATTTAGAAACAAAAACAAGCGAACAATATTTTGACGAACAAGCCAATACCTTTTTAGCTGATCGTTATATTAAAGGCACTTGTCCCAATTGCGGACATCCCGAAGCCTATGGCGACCAATGTGAAAAATGTGGCAAGAGTTTGAGCCCCGAAGAGTTAATTAATCCATTGAGTACTTTAAGTGGTAATGCACCAATTAAAAAAGAAACCACGCATTGGTATTTACCATTAAATAGGCATGAGGATTTTTTACGCAAATGGTTATTGGAAGAACATACCAATGATTGGAGACCTGCTGTGATAGGTCAATGTAAAAGCTGGATTGAAGGCGGCTTGCAACCGCGCGCGGTAACACGTGATTTGGATTGGGGTGTTAAGGTTCCCGTTACAGGTGGTGATGGCAAAGTTTTATATGTTTGGTTTGATGCGCCTATTGGATACATTAGCGCTACAAAGCAGTGGGCTTTGAATAATCAAAAGGACTGGAAACCCTATTGGAATGATCCTGAAACAAAGTTGGTGCACTTTATTGGAAAAGATAATATTGTATTTCACTGTATTATTTTCCCAGTGATGTTAAAATTACATGGTAATATTTTACCAGAAAATGTACCTGCCAATGAGTTCATGAATTTAGAAGGTGATAAGATGAGTACATCGAGAGGTTGGAGTATTGAAATGGATGATTATATCAACAAATGGATTAAGAAAGAAAATGGAGGAGAATCCTTAGCGGATTGTTTACGTTTTTATTTGAACGCTATCGCCCCGGAGTCCAAGGATAGCGAATTCACTTGGAAAGGTTTTCAGGATGCAGTAAATGGAGAGTTGGTTAGCATTTTTGCAAACTATGTAAACAGAACATGGGTTTTAATGCATAAGCTTACAAACGGTAAAGTGCCTAAAATACATACTGCGTTTTTGGATGAGGAAGACAACGCATTATTAGTTGCTGTTAAAGAAACCAAAGAAAAAGTAACTTCTTTACTAGAGCAATACAAATTTAGAGATGCGCAATTTGAGGTAATTAATTTAGCACGTTTGGGTAACCAGTACATGCAAAAGAAAGAACCATGGATTTTAGCAAAAAATATTGAAAACGATCCAACAGCGCAGGCTAAGATAGATAACTGCATGCATGGATGTTTGCAACTATCTGCAAACTTGGCCATTTTAATAAACCCATTCTTGCCATTTACCGCAAAAAAAATGTGCCACTTAATGAAAGTGGTGGACAGAATGTTGGAATGGGAAAATGCTGGAAAATTTGATTTATTAAAAGTAGGATATAGTTTACGTGCCCCAGAATTATTGTTTAGAAAAATTGAAGACGATGAAATTGCTGCCGAGTTAGCACAACTTAAAGCGAACGCGGAAGCTAAAAAAATAAAAATGGAAAATACAACAACCGCTGCTCAAGACAATGCTGAAAAGGGTATCGCCCCATTAAAACCAGAAATTGTATTTGACGACTTTGGTAAAATAGATTTACGCGTAGGTACCATTGTGGAAGCAAAGAAAGTAGAAAAGGCCGATAAATTATTGGAATTATTGGTAGACCTAGGTTTTGAAAAGCGAACTATTTTATCGGGCATTGCCATGCATTTTAATCCTGAAGATATTGTGGGCAAGCAAGTAACCATTGTAGCCAACCTAGCGCCACGTAAAATGCGCGGTATTGAAAGCAAGGGTATGATTTTAATGGCCGAAGATGCCAACGGTAAATTATTCTTTGTAAATCCAAATGAAATCATTGCTGCGGGTAGCACCATTGCTTAACTTAACTAATATTAAAAAAATAAAAGGCCCCAAAATTTGGGGCCTTTGTTATACAAGCAAGCAATCATACATATAATATATGATTATAGAAAACTAAGAATAACTAATACACTCTTTATTTTCTTTATCCGTATAGGCTAATCCGTATTGTTTTAATACGTCGGCAGGTACACCATTCCATTGATTCGGTATATTACCCATATAACCTAAATCCTTCACACCTATTTCAGAAGTATAAAAACCCGTAGTTACTAAATCACGCATTTTATTAAAAAAGTTTACCCCTTGAGAAACCTCAGGCTTCGCTTTTTTAGGATAGGCAATTTCGTCCACAATACCAATTTGCTCAGTGGGTGTACAAGCAATAAATTGTTTGCCATGCTTATTATTACTATGACGATCTAGCCACTTCAAGCCCCCTCTTACAGGCACCTGATGCTCAGGCATGTCTTTTACAATGAACTCAATAAACTCTGGCACTTTCGCATCCGATGCTGAACCACTCACACTGTCCTTTGGCATAATAATGTCTGCCAACACTTTAATGGTGGCCATTTCATGCAAATCAAAAAATTTAGGACCTGCTTTTATTTTTGCTAAATAATCTTTTTCCTCTTGCATTCTATCTTCATCCAATGCAACTGTGGTTTTGGGATCTTTTGCCATTGCCATTAATACACTTGCAGAGAATGAAGTGAAAAACAAGGCTTTAATCGAATTCCGTCTGTCCATAATATTTTAAATTAAAAATTATAAAATTGAATAGATACAATTGTTTTATTTCAGATTAAATATTTTGTTTTTTTAACTGATCTAAAATATACTCGGAGGTACGCATTGACAATGCCAAAATGGTCCAAGTGATATTCTTATCTGCTTGAGAAGTGAAAACCGATCCATCCACACAGAATAAATTATTACAATCATGTGCTTGACCCCACTCATTTAGTGCAGATGTTTTTTTATCACTACCCATTCTTACAGTACCTGCTTCATGAATAATATTTCCTGGGTTAGACAATCCGTAATTATTACTTGCATCGTCAGAATCGCCCCATGTAATTACGGCGCCCATTTCATGCATAATTTCACGGAAGGTTTCCTTCATGTGCTTTGCTTGCTTGATTTCATATTCTGAATTCTTACAATCAAATTTCAATACTGGAATACCATATTTGTCAACTACATCTGGATCTATTTTACAATGGTTTTCAAAACGAGGAACGGCTTCACCTCTACCACCCATTCCTACATTGGCGCCATAAAAGAAACGAACGTCTTCTTTTAAAGAAGCACCATATCCACCTTCTTCTTTGGTTTTTCCATTCACTTGGAATTTTCCATTCATACCTTGCATACCCATTCCAAATCCATAACTAGGTTGGCTCATACCACCCCAATATTCAATATGGTATCCACGCGGAAAATCTAATTTTTTGTTATCCAACCACCATGGAGTATACACGTGCATACCACCCACTCCGTCTTCATTATAACGCTTGCGGCCAAATAAACTTGGAATCACACCACCCATTGCAGCACCTGTTGAATCGTGTAAATAGTGACCTACTACACCACTGCTATTCGCTAAACCGTTTGGATGTTTTTGTGATTTTGAGTTTAATAATAAACGTGCAGTTTCACAAGTGCTCGCTCCAAGAATTACTACTTTAGCGTTAATTTGATATTCCTGCTTATCATTTTTGTTTACATAAGAAATACCTGTTGCTTTTCCTTCTCTGTCTGTTAACACTTCACGTGCCATAGCACCAGTAATCAAATCAACATTGCCTGTCATAATCGCTGGCTTCACCAATACAGAAGAAGAGGAGAAGTCACCGTATACTTTACAAGAACGATTACATTGACCGCAATAAAAACATACACCACGCTCATCATTTATTTTCTTTGTTAATATAGATAAACGAGATGGAATTACTGGGATATTAATACCAGTAGCTGCTTTCTTAAACATTAATTCATGCAAACGTGGTTTTGGTGGTGGTAAGAAAATACCATCTGGATCATTTTCTAAACCTTCATTGGTTCCGTAAACACCAATTAATTTGTCAATTTTATCGTAGTAAGGTTTTACATCCTCATAGCCAATTGGCCAATCGTCGCCTAAACCATCTATGCTTCTTCTTTTAAAATCCTTTGGTCCAAAGCGAAGTGAAATACGCCCCCAGTGATTGGTACGCCCGCCCACCATTCTTGCTCTCCACCACTCAAAGGTATCAGAACCTTTTGTTTGTGTATAGGGTTCGCCATCAATTTCCCATCCCCAATAACATCCATCAAATTCTCCGAATGGACGAAACTTTGAACTTGCACCACGACGTGGAGAGTCCCAAGGATTTTTTAATTGAGCTGAATTTTTTGCGGGATCATAATCGGGACCTGCTTCTAACAAACAAACTTTTAAGCCTGCCTTTGCTAAAACATAGGCTGCCATTCCACCGCCGGCTCCTGAACCCACAATAACTGCGTCATATTTTTTAGGCGCCACTTTTACTTGAACTGTAGACATATTGCAATCGTTTTTCTAGAATGATTTGAGAGATTGAATTTACTTAAATTTTTCATTCAAGCGTAAAAAAATACCCGCTGTTTTATGAGCGGGTATTGGTAATTTTTAAGTTGTTCTATAATAGACTAGGAACAGCCCATGCTAGTTCCACAGTTCAAGCATTTGTAACAAGTACCGCTACGAATTGTGATATGTCCACAAGTGCTGCATGCTGGCGCATCGCTTTGCATGCTTTTTGCTGCTGCAGTTACATTGTCCATTGCTGCTGTTTCGCCAACTGCTGCTACCACATTTGCTTTAGCCGCTGGTGCTGGATTAGCTGCAGGCGCTGTTACGCGAATGCTACTTAATTCAGGCTTTCCTACTAAGGTAATATCTCCTGCTTCACCTAAATTTTCCACTGTTGGCTTATCTAATACATGTACTAAATCGGTTCTGCCTAAGTATTCATAAGCTAATGAACGGAAGATAAAGTCCACGATAGAAGTGGTTGTTTTAATATTTGGATGATCCACCATACCTGATGGCTCAAACTTAGTGAATACAAATTTGTCAACGAACTCTTCTAATGGTACCCCATATTGTAAACCAACAGAGATAGAAATAGCAAAACAGTTCATCAAGCTACGAAGGGTTGATCCTTCTTTTGCTAAATCAATGAATAATTCACCAACTGTTCCGTCTGCATATTCACCTGTTCTTAAAAATAATACCTGACCTCCAATTCTTGCTTTTTGTGTAAAGCCACGACGCTTAGCTGGTAAGGATTTGCGTTCTACGATGCGAGATAATTGACGCTTTAATTTAGTGTCGGTAGAAGTAGTCATTCTCTTTTGAACTTCTTCTAATAATTCATCAACAGTCAAATTACTTAAGTCTACTAATTGAGAACCTGCTTCAACTCTTCCGCCTGCATCAGTTGCATTCGCAACTTCTTCTGCTTCCGTATCATCGGTTTTCTTTTTCTTATCAGACTTAGTAGATAATGGTTGGCTTAATTTAGACCCATCACGGTATAATGCATTTGCTTTTAATCCCAATTCCCAACTCATTAAGTAACAGTCAGCAATTTCTTCAACAGTTGCTTCGTTTGGAAGATTGATTGTTTTTGAAATCGCACCAGATAAGAATGGTTGACAAGCAGCCATCATTCTTATGTGACCATGCGCGTGAATATATCTAACTCCTTTTTTACCATTTTTATTTGCACAATCAAATACAGGTAAGTGTGCTGGATCTAAATCTGGTGCACCTTCTACTGTCATAGTACCACAAACATAATCGTTAGCAGCATCAATTTGATCTTCTGTAAATCCTAATGCCTCTAATAAGTTAAAGCTCCAGTCTGCAAATTCTTCTTCTTTAAATCCTAATCTTGTTAAACAAGCATCCCCTAAAGTGAAGCGGTTAAAGATGAATCCAATTTCAAAGGCAGATTTAGCGGCGTTGTTTAATTTAGTTACTTCCTCTTGTGTAAATCCTTTAGCAAGTAAAGAAGCATCATTAATGTAAGGAGCATTGGTGAAGCTTGCATGACCCACTGCAAAATTTACAATCGCATCATTTTGTGCTTGAGTATAACCCAAGTTCTTTAATGCTTGAGGTACGGATTGGTTGATAATTTTGAAGTATCCACCACCAGATAATTTTTTAAACTTCACTAAAGCGAAATCTGGTTCAACACCTGTAGTATCGCAATCCATTACTAAACCAATGGTTCCTGTTGGAGCAATTACAGTTGTTTGTGCATTTCTATAACCATATTTCTCTCCTAGTTTTACTGCGTCATCCCAAGCTTTGGTTGCAGCTTTCAATAAATAATCAGGAGTATATTGTGCTTTTATTCCTTGTGGCTTAATTTCAATTCCCACATATGCATCTGCATCATAAGCAGCTGCACGGTGGTTACGCATAACACGTAACATGTCCTCTTTATTTTCTTCGTACTTATCAAAAGCACCTAAGAAACTCGCCATCTCAGCAGATGTTTTATAAGCGATACCTGTCATGATCGCAGTGATTGCACCAGCAATACCACGTGCCTCCTCGCTATCATAAGGAATACCACTTACCATTAACATAGAACCAAGATTCGCAAAACCTAAACCTGTAGTACGGTAGTCATAAGATAATTGAGCAACTTCCTTTGAAGGGAATTGCGCCATTAAAATAGATACCTCTAATACGGTCTGCCATAATCTTGTTGTATATTCAAAACCTTCAACATCAAATGAGTTATCTGATTCGTTAAAGAATTTTCTTAAATTGATAGAAGCTAGGTTACAAGCTGTGTTATCTAAGAACATGTATTCAGAACATGGGTTAGATGCATTGATGCGGCCCCCTTTTGGACAGGTGTGCCACTCGTTAATAGTAGTATCATATTGTGTACCAGGATCCGCACAACGCCATGCAGCGTTTGCAATTTGCTCCCATACTTCTCTTGCGGGTACTGACTTCATTACACGTCCATCGGTACGTGCTTTTAATTCCCAATTGCCGTTTTCAGATAAAGCCTTAAAGAAGCTATTTGGAATACGAACTGAGTTATTTGAGTTTTGACCTGAAACAGTTGCGTATGCCTCTCCTTCATATCCGTTATCGTAACCAGCAGCAACTAATGCAGCTACTTTATCTTCTTCCTGTACTTTCCAATTAATAAACTCTAAAACTTCTGGGTGATCTAAATCCAAACAAACCATTTTAGCAGCACGACGTGTTGTACCACCAGATTTGATGGCGCCTGCAGCGCGGTCACCAATTTTTAAGAAGCTCATTAAACCACTTGATGAACCACCACCAGATAATTTTTCATTCGCTCCTCTAATTTGAGAGAAGTTGGTTCCAACTCCAGAACCATATTTAAAAATTCTTGCTTCTCTTGTCCATAAATCCATAATACCACCCTCGTTCACTAAATCATCACTCACACTTAATATAAAACACGCATGGGGTTGAGGACGCTCGTAAGCACTTGTAGATCTTTTCAATTGCTTGTCAATTGGATCTACATAATAGTGACCTTGCGCTCCACCCGTAATACCATAGCTCTCATGTAAACCAGTATTAAACCATTGTGGCGAGTTAGGCACACATGCTTGATTTAAAATACTATAAACTAATTCCTCATAGAATACTTGTGCATCATTTGCAGTTGCGAAATAACCATAACGCTCTCCCCACACTCTCCAACAATTTGCCATACGATGTGCTACTTGCTTTACTGAAGTTTCTCTTCCCAATGAACCATCGGCTTGAGGCACACCTGCTTTTCTAAAATATTTTTGCGCTAAAATGTCCGTAGCAATTTGGCTCCATTGTTTTGGAACTTCTACGTTTGTCATTTCAAATACTTTTTCTCCGTTTGGATTTTTAATTACGCTATCACGATAGTCGTAATCAAATTGATCAAATGGAGACACATTGTCTTTTGTGAATCGGCGAGAAAATTCTAAACCTTTTTTCGCAGTGGTTTTTGTTTTTGATGTAGCCATGGTCGTATTCTATTTTAAAAGGGTGTTAGTTATGTCCCCCAATAGGTTTTTTGAAAAACATTGATGGGTAGACGAAAATATCCTTTGCTTTTCATAATTCCCGTCCCGAAATATCAACAGCTGTGGAAAATTGATGTGAATAATCGGAAATCCCATAACCCCATTGAATTCCATGATTTATCCCCATCCAATGTTAGTTTCTTAGAAAAAAAATAGGGCTCATTTCGGTTTTTTTTGTAATAAATGAGTGCCATGCGCATACATAAGCTTAAAATTGATATTTTTGAGCTTTGAGCGAAGGGAATTTATATAATTGGTGTAAACATGAAACAAAGCATTTTAAATAATATTGGTCAACAAAAAGCGAATGCCCACAAAGCTTTCGCCGTTTTAGTAGACCCCGATAAATTAACTGCTCAAGGTTTATTAGACACCATACAACTTGCTAAACAAGCAAAGGTTGATTACTTTTTTGTAGGGGGTAGTTTAGTGGTTACCGACACTTTAGATAATGTGGTTGCTACCATAAAATCTAAATGCGATATTCCTGTAGTTTTATTCCCCGGCTCTCCCGACCAAATCACCCCAAAAGCTGACGCCTTATTATACCTTTCCTTAATTTCTGGACGCAACCCAGAATTACTTATTGGACAGCATGTAATTAGTGCCCCTTTTGTTAAACAAAGCGGGCTTGAAATTATTCCTGTAGGTTATATGTTAATAGATGGAGGCACTCCAACAACGGTATCCTATATATCAAATACCAACCCAATTCCTTCCAATAAAAATGACATAGCTTCTTGCACCGCTATGGCTGGTGAAATGCTGGGACTAAAAGTGATTTATATGGATGCAGGAAGTGGTGCGCAAAGGGCCATTCCAACCACTATGATTAGCCAAGTAGCAAAGTATGTTCAAATACCTATAATAGTTGGTGGAGGTATTACTAGTCCTGAAAAAGCAAAAGAAAATTGTTTGGCAGGCGCCGACATTATTGTTGTAGGCAATGCTATTGAAAAAGATCCTGCACTAATAAGCGAAATCGCAAACGCAATTCACAGCCTAAATAAATAGTTGGTGGGTGGCTTTATTCATACCATTAGAAACTCATCATCTCTTTAAATTTAACCGTTTGACGACGGCTAATTTCAATTTTCTCCCCTCCCTTTAGTTCCACTAATAACCCTCCATTAAAATAAGGTTCAATTTTCTCAATCCAATGCAGGTTAATTATATGCTTACGGTTGGCCCTAAAAAATACACGCTCATCCAAGCGGTCTTCCAAAGCATTTAAAGACTTTAAAATAAGTGGTTTGTATGAAGAGAAATAAACTTTTGCATAATTGCCTACACTTTCAAACAATCTAATTTCAGACAGTTTTACAAACCAACACTTTTCTCCATCCTTCACAAATACTTGATCTGCCTCGGTTAATGGACCACGATTGGTACCCATTAAACTTGCTTGTTCGAGTTGCAATTCGGTTTGCAGTTTTTGAATTGCATCAGCTAAGCGCAAAGGATCAATTGGTTTTAATAAATAATCCAAAGCGTTTACTTCAAACGCTTTTAAAGCAAACTCATCATATGCAGTTGTGAAAATTACTTTAGGTGCTTTTTCTAACTCCGCTAACAAATCAAAGCCCGTTTTCCCAGGCATTTGAATGTCTAAAAAAATTAAATCAGGACGCGACATGTCAATTTTTTCAATACCCTCGTCAACATTACTCGCTTCGTCCACCACCTGAATTTCAGTATGCTGTTCCAATAATTTTTTCAACTCATTTCTTGCCAATCGCTCATCATCTACAATAATTGCTTTAATAAGGGTATTAGACATGATTTTATGTTTTAACTTTTATACTAATGAATTGGTATCACTAATTTGGCAGTTACTTGATTTTGTTCGCATTGATAAATTTCAAATAACGCCTCACCTTGATACAAAATATTTAATCGCTCTCTTGTACTTTGCAATCCAAATCCATCATTTTCAGCAGGTTTTAATAGGCCTGTGTTGATTACTAATAGTACATGTTTATTTTCTTCAAATTTGGATACAATTTTAATGGTGCAATCTCCAGGTTGCTTTCCTAGGCCATGTTTGATTGCATTTTCCACCAAAGTCTGTAACATCATGGGTGGCAATAAATTTTGCAGTGTTGCTTCTTCTATATCATAAACAATTTTAAGTCTGTCTGCAAAACGAATGTATTCCAATGCTAAATAATCTTTCACAATAGCCAACTCCTTTTCTAAACTGGTCTCTTCAATTTTATCGCTATGAATACTGCTTCTTAAAATATTACTTAGCTCAGTAATGGCTTGTCTTGAGCGCTTTGGATCTTCGTCAACTAATGCACGAATACTATTTAATGCATTGAAAATAAAATGAGGATTAATTTGAGACTTAATTGTTTTTAATTCCAACTCCTTAATTAAGGTTTCTAATTTAATTTTTTTTATCTCCTCTTTGTTAGCGAAATCTATATAATGCCATAATATGTAAATGGAAATCCAAACAAAAAATATGGGCGTATCTAAAATGAGTCCAAATAATAGTCTTTTCACAACCCTTCCTCCATTCCAATTGGCAAAAATCGCGTCGATAGAAAAAACGAAACGATTACTTTCTGTTTTGGCCATATCTCTGCCTGGTTCAAAAAGTCTTAGTATTTCAATGATGGAGCTATTGATTAAACTAAACGAAAAAGAAAATAACATCACCAATAAGAATATCTTCCACCACTGATTTGACGGAGTTGGTGGCTTAAGTCCATTAAAAATAATGGTGCTTCTTAATAAGTGTGTGAGTGTAATTCCCAGCATAACACTTACTAGAATTCGTTGAAAAAAGACAGCACTTAACTGTCTCTCTAGCACATAGGCAAACAGGAGGATTGTAAGCGCATAACTTACCCAGCCTCCAATTTGACAGACCCAGTAAATTGAATATTGCTTTTTCATCATACCCAAATTTACTCAATTAGGCCTTCTTTTACCCCTACTTATTCGATTAATGGTAATATCCCTAGATAAAAGGGATAATCTTTCTCCTTTAAAACTTTTGGCCATTTTTTATGTTATTAACTTACTTTTACAATACAATTTGTCCAAAAATGCACTTTGAGGCTGGCCCATTATTAAGTACTATCAATAACCCCGATGACCTAAAAAAGCTGTCTAGGGAAAAATTACATCAGGTATGTGACGAACTCCGTCAGTACATTATTGACGTAGTGAGCGTTCAGGGTGGCCACTTTGCTTCTAGTTTAGGCGTAGTAGAATTGAGCGTTGCGCTGCATTATGTTTACAATACTCCTTATGATCAGTTGGTTTGGGACGTAGGCCACCAGGCTTATGGTCATAAAATTTTAACAGGTCGCAGAACCAATTTTGTGAGCAATAGAAAATATAAGGGAATGAGCGGATTTCCTAAAAGATCCGAAAGTGAATATGACACTTTTGGTGTGGGCCACTCTTCTACTTCTATTTCAGCTGCTTTAGGAATGTCCATGGCGGCCAAATACAAAGGCGAGGATCGAAAGTCAGTAGCTATCATTGGAGACGGATCCATGACAGCCGGAATGGCTTTTGAAGCGATGAACCATGCAGGAGTTGCAGATAGTGACATGTTAATTGTACTTAACGACAACTGTATGAGTATTGACCCCAATGTGGGTGCCCTTAAAGAATATTTAACCGACATTAGCACTTCCCCTACCTATAATAAATTTAGAGACGAACTTTGGAATGTAATGGGAAAGCTTCCAATTGGTAAGAACTTTACCAGAGAAATGGCCTCTAAAGTTGAAGCAGGCTTAAAAGGAGTAGTATCAAAAAGTAGCAATTTATTTGAAGCATTAAATTTGAGATATTTTGGCCCAATTGATGGTCATAATATTACCAAACTAGTTGACACCTTAAAAGACTTAAGAGAAATTCCAGGCCCCAAAATTTTACACATACTTACCGTTAAAGGAAAGGGTTATGAATTGGCAGAAAAAGATCAAACCAAATGGCATGCACCAGGCTTATTTGATAAATTAACAGGGGAAATTATTAAGAAAAAAATTGAAGTGCCCCAAGCTCCTAAATACCAGGATGTTTTTGGCAAATCAATACTTACACTTGCGGAAAATAATAAAAATATAATGGGTGTGACGCCGGCAATGCCAAGTGGCTCCTCCTTAAAGTATATGATGGATGCGATGCCAGATAGGGCTTTTGACGTGGGGATTTGCGAGCAACATGCAGTTACTTTAAGTGCTGGTTTAGCCACTCAAGGTATGAAAGTGTTTTGCAATATCTACAGCACTTTCATGCAACGTGCTTATGATCAAGTTATACATGATGTGGCTTTACAAAAATTACCAGTTATTTTTTGTTTAGATCGAGCAGGACTAGTGGGCGAAGATGGACCAACACACCATGGATGTTATGATATTGCGTTTTTTAGATGCATCCCTAATATGATAATTAGTGCGCCAATGAATGAACAAGAATTGCGCAACCTAATGTACACTGCACAATTAGCATCTACTCAACTTCCTTTTGTAATTCGTTATCCAAGAGGTGAGGGCGTGATGGTTGATTGGGAAAAACCTTTTGAGGAACTAACTATTGGTAAAGGAAGAAAATTAAAAGACGGAAAAGATATTGCCATATTAAGTTTAGGACATCCTGGAAACTTTGCACAAACTGCAATCAGAAATTTAAGAACAGAAGGTTTGGATCCTGCACATTTTGATATTCGCTTTGTAAAACCATTGGACGAAGCATTATTGCATGAAGCGTTTACAAACTATTCAAGAATTGTAACTGTTGAAGATGGAACAATTGTAGGTGGTATGGGTTCAGCAATTTTGGAATTCATGAATACCCACGGATATAAAAATCAAATTACCATTTTAGGTATTCCGGATACAATTGTTGAACACGGTAGCTTAAAAGAATTGCACCATGAGTGCCACTATGATGCATTAGCAATTGCGGAGGCCGTGAAAGCCTTACTAGCAAAAGAAAATTTAGTTGAGGCCTAATTTAAGCTTGGGTCAAAATCACCTTCTCCATCCAAAGGAGCATCCTTAAAACTTTCTAAGTCTGCTTTGGTTTCCCAAGCATCAAAAGTATCAACATGTCCTGGCTCTAAATCATCTTCTCTATTTTCATTCCACTCAATAATAAAATTATTTTTACCCTCGCCCACCATCAAGCGCATGTATTTTTGTTGAGATAATTCTAATATTGATAAGAACAAGAATAAAGCATGAACCCGATCCTCGCAAATATCAAATACCTTTTCAAAAGAAACTGTTTTTTCAGTTTCTACTAAACTCAGCAAATGTGTTCTACTGCCTTCCATGGTGTAGTTATATCTCACCACCGTATGCACTGGCTTATTCTGTCGATCCTGAAGTCTTGTCATTACTTTTTCAAAGGACTTCATTAATTTAAATAAAGTAACAGTATGCAATTCGGTACCCTCTGCAGCTTCCTCACCCACCATCGACATTTCATGTGCAATATTTCCACGCTTCATCATAAGCATTCTTAGCGCTTCTAAATCGGCCATTTGCACTGCAGCTTCTTTGTATTTTTTGTACTCTAAAATTTTATCTATCAATTCCTGTCTTGGATCAATTTCATTTCCCTGCGCATCTATTTCTTTTCTTGGCAATAATAACTTGGCTTTAATACGCATTAAAGTAGAAACAAATAAAATGAACTCACTACTTAATTCAATATTTAACTTATCCTGATTGTGGATGAAATCCAAAAAGTCATTGATAATTTTAGTGATTTGAATATTATAAATATCCATCTCATCTCTTTCAATAAAGAATAACAAAAGATCAAAAGGGCCCTCAAACTGGTCCACTTTTATCGAATAATTAGCATGCTGACTCATAGTGTACAAAGAAACGCAAATTTTAGACAAAAATGGAGCATCTTTGGGCAAATTATACCCGAATGCATAAGAACTGGATTAGCTGGCTTGTTTTTGCCCTGTTGGCCATTGTTTGGGGCAGTTCATTTATCCTCATGAAAGAGGGTTTAAAAGCTTTTAACCCCTACCAGGTGGCCTCCTTAAGGATGTTGTCTGCTGGTATTATTTTACTTCCTTTTGCCTACAAAGCAATAAAACTTGTTCCAGGTAATAAAATGGGTTTGGTGATTTTATCTGGTATTTTGGGCAACTTTATTCCTGCTTATCTTTTTTGCATTGCCGAAACACAAATTGATAGTTCTTTAGCGGGTATTTTAAACTCTTTAACGCCCATGTTTACCATCATTGTGGGTGTCTTGTTTTTTAAGGTACAAACAAACTTTGCAAAAATTATTGGAATGATCATTGGCTTTGTTGGTTTAAGTTTTTTACTTGCCGCTGGGAAAAATATGAGCTTCCATAATTTATCGTACGCTAGCTTAGTGCTCTTGGCCACTTTGTTTTATGGCATTAATGTAAATATAGTTGGCAGATATATGCAGCAATTGGGATCCATAAATGTAGCGTCCATTGCCTTTGCATTTTTAATTATTCCAAGCACTTGTGTGCTATATTATACTGGCTATTTTAGCAACGACTTTACCAATCCTATTGTGTTGCGTTCTTTGGCAGCGAGCAGCGTACTTGGAATTGTAGGAACAAGTATAGCTACTATTTTGTTTTATTATTTAGTAAAACAAGCCGGCATGTTATTTGGATCCATGGTTACATATGGCATTCCAATAGTTGCCGTGGCCTGGGGCATTTTGGATGGAGAAAGTTTAAACCTCATACAAATTGGATGCTTAGGATTAATTCTTTGGGGTGTATATATTGTAAACAGTGGGCATTTAGGATTTGCAAAAAAACAAAAAGCATAAAAAATCCCCATAAAGAACATAACCTTATGGGGAATTAAAATACTAAATGAAGCTTAGTGACTTCAATTATACAGTCATAATTTCTTTTTCTTTCGCTTCCAAGTGTTTATCCACTAATGCAATATGTTTATTGGTTAAACCTTGAATTTCTTCTTCGGCACCCTTACATATATCTTCACTAGCGCCCTCTTTTTGCACTTTCTTCACCTTCTCAATATGATCTCTTCTAATATTGCGAATAGCTACTTTAGTATGCTCACCTTCGGCTGCAGCTTTTTTGTACAATTCTTTTCTGCGCTCTTCTGTTAAAGGCGGCATAAACAATCTAATATTTACACCATCATTTTGTGGTGTAATGCCAATATTTGCAGCCATGATTGCTCTTTCAATCAATGCTAACATTGGTTTTTCCCATGGTTGAATACTTATTGTTCTAGTATCCAATACCTGCACATTTGCCACCTGACTAATAGGAGTTGGGGTTCCATAATAGTCTACGTTAATTCCTTCTAAAATGGAAGGAGAAGCTTTACCAGCTCTAATTTTAGAGATTTCAATTTCTAAATGCCCAATGGCCTTTTTCATACCCGCTTCTGCGTCTGTGGCTATTTTCTTTAATTCCTCTGACATATTGAATGATTTGAGTTTACAAAGTTAAGTAAATCATTGTAGTCTACATAAGTCTTTTTTTTATCTATCTTTGCGCATAGATAAATAACCTTATGGCAACAACTGAATTAACCAAAATTGCATCTCAAGTTAGAAGAGATATTGTTAGAATGGTACATGCACAACAAAGTGGACACCCAGGTGGTTCTTTGGGTTGTGCCGATTTTTTAACTGCATTGTATTTTCATGTTTTAAAGAAGGATACTAATTTTAAAATGGATGGAAAAAATGAAGATCTTTTCTTTTTATCAAATGGGCATATCTCTCCTGTTTTTTATTCAGTATTGTCTCGTTCAGGATATTTTGATGTTAAAGAATTAGCCACATTCCGTAAAATTAATTCTCGTTTACAAGGTCACCCAACAACACATGAAGGTTTACCAGGTATTCGAGTTGCGAGTGGTTCTTTAGGACAAGGCATGAGTGTTGCTATTGGTGCTGCGCTTTCAAAAAAGTACAATGGCGACGATCGTACAGTTTACTCATTACATGGTGATGGTGAGTTACAAGAAGGACAAAACTGGGAAGCCATTATGTTTGCTGCACATAACAAAGTAGACAACTATATTGCAACCATTGATGTGAATGGCCAACAAATTGATGGTCCTTTAAGCAAAGTGTTGAATCTAGATAATTTAGAAGAAAAATTCAAAGCATTCCATTGGACTGTTTTACATATGGATGGTCATAATATGGACGAAATTGTGTCTACTCTAGAGAAAGCTAAATCTTTAACAGGTAAAGGAAAGCCCATTGTGATTTTAATGAAAACTACAATGGGAAAAGGAGTGGACTTTATGGAAACTGGCCACGAGTGGCACGGTATCGCTCCAAATGATGCTCAATTAGCCGATGCGCTAGGACAACTCGAAGAAACTTTAGGAGATTATTAAATAAAAAAGGGCTATTTTTTAGCCCTTTTTTATTTTTTTGATTTTGCTACATAGCACTATTGTTCATTTTTTACAAAAATTAGAACTTCAATTACACAATCCGTTCATGCAATTTAGCTGCTGCTTTCCTTGATGGAATCCAGCCTGCCAATAATGCAATCACAATAACAAGTGTGATAACGGCTATATAATCCATTGCCATAGGTTCTATGGGGTAATAGTCAATGATAAATGATCCGCCACCTAGTTTAATAAAATGAAATTTATGCTGTAACCAAATAAATAAACTGGCTAAGCCTCCACCAATAATGGCTCCCGTGAATGCCATTACCCCAGATAACATTAAAAATATTTTTTGAATATCCCATTGAGTAGCACCCATTGCATTTAGTACATGAATATCCTTTTGTTTTTCTAGGACCACCATGGTTAAAGCCCCTATCAAATTAAAGGAAGCTACCAACATGATAATGGCAAGGATGCAAAAAATAATCCATTTTTCAACCTGCATAATGCGATACAAATCCGCATTTTGCTGGTATTTGTTTTGTACCAAAAATTGAGGCCCTAAAATTGGTTGAATTGAAGCAATTACTTTCTCATCATTCCCATGCACAGATAATTCAATCGCTGAAACTTCATTTGGTTGTAAGT
Organism: Bacteroidota bacterium; assembly: GCA_037975805.1. Classification (GTDB taxonomy): domain Bacteria; phylum Bacteroidota; class Bacteroidia; order Chitinophagales; family Chitinophagaceae; genus Sediminibacterium. The sequence goes on along the minus strand of JBANFX010000032.1, from coordinate 19,284 downwards.
CAAATAAATATTGCGCAAAAGCAGCATTGGTAAAAACATACTGATCGTCAAATTCTTGTTGTACCGAAAAAGCACCCGACTCCTGCACATTCAAAGTATTTAATTGACCCAATTGTGTGACGGCCTTACCTGAACGATTTACTGCATATACTTGAATGGTATCTCCAATCATACTTTGCATTAAACCTAATTTTTGTTCAATGCCAATACCCATTATGAACATAGGTGCACTTGTATCTCCAATGGCACACTCTCCTCTTTTCAAATATTTTTTGATATTGTTAATGTTGCCATATGCATTTTCAACGCCTTTGACAATGGCTACCGTTTGCATTCCATCTTTCACCAACAAAGCTCTATTCTCAATTACCTTACTTATGGCTTTTACACCATTTACAGATTTGAGTTGTAGATATTGCGCATCATTAATGGTGAAGTACTTTCCCACCTTAGGTGTAACGCGCACATCTGCATAAAAATCGGCATACAAAGTTTTAACCACCGAACTAAACCCATTGGAAACACTTAATATAGTAATGAGCGCTGCAGTGCCAATGGCAATTGCAAAAACACTTACCCAGGCAATAATTTGAATTGCCTGAAAAGCATACTTGCCTCTAAAATAGCGCCATGCAAATAAAAAATGCACTTACAATGTTTTAAAAATCTCTTCCATTTTAAACACATAATCCAATGTGTCATCCAAATAAAAATGTAATACGGGGATTCGCCTTAACTGATGCTTCATTTCCTCTCCCAGGCGTTTTTTAATTTCCCAAGCCTGTGCTTGAATTTTCTTAAAACATGCCGCTTGATCCGGCACCTGAAAAAGGCTTAAGTAAATTCTTGCCTCTAATAAATCGGGGGTGACTTTAACGGAAGAAATGGACACCATACCGCCATCCATAATGGTGAGGCCCAATTTTAAAAATATGTCATTAAGGGTGGTTTGAATAGCACCCGCTACCTGTTTTTGTCTTTTACCTTCTTCCATAATCAAAATCGTTGATTCGCTGTAAAATTAGTTACTTTGCTGATTATTCCGAGGAATAGTTTAGATATGAAGAAATTTATTCGAATCATCAGTTACATTAAGGAGTACAAGGCTTATATGGGTCTTTATACCCTGTTTATATCCCTTTCCATTGTATTTAGTTTGTTTTCATTAAGTATGTTGGTGCCTTTCATGGACCTTATTTTTGGGAGTACCGAGCTTTCAGGGGTAGTAAAGGCAACAAATTCCAGTAATACTGGTTTAAAGGACAGTCTGTATAATTTTTTGCAAAACAATATTGCTCAATATGGCAAAGTGGCTGCCTTGGGGTGGATTTGCTTTGGTATAATCACTGCTGTTCTGCTTAAAAACTTGTTCCTGTATTTATCCTTTTATTTTTTGGCCCCAATTCGTAATGCTGTTACCAGGAAATACTCAAAACTACTTTATAATAAAATTTTACAATTGCCTATTGGTTATTTTACCGAGCAACGTAAAGGTGATATTTTAAGTAGATCCTCAAATGATATAGCCGAATTAGAAACCTCCATTATGGGTGCATTGGAAGGCATGATAAAAGAACCTTTGAATATCATTGGTATCATAATTGTTTTATTTGCTATTAGTGTTAAGCTCACATTATTTGTTTTTGTTTTGTTACCATTAGCTGGTTTTATAATTGGAAGAATAGGAAGAAGTTTAAAAAAACAAACTAATAAAGCACAGGTTAAATGGGGGGAGATTATGTCACAAATGGAAGAAACCCTTACCGGCCTAAGAATTATTAAAGCATTTAATGCTGAAGGCAGAGTTAAGAAAAGTTACTTTGGATTAATTGATGAAATATTTTTAATCAAGAATAAAATATTATACCGACGCGATTTAGCGTCCCCTTTATCAGAGTCCTTAGGCGTAATTATTTTATGTTGCGTACTTTGGTTTGGCGGGAAATTAGTTTTAAGTGGCGAAATATTATCGGGTAGTTCTTTTATTGGATATGTTGCTTTATTCTCACAAATTATAAATCCCGCAAAAGCTTTGTCACAAGCGGTTTACAATGTAAATAGAGGAACAGCCACCCTAGATAGATTAAATGAGGTTTTAGAAGCACCTGTTGTAGTAGAAGAGCCAGTGAACCCTATTCATTTAGCTGGCTTTGATTATGCAATAGAATTTAAAGACGTAGTGTTCTCTTACCAAGATGCTACCATTTTAGATCATATTAATTTAACCATTCAAAAAGGAAAAACGGTTGCTTTAGTGGGCTCCTCTGGTGCGGGCAAAAGTACCTTGGCCGATTTAGTACCACGTTTTCATGATGTAAGTAATGGGCAATTGTTAATTGATGGAAAAGATATTAAATCATACAGTTTAAACAGTTTAAGACAACAAATTAGTATTGTTACACAGGAACCCATTTTATTTAATGATACCATTGCTACAAATATTGCTTTAGGCAAACCCGATGCAACAGAGGAAGAAATTATAGAAGCAGCAAAAATTGCCAACGCTTATGATTTTATCATCAATAAAGAAGATGGTTTCAAAACAATAATTGGAGACCGTGGAAGCAAATTAAGTGGTGGTGAACGTCAACGCTTAACCATTGCGAGAGCAGTGCTTAAAAATCCTCCTATTCTTATATTAGATGAAGCTACTTCGGCATTGGATACAGAAAGTGAGAAATTGGTGCAGGACGCTATTAATAATATGATGCAAAACAGAACATCCATTGTAATTGCACATCGCTTATCTACCATTAGACATGCCGACGAAATCATTGTATTGCAAAAAGGAATTATTGTAGAGCGCGGAAATCACGATGCACTTTTAGGACAGGACGGATATTACCGAAAGCTCATCGAAATGCAAGAAGTAAAGTAATTAAAAAAGCCCTTAAAATTTAAAGGCTTTTTTAATAGGTATGTTTAATATAAACTATTCATGAACGTTAGGGCTATTTTTCACATAGCCTAATTTAGCTTCTAAACTTAATGTAGCATGAGGAACTGCTTTTAAACGTGCTTTGTCAATTAACAAACCAGTTACTCTACAAATTCCATAAGTTTTATTTTCAATACGCATTAAGGCTTTTTCTAAATGGTCGATGAATGTAATTTGACGACTTGCCATTTGACCTAATTGTTCTCTTTCCATACTCACACTACCGTCTTCCATTGTCATATATCTTGCATCGTCATTGTCACCTCCTAACTCGTCCTTACGCGTTATAATACCTTGCAAATAAACCAACTCTTTTTTAGCTGCTTCTAATTTGCGTGTAATAATTTCCTTGAACTCTGCTAATTCTGCGTCAGAATATTTCACCAAAGTTTCAGTAGATCTTTCTACTTCTTTTCTTTTTTCCATTGGAACATATCCTGGTTGATAAGGAACACTACTCTTTGCATTAATCTTTGGAACTTTAACATCCTTTAAAGGTTCAGCTGCTTTACGCACTGGCTTTACTGGAGGTGTTGGTATTTTTGGAATCGGCTTTGCAGGCGGCACATATTTTTCTACTGGTTTTACAGGCGCTGCTCCTTTAGTTGGTGCTTTTGGAGCAACCTTTACAGGCGCAGCTTTTTTAGCAGGCACCTTTACAGGAGCTGCTTTTTTAGCAGGTGCTTTTGGAGCAACTTTAGCAGGTGCCGCCTTTTTAGCGGGTGCTTTTACTGGCGCAGCTTTTTTTGCAGGGGCCGCCTTTTTAGCGGGTGCTTTTACTGGCGTAGCTTTTTTTGCAGGTGCCGCTTTTTTTATAGGTGCTTTTGCAGGAGTTGCTTTTTTAACAGGAGCCACTTTTTTCGCAGGCGCCGCCTTCTTAGCTGGGGCTGCTTTTTTAACAGGAGCCGCCTTTTTCGCAGGCGCCGCCTTCTTAGCTGGGGCTGCTTTTTTAACAGGAGCCGCCTTTTTAGCTGGAGCTGCTTTTTTTGCAGGGGCTGCTTTCTTTGCAGGAGCTGCTTTTTTTGCGGGGGTACCTTTTTTAGCCGCTGGTTTCTTTGTAGCCATATTTATCCTTTTTGTAAAACTGAAATCCTTAATTTTTGGTCATTAATTTCGACATCCACTCCATCTTCCAAAGACGGAACCCAGTCAATTTCCAATGCCAGTATTTCGCGGCAAATATAATCGGAAAATTCATTAATGGAGTCCTTCAAATCTGTGTTATCCACAATTCGGAGTAAAATCTTGTCTGTGAGCTCAAAATTGGCCTCTTTTCGGATGTTTTGAACCCTATTTACCAATTCTCTTGCATTTCCCTCCTTCAACAAAGCAGGGCTTAAGGTAATGTCCAAGGCCACTGTAAGGGCATTTTTAACTGCCACGCTCCAACCGGGTATATCCTCTGCTATAATTTCCACCTCGGAAACTAACAATGGAATTATATCTCCGTCAATATCCAAATTGAGCATACCCTCATTTTCCAACTGAGAAATTTGAGCCTGGCTTAAGGCTGTAATCACCGCTGAAGCCTGTTTCATTTTTGTTCCCAATTTAGCACCCAATAATTTAAAATTGGGTTTTAGTTTTTTACTAATCACTCCTTCGGTCTCAGTGATATAATTAATTTCCTTAACATTTACCTCTGCCAAAATCAATTCTTCCATTTGTTCAATGGCTGCTTTTTGTTTTGGATCTAATACTGGAATTAATATTTTTTGAAGTGGCTGGCGTACTTTGATATTCACTTTTTTACGAACCGACAACACCAATGAACAAATATCTTGCGCCATTTGCATGCGCTCTTCTAAAGCGATATCCATTTTTGTGCTATCTACTTTTGGAAAATCAATATGATGAATGGAAGTAGCATTGTGTCGCTTTGTAATGCCATTTAAATTTCTAAATACTTGATCACAGAAGAAGGGTGCAATTGGCGCCATAAGTCTTGTGATGGTTTCTAAACATTCATACAATGTTTGGTAAGCAGCAATTTTGTCGGCTGTATAGGTTCCTTTCCAAAAACGACGACGACACAAACGAACATACCAGTTGCTCAAATGTTCGTCCACAAAGGTTTCTATCGCACGGCCTGCATTGGTAGGCTCAAAATCGTCCATTGAAGTAGTTACCGTTTGTACCAAACTATTTAAAGATGAAATGATCCATCTATCTATCTCAGGGCGCGCTGCTATTGGAATATATTCTTGTTCAAATTTAAATCCGTCCACATTCGCATACAACACGAAAAATTGATACGTATTATATAAAGTGCCGAAGAATTTTCTTTGTACTTCTTGAATTCCCGATAAGTCAAATTTTAAATTATCCCATGGCGAAGCATTGGTCACTAAATACCATCTTGTAGCATCTGCACCGTAAGTATTTAAAGTTTCAAATGGATTTACTACGTTTCCTAAACGCTTACTCATTTTGTTACCATTCTTGTCCAGCACTAACCCATTACTCATTACGGCTTTGTATGCTACGCTATCAAATAACAATACCCCCAATGTATGTAAAGTATAAAACCATCCACGTGTTTGATCCACCCCTTCGCAAATAAAGTCCGCCGGAAAGGCTTGGCCTTTGTCAATTAAATCCTTATTCTCAAATGGATAATGCCATTGTGCATAAGGCATCGCTCCAGAGTCAAACCATACGTCCACTAAATCCGACACACGTTTCATTGGTTTTCCAGTAGCACTTAATAATTCAATTTGATCCACAAAAGGTTTATGCAAATCCACATCCAATTTGCCATTCACAATTTGCAGGTTCACTTCCTTATTAAACCCTTTTTCTTTAGCCGCAATAAATAAAGTAGTTAACTCTTCCACTGAACCAACACAAATTTCTTCAGTGCCATCTTCGGTTCTCCAAATAGGAAGAGGCGTTCCCCAATATCTGCTTCGAGATAAATTCCAGTCCACCATATTTTCTAACCAGTTGCCAAAACGTCCTTCACCTGTACTCTTTGGTTTCCAGTTAATGGTTTTATTTAATTCTACTAAACGGTCTTTTACTGCAGTAGTTTTTATAAACCATGCATCTAATGGATAATACAAAATAGGCTTATCCGTTCTCCAACAATGCGGATAATTATGCTCGTATTTTTCTACTTTAAAAGCACGATTTTCTTTTTTCAACTTCACGCAGATGTCTATGTTTACATCCACATAGTCTTTTTCATCTTTGTAATTTTTTACAAAACGTCCACTAAATTCACCCACACCGTCTACAAATTTTCCTTCTCTATCCACTAGTGTAATGATGCCTAAATTATTTTTTTGTCCCACTTTGTAGTCATCTGCACCAAATGCGGGTGATGTATGCACAATACCTGTACCATCTTCTGTTGTAACAAAATCGCCAACAATAATTTTAAATGGATCGCCTTCAAAAGTGGCAGGATCATTCGCTTCAAATGGCATGAGTTGTTCATACCTTAAACCATTTAATTGTGATCCCTTAAATTCAGCTAATATTTTCCAAGGCAAGATTTTATCTCCCTCAACAAATGTTTCAATCGTTAAACCTTCCTCTTTAAAATATTTTGAAAGCAATGCTTTTGCCAACACTACATTAACTGGTATCGCAGTATATGGATTGTAGGTTGCTACTAATACATAGTCAATATTAGGCCCTACTGTCAACCCTAAATTAGACGGCAGGGTCCATGGTGTAGTAGTCCAGGCCATATAGTATACATCCTGATTATTTTTATGCTGCGCTGCTGCATCAAACAAGAATTTAGACTCAGCAGAATTGGTTGCTTTAAACATCACTACTGCAGAAGTCTCTTTTACATCCTTATAAGTACCTGGCTGATTTAATTCATGCGAACTCAATCCAGTTCCTGCAGCTGGAGAATAAGGTTGTATGCTCACACTTTGATACAGATACCCTTTTTTATATAGGGTACTTAATATCCACCAAAGCGTTTCAATATAATTATTTTCAAAAGTGATGTATGGTTTATTTAAATCAACCCAGTAACCCATCTTATTCGTAATGTCATCCCACTCTTTCTTATAACGCAATACTGCCTCTCTACATTTTTGGTTGTATTCCTCAATTGATATTTTTTTACCAATATCTTCCTTGGTAATACCCAATTCTTTTTCAACACCTAATTCCACTGGTAACCCATGGGTATCCCAACCCCCTTTTCTCTTTACTTGAAAACCTTGCATCGTTTTATAACGACACATCATATCCTTTAAAGTTCTTGAAATTACATGGTGAATACCTGGCATTCCATTGGCACTTGGAGGGCCTTCGTAAAAAACGAATGGTGTTTTACCTTCACGTAAACTAACAGATTGCTCAAATGCCTGTTCTTTTTTCCAGGCTGCTAATATCTCTGCCTCAATGGTGGGCAGGTGTAAGCCATTAAATTCTGGGTATTGATTGCTCATAAAACGCTTGTCCTAACTGATTTTTAGGGCACGAAGGTACGAAATAGGACGGTAAAAAGCTTATTCAGGGTCGCTTACAGGCGCTTCAATCCTGTCTTTTTCTGCATTTTCTGCTTCATCCTTCCCAAAAAACTTGTTTTGGAATATAAATAGGGTAATTACCCCTACGCTGATGGAAGCATCTGCAAAATTAAAAACAGGTCTAAAGAACTCAAATTCCTGGCCTCCCCAAATAGGGAACCAACTGGGAAAATGGCCATTTTGAACAATTGGGAAATAAAACATGTCCACCACTTTACCATGTAAAAAAGGAGCATAACCACCTGTTGAAGGCATAAATACTGCCACCTGTGTAGTGTAAGGAACACTTTGTTCAAATATCATTCCGTAAAATAAACTATCAATTAGATTTCCCACTGCACCTGCGAAAATCAAAGCTGCACAAATGATAAAACCATTGTGGTATTTTTTTGCAATAAAACCTTTTATTAAGAATGCACCCCATATAACAGCTACTAGCCTAAATAGGGTTAATAATATTTTTCCGAAATCACCTCCAAACTTTAAACCCCAAGCCATCCCTTCGTTCTCCACAAAATGTAGTCTAGCCCAGGTTCCTAAAAGCAAATGTTCCTCTCCTATAAAATAATTGAGTTTAATATAAAATTTGATTGCCTGATCAATTATTATAATGAGTGCAATTAGTGCAATAATTTTTTTACCGTTCATATTGAGCATTGTGTGTGCAAAGATAAGTTAGTGTTTGTGACCAACTGTCTCTTTTTTCTTATTGATAAAAATGGAATATAAAATGGAGCCCATGATACAAAATAAAATAACCAGTAAGGATAATAATACTTGTGCATTTTTATCCATCCATAAATTAATATAGTGTTCCCCCAACATTTTCACGCCAATAAATACTAGCACAATAGCAATACCTTGCTGTAAAAACTCAAATTTATTAACAGCGCCTCTTAATAAAAAGAATAATGATCTTAAACCTAAAATAGCGAATATGTTAGAAGTATAAATAACTAAACTACTTTGTGAAATGCCCATCACGGCCGGGATCGAGTCAAGTGCAAATACAATATCAATGGCTGCTAGCAATATTACAACTACAAATAAACTTGTATAAATTGGTTTGTTGTTATGGTCCCTAACTACAAATTTGCCATCGCCATCTGTAGCGCCAATGGGCAATATTTTCTTTAGAAATTTGTAAATTTTAGATTCATGTGGATCAAAATTGGAATCCTCATCCGCATTAAACATATGAATACCCGTATACACCAAGAAAACGCCAAATATATAAAGCACCCAGGAAAATTTGGCAACCAAAGCAACGCCAACGGTAATAAATAAAACGCGAAAAATGATAGCGGCTAAAATTCCAATAAGTAACACTCGAGGATAATGCTTTTCTTTAACCTTAAATGAATCGAAAATTAAAATAAAAACAAAAATGTTATCAATACTTAAACTCCATTCCATAAGATATCCGCTCAAAAATTCTAATCCCAATTTTTGCCCTTCTTCTATCCAAACAAATACAAAAAAACCAAGGGCTAATAACACCCACAGGAAAGTTTGTTTCAATGCCTGAGATACCGATACAATTGCATTTTTTTTGCTCAAAAAGCCCAAGTCAAGTACCAACGCAATGGTAATTACAAACCCAAAAACAGAATACACAATTTGATCTTTGCTCATAAGTAAAGTTAACTTAAAAATTTATGCTGCAAATTTACTTTTTCTTATTGAGTTCCATAAATAAAAGAGGAATGTCAATAGCAATAATGGACTTAGTACCAATATGATTTGCCATAATAATCTTGCATTTTCTAATTTTTCTCTATCTAGCAATCTTAGTACCAATACCTTGTTTCTGCTTTCCAATAAACCATCTGGATCATTTAAATAGGCAATAGTGTTTAAATAAAAATTACGATTGGCAAATTGATACCCTTCAAATGGAAGCATTCCCATGGGTAGTGGCTGCAAATTACCTTGTGCGTCTTTTTCAGTTGCATTGGTGAATATATCAGCATCCGCAACTACTATTTGTTTAGAAACAGCTGTTGCTTTTGATATAAAATTAACACCCATGCTTTTTAGACTATCATTAAGCGCTCCTGAAAGTCTATTGGAAAATAAGGAAGAGAATTGCCCCTCAAGTAATACAGCTACTGGAATATGATGTTGTTTAAAGTTTAAGAAATCTGCTTCATCCTTAACACTATTTACTGCAACTAAATTTGGCGTAGTAATAACCCTACTATTTGTGTCCGTTGTTAGCAAAATGGTTTTTTTAATTCCGGGACTAGGTAAAGTGTCAATGGCTGAAGGAAACAATGGCAATACTCTGTCTATATTCTGTGATATTGGATTATTGTCATTACCATACAAAAATGGATAATACGGCCAACGCAACCTTTCCATTTTTGGAGAACCATCAGCATTATTGCCTATGACTATGGGTAGTTTGGCACAATTTAAATCCTGCAATAAGTTGGCATTTATTCTTACACCATACTTAAATAATAAATCATCAACTTCTAAATTTCTATCAAAAGCTACATAACTGCCATTCGAATTTTTTAAGCTGTCATAGCTAGCATTCAATTTATCAATTGCCCAAATAATATTACCCCCATTCATTACATACTGGTCTAGTTTTAATTTATCCAATTCTGTAAAGGGTTGGGTAGGTTTTACAATAATTAATGTTTTTATTTGGGAAGCATCTGGAAATCCCTTTTTTAAATCAAAGACCGACAAACGATACTGATGCTTAATAATCGCACCTAAATCATAAACCGACAAATCAATTTGTTGACCATTACCAATTAAATAGGAGACTTGTGGGATATTTGTTCTGTTTAATAAATAAATGGCTTGAATGAACTTGTATTCCAATAGCGCTTCTGCGGCATTGGCACTTGCTTCTAGATCCTCGGTTGGGACATCCTTAATTACATTGTAAGGTTTAAAATATTTTTTACCGGCACGTAAATCAATCACAACAGGTTTACGCCCCTCCACTTCTACAACTGCAGCAGGAATCATTAATTGATCTACTCTTTTATCCAATGCATTATCCTGTGCTTGAACACGCTCAATGGGCACTCCTAATCGTGATAAACTGTCATAAAATTTTTCTAGTGCTTCGTCTTTATATATTTTATTGGGCACTTCTAGTTCCCATTGAATTTGTTTTGCATTAATTTTTTGCAATTGATTCAATAATGATAAAGTAGATTGTGATAATTTTTTAAAATTAGCCGGCAAGTCGCCACCCAGATATACATGCACTTTTACAGGCACTTCCAATTGCTTGATTATTTCTTTTGAACTTTTACTAAGCGTGTAACGCTGATCCTTTGTAAAGTCTATTTGCCAAGTAATTATAGTAGCAGCATAATTAAGTACTAATAAGATAATTAGCAATATCCAATATTTAACGACTCCTTTTATTTGCTCCATAGCACCAATTCCAAATAAAATTACAATTGAAATAAAGTACATAAAATCACCTAATGAAATAGCACCTTTACTCACATTTTGATAATGATATGCTAAGCCTAGTTGCAAAACATAGTAATCAAAACCATTTTTTGAAAATGCAATTGTGCTAACCCATTCAAATCCTTGAAAAAGAAATATGGAAATCACTATGGAAGATAACAGGGAGATTAAGTTGTTTTTTGTTGTACTGCTTGTAAATACACCCACCATAGTGTACACCATGGCTAAAAAAATTAATCCAATATAGGACCCTATTGTAGCCCCCCAATCTAAGCCACCCACCATACTTAAATTGTCTAAAGCAAAAGCATACAATACTGTTGGAAGGATGGCAATAATAACAATTAAAAAAGAACCTAAAAATTTTGCAAAAACCAAATGAAAAGGACTTACAGGAATTGTGCTTAGTAGTTCAAAAGTGCCTTGTTTATATTCATCAGAAAAGCTTCTCATGGTTATTGCAGGAACCAGTAATAATAAAAACCAAGGCGCAAAATCAAAATAGGCTTGTAAGGAAGTATAGCCAAAATCAAAAATATTATAATTGGGCAACACAAATAAAAATAAACTATTTACCAAAAGATAAAAGCCAATGATTAAATAGCCGGTTAGCCCATTAAAATATTGCGTCCATTCTTTTTTACAAATTGCCCACATAGGCTTCAAAGCTACTATAAATAATCAAAAAAAATGCCCCGGCGCTACCGGGACATTTGATATAAACTGTTAATTACAAGCCTTCGTTATAAAAAAAATCGGCATTTTGAAAAATGCTTAATTTTATGAATAAATCGCTAGAGCGCTTTTTTAGTGTTTTTTATTTTTATAGAACACCGCTTAATTAGTTACTACACTGCAAAACTCTCTCCACAACCACAGCTACGACTAGCATTTGGATTATTAAAGTAAAAACCTTTCCCATTTAAGCCGTCCGAAAAATCTAGTTCTGTATTTACTAAGTATAAGAAGCTTTTCAAATCCGTTACCACTTTCACACCATTGTCCTCAAATACTTGATCCATTGGTTTGATTTCATTATCAAAATCCAATTTATAACTCAAGCCTGAGCAGCCTCCGCCCACAACTCCAACTCTTAAAAAATAAGATGGGTCATTTGCAATTTCAGCATCCAGCATGAGTTGTTTCACTTTTGCTTTCGCTTTATCGCTCACTAAAATGGTATTTTCTGCTACTTCACTCATTACTTATGATTAGTGGATACGCTCTTCGAATACTAATTCTTCTAAACCATTTTTCTTTCTGTAATCGTTGATAGCAGATTTAATTGCATCTTCTGCCAACACTGAACAGTGAATTTTAACTGGAGGTAAATTTAATTCCTCTACCAAATCCATGTTGTCAATTTTAACTGCTTCGTCAACCGATTTTCCTTTTAACCACTCTGTGGCTAAAGAACTTGAAGCGATTGCTGAACCACAACCAAAAGTTTTAAATTTCGCGTCAGTGATAATACCAGTTGCTTCGTCTACCTGAATTTGTAAACGCATTACGTCACCACACTCTGGTGCACCTACTAAACCAGTACCAACACTTTTTGATGCTTTATCTAATGTTCCTACATTTTTAGGATTAGAATAATGATCAATTACTTTATCTGAATATGCCATTTTTATATGTTTTAAATGTTTTCATAATTATTATTTCGAAAATCGAATTGGGTAAATGAATAGAGATTAGTGATGTGCCCATTGAATCGAATCAATATCCACACCTTCTTTAAACATTTCCCAAAGTGGACTCATCTCACGTAATTTAAGAACTGTATCAGTAACTGCCTTTATCGTGAAATCAATTTGCTCTTCGGTAGTGTAGCGACCCAAACCAAAACGTAAAGAACTATGTGCCAAGTCGTCACCTAAACCTAATGCTTTTAATACATAGCTAGGCTCTAAAGAAGCCGATGTACAAGCGGATCCAGAAGACAGTGCAATGTCCTTATTAAAACCCATCATTAAGCCCTCACCCTCTACATATTTGAAAGAAATATTGCTTACATGTGGTAAACGGTGTGCAGGGTTGCCATTTACATATGATTCGTCGATTTGCTTTAATGCATTCTCTAACTTATCTCTTAATTTAGAAATTCTTTCTGTATCAGCAGCCATATCTGTTCTTGCAATTTCAGCAGCTTTCCCAAAACCAACAATACCTGGTACGTTTAAAGTTCCGCTACGCATTCCTCTTTCGTGACCACCGCCGTCCATTTGTGCAGTTACTTTTACACGTGGATTTTTACGACGAACATACAATGCACCCACTCCTTTAGGGCCATACATTTTATGCGCTGTAAAAGCCATAATATCAATCCCATCCGCGTTAACGTCTACTGGAATTTTACCAACCGCTTGTACTCCATCTGTGAAAAATAAAGCACCATGCTTTTTTGAAATTGCACTAATTTCTTTAACGGGTTGTATTACACCAATTTCATTATTTGCATACATGATGGCCACTAAAATGGTGGTAGGTCTCATGGCTGCTTCTAAAGCTTTTAAATCAATTAAACCATCTGGTTGAACTTCTAAATAAGTTACTTCTGCACCTAATTTTTCGAGGTGCTTACAAGTATCCAAAACTGCCTTGTGTTCAGTTGTACAGGTAATTATATGATTACCCTTACTTGCATACATTTCGTAAACACCTTTAATTGCCAAGTTATCTCCCTCGGTTGCACCAGAAGTAAAAATAATTTCTTTAGGATCCGCTCCAATTAATTGAGCCACTTGCTCACGGGCATAATCCACCGCTTCTTCGGCCTGCCATCCAAAACTATGGTTACGGCTTGCCGCATTTCCAAAACTCTCGGTAAAATAAGGAATCATCGCCTCCAACACCCTAGGGTCCATTGGGGTAGTTGCGTTATGATCAAGATAAATAGGTAATTTTAACATGTGTGTGTTTGATTTTTCAGACTACAAAAGTAAAGCTTAGGGGTGGATTAACCCGATTTACCTAACTTTGAACGGGCAATTTTTTCCCAATTCGTAAAACCAACCATTATGGGCTATAACGTAGAACACATCGGGATTGCAGTAAAGAACTTGGCCCAAAGCATCCCTCTTTTTGAAAGACTTTTAAACAGCCCCTGCTATAAAACCGAATCGGTAGACTCGGAAAAGGTAAATACGGCCTTTTTTCTTGAAAAAGGTACCAAAATAGAACTACTGGAAAGCGCCCATCCAGAGGGGGTGATTGCCAAATTTATTGCCAAAAAGGGGGAAGGTATGCACCATATAGCTTTTGAAGTACCCGATATTCTGGCCGAAATGGCCCGACTAAAGGCTGAAGGATTTACTTTACTTAATGAAACCCCAAAACAAGGAGCCGATAATAAATTAGTTTGTTTTGTGCACCCCAAGGACAGCAATGGGGTACTCATTGAACTTTGCCAAAGCATTTAAATCCCCAAAGCCTCAATTGCTTTTTGAGCAGCCATTTGACTGGCATCTTTTTTAGTAAACCCTTTTTGACTTGCTATTACTTCCCCGTCTAAAACCACATCAATAGTGAATAATCTGCGTCGTCCTTCCAATTGTTCGCCGGCTAAAACAAAATCAATTTGTTTGCCTTGTTTTAAGGCCCACCCAATAATCTTATTTTTAATATTGATATCTATTTGTTCTAAGTCATCCATGAACAAATAAGGTTGTATCATTCTTTCTACAATCCACTTTTTAGTGAAATCATATTTTTTATCTAAATAAATAGCCCCTACCAAAGCTTCCAAACTGTTGCCAAAAATCTGACTGGTTCTTAAGCCACCATCCATTTTGTTAAACCTAGTCATTTTGCGAAGACCCATTTGAACAGCAATATTATTAAGCTGTGCGCGATTCACCATTTTGGATCGCATCTCTGTTAAAAAGCCTTCTCCTTTGTATGGATATTTTTTAAAAAGATAGTCAGCAACAACGGCCCCAATAACTGCATCCCCTAAAAATTCAAGTCTTTCATTATTTTCAGTAGGATTGTCCTTTACCGAACGATGATTTAAAGCTGTTTGAAACAATAAAATATTTCGGGAACGATAACCAATTAAATGTTGCAAGTCGGCACTAAAACCCGTCTTTTTAAACAAAGAGATAAATTGGTTAAAGCGACGTTTCACAATAATTAAATTAAGCCTTGTATTTTTTCACTATCACACATGCATTGTGACCACCAAAACCAAAGGTGTTACTTAAGGCTGCATTTACAACACGCTTTTGTGCCTTATTGAAAGTGAAATTTAAACGATTGTCTAGTTCAGGGTCGTCGGTGAAGTGATTAATAGTTGGAGGAATAATATCATGGATAACAGATTGGATACAAGCAATTGCTTCTATCACTCCTGCTGCTCCTAAACAATGCCCTGTCATAGATTTGGTAGCACTGATATTTAAATTATAAGAATGTTCGCCAAATACATCTAAAATGGCTTTTGATTCAGCAATGTCACCTAAAGGAGTGGAAGTTCCGTGTGTATTAATATAATCAATATCCGAAGGTGCCATGTCTGCATCCTTTAGCGCAGCAATCATTACATTCTTTGCACCTAATCCTTCCGGATGTGGTGCTGTTAAATGGTAGGCATCGGCAGTGGCACCACCACCAACTACTTCACAATATATTTTAGCACCGCGTTTAATAGCGTGCTCTAACTCTTCTAAAACTAATACACCACTCGCTTCACCCATCACAAAACCATCACGATCCTTATCATAAGGACGGCTGGCAGTTTTAGGATCATCGTTTCTTTCACTCATTGCTTTCATGGCATTGAATCCACCCATACCTGCAATGCCAATTACCGATTCCGCACCACCTGTGATGATGATATCTGCTTTCCCTAATTTTAAATTATCAACGGCAGAAATAATTGCATTGGTACTTGAAGCACAAGCACTCACTACCGCATAGTTAGGACCTCTAAAACCATGCTTCATAGAAATTTGCCCTGCAGCAATATCTAAAATTATTTTTGGAATAAAGAAAGGATTAAATCTTGGGGTGCCGTCTCCATGTACAAAATTGGTTACCTCTTCCGTAAAAGTGGTTAACCCTCCAATACCACTTGCAAAAATAACTCCTACTCTGTCGGGATCTACATTCTCACTTGTAATACCTGCATCTAATACCGCCTGATCGCTGGCTACTAATGCAATTTGAGAAAAACGGTCCAGTTTTCTTGCTTCCTTGCGATCCATGAAATCAGTTGCATCAAACCCTTTAATCTCACAAGCAAATTTTGTTTTAAACTTTGAAGCATCAAACTGTGTTACCATGTCGGCACCCGATACTCCATTCACTAAATTTTCCCAGTATTCACTGAGGTTATTTCCCAATGGATTTAAAGTGCCAATACCTGTAACTACTATGCGCTTAGTCTGCATGACTTTTTGTTTTAAATTAATAATCCGCCTTTAAAGCAAAGGCTCAAAAAGGCGGATTAAAATATGCTGTGTTTAATTGGAAGCCGTCAAATAATTTTTACAATTATTTTGCGTGCTCATCTATATAAGCTACAGCTTGACCAACAGTAGTAATCGTTTCTGCTTGTTCGTCTGGAATAGAGATATTGAATTCTTTTTCAAATTCCATAATTAACTCAACGGTGTCTAAAGAATCTGCTCCCAAATCATTTGTAAATGATGCTTCGTTAGTAACTTCTGCTTCATCAACGCCTAATTTGTCAACGATGATTTTTTTAACTCTTGATGCGATGTCTGACATTGTAAATAGTTTTTGTTTACGGCGCAAAAATATACTTTTTGTTAAAATTGCCATATTTTATTTGCCTTTTTGTTTGCACATTTTGGGCATTGTGGAAGAATTGGGGGTTTTTTATCTGTTTTAAGCCTATTTCTTTAAAAATTTAGCCTTTTTACTAACATATTTAAAGTCAATAAAGCGAACAACTAGTCGTAAAGTGCCTGTTATTCTAAGCCAATTACTTACCCTTCAAAATTCCTCTAATTATATGCTGATCCTCCAAAGGGATATTTTCCTTAGGTATGATAAAAAAGCTTTTGGGACTAAAATAGAAATGAAAAAAATATGGGCTCTCAAAATAATATGTAACCGTATTCCATTCCCAACTCGCCTCACCTAAATTGCCTACTAATGTAGCCCTTTCATTGTTATAGTTAAAGTCCCAATTTTCTTTAAACAGGGTGGTTTTTCTAAAAAACATTTTTGGCAAAACAAACCAAAAAAATGCCATTAACAGGATCCACATAATCGAGCCCAGTAAAAATGGCTCTGGCCTAATCTTTTTCATAAACAATAAGACAGCCGTAATAATTGCATAAACATTAATAAAAATCATTAATGACTTTATTTCTCTTTGTTTTATGAAATGATAGCGAAGTGCTTGTAAAACCTCGGACTTGTTATAGGATATTGGAAAAGACATTTGCTTGTAATAAATATATTGACTGCAAAGATAGTGGTCATGTGCAAAGAATGAACGATTTGGGTATTAAATAAAATGAATGGATTAGGAGTGCAAAATTGCAAATTGACTATATTTATCATGAGGCAATAAAGTGAATAAAAATTAAGGGTTATGAAAGTATTATGTATTGGGGAGGCGTTAATAGATATGATCTGTACCGACAGAGGCAGTAGTTTGTCAAATGGACAAAATTTTTTAAAGAAAGCTGGTGGCGCACCTGCAAATGTTGCAGCAGCCATAGCCGCACTTGGAGCCAAAGTGGATATGGTCGCTAAAGTGGGAAAAGACCCTTTTGGTGATCACCTGATTCAGCTTTTAAAAGAAATGGGAGTGAATACCGATTGGATTATTCAGGATCCCAAATTCTTTACAACCTTTGCTTTTGTGTCATTGATGGAAGACGGGGAAAGAGATTTTTATTTTAACAGAGGTGCTGACGGGCAATTAAGTTCAAACGATTTAGAAAATTTAACATTAAAGGATTACAGCATTGTTCACTTTGGATCTGCCACAGGATTTTTACCAGGCCCGCTACAAAATGCATACGCTCAAATGTTTGCAGATGCAAAAGTAAACAATTCCATTGTGAGCTTTGATCCCAATTACCGACATTTATTGTTTCAAAATAATACTCAAAATTTTATTGACCAGTGTTGGCCATTTATTGAGCAATGTGATTTTTTTAAAGTAAGCGATGAGGAAGCCATTTTAATAACGGGATGCGATACAGTTCATCATGCAGCAGCTGCTTTAAGAAAAAAAACAAAAGCTGTTTTTGCGATTACCCTTGGGAAAGATGGAACTTTGATTTCAGTAGGAGATCATTTGGAAATGATTGGAAGCATTTCCATTACTCCGGTTGATGCTACTGGGGCTGGAGACGCATTTGTGGGGGCTGTTTTGTTTCAATTAATTCATTTAAAGCCTTCGCAATTAACTAACTTATCGCTAGATGAATGGAAAAAAATTATTGCAAATGCAAATAAAGCAGGTGCGCGCACTTGTGAATTTATGGGGGCTATGGAAGCATTCAAACATTTGAACAAATCCATCTTTGAATAAAAAAACCTCCTAAACAATGGTAGGAGGTTTTTTGAATTGAATTTTTTCTTTAAAAACGATACCCCATTCCTATATTAATGCTATAATCTGCAAAAGCAGCATCTCCTCTTGAGAATACTTTGGTATCATTTGTCTTTAAAATATCTGGATAGCTTTGTGGGCGTTCTCTTCTTATCGCAATTGGTGCATATAAATAAAAATTAAACTTCTTGAAATTATAGTTTGCACCAGGCTCCATTGCTAATATATTGCCGGGTCTTCTAAACCCTGTATTGTCTCCAATTAAATCCTTAGCTGGAATGGCTTCATATCTCGCTCCTAATGAAATGGTGAACGCATTTTTTGTAAAGTTTGTACCGGCTCTTAATAAATATTGATCAGGCACACTCATTACATCCGAAGTATATTTAATAGCGGCAGCAGTTGGAACGCCACCTCTTGCTGTACTTACACCATTGTTACCTCTTGGGTTAATTAAATAATAAGCATTGCTGTATAAGCTCCAAGTATTGTTGATGCTTCTAAATCCATTTAATTCTAAACTAATACCCCATCCACCATCACCCAACTGAATAGATTGATCTACCGGTCCAACACGGGTAGTTGTTAATGTATTATGAAATACATCAGTTGCTTTGTAATTCCCTGTAGGAAGCTTAAGACCAATACCAGCCAATAAATTTCCTTTATTTTCTGATTTAGGCGCTATTAACCATTTATATGCGGTGATACGAATATCTCCTAATCCTTGTGAAAAAGTTGAAAATCTTGGACTGCCTTTTACATTACTTACATGTTCGTATAACGAAGTCCTTTCATTGTAAGCTAGCGGTAAATTAATGCCCACACTCCACTTTTCATTGATTCGCCTTACTAAA
>JBANFX010000012.1:0-3660 GCA_037975805.1 Bacteroidota bacterium | reverse complement strand
TCGTTGGATTTATGGAATATGGAATGCCGTTTGGTGTTGCCTTTATTGCTGTTGTTTTTCTAATGATAATAGTTGGAATGCTTACAGAAAGATTAGTACTTCGCCCATTAATGAATCAAAGTGAAGATACTGTTCTAATGGCAACCATTGGTCTTGGATTTGTTCTCGAAGGTCTTGCTCAAGCAAAATGGGGTGTTGAAGTTAGAAAATTAAGTCTTGTAATAGGAGATTTTCCTATTCCGTGGATTGCAGATAATTTAAAATTATTTATAAGCGCGCTTGATTTAACAGCAGGTTTAGTTGCTTTAGTCATGATTGTTCTTCTTACGCTTTTATTTAAGTTCACAAAAATTGGTCTTGGATTGAGAGCGGTTGCGGATGATCCTGGAGCTGCAAGTTCCATTGGAATTCCTCTAAAGCATATTATGCTACTCGTTTGGTCTACAGCAGGAGTTGTTGCATTAGTTGCTGGTATGATGTGGGGAGCAAGAGCGGGAGTTCAGTTTGCTCTTATTGAATTAGCATTAAAAGCCTTACCAGTTTTAATTATTGGGGGATTTTCATCAATTCCAGGAGCCATCGTTGGTGGCTTACTTGTTGGGGCTGTTGAAAAAGTTTTAGAAGTTTACATAGGGCCTTATTTTAAAGGTGGTATCGAGGCTTGGGCGCCGTACATGCTATCAATATTATTTCTACTTTATAGACCGGAAGGTTTATTTGGAGAAAAAATAATTAGGAGAGTTTAATTTATGAAACCTGTTTTTATGAGATATACCAAAAACGACATTATTAATTTTGTTGTTTTGTTAGTATTAGGATTTTTAGTAATCCCTAATGTTGTTACAACTGATTATTGGTATACGTCCATTTTAATACCTTGGCTTTGTTTAACCATTGCAGCTTTAGGTCAAAATATTGTGATGGGGTATACAGGACAATTATCTTTAGGTGCAGCAGGCTTCATGTGCGCAGGAGCATATGCGTGTTACAACATGATGCTGCGAATACAAGATATGCCTTTTCTAGGAGCATTAGTTTTATCGGGATTAATTGCAGCTGGTCTTGGAATTATATTTGGTTTGCCAAGTCTTCGAATTAGAGGAATTTATTTAATGGTTGCAACTTTGGCATCACAATTTTTTATTGTTTGGGTAATAGATAAATTTGGTTGGTTTAAGAACTATGACGTTTCTGGATCAACTACATTTCAAAAAATTAATATCAACGGAATACCTTTTCACAGCGGATATATGATGTATCTTCTAGTTGCAATAATCGTGGTTATCATAACCATACTTGCAATTAACATGGCGAGAGGTTCCACGGGTAGAAACTGGATGGCTGTTAGAGACATGGATATTGCTGCAGAGTCCATGGGAGTTTCCCTTTTAAAAACTAAACTACAAGCTTTTGCAATTAATGCTTTCTTATGTGGTATAGCTGGCGCTCTTTATACATACACATATTTAAAAACAGTAGAACCATTTGCTGCTTTTAATATTAGTTTATCTTTTAAAATTATGTTTATGGCAATCATTGGAGGATTAGGCACAATTTCTGGTGCATTTATTGGTGCAGCTTTTATTTTGCTTTTTCCAGTCGTGCTAAATGCTATTGGTAATAATATTTTTCACGGAATGATTGATGCAACAATTATAAGTTCCATTGAGCAAGTCGTATTTGGTGGATTAATCATAACTTTAATGATTTTTGAGCCACTTGGATTTGCAAAATTATGGGAAACATTAAAACAAAAAGTAACAAGAACAAAATCTTAATTTATTTTATTATCGCAATCGTCATCACGGTTATTGTTTTAATAATAATATTATTTGCAACGCGTAAATCTCCATTGGAAAGATGCGCTGATGCTGGTCATATTTATATTTGGGGTGAACAAAATAAAGCATATATAAATAGAGGTTTTAAAGAAAAAATGAGTGATATTAAGACTTTTAAAGATTTTCCTTATGCAAAATTATTTGCAATTTGCGATCAAAGTCAAAAGCAGTATCCGGAAAAATTTGAGGAAAAGTGGGGAAAATAATTAAGTTTATAAACCAACAATTTTTCCACCAACATAATCAATATTTTCTGCAGATGGTTTTTTAGATAATCCTGGCATTGTCATTATATTCCCACAAATTATAACAATAAATTCAGCTCCAGCAGAAAATCGAATTTCGCGAACTGCAATACTGTGGTTTGAAGGCGCCCCTCTTAATTTTGGATCAGTTGAAAAAGAACTTTGAGTTTTTGCAATACAAATTGGCATATGTCCATATCCTGCATTCTGTAAATTTTGAATTTGTTCTTTGACTTTATCATCCATAGTAACTTCACTTGCTCTATAAATTTTCTTTGCAACTTTATTAATTTTTTCTATTAATGTGTCTTTGTCTTCATAGGCATATTGCATTTTTTGATTAGAATTCTCACATAACTCAACAACAATTTTTGCAAGATCAACTGCTCCTTTACCACCATCACTCCAATGTGAGGCAAGTACAGTTTTAACATTTAATTTTTTCATTCTATCAAAAATTAATTGAATTTCTGCAGGCGTATCACTTGTAAATTTATTAATAGCTACGACACATGGTAAATTAAAAACTTTAGTCATGTTCTCTACATGTCGCTCTAAATTAACAAGTCCTTTATCAACAGCTAAAATATCTTCTTTGGTTAAGTTAGAAAGTTCAGCGCCGCCGTGATATTTTATTGCTCGAATAGTTGCAACTAATACGGTTGCTGAAGGCTGAAGATTAGATTTTCTACATTTTATATCTATAAATTTTTCAGCACCTAAATCAGCTCCAAACCCAGCTTCAGTAACAACATAGTCTGCAATTTTTAATGCAGCTTTTGTAGAGATTACAGAATTACAACCGTGAGCAATATTTGCAAATGGTCCGCCATGAACAAATGCTGGATTATTTTCTAATGTTTGTACTAAATTTGGTGCTAACGCATCTTTCAAAAGCGCAGTCATTGCGCCAACCACTTTCAAATCCTTTGCAAGAATTGGTTGTTTTTTGTTATTATAAGCTACAACAATTTGTCCTATACGTTTTTTTAAATCTTCAATGGAAGTTGATAGACAAAAGATCGCCATGATTTCAGAGGCAGCTACAATTTCAAAACCTCCTTCATGAGGGAACCCTTCTTTCTTTTCATTTATTCCTAAAGTTATTTTACGAAGCGCACGGTCATTCATATCTACAGTGCGTTTCCATTGAATAGTTTTAATATCAACTCCTAATTCATTTCCGTGATAAATATGATTATCTAGTACTGCTGCTAATAAATTATGAGCTGCTGCAATCGCAGCAAAATCGCCGGTAAAATGCAAATTGATATCTTCCATTGGAACAATTTGTGCAAGTCCTCCACCTGCAGCACCCCCTTTAATTCCAAAGACAGGTCCTAAAGAAGGTTCACGTAAACAAATCATTGTTTTTTTACCAATAAAATTTAAAGCATCACCTAATCCTACTGTGGTTGTAGTTTTTCCCTCACCCGCTGGAGTTGGACTTATGGCTGTAACCAAGATTAGTTTTCCGTCTTTATCATTTTTTAATTTATTTAAATAAGAGAATGAAACTTTTGCTTTATAGCGTCCATAATTTTCAAGATCATCTTCATGGATGCCCAAACGTT
>JBANFX010000016.1:0-34306 GCA_037975805.1 Bacteroidota bacterium | reverse complement strand
TAAAATAGTGGTAATTACGGGCGGTTCTGATGGTATTGGGAAAGCCCTAGTAAAACAGTTTTTGACATTAGGAGCCAAGGTGGCTACCTGTGGCCGTAATCATGATAAATTAAACCTTTTGGTGCAAGAAAACCCTTCGAATGACTTGTTTACAATGCAGGTGGATGTGGTACAGCAAGCCCAAACTGATGCTTTTATTAAAGCAGTGACAGATAAATGGGGTGGAATTGATATTTTAATTAATAATGCAGGAATTTCAATGCGAGCTTTGATAAGTGAGGTTTCCATTGAGACCCTAAAAAATGTAATGGATATTAATTTTTGGGGGACGGTATATACAACTAAAGCGGCCCTTCCTTTTGTGCAAAAGGCGAATGGTGTGATTGTTGGGGTTTCGAGTATTGCCGGATATAGAGGATTGCCGGGTCGTAGTGGTTACTCTGCTTCAAAATATGCTTTGAATGGTTGGTTGGAAGCGCTAAAAACCGAAATGTATGGTTCAGGAACCCATGTAATGTGGGTTTGTCCAGGTTTTACCACTTCAAATATTCGCAATGCTGCATTGAATAAAGATGCGCAAGCACAGGGTGAATCGCCCATGGATGAAGGGGCAATGATGAGCTCGGAGGAATGCGCTAATCACATCATTCATTCTATCGGGAAACGTAAACGCAGCTTGGTTTTAACCTTTACAGGTAAACGTACTGTTTTCATGAATAAATTTTTCCCTTCATGGGCAGATAAGCTTGTGCATCAATTCTTTTTTAAGAACGGTAAATTGGTAAAATAAAAAGGCATTTTTTACGTTACTAATTAGATATGCCCGTTATAACTTTAACATCAGACATTGGCCAAGAGGATTTTATCATTGGCGCAATCAAGGGCCAAATTTTGTCAATCATACCCGGCAGTAGTATTGCCGATATAACACATCAACTTTCTAGCAAAAACTATTTACAGGGGGCTTATATTTTTAATAATGCGGCAAAGCATTTTCCTTCGGGTACGGTTCATATTGTGATGGTTAATTTTTTTCAGCATCCGCAGGATCATGTTTTATTCGCGCATTATAATGGACATTTTTTTATTACACCCGACAATGGTTTCTTAACCATGATGCTGGGCATTAAACCCAGTGAAATTGTAGCTATTGATATAAAAGGAGCCAATACATTTGTACAAATTACGGAGCGCATTGTGGAGTCGGTGGCTTACTTTTTTGCATCAGGTAATTTATTGGAGGCTGGAAAAGCAATTGAAAATATAGTTGAAATTTTTCCCACACAGCCTAAGTATGATACCAATTGGATGGAGGGGCAAATTATATTTATTGATCAGTTTGAGAATGTGGTGGTGAATATACGTCAGGAAGAATTTGAGGCGCATGCCAAGGGTAGGCCTTTTAAAATTGTATTTACCCGCAATGAAACTATACAAGTATTAAGCCGCAATTATGGGGCAGTGCCCGTGGCCGATAAGCTGGCTTGGTTTAATTCGGCTGGCTATTTGGAAATTTCGGTTCGCGGGGGCAATATGGCGGGGCTATTTGGCCTTAGTAAATACGATGAGCATCAAATGAATAAGCAGCGACCCAACGACAATAAGTGGTTTTTCCAAATGGTCCGCGTTTTCTTTGAATAGTCCCTTTTTTTGGGTTATTTTTGCACCCTCATTCAATTACACAAAAAACACACAAAATGGCATACGACGTTATCGTAATAGGTAGTGGTCCTGGGGGTTATCCTGCGGCTATCCGAGCTTCTCAATTAGGTTTAAAAGTAGCAATTGTAGAAAAGGAAAGTTTAGGTGGAGTTTGTTTAAACTGGGGATGTATCCCAACTAAAGCTTTATTAAAAAGTGCTCAGGTTTATGAATACTTAAAACATAGTGCAGATTATGGGATTACAGCTTCTGGTGTGAATCATGATTTTGGAAAAGTAATTTCAAGAAGCCGTGGTGTTGCGGATAAAATGAGTAAGGGCGTTCAATTCTTAATGAAAAAAAATAAGATTGACGTAATTATGGGTTATGGTAAAGTTTTGTCAAGAGGCAAAGTAGAAGTGAAGGCTGCAGATGGAGCAACTCAAGTTCTTGACACAAAATATATTGCTATTGCAACAGGTGGTCGTTCAAGAGAATTGCCAAACCTGCCACAGGATGGTAAAAAAGTAATTGGATACCGTGAAGCAATGGTAATGCAAACACAGCCTAAGAGCATGATTATTGTAGGTAGTGGTGCGATAGGTGTGGAGTTTGCTTATGTATACAATAGTATGGGAACGAAAGTAACCATCGTTGAATTCTTGCCAAGAATTGTTCCAGTAGAGGACGAGGATATTTCAAAAGAATTAGAAAAGCAATATAAGAAGCAAGGTATTGATATCATGACGAATGCATCGGTTGAATCTGTTGATACAGCTGGTGCTGGCGTGAAAGCAAAAGTTAAATTGCAGGACGGTTCATTTGTAACCTTAGAAGCGGATGTAGTATTAAGTGCAGTGGGTGTTGTTGCAAATATTGAAAATATTGGTTTAGAATCAAACGGTATCAAAACGGATAAAGGTAGAATCATCGTAGATAAGTTCCAACAAACAAGTATTGCTGGAATTTACGCATTGGGTGATTGTTCTCCTGGTCAGGCACTAGCGCATGTAGCGGCTAAGGAAGGTATTAATGCTGCTGAACATATGGCCTATTTAGAAAAGAAACATGCTCATATGCCAGAAGCAATTGATTATAATAATGTTCCTGGTTGTACTTATTGTACACCTGAAATTTCAAGTGTAGGTTATACTGAGAAAGCCGCTAAGGAAGCGGGTTATGAAATTAAGGTTGGTAAGTTTCCATTCATGGCATCGGGTAAGGCTTCTGCTGCAGGTGCGACAGAAGGTTTTGTAAAAGTGATTTTTGATGCAAAATATGGTGAGTTCTTAGGTTGTCATATGATTGGTATGAATGTAACCGATATGATTGCAGAAGCAGTAGTTGCGCGTAAATTAGAAACTACGGCACATGAAATATTAAATGCTATTCATCCACACCCTACAATGAGTGAAGGGTTAAAAGAAGCCGTTGCTGCTGCATATGGTGAAGCAATTGATATCTAACTGGTATTAAAAAATATACGATGGCTCGTAATTCAATTCATTTTGAATGCGGGCCATTTTTAATAACAAGGAATTCGAACATGAAGTACGAAAAAGAAATTAACAGGCGCAAAACTTTTGCGATTATCTCACACCCAGATGCTGGTAAAACTACCTTAACAGAAAAGTTGTTATTATTTGGTGGGGCCATTCAAACTGCGGGTGCGGTAAAAAGCAATAAAATTAAAAAGCATGCTACTTCGGATTTCATGGAAATAGAACGTCAAAGAGGTATCTCGGTGGCAACATCAGTAATGTCTTTTGAGTATAAAGGCAACTTAATTAATTTATTAGATACGCCAGGGCATAAGGATTTTGCCGAGGATACTTATCGCACATTAACCGCAGTGGATAGTGTAATATTGGTAATTGATAGCGTAAACGGGGTAGAGCCACAAACCCGCCGTTTAATGGAAGTGTGTAGTATGCGTGCCACCCCGGTAATTGTGTTCATAAATAAAATGGACCGTGATGGTAAAAATAGATTTGATTTACTGGAGGAGATTGAAGCGGAACTAAAAATTTCATTACACCCTATGACTTGGCCAATTAATAGTGGTAAGGAATTTAAAGGGGTATATAATTTGCATGATAAGAGCTTACGTTTATTTACTGCAAGCACTAAAGCAGACGATGAGGATGTTGTAGCAATTGAGAATTTATCAAGTGTGGTATTGCAACAGAAAGTAGGTGATAGGGATGCAGATTTATTAAGAGAGGATGTTGAGCTCATTGATGGTGTTTATGGGGCTTTAAATCCTGCCGATTATTTAGAAGGAAAAATTGCGCCGGTGTTTTTTGGATCGGCTGTAAATAATTTTGGCGTACAAGAAATGTTGGACACTTTTATTCAAATTGCACCAACACCACGTGATCGTGAAACGAGTTTAAGAAAAGTACAAGCAGGGGAAGACAAGTTTAGCGGCTTTATTTTTAAAATTCATGCCAACTTGGATCCCAAGCACCGTGACCGTATTGCCTTTATGCGCGTTTGTAGTGGAAAGTTTGAGCGTAATAAATATTACAAGCATGTGCGTTTGGAAAAAGACGTTCGCTTCACCAATCCCTATACTTTTTTAGCACGTAGCAAGGATATTGTTGATGATGCTTATCCAGGGGATGTAGTAGGTTTATTTGATACAGGGAATTTTAAGATTGGAGATACTTTAACCGAAGGAGAAAAGTTTTACTTTACAGGGATACCTACTTTTTCTCCCGAAATATTTAAAGAATTAGTGAACAAGGATCCTATGAAAACCAAGCAACTGGAAAAGGGTATTCAGCAGTTAACCGACGAAGGGGTAGCGCAGCTATTCACACAATTTGGAGGCAATAAAAAAATAATTGGTTGTGTGGGTGATCTACAATTTGAGGTAATTCAATATCGTTTACTACAAGAGTATGGAGCGACCTGTGAATTTAGAACCCTTCCTTATTACAAGGCTTGTTGGTTAACCTCCACCGATAAAAATAAGTTGAATGATTTTTTAAGATTCAAACAACAAAATGCAGCCGAAGACAAAGATGGTTCGCCGGTATATTTAGCACAGAGTGAATGGTTTTTAAATACAGAAATTACCAACAATCCAGATATTACTTTCCACTTTACCAATGAGGTAAATAAATAGGGCTCTGATAAAAAATAAAATATGAAGTCAAAATCTTTAAAACAGAACAAAGTAAATATCATCACCTTAGGTTGTAGTAAAAACCTAGTGGATAGTGAAATGTTAAGTGGTCAATTGGCTGCCAATGATATTGATGTGGTTCACGAGAATAAAAAGCTCGATCATAATATTGTGGTAGTGAATACTTGTGGTTTTATAGACAAGGCGAAAGAGGAGAGTGTGAATACTATTTTGGATCAAGTGGCATTAAAACAAAAAGGTAAATTAGATAAAGTATATGTGACGGGATGTTTAAGTGAAAGATACCGTGGTGACCTCGCTGCTGAAATTCCAGAAGTAGACGCTTGGTTTGGAACCATGGAACTTCCTTTAATGTTAAATCAGTTAAATGCGGATTATAAAGCGGAATTATTAGGAGAACGTTTGTTGAGTACCCCTCAACATTATGCGTATTTAAAAATTAGTGAGGGTTGTAATCGTACTTGTGCGTTTTGTGCGATTCCTTTAATGCGTGGTCAACACGTTAGTAAAACCATTGAGCAATTGGTTGAAGAAGCAAAAGGATTGGTGAAGAAAGGAGTAAAGGAAGTTATGCTCATTGCGCAGGAGCTAACTTATTATGGATTAGATATTTATAAGGAGCGTGCTTTACCTCAATTATTAAATGCTTTGGCCGATGTGGAAGGTTTGAAGTGGATTCGTCTGCATTATGCCTATCCTAGTAAATTTCCTTTAGAAGTATTGGATGTAATGCGTGAACGTGAAAACATTTGTAAATACATTGACATTCCTTTGCAGCATGCAAGTAATAACATGTTAAAAGCTATGCGTCGAAATATTACGCGCGAGGAGATGACCGAGCTGATAATGGAAATTAGAAGACGTGTGCCGGGTATTGCAATTCGAACCACATTAATTACTGGCTTCCCTGGGGAAACACTAGAAGATGTTGAAGAGCTAAAAGAATTTTTACAATTACACAAGTTTGATCGCGTAGGCATATTCACTTATAGCCATGAAGAAAATACTAGTGCGTATGATTTGGTGGATGATGTTCCTGCGGAAGAAAAACAGCGTCGTGCCGAAGAAATCATGGAAGTACAACAAGAAATCAGTTTGGCTATTAACCAAGTGAAGGAAGGTCAAACATTGAAAGTGATTATTGATAAAAAAGAAGCAGGACGTTGGCTTGGCCGTACGCAGTTTGACAGCGTTGAAGTAGACAACGAAGTTGTAATAAACACAACAAAACGCTTAAAAGCAGGCGACATGGTGATGGTGAAAATCACTAAAGCGTATGATTACGATTTAGAGGGCGAATTGGTTTAAATCAACAATAAGTTTTTTATTAGCTACTTAACAATATACAATTTAGCACTTGGGTCACTTTGTATTTTTGAAAAGTAAAACACTGCAATGCTGCTCATTACAAAATAGCCAATCAATATAGGAGCAATTAAGTTAGAAAAGGTATTGGAGCCAAACCAGTCTCCTTTTTGAGCAATAAAAGCAATGCATGCTATATTCTTAATTGTTTCTAATATCCATGCATATTTAGCACGGTCCATAAATTCAGTTAATGCGTATACTTGAAGGAATATAAATCCTCCATATAAAAACAAATTGGCAATACCCAATTCCTTGATCATAGCTACATTAGCGAATAAATAACTTACTAGCAGTAACATACAAATAAGCTGTGCCCATAAATAAGCTTGCATCCCTTTGCTCGCAGGGGTATCATACTTTTCAAAATGATAAACATCTTCAATTTTGTACACTGGGAATTTTTCAGCTACATCAGCAGGTCGCCAACCTAAGGGCATAAACCAAATACGCAACTTATCGATCCATTTTTGTGCATACCAAGCATCTTTTATCAAAAGCCACAGATGCATGAAATTTATTTTGATTGGATTCCATGTTCTCACAGGTCTAGTTACCCCATAAACAGCAGGCACATTGGGAAGCTCTTCTTGAAACGTGCCAAACATTCTATCCCAAAAAATAAATATTTGACTAAAGTTTTTATCTAAATATTCTTTATTGATTGCATGATGCACTCTATGATGTGCGGGGGTTACAATAATGTATTCCAAAATACCCATATTTTTAATGTGACGGGTATGGTACCAGAATTGAGCAAATAAATGCAAAGGAGCAACAACGGCAATTACTTGTTGAGGAACCCCTAATAAGGCTGCAGGAATTAATAAAAAGGCATAAATCCTAAAGTAAACTGAAATGCTTTGTCTTAATGCGCAAGCCAAATTATATTCTTCACTACTATGGTGTACTATATGATTGTTCCAAAAAAAATTAATACTATGTGCTAAACGATGAATCCAATAACCTGAAAAATCTAATGCTAAAAAAGCAATCACATATAATAACCAACTTGATTGTACCTTATATACAGTTAAATGTTCAACGAGCCAGCCATAACTAATAATCGCCACACTTAATCCTAAAACGTCCTTGGTAGAATTGGTTACGCCCGAACTTAAGCTGGAAACCATGTCTAAAGTACGCACTGTGTCAAATCCTTTGCGCCATCCATACCATTTTTCAAATAAGACTAGTAATAAGAAAAGGGGCATGGCAATAATCAATATTTTACCATAGGTTTCCATAGTTAAGAATTTAGTCTTGGGTTTTGCAATACGATACCAAATGTATCAATTTTATCTTAATTTGCGTCCTAATCTATCATTGGACCTGCCTGCTCGTAATTATGAAATGTAACGCTACAAAAATACCTTATCAAGATACTGGACTTTTTAGTTCCTTGATAAGCGATTATGTAAATGGCAAGGAAGCTGCAATGAAATTTGTTGCCTATACACCCAATTATGAAGGGGTAAAAAAAGCAATAGAAGCAAGAACCCATTTCTCAGTGAATAGATCATTGCTTGTAGAAGTTTTAAGGGCACAATATGCCAGCTTAAGTTCAACAAAAGCAGTAGATGATAATGTAGAGGCATTATTGTCAGAAAATACTTTTGTGATTACCACTGCACATCAACCCAATATTTTTACGGGCCCTTTATACTTTTTTTATAAAATTATTCATGCCATTCAAATAGCTGCTGATTTAAAAAAGCAGTTTCCTGAAAATAATTATGTGCCTGTTTATTATATGGGTGCTGAGGATGCGGATATTGATGAAGTGGGTAGTTTTTATTTAGGAGGAGACAAATTCCAATGGAAAACTAAGCAAACTGGTGCCATTGGTAGAATGAAAGTGGACGATGCCTTGTTAGGGTTGTTAAATGACGTGGAAGGTTATTGGTCCGTGCAAAAAGAGGGTAAAGAAGCTTTGGAAATATTAAAACAAGCGTATCAAAAAGGGGCTACTATAAATGAAGCTACTTTAAAATTAGTGCATGCATTTTTTGGCAAATATGGATTAGTGGTTATTCAGCCTGACGATGCAAAGCTAAAATCCTGCTTTATACCAGTAATGGAGAAGGAATTAATGGAGCAGTTTTCGCATAAAGCTTTACTCCCTACAATTTCATTATTGCGTGATCAATACCATGTGCAAACTGAAGGAAGAAATATTAATTTATTTTATTTAAAGGATCATATTCGCGCGCGTATTAATTTAAATGATGGTGTTTATTCAGTGGTGGATACAGATATTCATTTTACTCAAACTGAAATCATTGCAGAATTACATGCACATCCTGAAAGGTTTAGTCCTAATGTAATTTTAAGAGGTGTTTATCAGGAAACAATTTTACCTGGTGTTGTATTTATTGGTGGTGGCGGGGAACTCGCTTATTGGATGGAATTAAAAAATGTGTTTGTTGCGGCGGGTGTTCATTATCCTGTTTTGCAATTAAGAAATTCGTTTTTATTTATTAAGCCCAAAATGGCTAAGCAGTGGTCTGATTTACGTTTTACATTAAATGACTTATTTAAAAATACGCTTGAATTAGAAACGATGTATGTTAAAGCACATACCCAACATAATTTATCACTAAAAAAGTCTTTACAGGACTTAGACAGTTTATATAAAAATGTTAAAGAGCAGGTAGATAAAATTGATGCCACATTGGGGACGCATGTCTTGAATTTATCCGTTCAATCTGCTAAAAAAATGGCAGAACTAGAAAAGAAAATGCTTAAAGCAGAAAAACGCAAACAAGCTGTAGCTATTGAGCGTATTCATCATATTAAAAAAAGCTTATTCCCTTATAATAGTTTACAAGAAAGGGTTGATAATTTTGCAGAATGGGTTGGGGCTTATGGATTTGCCTGGATAGATGCGGTTGTTGCAAATTCAAATACAATGGAGCAGCATTTTACAATACTCAGTCCAGAGGCTTAATTATTATTTATCAAACTCGTTATTAAAGTCGCCTTTTATTTTATCCACCTTGGCTAATACTTCAGATTCCATATTTTGTTTGTAATCTTCCATTGCATTGCCAATTGCAGCGTCAGCGCTTCCAATAATTTGAGCAGCTAGTAAACCTGCATTTTTTGCACCATTTAATGCAACTGTTGCAACCGGTACGCCACCGGGCATTTGTAAAATAGACAATACTGAATCCCAGCCATCAATCGAATTAGAGGATTTAATGGGAACGCCAATTACAGGTAAGCTCGTAATTGCTGCAACCATACCAGGTAAATGAGCTGCTCCTCCTGCACCTGCAATGATTACTTTAAGTCCTCTTTTTCGTGCATTTTTTGCATATTCCAGCATACGCTCGGGAGTTCTATGCGCAGATACAACTGTAAGTTCAAAAGGGATATTGAATGTTTTTAAAACATCGGCAGCTGCCTGCATAATGTTTAAGTCACTGTCGCTTCCCATGATAATACCTACAATTGCTGGATTGGCCATTTTTTTTATTTTTTACAAAGATAAATAAACTATCTCATATGGGTTTAAGGCGCTAAATACCCCTCTATATCCTTCAATATTGGACTTGCTTTGTATTGTGTGAATTGAACGCGGATATATTTTAGTTTTTGAGTAGGGAATTGCATTATTCTTTTATGTCCAATGGTTGTCCCTTTGGCAATGGGATCAAATTTCTTTAGATTGGTACCACCTGAAATTTCAAAGTTCACTACTCTTTGCCCTAAACTAATTTTTTCTTTAAGTACCAAAGTGTTCAAGCTCGCTTCTTTTGACAAATGAATTTCTATCGCATCTTTTGTGATTGTGGTTTTTGCACCCTTTAAGATATTTTTGGCAAATGCCTCATCTCTTATTTGTTTAAATTGCATTAAGGCAGCAGAGTCCACACTTGAAATGAGTCCAGCTCTATTAGGCGGCACATTTAATAACATATTGCCTCCACGCCCTACAGATTTTAAATACAAATCAAAAAGGGTAGCACCCGATTTTACTGTATTGTCTTCTCCCGGATGAAAGAACCAGCCCTTGCGAATGGATACATCGGCCTCCGCACCTATCCAATTTTTACCATTGTAATTACCTTGGTTTAATGTGTCATTTGGAGGAGCACCTTCGCCTCTTTTAAACCCTGCAGTATCTAATAAGTTCCAATTGGTCTCCCCAATAATACCATTTTCATTGCCTACCCATCTTACATGTGGACCAATATCACTAAAAATAACAAGCTGTGGTTGATAGGCTAAAGCACTGTCCTTAAATCTTGTAAAATCATACACTTGCTTTTTTCCATTGGGACCTTCGCCATTGGCACCATCCCACCATAATTCAAAAAAATTGCCATAATTGGTTAATAATTCTTTCATGGTATTTATATATACCTCATTGTATTTTGGAGTGCCATAATCTGGATGGTTGCGATCCCAAGGTGAAATATAAACACCCATTTCAATGCCTTGTTTTTTACAAGCTTCAGATAACATTTTTAATACATCTCCTTTTCCATCCATCCACTTACTTTCTCTTACGGTGTGATTACTATACTTACTAGGCCATAAACAAAATCCATCATGATGTTTGGCTGTAATAATAATGCCTTTTGCTCCAGCAGCTTTGGCAATACTCGCCCATTGATTACAGTCAATGGCTGTTGGGTTAAATACATTTGGATCCTCACTTCCGTGACCCCATTCCAAGTCGGTAAATGTGTTGGGTCCAAAATGCATAAAAAGATAAAATTCTTTATCATGCCAAGCTAGCTGTTCCTTGCTTGGGGTAGGTCCAAATTTTTCTTGCGCTAAAGTGGGCAAACTAAATATGATGATAAATAAAAAAACTGCAATATTTTTTTTCATGATGTATATCATTGTAAATTTTACAATAGAATAATCTATTTATTTTGTAATGCGCGTTTATATATTTGAATGGTATTTTCTATTCCTAAATACAAAGCGTCTGCAATTAATGCATGCCCAATGCTCACTTCATTTATACTTGGAATATTTGAAATTAAGTATTGTAAATTAAAGCTATCTAAATCGTGTCCAGCATTAATTCCTAATCCCAATTTGGTTGCTTCATTGGCAGCAGTAATATATGGCGCTATGGCTTCTTGTTTTTTCCCTTCCGCGAATAGTTTTGCGTAGGCCTCAGTATACAGTTCAATGCGATCTGTTCCAGTTGTTGCAGCAGCTTTAATCATTTCAATATTAGGGTCAACAAAAATGGAAACACGAATACCTGCATTTTTAAATACGGAAATTATCTCCTTTAAATAGGATTGTTCTTTAATGGTATCCCAGCCATGGTCCGATGTAAGTTGATTTAAGGCATCGGGTACTAAAGTAACTTGATGAGGTTTTGTGGCTAAAACTAGGTCTACAAATTTTTGTTCTTTGGGATTTCCCTCAATGTTGAACTCCGTGGTCACAATTTTAGTTAAATCATAAACATCTTGGTAGCGAATATGTCTTTCATCCGGTCGTGGATGCACGGTGATACCTTCTGCGCCAAAACGTTCACAATCCATAGCCACTTTTATCAAGTTTGGGTTGTTGCCACCGCGACTATTTCGGAGGGTAGCTATTTTATTTATGTTTACACTTAAACGAGTCATGAGCGAATTTAAGTTATTTTTGCAACTCAAATATACCCAAATGGCTTATTCTAGTTTAGAGGCTTGTTTATTGGACTTAGAGCGTAATGGTCAATTATTGCGTATTAAAGAGGAGGTAGATCCACATTTGGAAATGGCTGCTATTCATTTGCGTATTTTTGAGCAAAAAGGTCCAGCTATTTTATTTGAAAAAGTTAAGGGTAGCAAATTTCGTGCTGCTTCCAATATTTTTGGCACGCTGGAGCGAAGTGAATTTATATTTAGAAATACATTAAATAGTGTTAAGCAGTTAATTGATATTAAAATAGATCCGACAGCAGCAATTAAAAGTCCGTTAAAATCTTTGTCTGCTTTACCAGCTGCATTCAATGCTTTGCCAAGAAAAAATCCTATTTCGAAGCCTGTTTTATTTGAAGAGATAAACATTAGTGATTTGCCTTTAATAAAACACTGGCCAATGGATGGTGGTGCTTTTGTAACACTTCCTCAAGTTTATACCGAAGATGCAGATAAACCAGGCATTGGAAATTCTAATTTAGGCATGTATCGAATACAATTGAGTGGTAATGATTATGAATTGAATAAAGAAATTGGATTACATTATCAATTGCATAGAGGAATAGGAGTGCATCAAACAAAAGCAAACAATAAAGGCATGCCTTTAAAAGTGAGTGTATTTGTGGGTGGTCCTCCTGCACATAGTGTTGCAGCGGTAATGCCATTACCTGAGGGCTTGAGTGAGATGAATTTTGCCGGCGTACTCGCTGGTAAAAGATTTAATTATACCTATGTTGATGGATATTGCGTGAGTACCGATGCCGATTTTGTAATTACCGGTGAAGTATATCCAAATAAAAATAAACCCGAAGGCCCTTTTGGGGATCATTTGGGATATTATAGTTTGCAACATGATTTTCCATTAATGAAAGTGCATAAAGTATATGCAAGAAAGAATGCAATCTGGGCTTTCACGGTGGTTGGAAGACCTCCGCAGGAAGATACAAGTTTTGGACAATTAATTCACTCTATGACAGGTGCTGCAGTATCCAATGAAATTCCAGGATTAAAAGAAGTTCATGCAGTTGATGCAGCAGGAGTTCATCCCTTGTTGTTGGCTATAGGCAGTGAAAGGTACACCCCATATTTACAAACTCAAAAGCCAGCGGAAATTTTAACCATTGCCAATCATATTTTAGGTACTGGGCAATTAAGTTTGGCCAAGTTTTTATGGATTACTGCACAAGAGGCAAATGCAAAAACAAAATTAGATACGCATAAAGAAGCGGAGTTTTTTGCCTACATGCTAGAACGCATGGACTTTAGTAGAGATTTTCATTTTTATACCAACACCACCATTGACACTCTAGATTATTCAGGTGAAAATTTAAACAGTGGATCTAAGTTGGTATTGGCTGCTTATGGTAATACAAAAAGAGCCTTAACTAATATGGTGCCTGATGCAATACAAAATCTTAATGCAGACGCGTATTTAGTTATGCCTGGAGTGATTGCATTGAATGCAGCAAAAATGAATACGGGTTTATTGCAAACTTTATTAAATGGATTAGGGGCAGATTTACTTGAAAAACAAGGAATCGCCCTTTTGGTATTAACCGAAGATCCTGAATGGATGGCTAGTAATGTAAATAATTTTTTATGGGCTGCTTTTACGAGAGCCAACCCTTCACATGATATTGATGGTATTGATGCTTTTGTTGAAAATAAACACTGGGGTTGTAAAGGCCCCATGATTATAGATGCAACCATTAAAAAACATCATGCACCACCCGTTGTTAAAGATCCTGTAGTTGAAAAAAGAGTAGACGCGATTTTAGCCAAGTATGGGTACTCATAATTTAGCATTCTACCCAAGTATGGTCGGCCAATAATTTTACCGTTGCAATAAATTGCGCAAAAGGACCAGAACCGCCTCCCCATTCAGATGGAGCTACTAATGAAAGTACATGTGCGCCATCGGTTTTTTCATACACGTGATATACTTGTCCAATTTGTGGTTTGAAAGTTATTTTAGCTTCATAAATCATTAAGCTCAATTCTTTTCTCTTTCGTATTTCCTGTGCCTGTCTCGCTAATAATTCTATTTGTTCTTTTATTTGATTTAACTGCATGTTGGTTTGGTCCTCCATTGCAGATAAGGCTTTATGTTTAATGACGCCTTCTTTGGTGGGTCGAATAGCAACGCTTCCAGCAGAAGATGCATAGGGTAGTACACTTAATTGTTTATGATACACCTCGGTATTTTTAAATTCAGTGCCATCTGCTTTACAGCCATAGTGGCTAACTTTTAAGAAACCATTGGCTAAAATTTCATGCACAACTTTTAATGTTAATTGTTCATTTTTATAAAATTGAACGGTTAAACATGAAGCATTGTTTATTTCAGCAGCCACTGCATCCGCCAAGTCTTTATTTTCAAAATCTTGAAGTTCGCCATTAGGATTCACTTGGTATTGAGCATAAAAAGCTTCATTTTCTATACTTACCCAATTGTGACTAAAGCTTAGATAATGACCTGCATGCACTGTTTCAATCTTATAATTACCTGATTTAGGTACGATTTGATACTCGAAATCACATTTCTCGGGAAATAATTGCCAACTGGCTAAAAAATTGTATGCTTGAACCATATTTATATAACAAATTAGGGGCTAAAAAGTTGAGCAAATTTAGTTTACTTGAACAAAATCGGGCTTGCTTAACAGGGTTGAATTGTATTTAAATTTAAGATTGGTAGTGATGCTAATATTCCACGGACTTAATTGAAGATTGGTTCTTGGAAAATAAAAACCTTTTATCTCCACCGTGCCAAATACGAGGCTTTCATTTCTTATTCTACTGCCTGCTCCAACAGATGAATAGATATCACCATTGGCAATGTGCTCCCCAACTGTTCTTATATATGTTACATTAGCAAATACAAATGGAGATTGTCTGAAACCATAAAATGAATTTGAATTATACCAAATAGATTCCCAGTTGGCAGTAAAGCGGGTGCCGCCTCTTATTCTTTCTTTGTTGAGTTGCGGGATACCATAAATACTATTAATTAGTAAGGCGTCATTGAATTTATTTTTAAGCGTTTCGGCAAAACTTACGCTTAAAATACTTCGGTATTTATATCCACTTTCTAAGTAATGCAGCTTTGAAATTTTTTCAAAATTAGCTAGTATTTTAAAGTCTACTATTTCTTTATTTGCGTAACTCGTTCCAGTGTTAAGTACAAAATGTCTAAAACTTTCGTTGTTTAAAAATTTATTTGATTCCCAAGTAAAGCCTAAATAAGGAAGTCTTTCACTTTCTC
This sequence comes from Bacteroidota bacterium, assembly GCA_037975805.1. Classification (GTDB taxonomy): domain Bacteria; phylum Bacteroidota; class Bacteroidia; order Chitinophagales; family Chitinophagaceae; genus Sediminibacterium. The sequence goes on along the minus strand of JBANFX010000016.1, from coordinate 19,218 downwards.
TTTGATAATGACCTGCTGTAATCGTCAATGATTTTCCAGTTGGTAAATCCTCATTTCTTCCAAAACCATATAAATATTGTGTTCTAATAATTTTTTGTTTAAATAAAGTGTATGAAAATAAATTGGCAATTACGTTTTGATAGTTTTTATCAAATTGAAGAAGATAGGCATTAGGGCGATTTTTAAACTGATTGTCCAAATAACGGTATTGCAAAAAATGTCTAAAATTTTCATTGCTAAAAGTCCAAGGTTTATGGAATAATTGATAACCTATCCACATGTCAAAATGAGCACGTTCATATTTTAAGTTAGCATTGTACAATGAATCGCTCCATTTATTAGGGAATACATTTTTGTTTTGTGATCGTCCCCATTCAAATCCCCCCGTCCATTTACTTAATGGACTTAATAGTGGAAGATTCCCTTTTACATATACATTGGAAGCCGAGGTTTCAAAGTTGGCATAGTTGTTTTCTAGCGTGTTGGCGCCTAAATTTAAATCAAAGAAACTCCCTGAAATATTTCGGGCGATATAATTTATTCCCCATCCTGCTTTTTCTAATCTATTTATATCAAAATTGTGATGGATACTTAAAGCATTGCCCTTATCATTTATATTTTCAGCAGAAGCACTAGCGTCATATGCGTTTATATTTTTTAGTTGTAAGCTACCACCTAAAGGAAATACATCTTTTGTAATTACATACAAGTCCACACTGTTGCTATCATTAATCAATGGGAATGCAACTATTCTTGCATCTTGAATATAATTTAAATCTCTTAACCATTTTTCATTATAGGCAATAATTAGTGGGTTCAGGTATTCTTTTTCACGAAAGAATAAATTCTTTTTAATGGTTACTTCTTTTGTATAGTTGTGCAGTTTGCTTGCCGCTCTTGTAATAAATTTTGAATTACTGGCAACTTCCTCAAATCCGGCATTACCAAAATGCCTGTGTTCTATTTGAATACTATTTATTCTCTTTCCTTCCTGGTTTGCAATTGAACTGATGGACTTGTCTATAGCAATACTGGTAGAGTCAATTAATGGATTGGGCTTCCCTTTAAACTTTCGAATAAAGCTCATCAGTAAAGAGCTGTCTTTTGAATTTACAATATTTTGTTCCGATCTTTTGATTTGAGCAAAAGAAATATAGGTTGTCAATATTAAAAGGGAAAGCAGGGTGATTCGGATTTGCATTATGCGCTATTCAAATTCTATACCCTCAAAATTACTAATTAAGTAGGTAAAAGGCTACAATTGCTTGTTAAAAAGGGGAGGCTCCCAATTTGGAAACCTCCCCTTTGAATAATTTGTATGCTTATAATATTTTAGTGGCTCTTGCTCTTAAAGAAGCTACTGGTATATTTAAATATTTTCCAATTGGCTTACCATCTCTATAGGAAATAATTCTTACAGATAAAACATCGGCAGGCAACACAAATGGAGCTGTATATTTATCGCTGTATTTATCTGGCATTTGGTCGTCGATGGTATAATAAATGGTTAGCCCCTCAACTTCGCCTTCCATTTTCACGATGAGTTCTCCTTTTGTATTTAATTGGGTAGTTACAATTGGGTCGTACATGCTTTTTGCATAGACCACATCGGCTGCGTCTAATTTTTCAAATTGACTTTCAACTTTTTTTGTAAAATTATTCCAGTTTTTCTTTTCAGCAGGGGACCAATTGGTTTCAGCAACAGCCAATCCTCTAGGCCATGTCATATATTGTACTTTACGCATGGTTTGTAATTGCTCGGTCCATTGGTTGGCTTGATTGCCTAAAATTAAACTAGGGTCAATTCCTTCCGGAACAGGTTCAAAACCATAGGTTGTTTTCATTCTTAATCCTCTGTACACTTTTCCTTCTGCGGTTACTTCGCCTTGGTAATAATCAATATAGTTGTAGTCATTTGGCGACATCACCACTTTATGTCCTTGTTTTGCAGCTTCAATTCCGCCTTTAACCCCTTGCCAACTCATCACAGCGGCATCACCTGTTAAACCACCTTGCAAAATTTCATTCCAACCCATCATTTTCTTTCCCTTGGAGTTGATAATTTTTTGCATGCGCTTTACAAAATAACTTTGTACTTCATTTTGATCTTTTAAACCTTCTTTTTTCATTAAGGCTTGCACATTAGGAGATTTCTCCCAATTGTTTTTTGCATTTTCATCTCCACCCATATGAATGTATTCAAATGGAAATAGGGGAGCTACTTCTGTCATAACTTTATCTAAAGCAGTAAAAACTTCTTCGTTTGATGGATCCAAAGAATTATCTATCATCGCTGTTGGGTGTCCATTAATGCCTTCCCAATCCATAAATTCGTCCCCTGCATTTACTTGATAAGGGTAGTTAGGTGTAGTACTTAAATTTGGATATGCAGCTAACATGGCCATACTATGACCAGGTACATCAATTTCGGGAATCACTTCTATAAATTTTGATTTTGCATACGCTACTACTTCCTTAATATCTTCTTGGGTATAAAATCCTCCATATGTTTTAGGTTCGTCTAATGCAGGTGTTGTAATATTCATCCACTTTCCTTTGCGATCTGCTCTCCATGCACCCACACTTGTTAATTTAGGCAAAGCTTTAATTTCAATTCTCCATCCTTGGTCGTCGGTTAAATGCCAGTGAAAACGATTATACTTGTAGCGTGCCATGTCGTCTATAAACACTTTTACATCTTCCTTGCTAAAAAAGTGCCTACTAACATCAAGCATCATGCCTCTCCATCCAAACCTTGGCTTATCAATTATTGATACAAAAGGTACTTGCCACTGTATATTATTTTGTAATGTATTTGCATAAATTGCTGCTGGCATTATTTGCTGTAATGTTTGCCATCCATAAAATAAACCAGCATTTGTATTTGCACTAATTATTATTCCATTGGTATTAACATTTAAAGTATACCCTTCGTTCCCAATGATATCATCTTTAATAATATCTAAGGTAATATTTGCATCAGTTTTATTGAAACTTACATTTTTGCCTGAAGCTGTTTTGAATTGTTTTGCAATTTGATCAGCTATTTCTTTTGCACTCGATGGAGCATTTATAGATACTGATTTTGGAAATTGAAAAACACCTGTTCCTTTGGCAACATGAAATGGTTCAGGGATAATATTTAAATTCTGAGCGTTTATTTGTGTCATATAAATACATGGCACAGCAAGCAAAATGAACTTTAATGTTTTCATATACAATCGTTTTAACTTATTTATTTAAGCGTTCTAAAGGTACTAAAAAATAAAAAAGCCGCCCCGAAAATTCGGGACGGCCTGGGGGATATTTTAAACTAATTCTATTTTATAAAAGTAGTTGGCTTATCCTTTAGTATCTATACATTTCAGACTTGAATGGTCCTGCTTGAGGTATGCCCAAGTATGCAGCTTGTTCTGCAGTTAACTCGTCTAATTCAGCACCTACTTTTGCTAAATGTAAGCGTGCTACCTTCTCATCCAAATGTTTAGGTAATACGTACACTTTGTTTTCATAATTCTTATGGTTGTTCCATAATTCAATTTGAGCCAAAGTTTGATTTGAGAATGAGTTACTCATTACAAAAGATGGGTGACCTGTTGCACAACCTAGGTTCACTAAACGACCTTCAGCTAATACAATTACATCTTTACCATCAATATTGTATAAGTCAACTTGTGGCTTTATAGTATCTTTTGTATGACCATAGTTTTTATTTAACCAAGCCATATCAATTTCAATATCAAAGTGACCAATATTACAAACAATTGCTTTGTCCTTCATTGCACGGAAATGTTTTTCTGTGATTAAATCACGACAACCAGAAGCAGTAACAACAATGTCGGCTTCTTTTACTGCATTTTCCATTTTCTTAACTTCATATCCATCCATAGCTGCTTGTAATGCACAAATTGGGTCAATTTCAGTTACAATAACGCGACATCCTGCACCACGTAATGAAGCTGCAGAACCTTTTCCTACGTCACCGTAAGAACCTACTACTGCTACCTTACCAGCCATCATTACATCAGTTGCACGACGAATCGCATCTACTAATGATTCTTGACAACCATATTTATTATCGAACTTAGATTTAGTTACTGAATCGTTAACGTTGATCGCAGGAATAGGTAAAGTACCTTTAGCCATACGCTCATATAAACGATGTACACCAGTTGTTGTTTCTTCAGATAAACCTTTGATGCCAGATACAAATTGCGGGTATACATCAAATACCATATTTGTTAAATCACCACCATCATCCAAGATCATATTCAAAGGACGATCTTCACCACCAAAGAATAATGTTTGCTCAATACACCAATCTGCTTCCTCAATACTTTGACCTTTCCAAGCAAATACACCAATTCCTGCAGCAGCAATCGCAGCAGCAGCTTGATCCTGTGTAGAGAATATGTTACAAGAGCTCCACTTCACCTCTGCACCCAATGCAGTTAAAGTTTCAATTAATACAGCCGTTTGAATGGTCATGTGTAAACAACCAGCTATACGTGCACCTTTTAAAGGTTGACTTGGTCCGTATTCTGCGCGAATGCTCATTAAGCCTGGCATTTCTGCTTCTGCTAAACGAATTTCTTTACGACCCCATTCTGCTAGGGAGATATCTGCTACCTTATATGGTAAGCTAAAGTCAATGTTTTGTAAGCCCATAATAGTATTTATTTAAGGCACAAAGGTATATTTGTAGGAGATAATAATAAAATATATATAAAAAATAGTGAAATCGGCTATTTTTTGATAAATTTGATGTAATAAATACTTTTTTATCATGAAAAATAAGTCTCAAATAGGGGAATCGGCTAGCATTCAAAATGCAAATTTCAATATGCTCCCCAATGCTGCACAAAATATGGTGCCATTAGACACTAAAGATATTGCCATTTTACAATTATTGCAGGACAATGCAAGAATGTCGGTGAAGGAAATTTCAGAAGCAGTCCAATTAAGTACAACACCCGTACATGAACGCATTAAAAGATTAGAAGCGAGTGGTGTTATAAAACAATATGCAACATTAATTGATGGTGCTAAAGTGCGTAAAGGTTTAATGGTAATTTGTTATGTATCCTTAAATCAGCACAGTAAAAAATCTGGTGCTCAATTTATTAAATTAATAAATGAATTACCAGAAGTGATGGAGTGTTATAGCATTTCTGGAGCATTTGATTTTATGTTAAAGATTGTTACTGAGGATATGAATAGCTATTATAATTTTCATGTAAACAAATTAAGTCAGGCCGAAAATATAGGCCAGGTACAGAGTGTATTTATTATGGGCGTAGTAAAACAAACCCATGTATTGGTTTAGTGTTTTGTACATTCAATTCGCTGTTAAATTTATATCTTCGTTACATGGCACTTAACATTACCAAGAACATCAATAAGTTTTTCCCCAAGATGGGGTTGTTTTTAAGAAGTTTCCAGGATGCGAAGGATAAAACCATGCCTTCCATTACAACTAAATGGGGGTTTTCTTTAGCGGGCAATATGGAAATGGCAAACGGTAATTTTGAACCTGAGGAGACTAGGGTGGTGTTAAGCTTATTGGACGAAGTTGATTTTTTTGTGAATGTGGGTGCAAACATTGGTTATTATACTTGCCATGCACTTGCTAAAGGAAAAACTGCCATTGCAGTGGAGCCCATGCAAAGAAATGTTTATTATTTATTAAAGAATATAAAATCCAATGGCTGGGAAAAACAGGTGCAAGTTTTTCCAGTTGCAGTGGGTAACGCTGCTGATGTAATGGATATTTGGGGTGGAGGAACAGGAGCTTCACTGATTAAAGGTTGGGCAAACATTCCATCCTACCATGTTACACAAGTACCCATCTTAACTTTAGATAGAATTGTGGGAAATGAAATTCAAGATAAAAAAGCATTAATTGTAGTGGATATTGAAGGTGCGGAATTTATGTTACTACAAGGTGCTAGCACTGTCATTAAAAACCCAGTAAAGCCAATTTGGATGATTGAAATTACGACTACCGAACATCAGCCAAATTTAGAAATGAATAAGTATTTTAGAAAAACTTTTGAATTGTTTTTTGAAAACGGTTATGAGGCTTTCACTGCCGACGATGCGCGCCAACAAATTAGTAAGTCGGATTTGGATTTAATTGAGTCGCGCGCTATAGTATTAACTGCGCATAATTTTATTTTCCGGTAAATTTTGGCATCGGATTACGGAAAGCCCTGCTTAAAAAGTTAAGCGCATCACATAATCATCCATGTAGAAGCCATTGCCGATATCAAACTTAAATTCTTCTTCTTTAACAAAGCCGTTTTTTAGATAAAAAGAATAAGCATTATTGTGTTTGTTCACTTGTAAGAAAATAGAGTGAGCTCCATCTCCTCTTGCCACTTCAATAGCCTTGTTTAATAAAGCTTTGCCGCTGCCAGTTCCATGTGCGCTTGGCAATACATAAAGCTTATTCAATTTGTGTGCTGTGCCCTCATTACTCACTGAACAAAAACCTATTTCATTTTCATTTAGACTTGCAATAAAGAACTGATGACCTTTAGCAAATTGTTCGGCTAGTGAAATATCGCTATACATCCAATCTAACATAAAATCAATTTGCTCCTGAGAAATAATATGACCATAGGTGCTTGGCCAAGTACGTTCTGATATAGATCGGATAAAAGCACGATCACTAAGTGTAGCGGGTCTTATTTTTATTCCAATCATATTAATAAGTTATCATAAAAGAGCCCCATTTCAGAGACGCTCGATTCATTTAAAGTTGTGCTAAACTCTCTTCAATGGTTTGGATTCTCGCTAAAGCATCGGCCTTTTTCTTTTGTTCTATGGCAATAATTTCGGGCTTGGCATTTTGCACAAATTTCTCATTACTTAATTTCTTTTCAACTGTAGCAAGGAATCCCTTTTGGTGTTCTAAATCTTTTAATAAATTTTCTTTTAAGCTTGCTGTGTCAATTGCTTGATCGGCTACTAAGTAAAACTTATCTTTTTCCAAAGCAACTACTATACTTGATCCAATGGATGCATTTGTGTATGCTACACTTTTAGCATTTACTTGTTTCGCTAAAATATTTTCAATAGTTTGGTAGGCTACTTTATTTTCAGATTGAATATGCAATTCGATTGCATCTTTTGGTTTGATTTGATTTTTATTTCTTGCATCACGCAAAGTTGAAATTACATTCTTTAATAAGGCACCTGCATTCAAAATTGCTTCATCTACTTTTTCAATGGCTCCATATTCTTTCACACATAAGTCTTCAGTTTGAACTTTTAAAGCATGATGCAATTCTTCGGTAATGAACGGCATGAAAGGATGTAACAATTGCAATAAGGAATCATAAAATGTAATACTCTTATTGTACACATCTGCATGAATAGGCTGTTCAAATCCTGGCTTTATCCATTCTAAATACCAACTGCAATAATCATCCCATATTAATCCGTAAATTGTTTTTAAGGCTTCACTCAAACGAAACTCCTTCAACATACTATCTACTTCAATTTGTGTAGCACTTAATTTTGCTTGAAACCAATCCATCGCAAAAGCAGCTTCTTGTTCTACTTTTCCCTCATTACTTACACGTGGCTCCCACATTTTTAATAGTTTGGCGGCGTTCCATAATTTGCTATTAAAGTTTCTTCCTTGCTCTAAAGTGGATTCATCAAATAATAAATCGTTACCTGCAGGAGAAGCAATCATTATACCAAAACGAACCGCATCAGCGCCATATTGATCAATAAGTCCTAATAAGTCGGGAGAGTTTCCCAAACTCTTGCTCATTTTTCGCCCTTGCTTATCACGTACAATACCCGTAAAGTAAACATCTTTAAAAGGTATCTTGCCCATGTACTCTTCACCCGCCATAATCATACGTGCCACCCAGAAGAAAATAATTTCAGGTGCAGTTACCAATGTGCTAGTAGGGTAGTAGTAATTAATCTCGGCGTTATTTGGATTGGACATGCCTTTGAAAACTTCAATTGGCCATAACCAGCTACTAAACCAAGTATCCAAACAATCGGAATCCTGCGTTAAAGTTTTGCCCTTTGTTTCAGGATATTTTTCATTGACTGCTGCTTCGTTTTCTGCTACATATACATTTCCTTCCACGTCATACCATGCAGGGATTCGATGTCCCCACCATAATTGACGGCTTATACACCAGTCCTTAATATTGTCCATCCAGTGGCGGTATACATTCTTGAATTTTGCAGGGTGAAATTGTATTTCATCACTCATCACGGCTTCTAAAGCTGGGCCTGCTAATTGTTTCATATCCACCCACCATTGTAAACTCAATCGCGGTTCCACAACGGCATCTGTTCTTTCACTAAAACCAACCTGATTTACATAATCTTCTAATTTCACCAAATTGCCACTCATTTCTAAATCGGCGGCAATAATTTTTCTTACTTCAATACGGTCCTTACCCACATACATAGGGGCTTCCTCATTCATCGTGCCATCTTCATTCAATGTTTCAATTACGGCTAATCCATGTTTTTGACCCAAATTAAAGTCATTGATATCATGGGCAGGAGTTACTTTCAAAGCACCTGTTCCAAATTCCATTTCAATATAATCGTCGGCAATAATTGGAATACGACGATTAATCATGGGAACAAAGGCGTGCTTGCCCACTAAATGTTTATATCTATCATCTTTTGGGTGCACACAAATGGCAGTATCTCCAAAAATAGTTTCAGGACGCACTGTTGCAATGGTAATATATTCTTCACCAGGAACATCTAACTTATAACGAATATGGTACATCTTACCATTTACTTCCTTGTGAATTACTTCCTCATCACTGAGAGCAGTTTTTGCGCGCACATCCCAGTTTATCATGCGCTTGCCTCTATAAATTTTTCCTTTATTGTATAAGTCAACAAAAACTTTTATTACTGTTTCATAATAGTCGGGATCCATGGTAAATGAAGTACGATCCCAATCCAAACTACATCCCATTTTTCTTAACTGCTGTAAAATGATTCCACCGTATTTTTCTTTCCACTCCCAGGCATATGTTAAAAATTCGTCTCTAGATAAAGATGATTTTGCAATTCCTCTTTCTCTTAACATCGCAACCACTTTTGCTTCAGTAGCAATAGAAGCATGATCGGTTCCTGGTACCCAACATGGATTCAATCCTTGCATACGTGCACGACGTACGAGTATATCCTGAATAGTATTATTTAAGCAATGTCCCATGTGTAAAACACCTGTTACATTGGGGGGAGGAATCACCACTGTGTAAGCCGGCTTATTGTTGGGCTCACTGTGAAAATAACCTTTCTCTATCCAATGCTGATACCATTTGTTTTCTACTTCTCCAGGTATAAAATTTTTACTCAGTTCCATGCTTTTTTTCTTTGCCTAAATTGAGCCACAAAAATAAGGAAAAGCCACTAGCTTATTTTGACAAAAATGTACGAACTTGGCCCCTAATGGAATTTGCAGTTGTAGATATTGAAACCACTGGCGGCATGCCCCATTCACATGGCATTACTGAAATTGCGATTGTTTTGCATAATGGGGCTGAAGTGACCGGAAAGTATGTGACCCTCATTAATCCAAAGCAAAAAATACCCCCCTTTATAGTAAACATGACGGGTATTAGTGACGATATGGTTGCAACAGCACCTTTATTTGAAGAAGTGGCACCACAAATTTTTAATTTATTAAAGGACCGGGTATTTGTAGCACATAATGTAAGCTTTGATTATGGGTTTGTACATTATTTATTAAATCGACATGGCTATGCATGGTCAGCTCAAAAACTTTGTACAATTCGTTTGAGTAAAAAGGTTTTCCCAGGGCTAGCTAAATATGGTTTGGGGTCATTAACTAGAGATTTAGGTATTCGTATTGAAGGCAGGCATCGTGCATGGGGAGATGCCGCGGCTACTGCACAAGTATTAACAATGGCTATTGAAAAAGACGGCATGGATCCAATACATAATTTGCTGAATAAGAAAGAACCACGAAAAAAAATAGTGCCACCAAATGAAGGAGGCACCATTTAATTTTTATTTAACGCAAATTTCGCTTAATTATAATTTTTTTACTATCCTGTTAATATTCAGCAGAAATGCCGGTATAATTTTGAGGAGTGATTTTCTTTAATTCTTTTTTCAAGGTAGCCGACACTTTTAATCCATCAATAAATTTGTGCATGGATTTTTTATCAATCCTACTATTACCTCTTGTTAAATCTTTCAATGCTTCGTAAGGATTAGGATATTTTTCACGACGTAAAATGGTTTGAATGGCCTCCGCCACCACAGCCCAATTATTTTCCAAGTCCTCTTCAATTTTTGCTTCATTCAAAATTAATTTGGCTAAGCCTTTTTCTAAAGAATTAATTGCAATTGCAATATGACTTACTGGTACACCTATATTGCGCAATACTGTAGAGTCGGTTAAGTCTCTTTGTAAACGACTAATGGGTAATTTAGCAGCTAAATGCTCTAATAAGGCGTTTGCAATTCCTAAATTACCTTCTGCATTTTCAAAATCAATCGGATTTACTTTATGTGGCATAGCACTTGATCCAACTTCGCCTTTTTTAGTTTGTTGCTTAAAGTAATCCATAGAAATATAGGTCCAAATATCGCGTGACAAATCAATAAGTATATTATTGATTCTTTTTAGATTGTCGCAATGCGCGGCAAAGTTATCGTAGTGCTCAATTTGCGTGGTAAACTGCATTCTTTGTAAACCCAAAATATCTTCCACGAATTCATTACCTAAGGAAACCCAGTTCTTTTTTGGGTATGCGATATGGTGTGCATTAAAATTTCCGGTAGCACCACCAAATTTTGCAGCATAAGGGATGGCAGCAAATAATTCAATTTGATTATGTAAGCGCTCAACAAATACCATTACTTCCTTTCCTAAAGTTGTAGGTGAAGCGGGTTGCCCATGGGTGCGTGCTAATAATGGTACTTTTTTCCATTGCTTAGCAAATTGATATAATCGGTTTTGCAAATTGATTAAAGCTGGTAATGTGTTATTTTCCATAGCGTCCTTCCAACTTAATGGAATCGCAGTATTGTTTATATCCTGAGAAGTTAAACCAAAATGAATCCATTCTTTTAACTCGCTCGCTTTATTGGCGTCTAAAATTTCCTTTAAAAAATATTCAACTGCTTTTACATCATGATTGGTAGTAGCTTCAATGGTTTTAATTTTTTTCGCATCTTCCTCTGAAAAATGATCAACTACAGCCAATAATGCTTTTCTTAAAGTTGGGGTTACTTTAAAAAATTGCTTGTCCGCTAAAAACAAAAAATAGTGGACTTCCACCAGCACCCTGTATTTAATTAAGCCAAATTCTGAAAAATAGGCACTTAATTGGGTCGTTTGTTTGTGGTATCGACCGTCGATTGGGGAGATAGCGCTAAGTTGTGACATATTGATTGCTTTAAACAATTGGTTTTTGATATCTTTGCGCAAAGTTAATTCAATTGGAGAGAAAGTGGCGCATTGGGGCGGTAAGTTATTTAAACACCCGTCCATTATTATTGGGTTTAGAGCAGTCTGGCTTAATGGCCGAGATTGAATTGGCAAAGGACTACCCAGCTAAAATCGCACAGGATTTATTAAATGGCACCATTGATATGGGCCTTGTTCCGGTAGCCATTATTCCTTTGTTAAAGGAGGCACATTTGGTTTCTAATTATTGTATTGGGTCCAAGGGGGATGTGGCCAGTGTTTGTATTTTTAGCCAGGTACCCATGGACCAAATAGAAAAGGTTTACCTAGATTATCAAAGTAGAACTTCGGTGCAGTTGGCGCGAATATTATTGCAACAGTTTTGGAAAAAAGAAGTTGAATTTATTAAAGCAGAAGAAGGATATATACAAAATATAAAAGGGAATACTGCGGGTGTAATAATTGGTGATCGTGCGTTAGTTGCACGAGCCCATTTTTCATACATTTATGATTTAGCAGGTGCCTGGGTGCAGCATACTGGTAAGCCATTTGTTTTTGCAACATGGATTGCCAATAAACCTATTCATCCCGCATTTATGGAAGCTTTTGACAAAGCCAATGCTTTTGGTTTAGCGAATTTACAAGAGGTGATTGCTGCGATACCAGCTTCGGAGCAAGTATATGATTTACATACTTATTATACTCAAAATATAAGTTATGCATTTACAGGTGAAATGAAAGCGGGTATGAACTTGTTTTTAGAATCGCTTTAAAATCTTGATATTTTTCTTTTCCAAGAAATCAAAAAACATATTGGTAAGTTCCGGAGCCGGTTTAATAAAATAAACCATGCCGTAAAAAACAATTATAAATACAATACTTCGCAATATGCCATCAAAAATAAAATTTTCCAAATGAGGCGTAAGGCTTAATACAAATACAACAATGCAAAATGAAATCAACAACAAGAGGTGTTTAAATTGATATGGTTGAAACTTAAATTTGTAGTACAGAAATAAAAAGCGAATTAGATTAAATACAAAAAGGGTGCCTAAATTAGAAATGGCGAGCCCCGTTAGTCCAAAGTGTTTAATAAGGATAAAATTTAAAGGGATTGCAGTGGTAATAAATACAAGGTTTGAAATAAAATCAAACTTCCAATAGTTAGAAGTGCCAATAATGGCGCCATTCATACCCGTACTCATATCAATTAATTTCCCCAATCCAAGAATTAGAAACAAATTAAACAAAGGCGAAAAGTTAGAGGCGTTTTTATGGCTTACCCAGTTCATGAATTCAATTAAGCTTGACATGTTTAATAGGATGAGTCCGTATAAAAAACATGCTATAAGCATAAGGTTTGAAACACTTTTAGTATATATGTCATTAATGTTTTTTAAGTTTTTCACCCTCCATGATTCAGATAAAATGGGCACACTAATGGATAGAATACTGCGTTGAGGTATTTCTATGATGGTGGCCAAGTAAACAGCTATGGTGAAAATACCAGCGTCACTTAATCCTTTGAGTCCAACAATTAAGAAAGTGTCATTTGTTTTTGCAAGAATATTAAAAAATTGACCAGCAAAAAGAAACAATGAAAAATTAATCATCCTTCCTTTTAATCTTTTTGTCACGGAGCTAATAGCAACTAAATTAAATCTCCATTCACAGGATTTAACCAAACTAATACCTAAAATAATTACTGGCAATAAATAGGTGAAGCTAAAAAGAAGGATAAAGATTTTAAAATTAACAATGCCCAACCCATATAACAAAATCAATGCACTATTTAATATTCTAACCAAGGTTTCTTTAATGAAATTTGTAACCACTGTTTTTTTGATGGTCCAAGAAAATGCCTCCATCCAAGTAAATACTATGAATAGTAAAGTAAATGGGTAAATCACATTAAAATGCTCGACCAATGAAGGGGACTTACCTAATTTTCTTATAATAAATTCTTTATTATAAAATCCTACCAATATTAGTAAAGAGAATCCAATAATACCAATAACAAATGTAATTATTGGGAGATCATTTTTTTTAACTGATAAATAATTTTGGTAATAGGGCCCAAACTTGTTAATTATGGGTACGGTTCCAAAAGTACATAAGGCTGCAAGTGTTAAGCCAGTATCTAAAATAGCCCTTGTTAATCCAATTTGCTCTGTATTTAAAAAATAAGGGAATAGTACAAGCATGTTAAAGGCACCAATGATAAATCCTAAAAAGATATATACACTCGATTTGGAGCCTTGTTTTTGAATTATTCCCATTTGATTTTATTATCCGTCTAAAATTATTGAAAATTTTTTATATCAAAGGTTGTTTAAAGTAGTATTCAGTCCAATTTTAGTTATTTTCGTAAGATAATTGAATGCTATGTTAAGGAGAATAGAGGAAATTTTGCAAAGTATTGGGTTGGATTTAGTAAAAGTGCTTAAAAACTTAACTGATCTGCCTTTTTATTTTCGCAAATATAAAACCTTAAAAGCGCATAAAGGAAATGACAATTTGTTCCCTTTTGGTAAATGGTATCCAAAACTTAGGGAGTGGAAAGAACAAGGGGGCGTAGCAAATGGGCATTATTTTCATCAGGATTTATTTGTTGCACAGCAAATTTGTAAGCATAATCCCAAAAGACATATTGATATTGGTTCGTTAGTGGATGGTTTTGTAGCGCATGTGGCTGCTTTTAGAGAGATAGAAGTATGGGATATTCGTGCAATTGATTCAAAAGTGCATAATATGCGTTTTTATCAGGCCGATTTAATGCAGCTTCCCAATGAGTTAATATCATCCACTGATTCAATTAGTTCATTGCATGCTATTGAACATTTTGGATTGGGACGTTACGGCGATCCAATAGATTACTTTGGGTATAAAAAAGCTATTGAAAACATTCATGCAATACTACAACATGGAGGCAGATTCTATTTCTCCGTACCTATTGGCCCCCAAAGAATTGAATACAATGCACACCGTGTATTTTCTTTGAGCTATTTGTTTGAGTATCTCTCTACTTATTTTAAAATTGAACATTTATCAATAGTAGATGATAATGGAGATTTTCATAGACAGGTGACCATTACGGAAGAAGGAATTGCCAATAATTATGGTTGCCACTATGGTTGCGGCATTTTTGAATTAATTAAGAAGTAAGTAATCATTCATTAATTGGTTATTACGGAATAACATGCATGTAAGACTATGTTAAATCCCGAGTAATTGCTGGTAGTTAACATTAAAATGTGCCAAGCTATATTTTTCCGAAACCAATGTCCTTGCATTGTTGCTGATTAATTCAAGTTGCATAGTTGGTAATTGACTTATTCGCACTAAGTTGTCAAATGTTTCTTGAATTACCGATAAATTATTGTTTTGAACCAGGAAGCCATTTTCGTTATTTATGACTAATGGAAGGTCGCCAACCTCTGTAACGATGGGTATACATCCGTTTTGCATGGCCTCGAGTATTACCAAAGGCATACCTTCGGTGGAAGATAATAAGATGATAAAATGAGCTGCTAGGTATTTGGCATTTAATATTTCCTTGTCATTAATCATGCCTGCTAATGTTACATAGTTGCTTGCATCTGCGGGGATATATTCCGCTACATCGCCAATAATTTCAAACTCAAAGGGAAGTTTGTTTTCTGTTGCTTTTTTGGCTACACTAATAATTTCGGAAATGCGTTTTTCCTCACTTCCTCTGCCCACATATATCACTTTAAATGGCTTAGCCCAACTTTTGGTGATTGAATTTTCTTTCTTGCCACCAATCAATTCTACTGCATTTGGAATATAAACAATACGTTCCTGTAAACTGCTTGGCGCTTGTATGCTTTTATATTGTGCAATATGTTCTTGAATTTTATTTTCACTAATCATTATAGTTTTTGTGTAATAATTGGCAAAGGGTATGCGAATCCATGAAAAACTATTAAAAGAATGAATGAGTTCAAATTGAATTAATGATTTGCTAATCCATGGTGAAATTTTGTATCCAAAATTTGATTGACCATTCAATAGGGTTGCCTGATCTTTATTAATACGCGCTGCATAATATCCACGTGCTATTAAATTAAGAGGGAGTCTTATGATATTGTTATTTGTAAAAGTACTTGCAATTTCAATGTCAATGCCAATTGCTTTAAATGCATTTAAAAATCCTTCGTTATTTGAAATACGAGTAAATACAATTACTACTTTTTTCCCTTTAGCGAGTTGGGCTATTTGTAAATGAATTTTTTCGGCACCTCCTAAATGGAAAAAAGGAAAGAAAAAATAAAAATCATATTGATTTTTTTGCCCCTTAACTAAATGCGCAATTTTACCCAATACTATAAAAGGGAAAATAAAAATGTTTTCCAGTTTTCGCTTTAATATATATAGACTGTAATTCATTTACCTTGCTTTATTAAATGATTTTAGTGTCTTTCCAATACCCATCAACACATCTATAATGATGCTAAGGCTTACAGCTCCTACAAAATTGCTAAACTTTGTATTTGACATGCATTTTTTTACAAATCTATATTTAACACCTGCTTGCTGAAAGTAAAAGTTCTTTTTTCTAATAGCAGTTTGTGTAATTGACTTTGATTGCACCCTATAATACAGCAATGGCTCATTTAATTTAGCGATGTTGTATTTATTGGCAATAACGCGAAGCCATAAGTCGTAATCCTCGTAATTTTTTTGCGTGGGGTCGTATAATAAAGATTTTGCAATTTCGGCACGCATACATATACTAGGATGAATGATACAATTTTCCCAAACCAGTGCTTTTTTAATTTCTTGTGGAGTGTTGGTATTTAGTTCAAGCTCCCAATTGGCAGTAGGTTTTAAAATGTCCTCTTCAAAAAAAGTAGCATGAGAACCTACAACTGCAATATTTGGATTATCGATCAAAAACTGAACCTGTAATTGAATACGATTTTTAAATGCAATATCGTCGGCATCCATTCTTACTAAATATTGACCCTTTGCAATTGTGATTGCCTCGTTTAAGCTGGCAATTAAACCCTTGTTTTTAGAATGCTTTATACATAAAATTCTTGCATCCGAAATGGCATCAATTATATTTTGAGAAGCATCGGTAGATCCATCGTTGATTATGATAATTTCAAGGTGGGTATATGACTGTTCAAGAATACTATTTAAGGATTCCTTTAAGAATTCCTCAGCATTGTATACTGGCAGTATTACGGATATTAATGGGTCTAATACCATAGTCTTGCGTTCACCTTATTTAAATATTGAAGCGTACTATAAGATAAAGCTGTTCTCTTATATTTATTGGGGATGCTGAAAATATCCTTCCATGTTTTTAAAAATCCAATAATATCCAATTTGCTATTCTTCAAATAATATAGCGACCACATAAATGCGGTGGTCGCAACATATCCTTTGGGTAAATAGGTATATGCTACAATAGTTTTATTAAGCCACATGCCTTTAATTTTATCAATATTGGGCTGTCTTCCTTCTGGGGACTCTTTATGTAACATGGTAACACCCGCGTTGTATTCAATCTGGTAGCCTGCATTTAATATGCGATAACTCAAATCATATTCCTCCATGCCATAAAAAAACTGAGAGGGGTATAAGCCAACTTCTTCCATTACTTTTTTTCTTACAACGTGAGCGCCTCCTGCAAAATAATAGGTTTCAAAATTTGGAAGGTTTTTGTATTTTTCAAATTGTTTATGCGGGAATGCATTTATTTGTATTTGCCTATTTTGATAATATTCCACTTTTAAAGAAACAATAGCAGTTTTTGGTTTTGCGGCAAATAATTGATTGATTGTTTGTAATGCATTTTTTTCGGCCAGTTCACAATCATCATCTAGCATCAATAACAATGGTGCAGTAGCTTGTTGTATAGCAAAGTTTCTTCCTTTTGAAACGCCCAGGTTTTCAGTTGATTCAATATATTTAAAAGGAACTTCTTTGTGGGTTTTAATAAAATTTTTAACAACCGTGTAATCGGAAGTGGAATTGTTATTTAACATTATCACTTCTTCCAAAAATTGATCCTTATCATCCATATCCACAATATTTTTAGCCAAGGCCAACATGTCGTCGGGACGATTGTAAGTGATGATGATAATGGCAATATTGTTCATTGTTATTGTAAGGTGTATTCTTGGTAAAAATAATTAAAATAATCGAGTTCGCTCAGCTTCCTAAGCATTAACTTCGTACTGGAAACGTATATAAAGTATTATGATTATTGTTAAAATTTATGGGGGAATGGCCAATCAGCTTTTTCAATATGCTGCTGGCTATGCTTTGGCTTTACATCATACAGTACCCCTTAAAATAGATATAAGATATTTTCAAGAAAACAATAATGACACCAAAAGATCCTTTGCGCTAGACCAATTCTCCATTGACTACGAAATAGCTAGTCAAGAAGAAATTGACCAGGTTTTTAAATTTAGATTTATAGACTATGCTTGGAATAAGATACTACCTTTTTCAAAAAAGAAATTTTATGGGGAAAAGAAGCCTGGGTTTAACGAATCTTTTTTTGACCTTCCTGGTAATATTTATTTACGAGGTTATTTTCAGTCCGAGCTATACTTTATCAACTGTAAGCAATCGCTTCTTGAGCAGTTTATTTTAAAGACAGCACAGTTCCCACAATTAAAGTCTTTAGCTGCAACAATGTCAAATAGCCAAGCTGTGGCATTGCATATTAGGTTAGGGGATTATTTAAATCCTACTTTATCAAGTATAATGGCGCCATTTGATTTGCATTATTATAAAAAGGCAATTGAGTATTTTCAACAGAATCTGATTCATCCTACATTTTATGTTTTCTCCGATGAAATCCAATTCGCCAAGGAACTACTTAAGGTGGAAGCAGATTTTATTTTTGTAGATGCCCAAATGACAAAAAATGCGACCGAGGATTTTTATTTAATGCAATCCTGTCAACATCAAATTATTGCTAATAGTACATTTAGTTGGTGGGCGGCTTACTTAAACCAAAATGTAAATAAAATAGTAGTAGCACCTCAAAAATGGTATAAAGCACATTTTGGAGATGCTACCCATTTATATCCTAAAAACTGGATTGCCTTATAATTGCTAAATTTTATTTTGTTTGTTTGGATCTGTATTCTTTTATCCAAGTTCCAATTAATAATAAAATAAGAAGTATGGTCAACCACTCACATATTTGAGCATATTTAATATAGCCATAATAGGCGTCAGGCTTGAACTCAAATTTAATGGTATGTGCACCTTCAGGTACTACCAATGCTCGTAATAAATAATTTGCTTTTAAAATAGGAGCTTCCTTATTGTCAATATAGGCTTTCCAGCCTTTATCGTAATATATTTCACTAAAGACAGCTAATTGTGTATTCTTTGAATTGGTTTGGTAAGCAAGTGCATCATTTGATTTTGAAGTCAACTTAATGGTAGCAGTTGAATCTATGCCATTAATTACTTTTAAGCTTTCTTGGTTTGCTACATTCATTACCGCGGAATCTTTGGTATTCAAGTTGGTCAAGGCATTCATTTCTGCGGAAGGATCTTTAACCAATTGTATGCCTTTTACAAACCATGCGGAACCAAGAGCGTTAGGGTTTTCATTAAAATTCTGGTCATCGTAAACAAAATATTTAGTATTTAGCATATTAAATATGCCATTAGGATTTGGATTAGAATAAAATTGGTTGTCTATTAAATCCTGGTATAAACTTAATTTTGCAGGGTTGTATCCTCCAATATTATTAAAGAAGTAAGAACTAATT
>JBANFX010000010.1:0-6956 GCA_037975805.1 Bacteroidota bacterium | reverse complement strand
TGGATTTACCATAGGAGCAAGAAAAATATTCCCCAATTTAAAACGCAATTCATTCTTAGAATTTTCAGTTGAACTAACTCAATTACAATTAATGGATCCAAGGCAGGTATTTACCCCTAGATATCCTTTTGACGGCCCACAATACAATAGTTGGTATACAAGTACTCAAATTAAACAAGGATATACAAGCAATGCTCAAATGTTGGGCGCTTCTATTGGGCCTGGTTCCAATACACAGTCAATGAGTTTAAGCTGGAATAAGGGCTACAATAAAATTGGGTTACATGTACAAAGATTGGTGCATAATAATGATTTTTATAATTATGTTTATTTAAGTTCGGTGGGTTACGGAAAAGCAAATGCTTATTGGGTAGATTTAATGTCGGGATTAGAAGTACAATTAAATCCGCAGAAAAATTTAATTATTGCAGCTTCCGTATTAAATACCCAAACCATGAACTGGCGTTGGGTAAGAATTGAAGATAATAAAGCACGTTGGTCTGAACCCACTTCCAAAACGCCGGATAAATTTAATTTGCAATTAAATGTTTCTATAAAAGTTTTATTTAATGGCGCTCATTAAAAATTTATACATAAGGCTTTATTTTATTGTAATGATGCTTTATGTTTTTTTAAACAAGGGAGTTGCGTATAGTTTTTTGGTAGAGTTATTATGGGCGAGTGGTATTATTTTATTATTGTTAAATAGAAAGACTTTAGAAATACCAAATACTCGCCAGGTTAAAATTTTATTCTTTTTTTTAGCATTTTCCATCATTTACATACTTAAAGGATTTATTTCTTATCCTTTTATAGATGTGATAAGAGATTCTTTTATTTTTCAGTATGGATGGCTTGTTTTTATACTTTTCTTATTTCAGCATGAGCAAAAATTTATTTGGGATCGACTATTTAAAATATATACTTGGTTTCCAATAGTTGGATTTTTTGTTTTTCTTGCACAATTCTTTGTACCATCACTTTCTGAATTTAAATTATTTGGTACTATTCCGTTGGTATTATATAAATATGGGGATATGGGTGTACACTTACTTATTTCATGTGTTTTACTATTAATGCACGGTGAAAAAATAAGTACAAAAAAATTATGGGTGTTAACCCTATTTATTGCACTCGATTTTTTAATCATTGCTGCATATAGCCGTTCAGGAGCCCTTTCTTTTATTATTGGCGTACTTTGTTTTATTTATTTTAATAAGGATATGGTTTTAAAAACCCGAACCAAATTTGTATTAAAATGGTTACCCTTAGTTCTTTTAATTGTTATCCCATTTTATGTAAGCTTGCAAGTAAATGAAAATTTTCAGGGAAGGAATATTGGCTTTGAGCAAATCAAAGATAATTTTGGATCTATTATAGGAGCCGGTGTAAATGTGAACTCTGAAAATAATGTTACCTGGCGCTTGGTTTGGTGGGCAAAAATTATTGATAATGGCTTTACTACTCAAGGTTTTTTTATAGGCCGAGGTTTAGGGATGAGCTTGGCCGAGGCGGATGGTATTTCTTCTTTAGATGATGAATTACGTTCTCCTCATAATTTTCATTTAAATATTATGGCTAGGTTTGGCGTGATCCTATTTTTTGTTTGGATGTATTGGATGTATCTACTTATAAAACCTATTTTTAAAAGAAAAATAGGAACCTTAACACTAGCCATATCCTGTATACTTATGGCGTTTTTACTGAACGCAAGTTTTGATGTATTCTTGGAAGGACCCATGGGCGCCTTCCCATTCTGGACCTGGGTAGGATTACTTTTTATAACAGACGCACAAACCTAAGCTCGCAAATTACTATGGAAGACCGTAACTAAAGCCTAATTGAAAAATAGGCTCGTCGGTAATTTTTTTATCGTAACGAATACTGTGTATAAATTGAAAGCTAGAGAACACATATAAATTATTATAGTACTCGTAATTTGCTTTTAACAATACATCAAATCGGTTCTTTTGTAATTCAAATAAGAATTTTGGTTGTGGTTCCGCTTCATATTGTTGTTTAATAGTACCATCTCCACCTTTTCTTATTCTTTGTATATGTGCGTATAAACTTAATCGCGGCTTAGGATTGTATTTTCCATACACAACTAAACGGTCAAAATTATTGCCCATCCAATCACCTAAACTATAATCATATTGGGTGTAAAATTGCGAAGGCAATAAATTACTATATACAAAGGGCCTTACTTTGGTATATTCTCCACCTAATGTTAAGTAGGGAATAAATATATCAGTTTTGGAACCACCAATGGTAAAGCCTAATTGATTTCTAGATTTTTTAGTATCCAAGATAGTTGCGAGCCTTAATTCGTCTATGAACACTGTGGTGAATAAATGTGTATTTTTTATTTGATTGCGAGAACTTAATTGAAAAAAGTACTGACCATTTGCGCCTGCATTAATTAAATAATTGCTTTTATTGTTATCGTAAATTTTAAATAAGTTAATAGGAATTAAAAACCCAGGATCCATTTTATCGCTATACACTACCGACTCTCCCAAAGAGGCCATTAATCCATTATTAAAATTATACGATAAGGTGTGTGTAGCAAAGAACTTGGGTTTATACACAATACGCACATCGCCACTCACTCCACCTGTATGCGTTAAATAACTACTGCTTGAATCAATGATATTGCTATTAAGCCAAGCATGCATATAATTGAACTTCAAATTTTTAATGGGTTCATAATCAAATCTTATATATGGATAAGAGGGTGCTTTCTGATCTAATACAATACGCCCTGTTTCACCATAACCCCATAACATACGATCCTTTCCAAAACTTATCATTCCTTTTTTAAAACTATAGGTGATATTGGCGCGCACTTCGGAGTAATTTATTTTACGATCGTCATTTAAACCTACAATAATAATACCTGTTGTTGGTTCTTCTCTTTTAAAACTTAAACCCTGCACATTATAATAATTTCGCACAGTTCCTTTTTCGGTATAATCACGGTAGTATAATTGATAGCCCCAATGTTTTCCCGCTGTTCCCCAAAATTGCACTCCATTACTTACTTGGTTAATACTATTGCCATTGCCTAAAATAAATTTATCTCCTATAATGGGATCTATTTTCAAATTAAAATCCTTAGCACTAATATCAAAAAAACGAGGACGCTTGTAGTTGTCTTTTACTAAAATACTAATAGTAGTAGTGTCCGTTATGATGGAATTGTATTCCTGCTTATAAAAGATTAATTCCTTACGCTCAATATCAGATAATTTATTTTGGTTACTAGAAAGTGTATTTAATGCAATGGTAATTTGTTCGCGTGTAGCAGGTTGAATGGCGTCATCAAAAACAATCAATCCTTTTTGCGCCATTCTGCTTAAGTAGCTGTATACCCCCGCATTTGGGTTTTCCCAAACCGTTTGTGCGCTTAAGACATTAAAAGCCAATACAAAGCATAGCAAAAGAAAAACTTTCACAACACTTTTAATTTTTTTAAATAATATCATAATTAATTATTCTAGTAAGCATTCTGGTCCCCTCTCACAATATTCACTATTGTTTGGATTATAATTTGAATATCCAACCAAAAGCTCCAACGGTGTATATAATATAAGTCAAAATTAATTCTTCGCTGCATTTCTTCAGTGGTTTTGGTTTCACCACGGCATCCATTTACCTGAGCTAGTCCTGAAATACCTGGTAATACCAAATGTCTTAACATATAGTTATCGACGGTATGCATGGACTCCAAATTTAAAGGTGTTGGGTGTGGTCTAGGACCTACTACGGACATGTTGCCTATGAGTACATTCCAAAATTGTGGTAGTTCATCCAAATTAGTTTTACGCAAAATGCGGCCAATTAAAGTAATACGTGGATCATCCTTCGATGCTTGGTTGTATTTTCCTTCTTCGTCAATGTCGGAACTATTTTTAACCATAGATCTAAACTTATAGCAGGTAATTTTTTTATTCCCATGACCCCAACGCTCTTGCTTAAAAAATATCGGACCTCTACTTGTTATTTTTATAATAAACGCAATAATTGGGAAAATAAAAATACCAATGGTTAAGAAAAATAGAAGCGAAAAAATAATATCAAAAGCGCGCTTTAAAATTCTATTTTCTTTTTTATCTAAAGGTAAGTGCCCAACATTAACTACTGGTACTAAACCTATATTATTTATATATATTGAAGAAGAAGTATATTCCGTTAAGTCCGGAAGCATTCTTACTCTAATATTGTTCATCTCACAAAGTCGAATTACTTTTTGAATAATATTATTTTCACTGGATGGCAATGCGATAAAAACCTCATCGATAGGATTGGTTTTTATAATCTCTTCAACTTTTTCAAAATTTCCAAAATAATTACAATCGTTGTGTAATGTATTGTCGTGATTTACATAGCCAATACATTTATAACCGTAGTAATAATATTTTTTAACCGTCTCATAAAAATTTGCAGCTGCCAAAGAAGCACCTACCAATAATACATTGTCATAATAATTTCCTTTGTGTAATGCAGCATGTATTTTTTTACGAATTATATATTTAGTAGGTATGGCTAAGAGTGTTAGCAACACTACATAAGTTAAAATAAAGAAGGAAGAGTATTTGTAATTCAGGTTTAGGAAAAACAAAATAGCACCCAGACTTACCGTAAATAAAATTACCTGATAAATGATGAGTACAATTTCTTCCGAAAATTTGTTGGATCTTTTCTCGGCGTACAAATTTGAAAATATACTCATGGTGTACCAAATAGTACAGGAAGCGATATAAAAGAGTATACTAAAATGCGCTATTTGCAGCTTATTGAAAATAAGCGCCGACACACTATAGGCCACAAAAATGTTGATTGCATCTGTGCCATATTTTATATTTTTAAGAAACTGCTGCTGTTTCTTCATAAATGGTTATCTTAAAGTATACAGGGGGAAACCAAAGATAGCTTAAATCTTAAAAACCAACAATTTCAAAAGTTATTGGTAAATGACTGATAACCAACAATTAATTTATAACATTTTCGCAATATTTTACTTTGCTATTACGTTATTAAACAATACCTTTGTATTGAAAATCACCCCCCTAATTTTTAACATTCAAAGACTGCTAAATAGTGCATATTTTACTATCTTTGTAATGGTATTTATTCGCATAAACCATTGCGAATGAGTCTCTTTTACACAGAAATGGGACTCAGAAAGGCGAAGCCATGCGAAAAAACAAGCATTTCCCCCAATTTAAAATAGATTTATTATAAAAACGAATGATATGAAATTAGTAAAACTGCTATTTCTAGGTCTTTTTTTGTTGTGCTTATCTGGCACGATACAAGCCCAGTCGGGAGCTAATTTATTGGCTTCCAAGGACTTAAGTACTGTAAAGGTAGATGCGCTTACCGATGCGGAACTGGCTCAAATACAAGCACAGCTTAAACAAGCCGGAGTTTCCATTGATATGGTTGAATCTCAGGCCATTGCCAAAGGAATGAGTCCTGCTGAGTTTGCTAAATTAAAAGCAAGATTAAGTAGTGTGAAAGCAGGAGATTCAAAAAATTCAAAATCACCTTTAACAAAGAAAACAAGTAAAAATTTGGATCTCTTTGAAACTGATTCATTAAAACCTGAAACTTCAAACTTGCCAAAAATCAACCCTTTGATTTATGGTTCTGAACTATTTAACCAAAACAATGCGGGATATTCAGCAAATCAAAATATAGCTACCCCAATTAACTATGTGGTTGGACCCAATGATGTTTTGAAATTGGTTATTTATGGTGTACAAGAATATAGCAGTGATTTAACAGTTTCAAAAGAAGGTCGTGTTCAAATTGATAATGTGGGACAAGTAAAAGTGGCGGGTTTGACCATTGAAGCGGCTACGGATTTAATTAAAAATCAATTGGCGAAAACGGCGTACCCAAGTATTAGAAGTGGTGAAACAAAAATTGCTTTAACAGTGGGTGATATTAGAACCGTGCAAGTAACTGTGATTGGTGCTTTAAAATCGGGCAAGTACAATGTATCATCTCTATCCAATGTTTTAAGCGTAATTGCTGAAGCAGGGGGTCCTAACGAAATAGGTTCTTATCGAAATATTGAACTCATCCGCGACAATAAAGTATTTAAGAAAATTGACTTGTACGCGTTTATGAAAAACGGCGACCAGTCCAATATGGTAGCAGTAAAAGACAACGACGTAATTAGAATACCTGCTTATTCCAGCCGTTTTGAAATTAAAGGACAGGTAAAGCGTCCAGGTATTTTTGAATTAGGTGAGGGAGAAGCATTTAATAGTTTTGTTCAATACGCAGGTGGCTTTGATGATACCGCTTACACTGCTTGGGTAAAAATTATTCAAAAGAACGATAAAGAAAAAGCAGTAAAGGATTTATCGGCTGCCGATTTTGGAACTTATCAACCACAGGGTGGAGATGTAATTAGTGTTTCAAAAGTATTGGATCGTTTTCAAAATCGAGTAAAATTATCGGGTGCGGTTTTTCGTCCCGATGTTTATCAGTTAACACATGGTATGCGCATTGCCGATTTAGTGCAAAGAGCCGATGGTGTTAAAGAAGATGCATATTTAGGTAGAGCACAATTAATTCGTTTAAAACCAAATTTATTGAAGGAGTTAATTACCATTAATTTAAACAAGGCTTTACAAAAAAGCCCTTCCGATAATATTGAATTGCAAAGAGAGGATGAATTATACATTAATTCGGTAGTGGATTTAAGAGACTCATTAACCATTGATTTATTAGGTGAGGTAAGAACACAGGGTAAGTTTAACTATGTAGATAGCATGACGGTGAAGGATTTAATTTTAATGGCCGGTGGATTTACTTTTGCTGCCAATAAGCAAGTGGAAGTAGCAAGACAAATTCAATTTGAGGACAAAGTAAATTCTAATAAAGTAGCTACAATTTTAAAAACCGAGATTAATGGCGACTTAAGTTTTAATCCTGGT
>JBANFX010000049.1:0-88413 GCA_037975805.1 Bacteroidota bacterium | reverse complement strand
TAAAAAATTACTTTACAACAATAAAAACAAAAGATATCATTCATTAGGACTTCTAAATAACTATTTATTTCTTATAGGTGATGTAGGTGTTGATTTATATCAATTAACTTCAAATAAAATTTTTGAAAATGTAATTCAAGACGAAATGAATAAATTGGCTCAATTTAATAAAAATGATACCTTATTATTAGGAGGGGTACTTGGAACGTATTTAATAACAAAATCTTATTTAAATAACTATATAGATTTTTATACCAATTCTTCTCTAATAGAAAAGAAAAACAGCTTAAATTATTTATCAATTATCATAATTATTACAATAGCAATGATTGCTATTTTAATCTTTTTTGTACAAAAAAGATTAAAAAGAAACCAAGTTGTAATCAACAAA
The DNA here is from genome assembly GCA_037975805.1 of Bacteroidota bacterium. Lineage (GTDB taxonomy): Bacteria > Bacteroidota > Bacteroidia > Chitinophagales > Chitinophagaceae > Sediminibacterium. Next base: position 88,022 of record JBANFX010000049.1, on the reverse strand, counting down.
AATGAAGAAATAGAAAAAAATATTAAAGAATATATTGAAAATAATATTGCGCTTGTATCCATACAAAATATCCTAGATAAATTTAATATTTCAAATACCGAACTTTATAAAATAATGAAAGAAAAGCCTGGTACATATATTAGAAATGTCAGATTACAAAAATTGAATACACTTTTATCCCAAAATATTCCAATAGAAGAGATAAGTGAATTAACAGGATTTTCTATTAGTTATTTGAAAAAAATAAGATAATATCAAAAATATTAATTTGAATTATGTTGCAAATATTTATGTTTTTAAAACGTGACATCTAATATCGCCCTAACATCTCCAGCAAATTCTTCCAAACTCATTCCTATTGAGGCTACAAAGCCTGTCACAAAGTGACAGGCTTTTTTGTTTCGAGGCTGTGTCGAAAGCTCGCTTTCGTAAACAGACGAGGAGCAAAAAAGCCAAAAGCAAACGAAGTTTGATTTTGAAAGGCTTTGGGTACGGAGCCCTCTTGTGGAAGTCAATGCGCAGCATTGGCAATCCCGAGGCTTTTGGGGAAGAAATTTAATTAATATCGATTTTGTCTAACCAACTATCCAAACTAGCAACAGTAAAAAATGTAATACTACCCTTTGAATTTAAGCTTAGTAAATACTTGTAAATGTGGTAATGCAAGAACAGAAAGGCTAATAAAAAGTAAAGTGAAAATTCCTGAGGAATCATTACTATTCAGGGTACGAAAGGTAATATAGGCAAAGCCAAACCAGGCCATAATGGAAAAAGGGGCCGACTTCATAAGCAAACCACTCCATCCGCTTAAAGTATTGGGTATATTAAAGGAGATTCGAATTTTATCAAAGGACAATAAGGAATGCCAGAAACCAAAATAAAAAGCAAAGCTAATCCATAGCGGCATGTACAAGACAAATAAAATTAGGATAATGGTTTGCCCTAATGAATAAAAATAGTAAACCGATTTTGAGAAAAAATAATCTTTAAAAAAATACAAAACACTATAGGTAATTAATAAAGTTGCAAGTGTATAGGGATATATCACATTTGCTAATTTTATTAATGGCTCTTTTTGAATGCTTGATCTTCCCATGGTAAGGAAGACGTCTAATGCAAATTGAATGTTTTTTGTAAGTAAGAATAAAATCCAAGCAAATCCGAGTAATGTATAAATTAATTTATGGATTGGGTTCATGGCCTTGCCCATCCAATCAATTTCGCCAAAATGATATGCAGTAATGACGATGAAAATAATTAAAGCTAAAATTGGGAAAAAATACCATACCAAAGCGTACAAAATAATATTACCTAAATATTTAAAAAGGAATATTTTTTGATTAGAAGTATTTTGACTCAAATGCTGATCAATATATAAATCTAAGGCACCGTGAGGAACTCCGAAAAGGATAAGTACAAATATTAAAAAAGAAATTTGAGTACCTGGATTAAAGTTGAATACTAATTCAACAATGTATAATAGTAATGCAAATATTAACAAATAACCTCTTAATTTAATTTGCATAGCTATGTTTTAAAAAAACAATGGGGCAAAATTTTTGCCCCATTGTAAAACCAAATGTATTAAGCAGATTTTCTACTTAAACTATAAATCACTAAACCGAAACCAATTTTGTTTACAGCATCACCAATATTGTAAATGATATTCATATCAAGTCCAATATTCTTGAAGCTAGCATACCATTGTCCATCAGCTGTTCCAATTAAATATCCTAATGGATAAATAGCCCAACCAACTAAAACGAACCATCCAAGTGCTGTATTAGCAGAAGCAACAGCAGAACCTGCACTTGTAGCTAATTTTTTAACATCACCCATCCATACTTCATATACAATATAGAAGTAAGCAATAGCACTCACAGTACCCCAAACAGTAGGGTTACCTAAGCCAGCCTCTCCCATATATCCAGTTACAAGCATTACTACTGATCCTAAAATCATTTTCCATAAAATTCCAATTGTACCACCTGCTTTTTTTGTGATTAAATAGAATTCAACACACATTAAAGGCACAGTTAATAACCAGTCTACATAACGGAAAAATGTTGGAGATGCTTCAAGAGCAGTCTTACCAGAAGCAATCATATCACTATAATAGCCTCTCATGTAGTAATAGTGAACTGCTGCAATGAAAGTAATTAAACCAGAAACAAGAACAGATGTTCTCCATTCTTTGCTAGTATTACCTACTTCCATAAAGAAAAATACGGCCGCGGCCATCATAGCCATTGTGCCTACGAAGAAAGTGAAAGAAACATAGTCAGTTTTTGCGATTTCAACTGACATCAGTGACAAATGATCCATATTGTTGAGTTTTGGTGAACATATTTATTCACAACACTCCACATTTTCATTACGGCTGTCATTGTATTTTGGGTACAATGCAAAGCAATAGCAAGTCAATCGTTGTACTTTTAATAACATTAAGTTAAACAAAATGTTCAAGGTTTAACAAAAAAAATTGTTAAACGATATTAATCGTAAAGCAACTAAACACCTGTATTTATGGTGTATTTGATACACATCAAATTAAATAAACAACTTAATTTCAATCGCTTACGATTATTGAAACCTTGAAGTAAAAAACATTATAGCATATTTGCCGTAAGAAAAAAGTGAAAAAAATAAAAGGAAATTGTAAAGAAATTTAACACCGAGCTGGAATTTTTATGTGTTTAACATTATGCTTTATGTATATATGTACAGATCTAATGCACTTGGATTTGCAACAGTATGTCTATCAACAGAATATAATAAATTTTTAAAAAAGCATTGAAAAAATAAACATTTGAAATTAGTTACTTCATGAGCTAATAATGAAAGTTAGAACAGATTATGTTAGCAGATTTAGTAATTACACTTTGGTTATACTATTAAAACCAAAGCTTTTAAGTATGTATTATGTTCAATTAGTTAGTAAAATTATTAAAAATAATAGTATTACTATTATTTTTAATTGTAAAAGTATTATCTTTGCCTAAATTTTTGCAAAATAGGGCTAAAATCAAGCTGAAATATGAAACTCGAAGTGAAAATTAAAATGAACCCTTCCCTGTATTTAAGGGATCCGGAACAGTCAGAATTAGGCAGAAATATTATCAATTATAGTATACAATTGATACAAAAGAATGGTTTTGAGTCTTTTACATTCAAAAAGCTAGCAGAAGCCGTTGGAACAACTGAAGCAAGTGTTTATAGATATTTTGAGAATAAACATAAACTTCTTGTTTACATTATTTCATGGTATTGGGAATGGCTTCAATTTCAAATCAACTATAAAACAAATAACATACATGATCCTTTTGTGAAATTGAAAATGGTTATTAACATTCTAGCTTCGGATGTAGAAGATGATATTACTACAAGCCATGTTGATGAATCACTTTTGCACAAAATTCTTATTGTAGAAGGCTCAAAAGCATACTTAACAAATCATGTTGAAATTGACAATAAACAAAAATTATTTAAACCGTATAAAGATTTATGCAATTTAGTTAGTGATGTTATAACCGAATGCAATTCAAAATACAAATTCCCACATTCATTGGCTTCAACAATTATTGAAATAGCGCATTTGCAGCATTTTTTCATGCATAATTTGCCAGCACTTACCGATTTTAATAAATCAAATAAAGCCAATCAAATAATTGAATACTTGAATGATTTAGTTATTTCAAGTATAAAAAGTAAATAAAAATACTATGGCAAAAAATAATTCAGAAATGTCAATCACGCGATCGTTAAATAAATTTCTTAGCATCATTCGATTTGAAAAAAAAGAAATAACGGCAATTTATTTTTACGCAATTTTGAGCGGTATCATTCAACTCTCACTACCATTAGGTATTCAAACCATCATTAACTTTTCACAAGCGGCAGCTGGAATTGGAACCTTACCTGTGTCTATTGTAGTTTTAATATTTATTGTATTAATTGGAATTTTGGTTTCAGGAATACTACAGGTAAACCAAATGAAAATTGTTGAGAAAATTGAACAAAGCATTTTTACAAGATTCTCCCTGGAATTCGCACACAAGATTCCGAAAATTGAAACGAGTGCATTAAACAATGATCATTTACCAGAATTAATGAACCGTTTTTTTGAGATTATTGGGATTCAAAAAGGTTTATCAAAAATATTATTAGATATCCCTTTAGCCATTATTCAAATTCTATTTGGACTTATTTTATTGTCCTTCTATAATTCAACATTTATTATTCTGGGGCTTTTATTGATTCTTTTGTTATTTTTTATTTTTAAGTATACTTACAAAAAAGGATTAATTGCTGCTTATAATGAAAGTGAGGATAAATATGAGGTAGCTAGCTGGCTTGAAGAAATAGCTCGTTCAAACAAAACATTTAAAATTTCTAGTCAGAATAATTTTCATTTAGAAAAAACTGATGTCTTAGTTAATGATTACTTAAATTCTAAAACAAAGCACTTTGAGATCCTAAAGTTCCAATATTGGAGCCTTATTGGTTTTAAATTGTTGATATCCGCTTTAATGTTAGTCATAGGTGCGGTATTACTTATAAAGCAACAGCTGAATATTGGTCAGTTTATAGCAGCTGAAATTGTTATATTGCTTATTTTATCGGCAGTAGAAAAACTAATATTAAATTTAGAAGTAGCCTATAATATATTAACTGGTGTTGAGAAACTAAGTGTTATAAGTGATAAAAAAACAGAGGAGCAAGGAAAAATGCCCTTCATTAACAGTGCAAATGGAATTACAATTGATATAAAAGATTTGAATTTTAAATTTGAAAATGGAAGAACACTTTTAGAAAATATAAGCTTCTCCATTCAGCCGGGATCCAATGTATGTATTATGGGAGATGGTGGCTCTGGTAAATCTATTTTATTAGAACTTATCGGTGGCACTTTAAAAAACTTTGAAGGTTTTATCAATATAAATGGTATCCCAATTAATAATTTAAACCAAACAGAGTACAGAAAAAATATAGGCATATTTTATAATGAGCAAGATATTTTTGATGGGACCGTTTATGATAATATTTGTATAGGGAATGACAATGTTTCTGCAAATGAAATAATGGAGCTAGCAGAAATTTTAGAAATAAAAGAGTTTATAAGTCTATTGCCACAAGGTTTATATAGTCATCTGCAACCCACGGGGAAAGGCCTAAGCACCATTATAGCTAAAAAAATATTACTATTAAGGGCTATTGTGAATAAGCCAGAATTACTCATATTGGACGAACCTTTTGAATTGGCTGGTGCAGAATCAAGTAAGAAAATTGCAAGCTATTTAAACAACTTAAAGAACACTACTTGTATTGTGGCAAGCGGGTATATGTCCTATGCCAAAGATTGTGATTTAATCATCTGGCTCGAAAAAGGAAAGATTAAACATATAGGTGACCCAAAATCAATTTTACCATTAGTTAAATAAGCTATGAAAACGACATTAGAAAAAATTACAGTAGAATCTAACTTCACTCCAAAATCAGTGAAATCTATTTATAGATTTGGCAAAAGAAGTAATATTTCTTCTTGGCTTTTGGGCGTATTTATATTTCTTTTAATTGTACTCTTTTTGCCTTGGACGCAAAATATTTCAACCAATGGTAATGTAACTAGTTTGTATCAAGATCAAAGACCTCAACAAATTAACTCTATCATCCCAGGTAGAATTGTAAAATGGTACATCAAAGAAGGTGATTTTGTGAAAAAGGGCGATACCATTGTACAGCTAGCTGACACGAAAGATGATTATTTAGATCCTCAATTAGTAGAAAGAACCCAAGACCAATTGAATGCAAAAGAACAAAAAAGAACTTTCTACAATGAAAAAATAAGCGCTATAGAGAGTCAAATTGGCGCCATTGAAAACAATAGAGATCTTAAAATAAGTTCACTTGAAAATAAAATCATTCAAATAAAACGAAAAATTATTGGTGACAGTTCCGAAGTGGTGGCTGCTGAAGTGGATTATAAAATTGCAACAGAACAGTTAACCAGAGGAAAACAACTTTACAACCAAGGTGTAATTTCATTGGTGGAATTTGAAAGAAGAACCAATCAGAATAATAAAGCATTAGCTGTTTTAACCGAAAAACAACAAAAGTTATTGAATGGTAGACAGGAGTTAAATATTATTCAAATAGACATTAATGCAGCGAAACAGGAGGCAAATGATAAAATATTTAAATCCAAAGGCGAAATTGCCACTTCACGTGGTGAATTAGCTGGTACCGATGGTGATGTTGCAAAAAATAAAAATGAATTAGCGAATTACATTAGCCGCGGAAGCCAAAAATGGCTCATTGCTCCTCAGGACGGTCAAATAATAAAAGCAAAAAAATCGGGCATTAATGAGATTGTAAAGGAAGGTGAAATGATTGTAGAAATGGTTCCAGCAAAAGTTGATAATGCCGTAGAATTATTTGTTTCCCCAATGGACTTGATGTTAATTAATCCAGGACAAAAAGTGAGAATGATTTTTGATGGCTTCCCTGCAATCGTTTTTTCAGGTTGGCCCGATAATAGCTATGGCACTTTTGCAGGTGAAATTTTAATGGTTGAAAACAACAGAAATGAAAATGGCAAATTTAGAATTTTAGTAGTGCCTGATGTTAAAGAAAAGAAATGGCCAAAAGAATTAAAAATTGGTACAGGCGCTAAAGGATTTGCATTACTCAAAACTGTTCCTGTTTGGTATGAACTATGGCGCCAAATAAACGGATTCCCTCCCGACTTCTATAAATCAAAGTCTTCAAATAAAACAACTAAATAAAATGTACAATAAGCAATTATTAAATACGCTATTATTCATTTGTTTTACAGGTTTAGCCTTTGGACAGTTTAAACCCTTGGATATTGAGAATACACTTGACATAGTAAGAAAATACCACCCGGTAATGAAGCAATCATTTTTACAAAATGAAATTGCGAAAAATGAATTAAAAGCTTCAAGGGGTGTTTTTGATCCTAGCTTACAAATTGATAATCAAGAAAAAACCTTTGATAATAAATTATATTATAAATACAATACCACTGAATTTAAAATTCCATTATGGTATGGAATAGATATTAAGGCGGGTACTGAAAATAATATTGGGGAAAGAATTGATCCTTCGTTAACTAAAAACCAAAACGCATACGCAGGTGTTAGCCTGGATCCTTTTAGAGGTATTATTGTTGACAAAAGAAAATCTGTTGTAAATCAAGCTAAGATATTTGTAGAGCTTACTAAAAATGAACAATTACTAGTAATCAACGATTTAATGCTTGATGCATCAACAGCTTACTGGAATTGGGTGAACGCATATTATAATAATTCAATACTCAACAATACGGTAGAAAATAACAAAATAAGGTATGAAATCATCAAAAAGTCATACTTATCAGGCGATAGGGCTCCAATTGATACAACTGAGGCACTTACCCAATTACAAAATTTTGAAATTTTACAAACACAAGCAAAATTAGATTTGCAAAAAGCAAGATTTGAGTTAAGTAATTTTTTCTGGACCGAAAACGGAATGCCTTTTGAATTAGATGAATTAACAGTTCCTTTAAATGCATTTGATACTAACAATATTAACAGTAAAGAATTAGGCAATTTGGAAGAGATGATAATACAGGCAACACAGAATCATCCTAAAATTAAAATGGCAGGTTCCAAATTAAACATATTAGATATTGAAAAGCGATTAAAGACCATTGAACTTTTCCCTGCTTTGAAATTAAACTATAATGTATTGGATAATAGTTTAAGTAACATATCGGGTAATATAAACACAAATAATAATTACAAATACGGCGTGTCATTTAGCTTACCATTATTTCAAAGAAAAGCAAGAGGCGAAATAGCAAAAACTAAAAATAAAATAGAAGAATTAAATTGGGATAGAAAATACCTTGCACTGGAAATAGAAAACAAAGTAAAAACAAGTTTTGCAGATTATTATGCACTTAGACAACAAATCAAATCAAATGAGATGATTTTAAAGGCCAACAAACTACTTTTTGATACTGAAAATACTAAGTTTCAAATGGGTGAAAGTAGTTTGTTCTTAATTAATAGTAGAGAACTAAAATTGATTGAAACTGAACAAAAACAAATAGCCCTTAAAACTAAATTTTATTTGAGTTTTTATAAAAACTTATGGGCAATGGGCGTTTTTAATTAACCCTCAATAATGGCATCCCATAAGGCAGCCCTTACTTCCAAAGATGTTAAGGATGCTTCTGTTGCTTCCTTCCATTTTTGTGTATCATTGCCACATAACTCAGCAACCATTTCTAATGCTAGCTGACTATGGTGTCCGCCATCTACTTCAATATGTCTTTCAATGTAATATTTGAAGGTGGAAACTTTTTTAGGATGACTAGAATATATTTCATTGAGAATTTGCGTAAACATATCTGGAATTAAATCCTCTCTTCCAAATGTGAATACTGCCGCCTTAACATGTAGCGGCGCGTTTTGTGCAATCTCAAATGTATATTTTAAAAAGTTTTTAACTTTTATAGGCAAATTAGAATCCTCAATAGCATTTTGAATGCTCACCCCTCCTTTTAACTGGTTAATCAAATTGCTGATCACGGAAGTGGATGCACCCATTTGATCCATGGCCTGCAAATACAATTCAAAATGACTAATTCTTAAACCTGATTCGTCAACATCAGACTCTTCTCCTGTAACAATTTCATTAATTAAGAATCTAGTATTTGCCGAACCAACAGGTACCCATGGAAGGTGAACACAGGTTAGTCCAATTTGCAGTGACTTTAACAAGCTCATAAAATCCCAGACAGCGAAAACATGATATGTTGTAAATTTTTTTAGCCCCTCCAAATCATTTATTTGTGCATATACTGGATGCGATAATAACTTTTCTCTTGCTACTTTTATTTGGTCTTGTAGTTGTAGAATTTCAGGTTGCATAAATAAGATTTAATAGGCAGGGATAAACAATTTCTTTAACTGTATTGTTATTAATTTTGCAAAGAAACTAATATTTAATTTGCATTACTCTTATTTTGTAAAAATGAATGATAAATTTCCAAATATCATAAACAAGGATGGCGAAGCTACTTATTATGGAAGTATTTACGCTGATGAACTTATCTATCAAATATTCACCGAATTGTCAAACAATATTAGTTGGTCCAACGAAACGGTTGTGATGTTTGGCAAAGAAATAACAACTAAAAGGAAAGTGGCATTTTACGCCGATGCAGGAATTAGTTATACCTATTCACAAAAGACAAAAATGGGAATGCAGTGGACCCCTATTTTACAAAAGGTGAAAATACATATTGAAAAATATACCAGACAAGAATATAACGCATGCTTATTAAATTATTATCATGATGGCATGGAGGGTATGGGTTGGCATGCAGACAATGAGCCAGAAATCGCACCCGGAAGTTCAATTGCCTCCTTAAGCCTTGGCGCAATCAGAAAGTTCTCATTTAAACACAAAACTTCTAAAGAAACTATTTCTGTTGTACTTGAAAATGGTTCTTTATTGGAAATGAAAGGATCCCTGCAAAATCATTGGCTTCACGCTTTGCCAAAAACAAAAAAAATATCGGAACCAAGAATTAACTTAACCTTTAGACAAATGCTAATGAGATAAATGAAAAATAAAGGAAATAAAAATATTAAAAAAACCAACCTACCTTCCAAAATATGCCTCCATTGTAACCGTCCTTTTTCATGGCGCAAAAAATGGGAACGTAATTGGGATGATGTAAAATTTTGTAGTGAGGGGTGTAAGAAATTTAGAAATAAGCCTTAATCAACGTTTGCTTATTTTATTCATCGCAATTGTTTTTTGCCTTGTACATTTAAAACGCTTTATTTCTGTACTTCGCTTTATTAAATGCTTTTGACTCACCCCACTATTTACCCTTTTTCTCCAAAGATTAAAACTGTTTCGCTTTAGTTCCTTTCGCATTAATTTAATGGTATCTGCCTCAGAGCAACCAAATTGAATTTGAATGGCTTCAAAGGGCGTTCTATCCTCCCAGGCCATTTCAATAATTCTATCGATATCTATTCTTTCCATTCAATTGGAATTATGATCTCATTGGTTCTTCCAATAAATTGATAAGGGGCATTGTATCCTAAAAAACTATAGGCACCTACCATTTTAATACCTTTGTCTTTTAGTATTTGCTCAAGCTCCTCTTTATGTATTTTTATTTTTGCATCTGTCGCATAACCCGAAAAGCTTATTGAGGCAACATAAACAGGCTTGCTTTGCTGAATATCAATTGATTTATCGTTTGGAGTTGGCAAAGATGCATTATTAAATTTTTCAGGCATGACAAAGCTCATACTAGAACCTTTTTCCGACATGCTCATAATAACAGGAGCAGTCATTGAAATAGATTGCTTTTGCTCGTTTCCGCCAAATATATAACTAGCCAATTTTCTGAATCCATTGTTTGCCAAGCCCCGATAATCTGTTGCATTGGAATATATAGTAGCCATGGTGGCAGAGGGATAAAATCGTATTTCAAAACGGTCCTCTTTTAGGACTAATCTGAACTTTTGTTTCTCAGTCTTAAAAGCATTTACAGATATAAATGACTGAAAAACAATAAATATAACTGCTAATACAAGGCCAATAACTAATACTTTCATAATACAGTTTATAATATAACAAGTTTTAGCCCTAATTGTTTATAAAAGATTAATACATTGTAAGTAGCTGTATTTTTATTTAATAAAACTTATCTCGCAACCGATCCACCATCTATTACTAGTTCGGTACCAGTCATAAATGAGGATTCATCTGAAGCTAAATACAATGCGCCAGTCGCTATTTCCATAGGATCGGCCATCCTGCCCTGTGGTGACATTTGCTTAATCATTTCTTCCATACCAGGCGCTTTCATTAAATTTTCGGTCATTGGGGTTAAAACGCCACCTGGACAAATAGTATTCACCCTTATTTTATCCTTAGCTAGTTGAACCGCCAAGTCCTTACTAAATAAAATTAAACCTCCTTTAGATGAAGAATATGCTGCTCCATTACCACCCACTAAACCTGCAATGGAAGCAACATTTATTATAGAGCCGCCTTCTGACAATCGCAAATAAGGGATGCAAGTTTTACATCCAATAAAAGGCCCAGTTAAATTAATAGAAAGTACATTACCCCATAATTCAATTGAAGTGTTTTCACAGTCTACAAAACCAGGATATATACCCGCGTTATTGACAAGAATATCCAAACGACCATAAACTTGCATAGCCTTGTCCGCCACTTTTTTCCAATCGGACTCGCTTGTTACATTATGCTTCATGTATTGGATTTCCAAACCTTCAGCATTAGCAGCTACTACCCAACTTTTTAATTTTTCTTCGTTGGAATCGGTTGCCAATACTTTGCAGCCTTCCTTTGCAAATAATTTTGCTTCTGCAGCACCCATTCCTCCAGCAGCGCCAGTAATGATGGCTACTTTTTCAGATAAACGTTTCATACAATTGAATTTGAATACAATGTATGCTTTTATTACCTAAGAAAAAATGAGTTTGATCATTTTAGAAAATTTGCTAATCCATTCCTTAATTGCAATGGGGAAAGACTATCAATAATACATAATTAAACCTATGGCTTGAATGAGGTTCTTAGTTGAGTTAGACGCGCGCTATCTCCAGGGAATAATTTTATTGCACTGTCAGCAAGTTGAATTGAAAATAAGTTTTTTGATCCCATTATTTCTAAACGTCCATTTAAATAGGTATTCCATGCATTAGGTTCATTTCTGAATTTAATATAAGTGTGAAAAACCTTATTCAATTCAACAGTATCCTTTTCCTTTATAATCAAAGGCATTAAGTGATAGTAATAAATATTTGCTGTAGGCCAGTTGTAAAATGCTTGTTTCGCATAAATATAGGCGCTATCACTTTTGTTGGTTGCCGAAAAATATTGCGACATCACATAATCGTTGTAATGTAAATATGGATTTGCATTTTTATCCGACTGCAACAAAGCATATGCCTTATCATATTGTTTATACTTTAAAAAATACCTAGCCAACATGGGAGGTAAAGGCATTGTATTAAAAGATAAATTAGGAATATTAGGCAATCCCTTCACTTGACTTAAAGTCATTATAGGCGTTATTCCCAAATCGGCCATCATGTATCTTTGTAATCGAAGGGACTTATACACTAAAGTATTAATAAAGATAGCTCCCAATAACAATAACAAGAGAAATGCTTTTGCAAAATTTGAAAAAATAGATGCCTTAAATTTAGATTCCATCTCAGTTGGCAATGATGGTTCATTTTGAATTAAAGAATGAGGGGCCATTAAAAAGGCAGCACTTATTCCAAACATTACCTGCATAACGGTTCTTTCAACAGGAAAATTTAATGCAGCATCTACAAAATAACAACAAATGGCCATGAGCCCAATGGTAGATGCGAAATGAAATTGGGCATGCTCTTTTTTTAGCCAAATTTTTAGGACAAATAAAAAGGCAAATAGAAAAACCAATAAATATAATACACCCCCAATTAAACCTAGGTCGGTAAAATTTTCGATAAAATCGTTGTGTAAATGATAACGTACCACAAAGTCACGGGTTTGCTCTTTTTCATAGGATAAAGATGATATTTTCCAATTGCCATAGCCACTCCCTAGTAGTAAGTGGTGCTTTGCATAGTCAATGCCAGTAGCCCAAAATTGATAACGTGCGTTTTTACTTTCTACAGATACATCACTTGTAATATCGCCTATTCTTTTTGCAACCGTTCCATAACCTCCTGTGCCCTTTTGGAGTTTTAAGGCGTACGTAATCACCGCATTTGAAACAAAAAAAGCAAACAATACAGGCAAAATAAAATAAGCCAACTTGTAGATTACCATTTTTCTAGACTCCTGCCTACTAGAAATAAATGCACCTACAATGTATATAATAAGTATTAAAAGTAATCCTACAAAGGTGGACCTTGTATTTAAAATAAATAAGGCAAAAAAAGTGAAGCATAATGAGAGGATGCCAAAAACCTTTCCCCTTAATTTTGTATTATTTATATAATACAAAAGGAATGGCACATTTATTAATACTGCAGCGGCTCTAATATTTTTATTGCCATAAGCAATACTTCTAAGACTTAATACAATATTATCGAAAGGCTTTTGGCCCAATTGCCAGAAAAACTCTACGGTTAAAAAAACACTATCTACCAAAGAAAAAAGTGCAACTAAGAAAGCAAATTGCTTAAATAAAACAACTAGGTCTTTTTTATATAATAAAACCGAAAGATTAATAAAAACAAAAAATGTGCTTACCAATCGCGCCAAACAAACCAAGGTCTCGGTTGGATTTAATGCATAAAAATAGGATGCAAGTGCCCAAATAAAATACAAGCTATAAACAATGGCAAACTTGCTTTTGAAAATTTCGGAAATTGCCTCTTTATAGTGCGAATAGTTAAAGAGAATAAAAGCAGCAATCAGCAAATCCATCACACTCACATAAAGCCATTGGAAACCCATAGGATCTGCACCCCCAACCTGTGGCAAAAAATGTACCGCCAAATAAAGGATTAGGCAAATTAAAGGAGCGAACTGCTTTACTTTTTTCATGCTGCAATTTAACGAAAAAAGACCAACCCTTTATTGCAATACAAAAGTCTCATGCATTTCTGGAACAATCACTTCTTTGAAACCTTTTTTACGCAAACGCTCTGCAAAATGATCCTGCACATCGGCCTCTCCATGCACTACAAAAATTTGCTGCACTGATAATGGATTTTGACATGCTAAAAATTGCATTAAATCCTCATAATCTCCATGTGCACTCATACTTCTAATGGATCCTACTTTTGCAATTACTGGATATGTTTCACTGTAAATGCGTACTTCTTTTTGGCCATTCATGAGACGACCGCCAAGGGAATGTGGTTCACAATAGCCCACTAATAAAATAGCACACTTTGGATTTTCAATATTATTTTTAATATGATGCTTCACTCTACCAGCATCGGCCATGCCCGAAGCCGAAATAATTACTTTGGGATGCAAATCCTCGTTCAAAGCCTTACTCTCTTCAACTGTTTTAATATAACGCAGGCCTTCAAAATCAAATGGATCATCATCTACTTCTAAGACATGTTGAATGGTTTTATTAAAATATTTAGGGAATGATTTCACCACTTCCGTTGCTTCAATGCTCAATGGACTGTCCACATATATTGGAACATGAGGCAATCTTCTTTCAATTGACAATTGGTTTAATTCGTATAATATTTCTTGCGTACGTCCTACACTGAATGCAGGGATGATTAAATTACCTTTGTTTTCAACACAGGTAGTTTGTATCCAATGCAATAAGTCGTCAGGCGTAGTATGAATTAAATCGTGCAATTTATCACCATAGGTGCTTTCAATAATAATAAAGTCGGCAGGAGGAAAAACTGCGGGAGACCTTAAAATCATATCACGATACCTTCCAATATCTCCACTAAACGTAAGCGTCTTGGTTGCACCCCCTTCTTTAATTTTTAAGTTCACAGCAGCGCTACCAATAATATGTCCCGCATCTGTATATAAAAGCTCTACGCTGTTTGTAATTTTTGTTGGGACATTATACTCCACAACTGTTAACAATGGTATTGTTAACTGAACATCTTCAATATCATACAAAGGTTCAATGGGTGGTAGGCCTTGCTTGGCTCTGCGCTTATTTCCAAATTTCGCGTCATCGCGTTGAATCATCGCAGAATCTTCTAATAAAATTTCTGTTAAAGCCTTTGTAGCGGGTGTACAATAAATATTTCCTTTAAAACCCTCTTTTACTAATTTAGGAAGTAAGCCGGTATGATCGATATGCGCATGTGATAAAATCACATAATCTAATTGAGATGCATCAAATCCAAAATTGGCATTGAGCCCATCCGTATCACGCCCCATTCCCTGAAACATGCCACAATCCAATAAAAAAGATTCTGCATTGTCTAATTGTACCAAGTGCTTGGAACCCGTTACCGTTCTTGCAGCACCATGAAAGCTTATCTTCATAGTAAATATTTATACTACTAAGGTACTGATTAAGAATAAGATAAAGTAAATGAATAATTATAAGGCAATGGTGGCCACTAAATAATCTGCAATCAAAATAAGAATACAACTTACCACAACCGATCTTGTACTTGCTTTGCCAATTTCCAAAGCGCCTCCTTTTACATGGTAACCAAAATAAGCTGGAACCGTGCTAATGATAAAAGCAAAAATGAAAGATTTATAAAAAGCAATAGAGATATAACTTGTTTTTAATCCCTTGCGAATACCTGTAATAAAAAGTTCGTTTGGCACCGCTCCTGCCCAACCACCTACTAAATAACCACCCCATATTCCAATCACTGCAGAAATGCCTACCAATAAAGGCACCATGGTGAAGGCACCCAATATTTTTGGAAGAATTAAGTAATTTTTTGAATTGATACCAACAATTTCCAAGGCGTCTATTTGTTCCGTAATGCGCATGTTACCCAATTCACTTGCAATTTTACTACCCACCACTCCCGCTAAAACAATTGCTAAAAAAGTAGGTGCAAATTCCAAAATCATTCCATCTCTAACAATAATTCCAATGGTTGATAATGGAATCATAGGACTCACCAATTGGGCAGAGGTTTGTACCGTCATAACCGCACCCAGGAAAAAAGAAATAATTATTACAATAGGCAAAGAACCAATGCCTATATCATAACACTGCTTCATGTATTCCTTCCAAAACATACGCATGCTGTCTGTTTTGGTGAACATCCCCTTTAACATTAAAAGGTATTTTCCAAAATGCGTGAAAAAATTCATACCGTAAAGTTAGTGATTTTCTATTGCTTACGCTTTTTCATACGTTTCCACCAACTTGTTCTTTGAACTTCGGTAGCGGTATCAATTCTTGTTTTCAATTGCGCATCCACCACCGAAACAGTGGCCATATTTATAATATTGCGTACATCCGAACCTAGCTGTAATACATTCACTGGTTTTTTTAAACCTAATAAAATAGGGCCAATGATATCTACTCCACCCACTTCTTTTAATAAATGGTAAGATATGTTACCGGCAGATAAATTAGGAAATATAAGCACGTTTACATCGGCATCTACAAGTTCGCTGAATGGGTAATTGTCTCTTAAAATTTCCTTGTTAAAGGCCAACATACCCTGCATTTCACCATCTACAATTAAATTTGGATTTTTTTGCTTAACAATACGGGTAGCTTCTGCCATTTTTTTAGCATCTGGCGTTTCGCTACTACCAAAATTGGAATAACTTAACATGGCTACTCTTGGCACCATATTAAAATTGCGCACTTCCTTTGCTACCAATAAAGTAATATCAGCAATTTCCTCGGCTGATGGATTAATATTTACCGTTGTATCTGCTAAAAACAAAGGGCCTTTTTTAGTAAGCAACAAATACATACCGGCAATCTTACTAGCACCTTCCTCTACTCCAATGGTTTGCAATGCGGGTTTTATCCCATCAGCATAATTTCTGGTTAAACCAGATAACATTGCATCTGCTTCACCTGTTTCCACCATCATGGCACCAAAATAATTTTGGGTACGCATTAATTTTAAACTCTCGTATTTGTTAACGCCTTTGCGTTGTCTTTTTTGAAACAATAGAGAACCAAAAAATTCACGTTTGCTTTCCACTGCATCGCCGCGCACATCAATAATTGGAAGATCGGTAATGTCAATATTATTTGCTTCGGCAATATTTTTAATTCTGGTTTCATTTCCTAATAATATTGGATAAGCAATACCATCATCGTAAACAATACTTGCCGCTTTTAATACTTTTGTGTTTTCAGCATCAGCAAATACGAGGCGTTTTGGATCACGTCTTGCCTTATTACTTAAAATGCGCATTAATTGGTTATCCAATCCTAAACGCTTATTTAACTGTACCACATAATCATCCCAATTACTAATATTTAATTGCGCAACACCCGATTCTATTGCTGCTTTTGCCACTGCAGGCGCAAGTGTACTTAATAAACGTGGATCCAATGGTTTTGGAATAATGTACTCATTGCCAAAACATAAATTATGTTGATTATACGCCATGTTTACAATGTCTGGAACAGCTGTTTTAGCCAACTCTGCTAACGCTTTTACCGCAGCCAATTTCATGGCCTCGTTAATTTGTTTAGCACGCACATCTAAAGCACCTCTAAAAATATAAGGGAAGCCTAATACATTATTTACTTGATTAGGATAGTCCGAACGACCTGTTGCCATAATAATGTCCTTACGCACAGCCGTTGCTGCCTCGTATGCAATTTCAGGATCAGGATTCGCCAATGCAAATACAATTGGATTTTTAGGCATGGACGCAATCATTTCAGGTGTTACCACATTGCCTACACTTAAGCCTAAAAACACATCCGCATTTTTTATAGCCTGTGCTAAATTAATAGTACTTGATTTTACTGCAAATGGCTTTCGGTCTTCCCCTAAATCGGTTCTTCCTTCATGCAACACTCCATCTTTATCAAACAACGTAAAGTTTTCATAACGCGCGCCTAAAGCAACATATAATTTAATGCAAGCCATAGCTGCAGCCCCTGCGCCATTCACTACAAACCTTGCTTTATCTATTTTCTTTTTTTGTAACTCCAATGCATTTAACAATGCAGCACTACTAATAATTGCCGTACCATGCTGATCATCGTGCATTACAGGAATATTCATTTCCTGTTTTAATTTTTGCTCTATATAAAAACATTCCGGTGCTTTTATATCTTCTAAATTAATCCCTCCAAATGTGGGTTCTAAGGATTTAACAATTTGAACAAATTTATCTGGATCGGTTTCGTTTATTTCAATATCAAAAACATCAATGTCGGCAAATATTTTAAACAATACAGCCTTCCCTTCCATTACCGGCTTACTTGCTTCTGCACCTATATTGCCTAAACCCAAAACGGCGGTTCCATTGGTAATTACACCCACTAAGTTTCCCTTAGCAGTGTATTTATAAACATCAGCAGGATTGTTTTGAATTTCGGTACAAGGTATGGCCACTCCTGGGCTATAGGCCAATGATAAATCCTTTTGAGTTTTTGTTTCTTTGGTTGGCACTACCTCAATCTTACCAGGTCGCCCACTAGCGTGGTATTCAAGTGCTTGATCTTTACGAAGGTTCTGTTTATTAGACATGTAATAGATTTATAACAAATGTTAGTTTTAGCGTTTCACAAAGCTACTGAAATAAAAGTAAAAGGGGTATTTGTAAGCTTAAATGATTGATAATGAATAGATAATAAAAGAAATCTAGTCATTGA
The DNA here is from genome assembly GCA_037975805.1 of Bacteroidota bacterium. Taxonomy (GTDB): domain Bacteria; phylum Bacteroidota; class Bacteroidia; order Chitinophagales; family Chitinophagaceae; genus Sediminibacterium. Next base: position 69,691 of record JBANFX010000049.1, on the reverse strand, counting down.
ATAAATTTACCCCTAACCAAGCCATCATGCCTAAACCATGTTCAATGGCAGCTTCGTCCACCTTAAATACCGGCGTATGAACATTGTGAATTGCATCCAAGGATTCATTTCTCACGCCCAAACGAAAAAAACATCCTGGTATCACCTGAGAATAATAGCCAAAATCTTCGGCACCCATTCTTAACTCTGTTTCTTCCACATTGTCTGCTCCCATATAAGCATTTGCTAATTTCCAGGCAGCTTCTGTAATGACTGGTTCATTGTCAACAGTTGGATATCCAACATCCACTTTGAAATCAATTTCGGCACCAGTTGCAATCGCTAACCCCTTTGCTTGTTGAAGCATTAGTTCATGTGCTTTAAAACGCCACACTTCATCCATGGCCCTGAACGTACCCATTAACTTTACTTCACTTGGAATTACATTTGTAGTATGTCCTCCTTGAATTGAACAAATAGACAAAACTGATGGATTTTGCGGATTTCTATTTCGTGAAATAATCGTTTGTAAACTTGTAATAAGTTGAGCCGCTACCAAAACAGTATCCACTGTTTGATGTGGCGTTGCAGCATGACCTCCACTTGATTTAATACTCACATATAATTCATCGGCACTTGCCATCACTCGGCCTTTTCTAAAACTTAATTTACCATATGGCAAACCTGGATGTACGTGTAATCCAATAATACCTTGAGGTGTAGGATTTTGCAAAGCACCATCACGAATCATATAACTTGCACCACCTGGATTTTTTTCTTCACCTGGTTGAAATAATAATTTGATTGTTCCTTCAAATTCATCACGCAGACTCCATAAAATTTTTGCAGCACCTAATAAAATAGTGGTATGCACATCATGACCACATGCATGCATCACACCTTCATTCTTTGATTTATAATCTACCTCGTTTTCTTCTAAAATTGGTAATGCATCCATATCGGCACGCAATGCAATTACTCGTTTTGTAGGATTTTTACCTTCAATGATACCTAATACACCCGTTGTTGCAATCACTGTAAATGGAATACCCATTTTTGATAATTGCGCTTGTACAAATTTGCAAGTTTCAAATTCCTGATAACTTAATTCTGGATGCGCATGTAAATGTCTGCGTGTTGCAATATTTTCTTCCTGCCCTTGAGCAGCTAAAGCTTTTATTTTTTCTAGTAACATATTATTTGCACAAATGAAATGAAGTAAATAGATCGTATTTATGATTGCTTCTAATTAAAGTTAGCAATTAATAATTATTTTTTAAATTTTCGGTATTGGCACCCGTCACAATCGCTACGCCTGCACTGCATCCAATTCTTGTCGCACCGGCATCAATCATTTCTTTCGCTGCGGCATAATCTCTAATGCCTCCTGATGCTTTAATATGCACAGCATTGGGTAAATTTTTTCGGAATAATTTAACGGCTTCTACAGATGCACCTTTTTCAGCATAACCTGTAGATGTTTTCAAGAAATCAATTCCGGCTATTCCATAAATATCGCAACACTTCACAATTTCATCATCAGTTAAAACCCCCGACTCTATTATTATTTTAACTGTCTTCCCTTTTGAACGAATAATGGGCATTATATGATTAATCTCGTCGGCGATGGCTGCCCAGTCCCCATTTTTAATGGCAGAAATATTAGCCACCACATCCAGTTCATCTGCACCATCTACCATCGCTAATATAATTTCAGCAATTTTTGCTTCTGTAGCGCTATATCCAAAAGGAAATCCAATTACTGTAGCTACTTTAACTTCTGTTCCAGCAACCTGCTCCTTTGCTAATTTCACAAAATTGGGAGGCACACAAACAGCAGCAAAATTATATTGCTTCGCTTCACTACATAACTTTTCGATATCAGCCACCAAACAAGTAGGCTTTAGAATAGTGTGATCAATATATTTATTAATGGGCATCATACAATATTCCTTTAAGCAGTTTAGGCTGCATCCTTGCCATGACAAGCTTTATATTTTTTACCACTACCACAAGGACAAGGATCATTGCGTCCAATTTTTGGACCTACTGTTACAGGTGTTTGCTTTTGTTCACTTGGATCATGATATTGTTTTTCGCCAACACCTTCTTCGGTTCTTCCTGCACTTAATTTACTTAAGTCGGTTCTTTGTTGACGTCCTTCTTTTACCCCTTGTTCAAAAGGCAAATGCACATGGCATAAGAATTGAACCAACTTATGGTTTATTTCAATATCCATTTTTCGGAACAATTCAAAAGCTTCCATTTTATAAATCACCAAAGGATCTTTTTGTTCGTAGGTGGCTGTTTGTACCGATTGTTTTAAATCATCCATTGCACGCAAATGCTCTTTCCACGCATCGTCAATTAAACTTAATGTAATTAATTTTTCTGCTTGTGTTGCTAAAGTTTGACCGCCCGTGCTTACATTCTTATCTAAATTCACCAATACATTGTAAGCTACTTTTCCATCACCCACTGGAACAATTACATTCTCAATATGGCTGCCTTGTTCTAAACGAATTTTCTTAAACACAGGAATGCTTTCCTGCATAATGTCTTTTTTCTTGTACTCGTAGTGTGCAATGGCTTCTTGATAAACTGCCTCTACTAAATTATTTTCTGAAGTAGATGCAAATTGCTCGGTTGTGATTTTAGTATCAAATCCACCACTAACAATTAATGCTAATTTAAAATCTTCATAACTGCCGTTGGCTTTGTGCGACAATACCAATCCTTCAATTACTTGATAAAATGCATTATCAATATCCAATGCCAATCGTTCTCCAAATAAAGCGTGATTGCGTTTTTTATAAATTACCGTTCTTTGTTTGTTCATTACATCGTCATATTCCAACAAACGCTTTCTAATACCAAAATTATTTTCTTCTACTTTCTTTTGAGCGCGCTCAATAGATTTTGTAATCATGCTGTGTTGAATCACTTCGCCTTCTTTATAGCCTGCAAAGTCCATCACTTTAGCAATTCGCTCACTACCAAACATGCGCATTAAATCATCCTCTAAAGAAACAAAGAATTGAGAAGAACCGGGGTCTCCCTGACGTCCCGCTCTTCCTCTTAACTGTCTGTCTACTCGACGAGACTCGTGTCGCTCTGTTCCTAATATTGCCAAACCACCGGCCGCTTTTACTTCGGGACTTAATTTAATATCCGTTCCACGTCCCGCCATATTTGTTGCAATGGTAACTGCACCTGTTAAACCGGCTTCAGCTACCACCTGTGCTTCACGTGCATGCTGCTTCGCATTTAATACATTGTGTGGAATGTTTTTTTGGCGTAACATTCTACTTAATAATTCACTCACCTCCACCGAAGTTGTACCCACTAAACAAGGTCTTCCCTCCTCTCTTAATTTTTCAATCGTATCTATAACTGCACCAAATTTTTCACGCTTGGTTTTAAATACCATATCCTGTTCGTCCTTACGCACTGCAGGAATATTGGTAGGTACTGTTACTACATCTAATTTATAAATACTCCAAAACTCTGCTGCTTCTGTTTCAGCAGTTCCTGTCATACCACCTAACTTGTGGTACATTCTAAAAAAGTTTTGCAAAGTAATGGTTGCGTATGTTTGCGTAGCTGCCTCAATTTTTACATTTTCTTTCGCTTCAATGGCTTGGTGTAAACCATCGGAGTAACGTCTACCTTCCATGATACGACCCGTTTGCTCATCCACGATTTTTACCTGACCTTCAATCACAACATACTCAACATCCTTATCAAATAAAGTATAGGCTTTTAATAATTGGTTCACGGTGTGAATACGATCGGCCTTAATACTATATTCTGAAATGATTCCTTCTTTTTGTTGCAATTTATCTTCTGCACTTAATGCGGCATTAATGTCAATTGCATTTAAAGCAACACTGATATCTGGTAACAAGAAAAAGTTAGGATCTTCCCCAGCACCAGTAATTAAATGCAAACCTTTCTCTGTTAACTCAACTGAATTATTTTTCTCGTCAATATGGAAATATAAATCTGCATCTACGTTGTGCATTTCCCTTTGCTGATCGGCTAAATAATAATTTTCAGCTTTTTGCATTTTTACTCTTACCCCCGGCTCACTTAAAAATTTAATTAAAGCACCGTTTTTTGGCAAGCCTCTAAATGCACGATATAATGCAAGGCCTCCGTCTTTTGGGTCATCATTGCCTTCACTCAATTTCTTTTTGGCTTCAATTAAAGAAGCGCTTACTACTTTCTTTTGCGCCTCAACCAACTTTTCAATTCTTGGTTTTAAATTAAAGAACTGTTGTTCACCAGTTTGATGTCCAATAGGTCCAGAAATAATTAATGGTGTACGTGCATCATCAATTAATACACTATCCACCTCATCCACCATCGCAAAATGATGTTTACGTTGTACCATCTCCTCAGGTGTATGCACCATATTATCTCTCAAATAGTCAAAACCAAATTCATTATTGGTACCATAAGTAATGTCGGCCTTATAGGCGTTACGACGATCCTCGGTATTAGGTTGATGCTTATCAATACAATCCACTGTTAAGCCTAACCATTCAAATAATGTACCATTCCATTCACTATCTCTTTTTGCCAAATAATCGTTCACCGTTACAATATGCACACCCTCTTCTGCCAATGCATTTAAGTAGGCTGGCAAAGTTGATACCAATGTTTTACCCTCACCTGTACTCATTTCGGCAATCTTACCTTGGTGTAAAACAATACCACCAATTAACTGCACGTCATAATGAACCATGTTCCAGGTAACAGGAGTGCCGGCTGCATTCCAAGTGGTTTGAAACACCGATTTATCTCCTTTAATTTCTACGTATTCTTTTTTAACCGATAAATTACGGTCTAACTCCGTAGCCGTTGCAACCAATTCCTCTTCATTGGTAAAACGGCGTGCTGCTTCTTTTACTACTGCAAAAGCTTCCGGTAAAATTTCCCAAAGGGCTTTCTCGATGGCTTGGTCACGATCCTTTTTAATTTTATCAATGTTTTGATAAATAGCGTCACGACCCATTAAGTCCCCCTCCGACAAAGCCTCTGCTTTAGCCTGCTCTGCCTCAATAATACTATCCAATTCCTTGGTATATTCTTTAATTCTAGTTTTAAATTCTGACGTTTTAGCTCTTAATTGGTCGTTGTCAAGTGCTTTATAGCCCTCGAAATGTCCATTGATCACCCCTACTAAATGCTGGATTTTTTTAACGTCCTTCTCACTTTTAGAACCGCCAAAAAGTGTACTTATAATTTTCAACATATGTCTTGTAAATAAATGTGTTAATATACCTTTCTCAATATACGTGCCAAAGTTTTTTGGACAGTCAATTAAGGGTGTCAAAGGTAAGGATTTGAGGGCAGTTTGGCCATTTTAAAGGCCTCCGAATACAAAAATTAAGTTGGAGGGGCTGAAAAGTGGAAAATGGGCAAAAAAATGATACCTTTGCTCGCCTAAAACACAGGAAATTATAAAGCTATGGCTGGTCAATTAAAAGAAGTAAGAAATAGAATAAAAAGTACTCAAAGTACGCAGCAAATTACGAAAGCCATGAAAATGGTAAGTGCTGCAAAATTACGTCGTGCACAAGACGCTATCACTCAAATGAGACCTTATGCGCGCAAATTGCAAGATATGCTTAGCAATATCATTGGAAGTTTGGAAGGAGACATGAACTTGGCTTTGGCTGAAACACGTCCCGTTAACAATGTATTGTTAATTGTGATTACATCGGACAGAGGATTATGTGGTGGATACAATGCCAATGTGGTTAAATTAGCCAAAGCAACCATCGCTGAAAAATACCCTACTCAAAAAATTACCATCTGGAATATTGGCAAGAAAGGATACGAGAGTTTGTCAAAATCTGGTTACAACACCATTGCTGATTTTAAGGATATCTTTTTACAATTAAGTTTTGTAAATGTTCAAGCTGCAGCGAAAGCCGCAATGGATGCATTTGCCAATAAAGAATTTGATGCTATTGAAATTATATATAGCGAATTTAAAAACGCGGCTACACAAGAATTTAAAGCAGAGGCATTTTTGCCAATTCCTAAAATTGCAGCAACAGGAAATAAAAAGAAGACCGACTTTATATACGAGCCTCAAAAAGAAACTTTGGTTGCCGAATTAATGCCAAAGATTTTAAATACACAATTGTTCAAAGCTGTATTGGACGCGAATGCTAGCGAACATGGTGCAAGAATGACAGCAATGGATAAGGCAAGCGAAAACGCAAACGAATTATTAAAATCATTGAAAATATCTTACAACCGCGCAAGACAAGCAGCTATTACAACCGAGTTAACGGAAATTGTAAGTGGCGCTGCTGCTTTAAACGGATAAGAACTATATATTATGGAAATTAGTGAAATCATACCTCATATTGAAGCGTTAATATTTGCAAGCGACAAAGCATTGAATGCAAATGACGTTACTGAATTAATTAATAATGCTTTTGGATTTTTAGAAGAGCGTATTACATTAGATCAAGTAGAAAGTGCTTTAAATGGTATCCAGGAAAAATATGCAACTGAATTTTACCCTTTTGAATTAAAACAAAGTGGTGGCGGTTGGCAGTTTTTAACCAAGCCTACATTTCACACAACCATTGCTCAATTAAATGGTGATAAATTCCTAAAGCGTCTTTCTAATGCTGCTTTAGAATCTTTAGCCATAATTGCCTATAAACAACCCATCACAAAAGGGGAAGTAGAAGCCATAAGAGGTGTAAACAGCGATTATTCAATCCAAAAATTATTGGAAAAAGAACTGATTGTAATTAGCGGTCGCAACGAATTATTACCAGGTAAACCTTTGGTTTACGCCACTTCTAAAAACTTCATGGACTATTTTGGCATTAACTCAACCGATGATTTGCCTAAAATTAAGGAAGTATTGGCCGATCAAATTGTTGAAGCCACTGTAATTAAGCCCGAAGATTTTACGGATAATTCAGTATTGGAGCAAGTAGCTGAAGTAGAAGACCTTTCCGCGGAAGAGACCCCAAATTTACCCGAGGAAACCGGTGATGATGAGGCATCATCTAATGAAGCCGATATTGTCCCTGAAAGTCCGGCTGAATAAGAATTAGTCGTTTTTCGTTTATCCTTTTTTTCTAAAATTATCTAGTGGATATAATTTAAGAACCTAGTTCTAATTGTATCTTCGTACTATGAATTCAAGTTTATCCTACGAACAATTAAAGTTGGCTGCAATTGAATATGGCACTCCTTTATACGTGTACCATGCAGAAAAAATTGTAAGTCAATACCAAAATTTACTAGCTAACTTTTCTAGCAAGCACACAAGTTTTTTTTATGCTTGTAAAGCACTAACCAATATCCATATTTTAGATGTTGTAAAACGTGCTGGTTGTAATGTTGATTGTAGTTCTATAAACGAAGTAAAATTGGCATTGCATGTAGGATTTGCTCCTCAAAATGTTTTGTACACGAGCAACAGCGTTAGCTTCGAAGAAATTTGCGAAGCGGTTAGCTTGGGTATTCATGTGAATATTGATAGCTTATCGAACTTAGAAAAATTTGGTGCAAAATTTGGCGCAAGTTATCCAGTGGGTGTTCGCGTTCGTCCTAATATTATGGCAGGTGGAAACTTGAAAATTTCAACAGGGCATGATAAAAGCAAATTTGGTATTCCAGTAACCCAATTAAATGAATTAAAAGCTATTCAAGAAAAGTTTAACATTAATATTGCCACTTTGCATATTCATACGGGCAGCGAGATAAAAGATGTTGCTGTTTTTATTCAGTCGGCAGATGTGTTCGATACCTTATTGTCACAATTTCCTACGGTGAATGTGCTTGACTTTGGAGGCGGATTTAAAGTTCCCTATCATCCAGATGAAAAAGGAACGGACATTGCATTATTGGGAGCCGAAGTAGATAAAGCAATGGCTCGTTTATCCGAAAAATATGGGCGGGTTTTAACTGCTTGGTTTGAACCTGGTAAATATATGGTGAGTGAGTGCGGATATTTTGTAACCCAAGTAAACGTTTTAAAACAATCGGGTGATATTCAATTTGCAGGTATCAACACTGGATTGAATCATTTAATTCGACCCATGTTTTACGACGCTTATCATCACATAGATAATATTAGTAATCCTAATGCACCAACACAACCTTATGCTGTTGTAGGAAATATTTGCGAAACCGATACTTTTGCCTGGGGACGTCCCATACCTACAATTAGTGAAGGCGATTTTTTAGTTTTTTACAATGCAGGCGCTTATGGGTACGAAATGGCGAGCAATTACAATGCCAGATATAAACCTGCACAGGTGTTGTTTGAAAATGGATTTGCAAAACTTATAAGCCGTAGAGATACTTTTGAAGATTTGTTATCGCTGCAAGTTCCATTAAACAAATAATTATGATTGAAATTAAACATATCAGCAAACAATTTGATGACAGGGTAATTCTTAATGATATCTCTGCGCAATTTAAGCCAGGTATGTGTAATTTAATTATTGGTGCAAGTGGAAGTGGTAAAACAGTTCTCACGAAATGCATTGTTGATCTTATACAAGCAGACAATGGCAATATATTTTTTGATGGGATTGATTTAGGGGCCATGTCAAAAGAAGAAAGAAAAGAATTACGCAATAATATTGGCATGCTATTTCAGGGGAACGCTTTATTTGACTCATTAACGGTAGCAGAGAATGTAAAATTCCCTTTGGACATGTTTACCAAACTATCTGAGACAGAAAAGATAGAAAAAGTAAATAAAATTTTGGCGCGCGTAAACTTATCAGGCGCCAATGATAAATTTCCTGCTGAAATTAGTGGAGGTATGAAAAAAAGAGTGGGCTTAGCGCGCGCCATTGTCCTCAATCCAAAATATTTATTTTGCGATGAACCCAATTCTGGTTTAGATCCTCAAACATCCATGGTTATTGATAAACTAATTCATGAACTTACAATTGAAAATAATATTACTACCATTGTTGTAACGCACGATATGAATAGCGTAATGGAAATTGGTGACTACATTTTATACTTACACCAAGGGAAAAAAGAATGGGAGGGATCAAACAGCGATATTATTTATTGTAAAAACGAATTGCTTAACAAATTCATATTTGCATCCGATTTCTTACAAGATGCAAAAGAAAAAAGAATGTTAGATGATAAAAAATAAAAAACATACCAATATGAAAATTAAATTATTAGGATTACTTCCTTTATTGTGCATGGCAATGAGCTGTTCATTAACTGCACAAGTAAAGCCTGATGCACAAGGACAAGCTCCTGCACAAACACAAACCACAACAACATCAAGTATGCCAAATGTGGATCCGGGTGCACCTTATGTATTAAACCCTCATATACCAGACTTTAGTATCACATCGGCAGTAGATGGTAAGGAAATTACCAATAAAAATCTTCCAACAAATTTCAAATACACTTGTATTATCATATTTAGCCCAGACTGCTCTCATTGTGAACACGAAGCCGATGAATTGAATAAGAATGCTGATAAATTCAAGGATGTATTATTTATTTGGGACAGCTACCGTGAAATGGATGCCATCAAAAAATTTGCTGGTAAGTACAATTTAATTGGGAAGTCAAATGTAGTAATTGGTCGAGACCCTGCTTTTACCATTCCTGCCTTTTACAGACCCAAAATGACCCCTTTTGTAGCACTATACGAGAACGGAAATTTTGTTAAAGTATGGGAACAGGGTGTTGAAGTGGCTGAATTGATGAAAATAATCGGTGCTAAATAGTTAACTTTGCCCCGTAAAAAACAAACCCTTACCTAAAATAGACATTATATGAAAATTACCGTTGTTGGAGCAGGTGCAGTAGGCGCAACATGTGCAGACAATATTGCTCGTAAAGAATTAGCCAGTGAATTGGTATTATTAGACATTAAAGAAGGCTTTGCTGAAGGTAAAGCACAGGATATGATGCAGACTGCTGCCTTATTAGGTTTTGATACTAGAATTTCTGGTAGCACAAACGATTATACCAAGACTGCAAACTCAGATGTGGTTGTAATTACTTCAGGTTTACCGCGTAAGCCAGGTATGACACGCGAGGAATTAATTGGCACCAACGCCGGTATTGTAAAAGGTGTTTGTGAAAATATTTTAAAGCATTCTCCTAATGCAATTATTATTGTAATTAGTAATCCAATGGATACAATGACTTACTTAGCATTGCAGTCTACAGGTTTACCTAAGCATAGAATTATTGGAATGGGTGGTACATTAGATAGCGCGCGTTTCAAGTATCAATTAAGTACTACATTAAACTGTAGTCCTGCGGACTTAAATGCATTGGTAGTAGGTGGTCACGGTGATACTACAATGATTCCTTTGATTAAGCATGCAACCTGGAACAGTATTCCAGTAACAAAATTTTTAAGCGAAGAGCAACAACAAACTATCATTAACGACACCATGGTGGGTGGTGCAACTTTGACTAAATTATTAGGCACTTCTGCATGGTATGCACCAGGTGCTGCAGGAGCAGCATTGGTTGAAAGCATTGTACGTGATGAAAAAAAATTATTTACTTGTTGCGTAAACTTAAATGGCGAATACGGACAAAAAGATATTTGCTTAGGTGTACCAGTTGTAATAGGTAAAAATGGCTGGGAGAAAATAGTGGAGATGGATTTATCTGCCGACGAGCAAGCTGCATTCAACAAGAGCGCAGACGCAGTTAGAAATATGAACGATGTATTAAAGACTTTATAATTTGATCTCGTTTTTACATACTCTTTTTTATAAAGCCTCGCAAGTGCGGGGCTTTATATTTCCTCGTAATAAGTATTTGCTTTTGCAGCAATGGAAGCAATATTTTGTTGGCGCATGCATGCAAAATGGCCCTGAGGGCATTGCTTGCTACCATAGTTGGAACAGGGCTGACAGGATAAGTTGGGCACGATGGCATTATAATACATTTCCGATGCGCGCGCATTCTGTTCGATATTCTTATTTAATTCCAAAAATGGATAATACGGTTCCACCTGCAATGCTGGCGATGTAGCTCCCCAAATTGCCACAGTTTTTTTATGATAAGCGCAGGCAATATATAAAAAGCCAGTGTCATGAGAAATGACTGTTTTGGATTGCTTTACCAAAAGCGCTGATTCATGTAAAGAAAATTTTCCGCAGGCGTTGACTATTTTTGATGGATCTATTAAAGCAACTTCTTCCCCTTCTTTAGTATCCTCTTTCCCTCCAATTAATACTATTGGGTATTTTAAAGCTTTGCATAAATCTTGCAACTGCTTTATGGGCAACTTTTTAGTTGCGAAAGATGCACCTATCACCAATGCGATATACCCGTTTTGGTGACTTGCTGGTAAAGCATTTGAAGATAATTGTATGTTAGCGGGCACATAATAATCCAACCCCTTGCCATCATTCACCACACCCAACGGCGCAAGCGTATCCAAGCAACGTTCGCTAATATGGCGTGTTGGCATAAAATTTAAATGCAATTTGGTGAGTAACAACTTTTGCCAACTTAATTTTTTATACGTTAAGCCAGGAACACCCAAAGCACGTTTAATTTTAAAAGTTCTAAAATTTTTATGTAAATCTATAATGTAATCAAAATTTAAAGCTTTTAATTCATTTATAGTAGTAGCTAAATCTTTTTGTAAATAATGGAATCTATCAATGTATGGATTCGCTTCCGTTATCGCTTTCATGGAGTCCTTGGTTAAAAAATGTATCTCCACATTAGGCAACTGTTGCTTTGCCGCTCTTATGGCAGGAGTGGTAAATACGATATCACCTATGGAAGAAAAACGGATAAAGAGTATGCGCATATAGTAAACTCAAAATATTAAAATTAACACCAGCTACTTAAATGTACTTTATTCTAATACACCTGAATAGCGATTATGGCATTGGACTATCTAATTCCATATAATCTAAATCCTTATGATATGTTTCTTCTGTAAATACAAATGCAAGGAACGTTATAAACATAACAATAGCGCCCGTTAATATTCCACTTTGTATAACTGTCCATCCCAGCTTTTTTTGTAAAATATCTAAAAACAAAAAATTAATTAAAGGCAACGCACCTCTTACCATATTGGGAATAGTGGTAGCAGCAGTAGCCCTTAAATTAGTACCAAACTGTTCGGCAGCCATAGTATTGAAGATTGCCCAATATCCCGTACTAAATCCTAATAATGTACAAATCGCGTACATGCGTTGGTCGCTATCATTTACAATGGAGAAAAATAAAATCATGGCAATTGTGTTTAAACTATAAAACACAAGCAACGCTTTTTTTCTACTTTTAAAATACTGACTTACATACCCAATAACAATATCTCCAACGGCAATGCCTACATAAGCAAACATAATTGACTTACCCGAATCTATTAAATTCTTCCCGTACAATTCAGTTGCAAACTTATTACTGTAATTCACCAATACCCCTATCACAAACCATGTGGGCAACCCAATTAAAATGGCTTTTACGTATTTTGAGCATCTTTTTTTATTGGAGAAAAATTGTAAAAAATTTCCCTTTGAAATATTGGAAAGCTTAGCAGATTCAAACATAAACGACTCCGCTACGCGAATACGTAATATTAACAAGAACACGCCTAAAACACCTCCAATTTGATAACAAATTCTCCAATCGGTAATTTTGAAGTTTCCCATTGTATAAGACATGCCCCATTGTTTGGTATACTGAAAAGTATAATAAGCAAATACAGCGCCAAACAATCCAATACCTGCAACCATACTAGTTCCAATACCTCTTTTATTTTTAGGTAGCATTTCAGATACCAATGTTATACCTGCACCCAGTTCACCTGCTAAGCCAATACCACCAATAAAACGACAGTAAGCGTATTGGTCGACTGTTTGCACAAATGAGGTTAAAATATTGGCAACAGAATACAACATGATAGACCCAAACAATACTTTTAATCTTCCTTTTTTATCACCAATTACACCCCACAATATCCCACCAATTAGTAAGCCCAACATTTGCCAGTTAATAATATGTGCACTATCTACTATAATTGTTTCAGTAGTGGCACCTACCGCCATCACACTCGGTTGACGTACAATCGTAAACAATAATAAATCATACACATCTACAAAATAACCAAGTGCAGCTACTAATACTGGCAAAGACAATAGTCCAATTTGTCGATTGGTGTTCATGTGAAATTTTTATTTAGATTTATGCGTAATCACTTTAATAATTACGGGTACAGTAGTTACAAAAACTATACCTAATACAATGACTTCCAAATGTTGCTTTAAATCGAATTGGAAGCGTTCTAAAATCCAAGCCTGCAAAAAATGTCCAGCACAAAGCATACTTCCTACCCAGGCTATACTTCCAGTGATATTAAAAAAACCAAACTTGCTTTTATCCATGCGAACAATGCCTGCTACAATGGGTGCAAAAGTGCGTACGATTGGAATAAATCTTGCAATCACAATAGCACCGCCCCCATGTTTCTCGTAAAATTCTTGTGCTTGTACCAAGTATTTTTTCTTGAAAAAAAAGTTTTCTTTCCAGTCGTACATTGCAGGTCCCACTTTATTGCCAATTGCATAACCCACCGCATTTCCAAGAATACCTGCTACAGAAATGAAAACAAATAAAATAAATAAATCAAGCCATTGATTATGGCCAATTTGTAAATGGAAGGTTTCTAAAAAATGATTGATAAGTGTATCGCTATATATTCCCGCCACAAAAAGTAAACTATCACCCGGTAAAAAGAAACCAAAAAATAAACCTGTTTCAGCAAATACAACAAATAACAAAAGCCATAGGCCTCCATTATTTATATAATACTGAGGTTGTAATAATTGACTCCAGTGAAATGGCTCAATTTGATTTATTAGCAGATGAAAAAAACTCATAGTTACAAATTAAGCTTTAGTTGGATCTTCAAGTTCACCTTCCCACTTGCTTACTACAGCTGTTGCTAAACTATTTCCCAATACATTGGTGGCAGTTCTGAACATATCACAGAAATGATCAATTGGCAATATTAATGCAATACCAATAGCAGGAATATTAAACATAGTACAAGTTGCAGCAACCACTACTAATGAGGCGCGTGGAACACCGGCAATACCTTTACTGGTTAACATTAATACAAGCAACATAGTAAGTTGGGTGCCTACATCCAAATGAATGCCATAAGCTTGCGCAATGGCCATGCTCGCAAAAGTCATATACATCATGCTACCATCTAAATTAAATGAATAACCAAGTGGTAAAATAAAGGATACAATTTTATCCTTACAGCCAAAACGTTCCAACTCTTCGGTTAATTTAGGGAATACTGCTTCACTACTTGTAGTGCTGAAAGCAATGATTAAAGGACTGGAGATAATTTTAATTAATGAAGGCATCCTCTTTCCTAAAATAATAAATCCTACACCAATTAATACTACCCATAAAACACCAATACCCATTAAAAAATAAAGGAAGTACTTTATATAAAACACGAAAACACTTAACCCTTTTGTTGCAATAACAGCTGCTAATGCACCAAATACTCCTAAAGGAGCAAAGTTCATCACATATCCCACCATTTTTAAAATGATATGCGAAGCGGAATCAAATGCTTTTATCAATCCTTTTGCTTTTTCACCCATCGCCGCAGCAGCAACGCCAAAGAAGATACTGAAAATTACAATTTGTAAAATTTCGTTGGTTGCCATGGCCTCAAAAATGCTTTTTGGAAATACATGCTCAATAAAACCAGCAACACTAAAAGATTGTGTTTTACCAATAAGCTCTTTAGCCCCAGAAGTATCTCCATTCGTTAATGTGATGCCCTCACCTGGCTTAAGTAAATTCACTAAAATAAGCCCAATAAGCAAACTCACCAAGGATGCAGTTACAAACCATAACAATGCCTTGCCTCCTACTCTTCCCACTGTTTTAATATCACCCAGCTTTGCTATACCTACCACTAATGTTGTGAACACCAATGGAGCAATTATCATTTGAATTAACCGTAAAAAGATAGTGGTTAATAGCTTTATATTTTTTGAAAAAGCTTCAATAGTTGCAGCTTGTGCATTTTCATGTATAATATAACCAAGCAGTGCTCCCGCAATCATGGCTATGATAATATACAGGGTTAGTTTATTAGATTTTTTCATATGTAGTTAGATATGCAATATAAGACATAAGTCACAAAAAAATACCCCAAAAATGACCACCAAATTCATGTAATTTGAGCTCATTTTTAAGAAAAAAGTGCTATTTTTCAACTTATAAAAAAGACAATATGAGTTTATTTAGAAAAAAGGACCTTGCTGCCATGTTGGCCCAAGCCGAGGATGGTGGAAAAGGCCTTAAACGCACTTTAGGTGCAGGTAATTTAATTGCACTTGGTGTTGGTGCCATTATTGGTGCCGGATTATTTGTTCGCACCGCTGCAGCTGCAGGACAAGCAGCAGGACCTGCGGTAACTATTTCATTTATTGTTGCAGCCATTGGTTGCGCTTTTGCTGGATTATGTTATGCAGAATTTGCAGCTATGATTCCTATTTCAGGTAGTGCATATGCTTACTCTTATGTAACAATGGGTGAAACCGTAGCTTGGATTATTGGCTGGGCACTTATCATGGAATATGCATTGGGTGCTGCAACAGTTTCAATCGCATGGAGTGAATATTTAAATAAATTACTGGGTGACCGAATACCATATGAATGGTGCCACTCTCCTTTTGAAAGTCTCACCGATAGCGCTGGTGTTTTACACCATGGTATCATGAATGCACCTGCTTTAATTATTTTGTTATTATTAACCTTGTTATTAATTAAAGGAACTCAAGAGTCTGCGATTGTAAATGCAATTATTGTATTTATCAAAGTTGCTATTGTATTAATATTCATTTTTGTAGGTTGGCAATTTATTAAGCCTGAAAACCATACCCCTTATTTAATTCCAGCAAATCAACCTTCAGTAAAGGATGGAGCTGGTAAAGTAATCGCCGATTATTCTGGTGTATTTAAACACGGATGGGGTGGCGTACTAGGTGGCGCTGCTATTGTATTCTTTGCCTTCATTGGTTTTGATGCCGTATCAACTGCTGCTCAAGAAGCAAAGAATCCAAAAAGAGATATGCCAATTGGAATTTTAGGATCATTGGTAGTATGTACCATTTTATATATTTTATTTGGACACGTATTAACAGGTGTTGCTCCTTGGACCGATTTTGTGGATCCAACAAAAGGTAAAGAAGCATCTGTTGCATATGCAATTTCATCGTACATGACTGGTTATGGTTGGTTGGCTACCGCAGTGACTGTTGCTATTCTTGCAGGATTCTCTTCGGTGATTCTTGTAATGTTAATGGGTCAATCACGCGTATTTTTCTCCATGGCAAATGATGGATTACTTCCAAAAGTATTCTCTGACCTACACCCAAAATACCGTACTCCTTATAAGTCCAACTGGATTTTATTTATTTTCGTTGGTGCTTTTGCGGCATTTGTACCTGGAAGCGTTGCCGGAGATTTAACTTCATTTGGTACCTTATTTGCTTTTGTATTGGTAAGTGCAGGCATTTGGATTTTAAGAGTAAAGTCACCAAATATGGAGCGACCATTCAAGACACCTTTGGTACCATTGGTTCCAATTTTAGGTGCCGTAATTTGCTTGGCTATGATATTTGCGCTAGATGCACAAACTCTTAAAGTAGCCTTTGGATGGATGGCTTTAGGATTGTTTGTGTACTTTGCTTATAGCCGCAAAACAAGCAAGTTGAATAATGAAAATTAATTATAAAAATTAAACCATAGAATAGCCAGACTGAATTGTCTGGCTATTTTTTTTGCCTTATTTTTGCATACCTTAAATAATTACTATGGGACGTATTTTTGAAGTAAGAAAAGCCACGATGTTCAAGCGATTTGATCGTATGGCAAAGCAATTTACCCGCATTGGGAAAGAAATTGTTATTGCAGTGAAAGCAGGAGGACCTGATCCTGATTCAAATCCAGCTTTAAGAAGATGTTACCAAAATGCGCGTAGTGCCGGAATGCCAAAGGACAGAGTGGAAGCGGCCATAAAGCGTGCTATGGGTAAGGATACTAGTAACTATGAAGAAATTTTATACGAAGGATACGCGCCCCATGGTGTTGCACTGTTAGTAGAAACAGCAACAGATAACCATGTAAGAACCGTTGCCAATGTAAAAAGTCATTTTAATAAAGGCGGTGGCGCAATGGGCAATAGTGGCAGCGTGAGTTTCCAGTTTAAAAAAATGGGTGTATTTAAATTAAACCCAGAAGGTTTAGTGATGGATGATTTAGAATTAGAATTAATTGATCATGGCTTAGATGAATTAGGAGATAGTACAGATGACAATGGGAATACAATTTTAGTATTAAGGTGCGCATTCACTGATTTTGGAAATTTGCAAAAAGAATTAGAGGCTAAAAAATTAAACGTGATTAGCGCCGAGTTTGAATGGATCCCAACAACTACTGTTCCGGTGACTGATGAGCAAGCAGAGGATATTAGTAAATTAATTGAACGATTAGAAGAGGATGAGGATGTGAACAAAGTATTCCACAACATGGGGTAGCTTTATTCAAAAAATTCTTTTTCCTAAAAAAGTGAAAAAAATATAAGTATAAATTGAATATACTAAGCACCATATTAGTCGCAGGCTTTTTTTCGCCTACTATTAAAGACACTACTAGACCTGTATTTAATATGTATGCGATAACACAAGAAATTAAAGTGCCCGCTAACTATTACACTACGAAAACAGGATTTTTTTGTAATACTGAAAGGGCTTTAGAGAAGCAAACAAAGGTTGCTGTAAAAATAAGATTGGGTTCTTTGGAACAAACACAAAAACTAGAAGGTTATAATTTATCTAAACTACCTGGCGCGCATTAATAATTACTCCGCCATCATTTCCCTAATTACTTGAATAATTTCTTCGGTATTGGGTTTTGAAAAATAATCCCCATCACTTGCATAAGCAGGTCGATGTGCTTTTGAAGATATCGTTCTTGCAGCAACGTCCAACCATTTATAACCACCCTGCTTTTCAATTACTTCCTGATACATGTAAGCACTCGCTCCACCGGGAACATCTTCGTCTATAAATACAATTCGGTTGGTCTTTTTAAGAGAAGCCACAATCATGTGATTGATATCAAAAGGCAATAGGGTTTGTACATCAATAATTTCACATTCAATACCTAATGTAGTTAATCTTTCAGCAGCATCTTGAATAATTCTTAAAGTAGATCCGTAAGAAACAACAGTGATATCATCGCCCTCTTTTATGATTTCAGGTTTCCCTAATGCCACTGTAAACTCCCCAATATTATTAGGCATGGTTTCTTTTAAACGATATCCATTTAAACATTCTATTAATAAAGCTGGGTCATTTCCTTTTAATAAAGTATTGTACATCCCCACTGCTTGTACCATATTTCTAGGGACACATACATGCATTCCTCTTAAAGAATTTACAATCATACCCATTGGGGAACCACTATGGAAAATACCTTCTAAGCGGTGCCCCCTTGTTCGAATAATAACAGGACTACTTTGTTGTCCGTTACTTCTATAATGCAGCGTTGCCACATCATCACTTAAGGTTTGAATACCATATAATAGATAATCCAAATACTGTATTTCCGCTATAGGTCTTAATCCACGCATGGCCATTCCATGTGCTTGTCCCATAATAGATTGCTCTCTAATGCCTATATCAAAAATACGATCCGCGCCATGCTTTGCTTGCAAGCCTGCAAAACCTTGATTCACGTCACCTATATTTCCTAAATCCTCCCCAAAAGCATAAACAAATGGATTAGATTCAAAAAGTTGATCAAAATAATGATTCAATACCTCGTAACCATTTACTATTTTAGAATTAACGTCATATACTGCATCAACCGCTGAAACATTCAAGGTGCTTTTTGGAGATTGATTGTATAAGTACCTTCCATATAAAGCTGTCTCCTCCTTTAAATAATCATCGAGACATTTTTTAATAGCAGCAGCATTGGGGTGCGCTGGCATTTGCTCTAATAATGTGTGAAAGGTTCTAAAAATATTTCTTTTTAATGGTTCCTTATTATTTACTAATTCCTGTGCAATAGCATTTACTTTTTGTAAATCAGTCCCTTGTACACCTACTTGCGCAAGGGTGTATACTTCATTTATTTTTGCCTTGATGGGTCCTATATATTTATCCCATGCGGCCTGCTTGCCATCACGTACCTCATTTTTAACAGCCGTTTCTAACTCCTGCAATTGAGCCTCTGTTGTTAATTCATTTAATAATAACCACTCACGCATTTTTTTATTACAATCCCATTCTCGCTCCCATTCCAATCTTTCGACAGACTTATATCTTTCATGACTTCCGCTCGTAGAATGTCCCTGTGGTTGTGTTAACTCTTGAACGTGAAATAAAACAGGTACATGAGTTGCGCGCGTATAAGCAATACCCTCTTCAAAAGTCTCACAAAGAGATGCATAATCCCAACCTTTTACTTTAAATATTTTTATACCATTGCTGCCTTCCTTTTTTTCAAAACCGGCCAAGGCCTCAGAAATAGACCCTTTTGTTGTTTGTAAGCTTGTAGGTACGGATATGCCATAACCATCGTCAAAAACGATGATGGCCAAAGGAGCTTGAATTACGGCAGCAGCATTCACTGCTTCCCAAAACTGACCCTCTGAAGTACTTGCATCCCCTATTGTACAAAAGCAAACCTCATTACCATGATTGCTTAATTCTTTAAATGACTCTTTATTTTTTGCTTTTCTAAAACAACTCGAAGCAAAGGCCATTCCTAGACCACGCATCATTTGACCTGCTGTAGGTGCAATGTCCGCTGAAATATTATATCTGTTTATCAAATCATTCCACTCCCCTTTTTCATTTACAAATGGGGTAGCAAAATGCGCATTCATATTTTTACCCCCGCTATAGGGGTCATTGTGAACATCAGCATACAATTGAGAAAAATAATCTTCGGTATTAGATACACCCAAAGCAAACATGAAAGTTTGATCACGATAATAACCGCTCCTAAAATCACCCTTTTGAAAAAACTTGGCAAGTGCTACTTGTGGAATTTCCTTGCCATCCCCAAAAATGCCAAATTTCGCTTTCCCAGTTAACACTTCTCTACGTCCCAATAAACTAACTTCCCTGCTGGTTAAAGCCACACGATAGTCGGCAATCACTGAACTTCGAAATGCTTCAAAGGACAGCGCTTCTTGGGCAGCATTAGGGTTAATATTGGATTCCATTTCACAAAAGTAGGGGTCAAAATGCAATAAAAATCAATTCCTAGATAAAAACCCTGAATTCACTATTTTTCAATATTTTAGCTTAATAAATGCGCATTTTATGTGTATAAAATGACTCGATTTTGCCTTCATTCCTTTCAATTAAATAGGATTTATATGAAATTAAATTTTTTAATACTTGGGCTTCTTTGTGCTGTTGGTGGGTTTGCTCAAAGCACCATCAAGTTTGATGCCGTTACCCATAATTTTGGAAAAATAAAAAAAGGAGTTCCAAAAACAGTAAGCTTTACTTATACCAATGTAGGTAGCCGACCAGCAGTGATAGAATTCGCCACTGCAGAATGTGGTTGTACAAGTCCAGAATATAGTCAAGGACCATTATTGAATGGGAAAAAAGCAACAATCAAAGTTACCTATAATGCAGAAGCAGTAGGTGTATTTAAAAAGAAGGTGACAGTGAAATTTGCAGGAGAAAAAGAAGTCACACAATTGGTTATTGAAGGCGAGGTATTAAAGTAATTGGCTTACCGTACATCATTTTTCCGGCTCCGTTCATAATTATTTAACCTTAATCTTAGAAAGAACTCGCATAACTGCAATAATTTTGTATTGCAATAGTGAGGGTTTGGTTTTAACTCAATATAGCAAGCAATCGTAAACGCCTGTTGTTTCTACAACGGGCTTTTTTACGCGAATACATTAACCAAACAGGGACAAAAAAAGGGCCCCGATAAATCGGGGCCCCATAATATAACTGGTTCGTTAAACTATCAATTAGTCAACATCCCAGAAAATTTTCGTTGCTAAAGGATCAATTGTTCCTTGAGCAGTTACGTTCGCACCATTAGAACCTAATTCAGTTCCAGGATAGAATAAACGTAATGGTCTTTTTGCATCTGTAACATAGTTTTTAGACTGTGGAGTTACAGGGTAGTTATTTTTACGATATTCAGACCATGCTTCTAAACCATTAAAGTTTGCATAGCATAACCATTTTTGATAGACAATGGCTTGTAACTTATTAGTAGAAGCTGCAAAGTCAACATCTTGAACACCACTTGCTAATAATCTTGTAGCATCAGCTGCAGAAGCACCTAAAGTTCTATAAGACTCTTTAACACCAGCCTCATAATAAGACTGAGCAGTTCCAGTAAAGTTGATTGCTGATCCGTAACGTTGCTTAGCTTCAGCTAAGTTTAATTGCGCTTCAGCAGCAGTCATTAAAATGTAAGGCTTATTGAAAACACCTCTTACTAAAACAGATGGGCCAGGAGCACAAGTTGCAGCAGGTAAGTAACCAGAGCTAGATCCGAAAGGAACACCTGCATAGTTAGCTGCTATTTCATCCTTAGTACTTACACCTGGATTAGCTTGATTTTCGTTTCCAGCAGCATAAAACAAACGCTTTAAACGAACCGTATCACCAGTTGACTTTAAAGTATTGATTAAGAACTCAGTGCCTCTTGGCCAGTTATTATTTGCTCTTCTAGCATTTGTCTCACTATAACCATAAGTGTCATAGAAAGGATTAATTTGACCAGCAGAAGCAACATAACCAGGGTTTACACCAGCATCTGTACCAGATAAAATTCCAGTACCTTCAGCAGCAATCTTATTCACTTCGGCAGTGATATAAGCATCTCTTCCGCTTATTTTAGCTTGACGCATTAAAATACGCAATTTTAAAGAGTTCGCGAATTTGATCCAGTTGGTAGTGTTGCCCTTAAACATAATATCAGAACTTGTATAAGCACTGGCAAATGTATTTGCTTTTAAGTCCACGATTGCACCGTCTAATAAAGTAATTAAACCTTCGTAAACAGTTTTTTGATCGTCAAACTTAGGTGCTAATTTGTTCACCCCTTTCAATGCTTCAGAAAAAGGAATGTTACCGTACAAGTCAACTAACTTTTGGAAAGCCAACGCTTGCATTACTTTAGCAGGGCCTTTTAAATAAGGTTGCCCAGCAGCATCAGCTGTATTAATTACATATTGATAGTCATTAAGGTTATCATATGTGTTATCCCAGTAGTTAAAGTCGCCATTGGTAAAGTTGTAAGCGAACAAAGTAGTACTAATGATATAACCATTAGACTGTGTCCATTGCCCACCCCAGAACATACCAGTTTCATTAGGTGCAACCATGTTAATGGCTGATTGGTTCAATGCATTTGCAAGAACGAACGCAGGCGTTGCGGTTGGAAGTGAATTCGGGTTGGTATTGACATCTAAAAAGTCTTTTTTACAACCTGTTCCCACAAGAACCAAAAACGCGGCGATATATAATTTATTTAGTTTCATATCTATTGTTTTAGTTAGTGGTTATTAAAAAACAAAGTTTACGTTGAAACCAATTTGACGTACAGGTGGAGTTTGGGCAGTATTACTAATACCTAAACCGTTACCACTTGTATAGCTGAATTCAGGATCAGTAAACTGATTCTTAGCATCCACTATTGTAAATAAGTTTCTACCATAAATTGCTACATTAGCAGCTGAGAAAATCTTAGACTTTTTAACAAAAGAAGCTGGTAAATTGTAAGACAAGTTTACGTCTCTCAATTTGATAAACCAACCTGGAGCTACGAAGTTCTCAGAAATCAAACGATAGTTGTTAACCCATAAAGCGTACTCAGGTTCACGAACTTGAATAGACGTGTTAGGTACATTCGCTCCAGAAACTGGATCGATATAGTATGAATTAGCAAAGATTTGGTTTCCTCTGTTTGCAGTCCAAGCACCAGATCCTGTGAAAGTCATTTGACGACCTAAGTCAGCATACATAACGTTACCACCACGGTATTCAAAGTTAAATGCTAAACGGAAATCTTTATAAGATACAGTAGAGCCTAAGCCAACCATATCACGTGGTAAAGTACCACCTCTTTCAGTTAATGCAGTATTTTGAACTGGGTAACCAGTTGTAGGACTTACTCTTCTACGGCCAGCTTCATCATAGAAATAACCATTGGTTTTCAAGATTGGGAAACGCTTTCCTAAGATTACGTTTGAAGTTGCGTAAGAATATCCGCCATAAGCAAACTGTGTAATACCAGGATATAAACTTTCAACTTTGTTATCGTTGTAAGAATATCTGATACTCATATCCCACTTCACTTTAGTTTCACGTAAGATTTGAACTTTTAAGTCAGCCTCATAACCAAAGTTATTTACTTCACCTACGTTAATTAACAAGTTAGAGAAACCAGTTGAGTTGGGTATTTTAACAGTTAATACCTGACCTTCAGATTTTTGAGTATACCAAGAAAGATCCAAGTTCACTCTATTTTTCAAGAAGCTAAACTCACCACCCACCTCAATAGCAGTTACGAACTCAGGCTTTAAATTAGCATCAGGTAAAGTATTACCAACTGTTAAACCTACGTTGTTGCCATAAGGAAAGTTAGTTCCGTTGTTGTATTGTAAATCTAAACCATACAATGGAATGTTGTCATTACCGTTCTTGTTATAAGATCCACGTAATTTAGCATAGTTCAATACATCGTTTTTGATAGAAGGCATCGCATCGGTTAACACCAATGATAAAGCCGCACCATAATACAAGTATGAATATTGATCTGTAGCTCTTGTTGGTTTAAAGAAACGAGAAGTTGCATCATAACGAGCAGTCATGTTTAAGTTTAACCATTCCATTCCTTTTAAGTTCGTGTTTAAATCCGCATAATAACCAAACTTACGCTCAGTTGTATTAGATTCAGCACCCGCCAAGTTACCTTGTCTGTTAGAAATGTTGTATACATCAGGAACCACAATTGAACTAGATGAAACTGAGATTGACTTTGTATAACGTTGGTATATAGAGTAACCTAAAGTCATTTTGTTTTGTGTGATACCTAAATCTTTTTGTAAACGAGCTTGGAATTCATTGTTTAACACATTCTCTGTTGAAGAATAATCTGTTACACCACCTAACACATCAGAGATAGCGCGGTAGATACCAGGATAGTCATCATAACTTGTCCAAGGATCAGGGATATAAGCTGAGTTCTTAGCCCAGTCTGAGTATTGGAATTTCTCTTGTGTATTTTTACCAGTACGAGAGTTGTTCATAATACCTAAACGGTTGTACAATTGTAACCATGGGGTTGCACGATAGTTGATGTCAAAGTTTCCAGAGAAGTTTGCATCCTTATATTTAGCACGGTTAATATCCTTGTTAAAATAAGGGTTATTATAATAGTCATTATAATAACCGTTTGGATTAGCAAACTTATTAGTTCTCCAATTTCTCATGGTAGTTAAATCTACCCAAGAAGCGGTGTTGATGATATCATTTTGGAAATCGGCAGTAGTTCTATCATATACAACTTGTGTATACGCAGCATTAAAAGTTGTAGAAACTTTACCGTACTCTCTTGTAGATTTCACACGAACACCAGTTCTATCACTTAAATCACCTGGTACAATACCATTGATTTTTTGATTTTCAACGGATAAATAGTAGCTGCCATTATCGTCACCACCTTGGAAGCTTGCTTGGTTGTTTGTAGAAACACCAATGTCAAAACTTTTTTCACGAACATTAGGAACATTAGAATAAGGGATTACCAATTTGCTACCGTCTTGTAATACACGACCAGCAATACGTTGACTACCATCATAAGCATCACCATATTGTTGGTTTTCATAAGATCTCCAGTTTTGCTTAGCACGGTAAACAGGATCCGCGTTATAACCAGCTTCACCAAACGAATATGGATAATATTGAGAACCAGAACCATACTTGTCTTGGAAGGCAGGTAAGAAACTAATTTGCTCAAAGTTGGTTGTATTTGAATACTGAATTTTTAATTTTCCTTTGTTACCTTGTTTAGTTGTGATAACCAAAGCACCGTTAACACCGGCAGATCCATACAATGTAGCCGCTTGACCACCCTTAAGGATAGAAACGTTTTCAACATCATTTGGATTGATTAAAGCTAATGCAGTTGCGGTAGTTTGCATACCGTCAATTACTACTAATGCCTCGTTATTACCAGTTAATGAACGGTAGCCACGCAATACCACCTTAACGGCAGGATCAACACTGTTGTTTACAGTATAAACCGCTAAACCAGAAACCTTACCCGCAAGGGCTTGTGTTAACTGAGGTGAGCGACCTACTGAAAGTTCATCACTAGAAACTTTTGCGTAAGAGTATCCAATCTCTTTAGATTTTTTACGGATACCTTGAGCGGTAACAACTACGTTATCAAGCTCATCAGCTTGACGATTCAAAACAATACTTAAAGTAGTTGCAGTTGCTTTCACTTCTGTAGAAGCGAAACCAGTAGCACTTACTTGCAAAGTTGCGTTTGCAGCAGCATTAATTTTGAAGTTACCATTGGCATCAGCAACTGATGCTGATGTTTGACCCTTAACTTTCACTGTTGCATAAGCTACACCAACGCCTTTTTCGTCTTTCACCGTACCGGTTACAGATCGAACTTGCGCACTTGCAGTAGCAAATACTAAAACAGCCAAGAAGAGTGAGGTTACAATTTTCTTCATTTGCTTTTTGTTTTACTTAAGACTCTAAGATAGGAAAAAAATTAAACGAATGTTAATGATTAGTTAACATAATTAGCATTGTCTCTAATTATATGCATCATTATTGTAATATAATATTGTTTTACAATGAATTACATATATAATTATATAATTAATTAAACGAAAATTTTCATAAAAAACTAACGAAAACATAAGAATTTTAAAAAATCGCATAAAAAAAATAAAAAAAGGCGTAATTAATTGATAACTACGCCTTAAGAAATTATTATGATAGAGAAAAAAGTTGAAATCAACTTCCTCTGGAACCACCCGTTTTAATTGGCTTTTTATTTGCTCCCCCCGATGATTTTGTGTTGGCTTTAGCGATAAATTTTGAACTTCCTCCTGCTTGAGGCGTTGTTTTGGTAGTTGCAGCCGCTTTTTTATCAGCTACTTTTTTATTAATGGCAAATCCCATGATTATTTATTTAGAGTATAAATGTATAAAATTTAATTCGAAATACTATAATTATGAGATTACTACCATTAAATTATAAATCATATTTTAATATAAACACCCCTCTGAATTCTGCTTTTATTTTTTCTACAGGATATGCATATTCATTTATATACCAATCAATTCCGCCCTCGTTCCATAAATAAGGATAATGAGGGATATAAATTGCTTTAGCAAGATCACTTAATAATTGCGCTTGTGTAAAACCTATTTCCTGAATTTGTAGTGCAGAAGTCATTCCAACAAAACTACATTTTTATAGTGCTCATGCCACCATCTACATGTAATATTTGCCCCGTGATCCAACTTGATTTTTCAGACAATAAAAAGCATGCCATTTCCGAAATATCCTCAACCGTTCCTACTCTTTTTAGTGGATGTCTTTGTGCATTAGCTTCCACTTTTTGCTCTGTATTTAACAACCCTGCCGCCAATGGTGTATTGGTTAATGAAGGCGCAATACAATTCACTCTTATGTTAGGTGCAAGTTCCGCCGACAAAGCTTTTGTTAACCCTTCAATGGCTCCCTTTGAAGCGGCTACCTGTGTATGAAAATTTAAACCTAATTGTACTGCTACCGTTGAAAATAAAATAATTGAAGATGCCCCACTATTCTTTAATGCAGGCAATGCCGCCTGAATTACTTTTATGGCACCACCAACTTGTAAATTAAAATCTTGCGTAAAATCACTTGCTTGAATTCTTGCAAAAGGTTTTAAATTAATAGAACCAGGACAATAAATTAAACCATGAAGTGTATCTGGAATAAAACTATAGTCATTGGAATCTTCTAAAACATTTAAATAATGAACACTTAAATTTTGAGCAGCCTCCATAGGATGCGTATTAAAAGTTCCCATTACATTATGACCTTCACCAATTAATTGATTTACGATTGCCTTGCCAATTCCTGAAGATGCACCCACAACTAAATAATTACCCATGACTATATTGTTTTAAAACATAACAATGAATAGTGTAAAATGTTCGAATGTTAAACGAATAAGTATTAGACAGATAGCAAGCCGGCCTTGTATAATTGTGTAAATGGTTTATTGTCCCAACATAATTCAAAGCCCTGTAACCCAGCATTTGTATAGCTTTCCTTAATTTGAGCATAACTAAGTCCATTGCCTTTATCTATACTTAACAAAGGCAATAAACGCATAAACCAGTTACCTACTTCCGGTGAGAGGTTTATACTTAACTGCGTTTTATTGGTTTGAAAATGCAGATTCATTTCTTCCCATTTATTTCCTTTTTTGGAACGATGTTCAATTGTGCAAGTTGGCATTACACCAGTCCAAATAATTTTTTGATAATTGTTCTTGATTAATTCGGGCTCCTGTAAAGCATTAAAAATATAATTATTTGCAATGGAAGTAGATGGCACTTTAAAATCAAACCATTTTTGCAAAGACAATTCAAAACAAGTACCATGCATATAATTTAACAATGCTTTCTTTAATCCAAAACCAAAAATTTCATGATTGGCTCCCGAAGGGTCAATATGTTCAATATCATTGTTTGCAAAAGTCCCAATCGCTTCGGTCACTTTTTTAACGCTATACTTTTCAGGTGCTAAACCAACGGGACTGTGCGCTGTCATAGTAAACAAATGCCAAAAAGCAGATTGAATTGTGCCCGTTTCAAATAGTTGCCTAACCATTTCCAATGAATCAATGGTTTCCTGCACTGTTTGCGTTGGGAAACCATACATCAAGTAGGCATGTACCATAATTCCGGCATCCGAAAAATGCTTGCTTACTTTTGCAACCTGAGCAACCGTAATTCCTTTATTTATTAACGCTAGCAATCTATCGGAAGCTACTTCCAAGCCACCGCTTACTGCAATACAACCCGAAGCTTTTAATAATAAACATAAATCACGCGTAAAACTTTTTTCAAAACGCACATTTGCCCACCAACTCACTACCAATTTTCTTCTTATAATTTCAATAGCTACCGATTTCATTAACGAAGGGGGCGCTGCCTCATCTACAAAGTGAAAGCCATGTTCTCCCGTTTTATTAATCAACTCCTCCATTCTATCTACAATTAATGAAGCTGCAATGGGTTCATATGTTTTGATATAGTCTAGCGAGATATCACAAAAAGTGCACTTGCCCCAATAACAACCATGGGCCATGGTTAATTTATTCCATCTTCCATCACTCCATAAACTATGCATTGGATTTATTACTTCTATCGCAGAAATATATTTATCCAACAATAAATCATCGTAATCTGGTGTTCCTACTTGTCCTTGTTTGTAATCCGAACAACTTGTATTGTTAATATAAGCAACTGCGCCATTTACTAGCGTAAAACAACGCTTTAATTCATGTTGTTCTTTTTTGCCATCAATATGTTCAATTAAAATTTCAAGTGGTGCTTCGCCATCATCTAAAGTAATAAAATCATAAAATTCAAATACTCTTACGTCGCTTAATGATCTTAATTCTGTATTCGCAAAACCCCCACCCATAGCTACTTTCAGGGTAGGATAATTCTTTTTTATCCATTGGCCACATCGCAAAGAAGTATATAAATTACCGGGGAAAGGAACGGAGATACAAACTAATTTTGGATTTACTTTTTTTAATCTTGCATCCAAAATTTGAATTAAAATTTCATCTAAATAAGTAAATGGTTTTTGTAAAGCATTGTATAATTCATCAAATGAATTTGCAGACCTTCCTAAACTTTCAGCATACCTACTAAATCCAAAATGTTCGTCAATATTTTCTTTTATAAAATCACTTAAATCTTCCAAATACATGGTAGCAATATGCTTTGCCATATCCTGTTTACCCATACTACCAAATGCCCAATGTAAATCATCTATTTGTTTAAATCTACTTGCCTCAGGTAAAAAATGTCTGGAACAAATTAAGTGTGCTAAAGTATTGGACTTGCCTTGCAAAAAAGAAATGACTTGATCAATAGTTTTTAAGTATGCATCCTTTAATGTAAGCATTCGCTTACTATTGTCTGACAAAACGAATTGTGATTCATTTTGCAGTTTACCGTCAACGGTCTTAAATAATTTTTCAAGCCCCTTTTTACAAAATAACTCAATAGTTACCTCAATCCCTAAATCGGCCTGCACCGACGCTATCCCCTTGGTGTTAAAAAATCCCTTCAAGTATGCCGTTGCTGGATAGGGTGTATTTAGCTGAGTAAATGGTGGGGTAATTAAAAATATTGGGGCATTCAAAGGAGTTCTTTTTAGTAGCAAAAGTAAGGGTATAGACTAGTTGATTAGAAATAAGGGCCATTTTTTCCAAAAATCATGCCAATAAAGGAGGGTAGTGTTTATATATATTATATTTTATTTAATGTATAAGTTAATGAAAATTAATATAAATGAAAATAATGATATTATATTATTATTGATATTGGGAAATATTCAAAGTTTGGAAGGTAAATATGCCTTCGGAATTAAGCAATTTTAACGAAATAATAACTAATTTAGTCATTCGAAAAAAATATAAATTATGAGAAAATTTGTCGCTATCCTTTTATGCGCAGTTTTAGCAGTAACTCAAGTTACCGCACAAAACAGAACAGTAAGAGGTAAAGTAACGGAAGACGGGAAAAAACCTGTCGCAAATGCCTCTGTCTTAGTGAAAGGTTCTACTTTAGGAACTAAAACTGACGACCAAGGTAACTACACAATTGCTGTTCCAGCAAATGCAAAAGTATTGTCATTTAGTGCTTTAAACTTTGAAACACAAGAGCAAAGCATTGGATCTAAAACAGAGATCAACGTAGTATTAACTGCAACAGTTTCTGAGTTACAACAAGTAATTGTAACCGGTTATGGTACCACTAAAAAGGCAGCCAACACTGGTTCTATTTCAATTGTTAAAGCTGCTGACATTGAAAACTTACCATTTAGCTCTGTGGATAAAGCATTGCAAGGTAAAGTAGCAGGTTTACAATCGGTTGCTTCTTCTGGTCAACCAGGTGCAAGCCAATCCATTTTAATCCGTGGTGCAAGTTCAATCAACGCAAGTAGCCAACCATTGTGGGTTATCGACGGAGTTCCTGTGAATGCAGGTGACGCTTCTCGTTTACAAACAACTGGTAACTTATTAAGTACATTAAACCCTAACGATATTGAAAGCATTTCAGTATTAAAGGATGCCGCTTCTCAGTCTATCTATGGTAGCCGTGCTGCGAATGGTGTAATTGTAATTACTACTAAAAAAGGTAAAGGCGGTAAAACTAAATTCCGTTTTGATACTGAAGTAGGTAGCTCTGATGTTGCTTATCAAAATCCTAAGTATTTGCCTTTGGATGCAAATGAGTACATTAACCTAACAAGAACAGGTTTAATTAATGCCGGTTATCCAACTGCTACAGTTAATGCGCAAGCAATTGCTTTAGGAGAAGGTAACGGTATCAATTTTAATTGGTACGACAACGTAATGAGAACGGGTCAACAAAAGCAATATAACTTAAGCGCTGAAGGTGGTAATGATAAAACTACATTCTTTTTATCTGGTGGACATTTCTTCCAAGAAGGTACTTCTATCAACTCTCAATTAAAAAGAACAAACATCAACGTTAGAATCAATAACAAAGCAACTGAAAGATTAAATATTGGTTTTAACTTGAATGCTGGTAATGTTAGCCAAAGAGCTCCTTTGAATGGTGGTGCATTTGGTAACCCATTATTAAGTACTTACTTCTTATTACCAACATACTCTGCTTTCAAAGCTGACGGCTCTTACAACTATGTATTGAATGGTGGTTTACATAACACAGTAGCCCTTGCACAAATTGATAAGCGATTTTTACGCCAAACAAGTGCAAGAGGTAGCTTATCTGCTGATTACAAAATTCTAGATAACCTTAAATTTAGATCAGTATATGGAGTTGATTACAACAACTTAGAGGAGGATCAGTACAACAACCCACAACATGGTGATGGTTTAGCGTCAAATGGTCGTGCTTTTGCATACTATACACGTTACTTTAACTATGTATGGACAAACACTTTAGACTTCACTCAAAATATTACACGCAATGGTGACCTTACTAGCGCAACTCAAATTGGCTATGAGGCTCAAAAATCAGCTGGATATTTTTCTTCATTACAGTCTCAACAGTTCCCTCCTTCATTGTCGTTAACTTGGCCAGCATCTGGTGCGAGTCCAACCACTTCTAGTGCAACGATCTCTGAATACACTTTTGAATCTCAATTCGCATCTACTAACTTAAACTATCAAAACAGATTCGTTTTATCTGGAAGCTTCCGTCGTGATGGATCTTCTCGTTTTAGCAAGAACAACCGTTATGGTAATTTCTGGTCAATTGGTGCTACATGGAATATTGATAGAGAGAAGTTCATGAACAATCAAAAAATATTTGATCAATTGAAATTAAGATCTTCTTATGGTGTGAACGGTAACGCAGGTATTGGTAACTACGATGCTCCTGCATTGTATGGTTTTGGTTTTAACTACAACCAATTACCAGGTTCTGCTCCAACAAACGTGGGTGACCCTAACTTAACATGGGAGTTAAACAAGCCATTCAATATTGGTCTTGATTTTAGCGTGTTAAAAAATAGAATCAATGTAACAGTGGATTGGTACATTAGAAAGTCTGAAAACTTATTATTAAGTGTTCCATTGTCTAGCACATCTGGTTTCGGATCTGCAACAAGAAACATTGGTGCGATGCAAAATAAGGGTATTGAGTTTTCTATCAACATTGTTCCTGTGCAAACTAAGGACTTACGTTGGGACGTAGATTTCAACTTAGCAAATAACAAGAACAAAGTTACTAGCTTACCAAATGATGCAGATATCGTTTCAGGTAACTACATTTATCGCGAAGGGGTAAGTATTAATACTTTCTTCTTACGTGAGTGGGCTGGTGTACACCCAGGTACTGGTGATCCATTATGGTATGATACCGACAAGCACGGTGCTTCAACAAACGTTTACCCAGGTGCTAGTGCACGTATCTTAGCTGGTCAGGCTTTACCTAAATTCTTTGGTTCTTTAACCAATGCTATTAACTATAAAGGCTTTACTTTAAGTGCTCAATTGTATTACAACTTTGGCAACCAAGTATATGATACATGGAGAGGATATTATTTAGGTTCTGGTTTTGGACCAACTTTCAACAAGGTTAAGCGTCAATTAGACGCATGGACTACTCCAGGTCAAATCACAGACGTTCCTAAATATGTTTACGGTGGTAACAAAAACTTTAATAGTGGTTCTACTTACAACTTGAATGACGGTAGCTTTATTCGTGTAAGAGATATTCAATTTGGTTATAATGTTCCAAAATCAGCTTTAGATAAACTTAAATTAGGAAGTGCTAACATTTATGTGAGAGGTACTAACTTGTTTACTTGGGTGAAAGATAAAAATTTACCGTTTGACCCAGAACAAGGTACTGGAAGCTCTACCAACTTAAACGTGTTCATTCCTAAAACAGTTACTGTTGGGCTTAGCCTAACTTTCTAATAAAAGTTAAATACAAATAGAAACGAATATGAAACGATTTACAATAAAAAATATGATAGTAGCAACAGCGTTATTGCTATCATTAGCTTCTTGTGAAAAGAGCTTCTTGGAATTAAACCCTCCAACCTCTTTGACACCAGAATATGCATTGGCTACGGAAGCTGACTTACAGGTTGCTTTACGTGGTGCATATGCAGGTTTAAAGAATACTGCCTTATATGGTAGATCTTTACCAGTATTAGGTGATATCATGGCTGATAATACATATCAGTCCGTAACCAATACAAACCGTTACACTGCATTTAACTTGTATAACTATACAGTTACTGATGGAGATGTTGCTGGTTTATGGAATGCATCTTATACAGTTATTTTACGTGCAAACAATATCATCAACTCTAAAGTTGCTGATAATGCAAACGTATTACAATACAAAGGTGAGGCTTATGCAATTCGTGCATTGGCTTACTTTAATTTAGTACGTTATTTTGCTACTCCTTACACACAAGATCCTACTGCATTAGGTGTACCTATTGTTACAGTGTACAACCCTGACTTAAAGCCAGGAAGAGCAAAGGTTTCTGAAGTGTATGATCAAATTAACAGAGACTTAGTACAAGCAACTACTTTAATGACGAAGTTTACAAACTCTTCTCAATTTAGCAAGTTCGCAGCTAGAGCTTTACAAGCAAAAGTTTACTTAACTATGGGTGATATGGCTAATGCTAAAACAGCTGCATTAGATGTAATTGCTAATAGTGGTTTCACTCCAGTTTCTTCAGCTGCACATGCTGGATATTGGGCTGGTGTAGCTCCAAGAACTGATAAAGTTGAAACTTTATTTGAATTGTCTTTCGATGCGGTTGCAAACAACGCATTTGATGCATTGGCTTACATTTACTTACAATCAGGTAACTATGGTGACATGTTATGTTCAACTGAGTTATATGGCAAGTTTGATGCAGCTGACGTAAGAAGAGCTTTATACGCAACAGGTACAAGAGGTGGTTTAGCTTCTGTATTTGTAAATAAGTTCACTTCATTTAGTGGTGACCATACAGATACTAAAGTAATTAGATTGTCAGAAATGTACTTAATTGCTGCTGAAGCTTCTTACCCTTCAAATACTGCTGATGCTTTAAAATATGTTAATGAAGTTACTAGCCGAAGAGGTGCTCCTGCAATTACTTCTTCTGGTGCTGCATTATTAGAAGACATCATTTTAGAAAGAAGAAAAGAATTAGCATTCGAAGGTGAGCGTTATCCTGATATGCAAAGATTAAAAAGAGGTATTACACGTAGTACCGATTACCCAGCTTCAGCAAGATCAATTGATTTCTCCAACTTTAGAAGATTGATGCCAATCCCTCAAGGTGAATTGGATGCGAATTCAACCATCAAAACACAACAAAATCCAGGCTGGAACTAATCCTTCCCCTGCAATTTTATATAGAAAGGCTGCCTTTATGGCGGCCTTTCTTTTTTTAACGAATTATTTTTCTAAAAGTGCATGAAAGCAATTAGTTTTAGGTTCTAATAAAGGAATATGAAAAAGATAATTGTTTGTACCTTACTTTGCTTTGCGTTAGTTAATGTAAATGCGCAACTATTACAATTGCAAGACCCCGTTTCGAGCAAAAATTTTAATCCCGAAAAGTATGCTGGAATAAGAGGAACTCCTTTTTTACAAGAAAAGTGGATACATGGTGCGGTTACAACTAATCTTGGAATATACAATGATCTTGAATTGAAGATAGACTTATACGATAATGCCGTTTTTTACAACAATGGAGGAGAGCCGTTTGAATTGGTTGATAAAATTGTGGAGGTAAAGTTATTTCCAAAATGGCCTGATAATAAATATGAGTTGGTCTTTACAAAAGGCATGAACCAGGCAGGATTAAGACCCGATCAATATGTACAAGTTTTAGTTGGAAATGGTGCCGTTCAGTTTTATCGTTCTGATATTAAACAAGTATCCGAAATGAGTGAGATTAATGCAGGCATGGTAAAAACATTCTCCAACACAAGCAGATACTATATAAAGAAAGGTGATCAGTTTAAATTCATTCGTTTGAATAAGGAAGATGTAATGGCCTTTTTAATAGATAA
Organism: Bacteroidota bacterium; assembly: GCA_037975805.1. Classification (GTDB taxonomy): domain Bacteria; phylum Bacteroidota; class Bacteroidia; order Chitinophagales; family Chitinophagaceae; genus Sediminibacterium. Next base: position 34,806 of record JBANFX010000049.1, on the reverse strand, counting down.
AGAAGCAGATGTAAATGCAATCATTACTGAGAAAAAATTGAACCTAAAAAAAGAGGGTGATATTGCTCAGGCAATCCAAGCTTATAATAGCTTGCCATAATCCAAGGAAGGTAAATCTGCGTATTCAAATATTTCTTTAGGATTATAGGCAGTTCTAAAGTCTTTTTTCAAAGTATGCACTTCTAGTAAATTGCTGTCAATTTGATGATTGGCTAAACCCATTATTTGAGAAGGCTTCAAAATAGGTTGTATCCATTCAGCAGCTTGTTGCTCATTTAATATAGTAGGCATTCTTTGTTTCTTATTATGTATTTGAGCCATTAAATCATTAGCCTTTGTAGTAATTATGGAAAATGTATCCATCATTTCTCCCGATTCAACATCAACCCAGGGTTGATAAATTCCTGCTATAAAAAAATAAGGTTTATCCTTAACTGTAATATGATAAGGATAGGCAATGTCTTTTTTACTGCCCGATGGTGTTACATGCCTCCATTCATAAAAACCAGAGGATAATACCAAGCATCTTCTTTTTAGTGCTGGTTGTTTAAATAATCTACTCTCAAATAGTCTTTCAGCAGTTGCATTTAAAGTGTTAAATTTTTCCCTTCCTTTCATCACATCTAGCATGCTATTCACCCACGGAGCAATGAGTTCCCAATGTGCTAATTCAAAAACAAAGTCAACATCATTATTAAAATCGCGCGCGTTGTTATTATCAATCGCTTTAATAATAGCCCAGTCACCATATTCAAACCCACTTTGAATAGGCCGTTGAATTGGCGGCAATTCCTTGCTTACCCCATTGAGGGTAATTTTGGTGCCTTTTTGAATATTGATACTGTTATAGTAGCACATTAAAAATTAGTTTATACTGAATGCTTATTCTCTTCCAATATAAAAAAATATTCGATTGCTTGTGTTTTTCTTTGTTAACTAGCGCTGATAAGTAGTAGTCACTGCAACGCCTGCAGTATCAGTTAATATAAAAGTATATTTATTAGTCGCATCCCAACTATACCTTACATACCCATTTTTAGTGCCTCTTTTATAAGTTAATAAATATCCATTGCTTCCTACAGAAGCAAAATCAGTTATTATTGCTCCACTTAATGGACTTGTAGCGGGTCGAACTGGTTTTGTAAATGCTTGAGGTATCACTTGATTTTCTGGCGCGGTAGTGGCTGGATCTAATGTAACTTTTCCTTTCATGGCTCCCACAACATATGGATAATCTGTTGTGCCGTGATAATGATAATTGCCGTTAGTCCCAACGTGTCCATGACATGTATCAAGTGTATTCATGCTACTACCATCTGGTTCTTTAGCCCCATAAACAGGAAAACCATCTACAGCAAAAGCAATAGGCTTAAGCCCATTAATTGTTGATAAATGTAAGGGCGCAGCATGATAATGATAATCATCCCCTCTCCCGCAATGTCCTCCCCAATTGTCTAATTCACCAATTTTATATGAGTCTTCCCCTCTATTATTTAATGCATTAAAAATAGGAATTCCATTCACAGCAATAGCAACCGCTCCCTTCATTAAATTCGTTTTGGTGCTTAATGGTACAGTTGCATAAACTGGTTGCAATGGAATAGACCAACTATTTGTTCCACTATATGGTTGAGTAATAGGTACTTGCTGTTGCCAACTTGTAATACCAATCATCATATTATGATTTGGAATACCTGTAGAGGAAACATAAAAATAGGTATCGTCCCAACTAGTGCCTACTGCAGGTTTAAATCCGGAAAATGCTGAGTCTAAAAATGAAATAGTAGTTTTAGGAATTACACTCACTATTGGGGAAATTATTGGATTGGATGTATTTACGGAATCAGATTTACTACATGCAATTAAAAGTGTAAGCATAAATAAAAGACCTGAAAAACTTAATCCCCATTTTGAGTTTATTATATAAGTTCTGAAAAATGTATTATTAATCAAATTCAGTAAAAGAAATATAATAAGTAATGAAAAAAGAGGAATAAGTTGATATAAACTACTTTTTTTCGGTTTATTGGTCAAAGTAATTGGCTTATTTATTTCAGTGTATTTGTTAACTTTTAATTTAGCCAATTTTTGATCCTGGGGAATTAAAGAAGATATTTCAATTGATTTGAATTGACCATTTTGTTGCTCAAGAACGATTTTATTCTCTTTAAAAAAAGAGAAATTACCTTCAATAACCTCCCCCGTTTTTAATCGCCATGTGTTAAAAACGGTTGCTTCTCTATTTTGATAATGCCCACCTGGATGAGCCATTATATTATTAGAGATAAATAAAAAAAGGGAGATGCATAAAATAATAAATTTTTTCATAATTATGGTCTAGTATAGGATACACTCATTATTGTACTATCTACAATTTTATTTCTTATTCCTGCTAATAAAATATCCATTGTTACTTGGGTATTAGGTACCGAAATTGTTGGAAGAGCATTTAATGCGTATAATGTTAATACATATATTTTAGCCCCAGGGCCTTGTGAACAGGGAGGTGTATAGGTGGCTTTCCCGTCAACTGTATTTATGCCAAAAACACCTATGGACTTGGAATTATCGGGTATTGAATTGACTGTTGAGGAAATATTATAAAGCACTAAATAAACATGCTTTTCCCCTGTTGGCGGTATGGTATGCATGGTAATTGCATAATTAGTGGTGCTAATTGGGGCATTTGACCACTGCAAACCAGGAGACACACCCAAACTATCACAGGTAAATAATTTAGGATATATTCCATTATTGGAAAACCCATTTCCATTGAATTTCAATTGATTAGCAATAGTTGGGCTGGTACTTGAAGGGGGTGTAATGGTAACCTCAGAGGATGAACTTGTACTTTTTTGGCAACTTCCAAAAAATATGGCTATTATAAATATTTGAATTAATTTATGCAAAATCAAGTTCTTTAATAATTTGACCACATTAATTTGAATAAGTTTAAATCAAATTAAACTTTTTTTTGAACAATTGGTCTAAATAAAAAAGCGAACACTAGTTTGAGAAAATTTATCTATATATATTTAATAGGCATTTTTTTATTAGTCTCTTGCAGTTTGTTAAGTCAAACTTATTCGATTATTTTGGCAAGACCCACAGATAAATCTATTACAATAAGCATTCTTTTTGATCAAAATGTAGATTTTTATATTGAGTATGGAACAAGTACAAATTCATATAAAAACTACACAGATACAAAGTATATAAATGCCAATATTACAAGTACGAATGAACTAAATAATTTAAATCCAAATACAAAATATTATTATAGAGTAAATTATAAAACTAAAAATGTAACAAATTTTTTAAGTAGCCCAGAATACTCTTTTTATACTCAACGAAGTATAGGTTCAAGTTTTACTTTTACAGTTGAGTCTGATGAACATCTGTACGATAAAAAAGGGATAAGAAATATGTATCAAGTAACATTAAATAATCAAGCACTTGATAAACCCGATTTCATGCTTTCATTAGGTGATATATTTGGAGATGACCATTATCCAAATACAATTACATCAAAAGAATTAGATTTATTACATAAAGACTATCGTCAATACTTAGGAAGCATATGTCATTCTATTCCATTTTATATAAGTTTAGGAAATCACGAAGGGGAGAATGATTTTTACTTAAACCAAAACCCACCCAATAACTTGGCAATTTGGGGTACTTATTGGAGAAAATATTACTACCCAAATCCATTTCCAAACAATTTTTATTCAGGAAATACAGATATTGAACCTTATGGAATAGGAAGCCCTGAAAACTATTATGCTTGGACTTGGGGAGATGCATTGTTTGTTGTGCTTGATGCATATAGGTATCAAAATAAAAATTCAGACAAGCCTTCAAATTGGGATTGGACTTTGGGACTGAAACAATACACTTGGCTGAAAAATACGCTAGAATCAAGTACATCAAAATATAAGTTTGTTTTTGCACACCATGTAAGAGGGCAAGGAAGAGGTGGTATTACAAATGCCAAATTATTTGAATGGGGAGGCTATGAGGCGGATGGAAAAACATACGGATTTGATAAAAATAGACCTGGTTGGGGAAAGCCCATACATCAATTGTTTAAAGACAATGGCGTAAATATATTTTTTCAAGGGCATGACCATTTATTTGCTCATGAGATATTAGACGGTGTGCATTATCAAGAAGTGCCTATGCCTAGTGACTCTACCTATAATATTGGGATGCTTGCAAATGCCGATGCATATACTTCGGATACCGTAGATGGCACAGGTCATATTAGCGTAAATGTATCAAGCTCTTGTGTAAAAATTAATTATATAAAAGCATACCTACCAAAAGATACTTTGGATGGTAAACATAAAAATAGAGAAATCGGATTCAGCTATGTAATCGGGAATTGCTTAGTCACTGGGATTGACGAGATGAAGAAAGAGTTGACCATGGAAGAAGTGAAAATATTTCCTAATCCTGCATCAAGCATTATTCAAATTATTTTAAATGACCCAACAAGTAAATTTGAAGCTAAATTAATAGATGCATTAGGAAATGTTGTATTAAATAGTAATCAAAAAACAATAAGTGTAAGAAATATACCTGATGGTGTTTATATTATATATATTCAAACAGAAAAAGGTTATAAGAGTCAAAAAATAATTATAAATAAATAAAATGAGAAAACTTTTATTCATTTGTTATATATTAATCTGCATTTGTGCTAAGGGTCAGAATTATACCGAAGTGCTTGGCAGACCTACCGATACTTCAATAACAACTAATATTTTATTTGATAAAGCAGTTAATGTTTATTGGGAATACGGATTAACGAGTGGTAATTATAGCTTTAATACTCCTATTTATACAACAATCGCAGACACACCCATTGAAGTAAATATTAACAACCTTGTTGCAAATACTAAATACTTTTACCGAACTAAATACAAATTAACTGGAAGTAATAATTATATCAGTGGCGCTGAACATTATTTTCAAACACAACGGAAACCAGGTTCAATATTTTCATTTGTAGTGGAGGCAGATCCTCATTTAGATAGTAATTGTGATGCAGAATCTTATAAACTTACATTGCAACATATGTTATCTAAAAAACCTGATTTTATAGTTGATTTAGGAGATAATGTCATGAGTGACAAGCTTCCGGTAATAGACAGGGCTTCTATAATTGATAGAACCTTACTATTTAGAAAATATTTTAATGAGCTTACTCATTCGGTTCCTTTATATGTTACTTTAGGAAATCATGAAGGAGAGTTAGGATGGTTACCAAATACAAATCAAAATAGCTTACCTACAATGGCTGCATTAATAAGAAAAACATATTTTCCTAATCCATATCCTAATTCATTTTATTCTGGTAATACCGTCAATGAACCAATGGTTGGTATTAGAGAAAATTATTATGCATGGGAATGGGGAGATGCATTATTTGTTGTAATTGATCCTTATATGTATACAAAATCAAAACCTGAATGGGGATGGAGTTTAGGTCTTGAACAATATAATTGGCTTAAAAAGACATTATCGGGTAGTAAAGCAAAATTTAAGTTTCTTTTTAGTCATCAACTTGTAGGAGGTTCAGGAACAGAGGGAAGAGGAGGGTCAGAATTTGCACATTTATATGAGATGGGTGGTCGAAATACAGACTCTTCTTTCGGCTTTGCTGCAAATAGACCTGGTTGGGATAAACCAATACACTATTTGTTATACGAAAATAAAGCAAGTATATACTTTCACGGACATGATCATTTATTTGCTAAACAAGAAAAAGATGGAATAGTATATCAAGAAGTTCCTCAACCTTCATCAAAGAATTTAAATACAATTACAGGTTCCGCTTATGGTTATGTAAATGGAATTTTATTGCCCAATAGAGGATATATATATGTTACTGTAAGTCCCGATAAAGCACAAGTAGATTATATTAGAACTTATTTACCAACGGAAGAAAATGCAACCAGGAAAAACGGAGATATTGCTTACTCCTACTCCATTATTCCAAGTATAGTTACGGGCATCAATGAAATTATTAGCAATGATTTTGTAAAAATATTTCCTAATCCTGCAAATAATAAAATAATAATACAAGGGAAAGATAATATTACAAATTTTCAGATAAAAATATTGAACGTAATGGGTGAGGTTATTTTATTAAGTAACAAAAAAGAAATTGATATTTCCAATTTACCCAATGGTATTTATTTTGTAAATTACGAAAACGATCAATTTATCTCAAGTAAAAAAGTGATCATTCAACACTAATAAACATCTAAGTCTGCTCCATTTACTACTTTACCATTATACTTGGATTTTACTTCATCCAATATACTTTGCAAAGTTGAGCCAAAAGCTAATTGATGATTTAAAATTAATAGTTTAGGTTTTACCCTATTGGCAATATCCGCAACTTGATATGAGGAAGTGTGAAAAGTAGAATGATAAGCCTGCCATCTTTGAGTACGCTTTTTTAGTCCTGTATCCGAGTATACTTCATGAATTAAAATATCACAGTCTTTGGCATACTTAATTAAATTTTCACTGTAAGTGCAATCCCCAGATACTACAATTTTCTTGTCCTTGGTTTGAAACACAAACCCAAAAGCATTTTCCCACTGACCATGTTGCACTTTAAAGGCTGTAACGGTAATATTACTGTCATTATATATTTGCCCTTCCTTAATCTCATGCGCGTATACCTTATAAGCAATTGCATCTCCTTTTTCTAACCCATTTATGCGCATATCAATGTCTTCTTTGTAAGCCGACATTATATTTTCAGTCATTTTTTTTATTCCCTCGGGCCCAAAAATGGATATGGGTGCATTTCTATCTAATACGGCTGGCGTTAAAATTATATCGGCTAGGCCAATGGTATGATCTGAATGTAAATGGGTAATAAATAATGTTTTTAATTGCGCGGCTTCCAATGAGGGGAAACCTAATTCTTTTGCTTGTGATGCTCTCCTAACAACCCCAGGTCCACAGTCCACTATATAGGATGTATTATTTACTATAATTGCCAAAGCAGGACCAGATTTATTAGGATCTGCAAAGGGTGAACCAGTTCCCAAAAGCACTAGTTTAGTGCCTACATCCTGGGCTATTAATTCGTTATACGAGCCAATTAACAGCAACATTAATAATGAATATATTTTCATTAACACTTCCCCTTATTTTTAAGATATTATATTTTAAATATAGTAAGAATTTGCGAGTTGACTTAAATGAATTAAATTTAAAAACAATATGAATGCCATGAAAAACATAATTACATTATTGAGCATAATGATTGCCAATAACTTGTTTGCCCAAAATAATTTAGATGTAAGTTATTTGTCCTCTGGAGGAAAGTTAAAGTCGCTCCAAGCCATCATGGACATTAGGCATTATGATATTAATTTAGATGTAAATATTGAGCAAAAAACCATTCAAGGGAATACGATTGTTACCTTAAACCTATCCAAACAAACGGACACTATTTTATTGGATTTAGTGCATTTGTTGACTGTTGAAAAAATAACGGTAAATAAAAAACAGGTTAGTTTCGAACAAAAGGATGACAAAATATATATCACCTCCAATATTGGATTTAATGTAGGTAAACAATTGGTGGATATTAAATACGGAGGAGCTCCTCCTGTAGCGGTTCGCCCCCCTTGGTTAGGTGGATTTACATGGGCGAAAGATAGTCTTGGCAATGACTGGGTTTCTATAAATATTCAAAAAGAAGGTGGTAGAATGTATTTCCCATGTAAGGACCACCCAAGCGATGAACCAAATGAAGGTGTAAGTATGCATATTACCGTTCCCAAAGGCTTAGTGGTAGCGGGTCCTGGACTTTTACAAAAAACAACATTCAAAAATAATAAAGCAACTTATTTCTGGAAAACCAATTATACTATTAGTAACTATTGTGTCATATTTAATATTGGTAAGTACAAGGTTGCTAAGGACAGTTATACAACAATTAATGGCAATGTAGTTCCCATTGAATTTTATGTATTGGAAGAAGATACCATGCACGCAAGAAAATTAATTGAAACAAAAATTAGAGACACTAAAATTTTAGAAAAATATTTTGGGGAGTACCCATGGTATAAGGAAAAGATAGGTATTGCTGAAGTACCTAATTCAGGAATGGAGCATCAAACCATGATTACATTTAATAACAAATTTGAATACCGCAACATAGGCGGCCATGAATATTCTGACAACCTATTTCACGAATATGCACATGAGTGGTGGGCAAATAAGGTAACAAATAAGGACTGGGCACATATGTGGATACAAGAAGGGATTGGCACTTACGCCGAAGCTTTAGCATACTATGACTTAGGTGGACAAGAAGCATATGATGCTAAAATGGCTGCGTTTAAAAGAAGTATAAAATCTAAAAAGCCAATGGTAGGTGGCGAGGAACTATCAGAAGATGAAACCTATGCGGGCAATGATATTTATACAAAGGGCGCTTTTTTCATGCATAGTCTTCGTTATGTGATTGGAGATGAAATATTTTTTCCAACATTAAAAAAATTAGCAACCGATCCTCAATATACTTATGATAATTTTGTGGTGTCAAATGACGTAGAAGCACTATTTAGTAATGCTGTTGGATACACTTTAAAACCATTCTTTGACTTTTATTTAAGGACTACAAATACCTTAGACTTTAATGTAAAAGAAATTGGCTTCCAGCAATATCAAATTTCGCCAGCAAATTATATAATGGATTTGCCTGTGGATATTATGATAAACAATAAAATTGAAAGGAAAATTATGGTGAAGGATGGTTTGAAAATTACAAGCCAATACACGCCCATCATTGATCCAAATGGATTTTATTTAAAGAAAGTAGTATCTCAATAAAATTAAGGTAAGGAGGTCTATTTAGAAAGCCAATGGAAAGTATTTAAAGCAAACTGCTTCCAATCATAGGCTGTCACTTGCATTCCTGCCGAGAACTTTTGGCCTGTATTTGTTTTTATGTACATGGCTGTAAAACCATTGCAGTCTCCAAATGCCGCTACTTTACCTTTCCCTACATTACCAGCTAATCCTTGTGAATTTCCCAAATTTGCAGGCAATCCCCTATTCCATTTTTTCATTTTCTGTGAAAGTAATTTCATTGGTCACCTCAGGTTTTGATCCAAACAAAAAAGGCATAGCTGGACTAATCACCACAATTTTATATTTAGCCAAATAATCTTTTGTAAATAATGCAGAATCTATCTTTGGTTGATAACCATCATTAGTAACCACATCCATCAGTGGTTTTATCAAGCCCATCTCTACAATAAAATTATGATGCGCCGCATCAATCAACACTTGAGGTCCCTTTCCTTTTTTGAATTTAGGATGCGTAACACTTGCATTAAATGGACTATCATTTAACATTTGTGTATTAGCCTTTATGCTAAAGACAAGAAAACAAAGGAAAATAAAATATTTCATAAGTAATACTTAGTTTGTTGGCGCAACAGGTCCTTTGCGCATTGCTTTTACTTGTGCTGGCCATTGAATAGGCTGTCCTGTTCTTTTATCCGTTCCTAAGTCCGCCTTATCTCTTGGGAATATTGCATTGTCCTCACAAGCCATATAAACTAACATTGCTGTAAGCATCGCATTATTTTTTAAATCATCGAAAATGATTTTATCATATGTATCTCTATTGGTATGCCATGTATAATTAAAATAAGACCAGTTTAAAGCGCCCAATGAAAAGCCTGGTGCGCCTACACCAATAAATGAAGCATGGTCGCTTCCTCCGCCTCCTGGCATACCGGGGAAAGTGGTTTTAATAGAATCCTTCATGCTATTTGGCACTGCGGATAACCATCTTGTCATAAATTCTTCGGCATGTTTAAACCCTTGACCAGAAATATTTACAATTCTTCCTGTACCATTATCCTGATTAAACAAAGCTTGTAATTTGTTCACTATTTCTGGATGATCTTCCACAAAAGCTCTAGAACCATTTAAACCTTGCTCCTCACTACCCCAATGTCCCACTAAAATGGTACGCTTAGGATTAGGATACACTAATTTCAAAATGCGCAAAGCTTCCATCATGGTTAAAGTACCTGTTCCATTATCGGTAGCACCTTGACCACCATCCCAAGAATCAAAATGAGCCGACATCATCACATATTCGTCTGGCTTTTCAGTTCCTTTAATTTCTGCAATGGTATTAAATGTTGGCACTACACCTAAATCTTTTGAATCGGTTTGTATGCTAATTATTGGATTATCACCAGACTCCACCAAACGATACAAAGTTCCATAATCTTCTAATGCTATATCCACCGTTGGAACTTTAGAAGTATAGGCATTAAATATTTTATCTACTCCAAAACCACTTGACCAATTACTAGTTAAAATACCCACTGCTCCTGCTTTTTCTAATATTATTGGAAGCATTCTTGATGAATATCCAGTTTTGCTTAAACGTTTACGCCAAGCTTCAGTTTGTTCAGTTCTTTCTTTTTTAAGCTTTTCAAAAGATTCTTTTGTCGAAAACTGTTGCCAGTTATCGTCTGGTCTTCCCGTTGGTTGATGCATTGAAATCATCACAAATTTTCCTTTAACATTTGGCAACCAATTTGCAAAAGCTAATGAATCGGCCACATCTGGTATAATAACAATTTCAGCTTTTACTGCTTTGCCTTTTGTTGAAGGGCTCCAGGATAATTGTGTTCCTTCTAAACTTTTAACTCTGGGCGATAACATATCAATATGTGTTAAACCACGCTCCCATCCTTTCCACTCACCCCATTGTTCGTTACGTGCCGTTATGCCCCAACTTGTATATTTTTCTACCGCCCAATCATTTGCTTTTTTCATTTGTGGCGTTCCCACTAATCTGGGCCCAATACCATCCAATAACTCATGCGCTAATGTTTGTAATTGAGAATTCTTATTTTCTTCCTGAACTATTTTTTCTATTACCGACTGCGCAAATAAAGAATTTGCAGAAAAAATAAAGGCAATCACAAATATTTTAGTCATACATCCCGTAAAACTAAATGGCTGTTTTTGATTTGTTCTCATGAACTAAATTTAGGTCAAAATCGGGTAAAATTTCACCATAAATAACAAAATATCAGATTAAATGGGGGCTATTTGATATAATATATTGATTATTTAAATTATATTTAAAGTACTTTAATCAACCTCAAAAACCAAAAATTATGAAAAAACTATTTCTATGTTTCCTCGTAGCAACTTCTTTGATTGCTTGCAAAACCGAAGAAAAGAAAACTGAAACAACTGAACAAAAAAAAGCTACCATTGAACATATCTATAAACCAACCTACACGGACAATTTTAAAATTGGAGGAGAAGGTAATGTTTTGTTAGCTGAAAAATTTCACCAAGCGATGTTTGCAAAAGACTATAAGACTTTAGCAGGATTTTTAGCTGACACTGCTGTATTTTATATGGAAGATGGAACTGTTGTGAAAGGCAAAGATTCTTTGATGAAATTTGTTGAAACAAATTTTTCAAAAGTTAATTTTAATAATTTCAAGCAGGTTGCAAGCATACCAGTGATTGGTGAAAACGGACACGAGTGGGTATTAATTTGGGATGAAGCAGACGTTGAAATGGATGGAAAATCTCAGAAAGTACAATGGCAGGATGGATTTAGATATTCAAATGGAAAAATTGTTGCCATGAACGGTTTTGTTAGATATCCTAAACAATAATTAAAATAAAGTTTTTAAAAGTGAGAGGCCTCTATAAATAGAGGCCTCTTTAATTAATATAACTATCTTAAATCATTAAATTTTTTAGTATAAATAGCTAATACACCCGCTCCCCCACTACCAGGTATTTGAGCAGTTCCAGGAGGCCAATATTTAACAAGTGCTACGTCGCGTGGATATACTAGATTAATAAAATCTCCAGCTTCCTGCTCATCTAAATAAATAAGAATAGGACTTGCTGAAGTTATTGAGTTTCTTCGCATAGATGTAAGAGACACTCTTCCACCCGCACCAACCGTAACCATTAAGCCTGCCATTTTACCTTGTATATATTGTAAAATGGGGATGCCTATACCAGTATTATTAGGAGGTTCGTTTATAAGATCTAATGTTCTTGCAACTGACATATTTTTAAACATGCCAGTTGCATATTCCTCATTAATTTGCTTAGTGGTTCGCTTAATCGTATTTTTAACAAGTACTGTTTTCAAAGTCAATGTAGCGTTATTAAATGCAAGGTCTACATCTTGTTCTGTTACCACTTTTATATTTATTGCATAAATTGGTTCTTCTATAGCGGTATCTATAAGTAAAGCCCCTTTTGAAATTCCATTCACTATCCTAAAGTATTGATACATAATAACCGTATCAAGTTCATTTAAAACCTCCAGCTTTAGTTTTTTCTCAATGATATTGTCATCTTTTAATTGCGGAATAATTGCAGTGAAAATAATGGTATCTCCAGGCACATAACTGGTTTTGTTTGTTTGTAAAACTATTTTATCGGCAGACTGTGCAAACAGGTTCGAAAAAAAACAAGTCACTAGAACACAAATAAAGAATACTCTCATACAATTGAATTAACGGTGGATTAATTTTTTAAAAAATGTTGCCCGTTTCCAAAAAACGCTTTACCAAAATTACTACAATGGTTATTACATGAATTATGTAAAATCGAATAATGAAATAAATCATCTGAACTTTTCCGTAATTCATAAAAACGCAGCTTACAAGATTGCAATCTATGCCTACTCCTTTGTGAAAAGGTATAGAATCCCTTAATTTTCAATAGCTAAAAGAGGAATAATGAAAGTATTTTACTATTTTAAAGTCTTAATATACATCATGAAAAAAATATTTTTAATTGCTTTAACATTTATTTCTTTGGCATCTTCTGCGCAATTGCATAAGAAAATTAATTTTACACCTAGTAATTATTATTCCAATTTTTCAGGAGCTACTCCCCCTGCATTCATCATAAAAACAGGAGATACCATAGTTACAAGTTCAATTGATTGTGAAGGATATGATAAGCATGAAAATCAAGTGATAAAAAAAGCAATTAACCCATTAACGGGGCCTTTTTTTATTGATGGTGCGGAAGAAGGTGATGTGATAAAAATCACATTCACGGATATAAAGTTTAGCAGAAATACTGCATTCACATTGCCATACTTTCATGCAAGAAGTATGCATGATAGCACTACCAAACTTGCCAATAACGATTCTGAAACTGTTGTATGGGATTTAAATATTAAAGACAAAACCGCGTCTTTACATGAAAAAACAGCCCATTTAAAAAACTATAAAGTAGCTATAGAGCCATTCTTGGGATGTGTTGGATTGGCTGCCCCTAAGGATCTAATGATTAATACCACCGACAATGGTCCATTTGGTGGAAACATGGACTTTAATAGAATCAAGAAAAATGCAAGTGTTTATTTACCCGTTTATCATAAAGGAGGTTTATTGTATATTGGTGATGGTCACGCCCAACAAGGCGATGGTGAAATTAATTTATGTGCCTTAGAAACTTCCTTAGATTATTCATTTGTGGTAGATATTATTAAAAAGCCAATAAAGCAAATTGCATATCCAAGAGTAGAAGATGCTGAATATATTATGACGGTGGGAATGGATGCTACTTTGGATAATTCCTTAAAAATTGCAACAAAAGGAATGTTAGATTGGTTACAAGAAGCCTACGACCTAAGTATTATTGAGGCAACACAGGTAATGGGTACTGCTTTAGAATATAAAATTACGGAGATTGTGGACCCAAAAGTAGAAGTAGTTGCTATGATTAAAAAGAAAACTTTAGCAGGTATTAAAATGAAATAAAATGGAAGAAAAATCAAAGATTATACGCTTATTAAATGAATCCGTAGAACAATTCAATGCAATAATTGATACTCTAAATGAACAAGAGTTTGAAGTAAATATAAACCAAAGATGGTCAGCAGGTCAGGACTTGGTTCATTTAGTAAAGCTTTTAAAAATTGTAAATATTGCATTTTTAATCCCCAAACCCATACTGTATTTATTATATGGAAAAAACAAGCGCGAATCTAAATCACTTGAGGCACTTAGAACATTATACAAGAATGCTTTAGTAGGTGGCGCTAAATCACCGAGCTTATATATACCCAAACCAGTTCAGTATAAGGATAAGCAATTTTTTATGAACAAACATTGTAAGTTAAATGATTTATTTGCCCAAAAAATTAACAATCTATCTGACAAAGCATTAGATAGCTATAGATTACCACACCCCATTTTGGGAAAAATAAGCTTAAGAGAACTAGCCATTTTTACATCATTTCATACTGTGCATCATATTGAATTGTTAAAGTCAAAGTTGGGGAAATAATGGAGCATTTGGGAATTTCATAGATATTTTTTAAATTGTTAGTATAAATAATATCCATGAAATTTGTATTCGGTCTACTATTAATTTTATGCTGTTCAAGCATTATTAGTGCACAAGACACCTTAATTAAAAGGTCCGGTGAAAACATACCTGTTAAGGTAATTGAAGTAGGAACTTCAGAAGTGAAATACAAAAAATATGATAATCTAAATGGCCCAAATTTTACCGAACTAAAATCAAATTTATCTTTGATTATCTATCAAAATGGTAGTAAAGATGATTTTAGCAATTTTGTTAATGAATTTGTTCATGGTCAAAATGATGCATTAAAATATTACCAAGGGTATAAATATGCAGGAACCGGTACTTTGCTAACAACTATGATACCTATTTCAGGTGTTGGATTTAGTTATTATTACTTTGTAAAACCTTCATCCAATCCGCCAAGAGATGAAAACTTAGGCTACCCTGATAATAACTTGATGAACAATCAAGAATATGCAAGAGGTTATGTGCAAAAAGCACAACAAATAAAAAAGAAGAAGGTGTTAAAAAACTTTATTATTGGTATTGTATTGAATTTAGGTATTTCAATGGCATTCTTGACACCTCATTAAAATTTAATTCATTTTTAATGCTACCATAAAAGAAAAAAATAAGTGAGGAGGTAAATAATTGAGTTTATACATGAGGAATAGAAAAACTAATTTTATTTATCCTATTTTTTTCTTTTTTAAGATATTCAATATAGTGTTGAGCAATTGGACTCATTTTCTTTTCTTTCAACCAAACCAATCGCCATTTAGTAATTATTGGCAAACCTTTCGTTTCAATGATCTTTAACTTACCAGAAGCTATTTCTGATTTAATTCCAATAATGGGCATAATGGAAATACCAATGCCAGCAATAACAGCTTGCTTCACGGCCTCATTAGATGTAAGCTCAATTTTCTTTTTTGTATGAAATTTATTTTTACCAATAAATTTTTCCATCATTTGTCTGGTACCAGAGCCTTGCTCTCTATATATAAATGGCTTGCTATCAATACTTTTCTTATTATTCATGATTTCTTTCGCAACTTCTTTATTGCCTACTAAGTATAGCTGATTTTCCATTAATTCAAGTTCCGCAACATTTAAATTGTCTGGTAAGATAGAAACAAGCGCAAAATCAATTTCATTTTTTTCTAAACTTGATACCACTTTTGTTTTATTCGTAACATCCATCAACAAATCAACATCAGGATGCGCATTTAAAAATTCTGATAAAAAATAGGGCATTATATACTTTCCAGTAGAGACTATTGAAATTTTCAATTTCCCCGTATAGTTGTTATTATATCCAAGGCTTTTATAATTAATAATTTCAAGTTCGTTTAAAATATTCTCACAAGCACTTGCTATTTCTCTGCCAAAATCCGTTACGTATAATTTTTTATTAATAATCTCAGTTAATGGAAATTTAAAATCCTTTTGGAAATTTTTTAATTGTATTGAAACAGCAGGCTGGGTTAAATTTAAGTCATCTGCAGCCTTAGTGATACTTCCAAACTCAACAACTTTTAAAAATATTTTTAATTGGCTAATAGTATAATTCATAAAATATATTTATACCAAAGATAACGAAGTTAAATATATTTTATAATAAAATTTCTCTCAAATTTGCAGTAGCAAAATTTAAAGGATATCATTTAATGAAATAAATCAATTGGTTGCTTTGCGGCGCGTATTTTTTTTTAGAGTAGTCTTTTTGATAAAAAATATTGATTTTCAACTATTTATATTATAGAAATTCAATGCCTCTGAAATTATAACCAAAATAAAATTAAAATATAAAAACTTATGGAAAGAACTAAATCGTTGAAAATAATTGATGGCAAATACAATTTTGAAGAAGCGGAAGATATTTTGATGAATATGTTCCTATCCAAAATAAATTTTCATAACCTCAAAAATTTGAGCTCCCAGGAACGTTTTGGGAAATTAGACGAAACAGCTCAAGTAAGAATACCAGAGCTAAAGAAAGAAATTCAAAAATTAAACGAAATTTTAAACGAAGCTAAGATTAATAATAGAAAACTAGTAATCCACTCCGAAATTAATATTTCGATGATAGAAATTGAAGAAAAATGTTTAAAGGCAGGAATTTAGTTATAGCAACCAAGCACGAAAAACAAAAAGTCATAGCTCCTATTTTAGAGAAAGCACTGGGAGTAAAATGCTTTGTAGCAAATGATTTGGATACGGACCAACTAGGCACTTTTACTGGTGAAAATGAAAGAAAGGATGACCCTGTAACTACGGCCCAAAAAAAATGCTACTTGGCAATGGAGTTAACAAATTGTGATTTAGCAATAGCTAGTGAGGGTTCTTTTGGGGCACATCCAAGCATATTTTTTGTACCTGCCGATGATGAATTCTTGGTATTTATTGATAAAGTGAATGATTTGGAAATTATTGCTAGGGAACTGACTACTGAAACAAATTATAGTGGCAGTGAAATTAATAGTCGAGAAAATCTTTTGGCTTTTATAGACAAAGTGAAATTTCCATCTCATGGCATTATTTTGAGAAAATCAAAAGATGACTTCAGCGATATTATAAAAGGAATAACAAATACTGAAGAACTTATATCAATTTTTGATCAATTCAAGAATAAATACGGTACGGTGTATATTGAAACAGATATGCGCGCTATGTATAATCCAACAAGAATGAAAGTAATTGAACAAGCAACAAAAAAAATTGCTCAAAGGATAAACACATTATGCCCAGCTTGCGGAACACCTGGGTTTGGAATTACCAATGCTAAGAATGGATTGCCATGCGATAGCTGCAGTTACCCTACAAAAAGCATTTTGAGCTATATACATTCTTGCCAAAAATGTGAATTTATTAATCAAGAAATGTACCCAAACGGAAAAAAGACCGAAGATCCAATGTACTGTGATAAATGTAATCCATAAAAAAAGAATATGATTATAAATGATATTGATATAGCAAAAAAAATTCTAGATCATAATG
This sequence comes from Bacteroidota bacterium, assembly GCA_037975805.1. Classification (GTDB taxonomy): domain Bacteria; phylum Bacteroidota; class Bacteroidia; order Chitinophagales; family Chitinophagaceae; genus Sediminibacterium. Next base: position 17,424 of record JBANFX010000049.1, on the reverse strand, counting down.
GACTTGTCGCAATTCCAACCGAAACCGTTTATGGATTAGCTGGCAATGCATATAATGAAGAAGTGATAAAAAAAATATTTCAATTAAAACAAAGGCCTTATTATAATCCATTAATTGTTCATATAAAGTCCGCATCCAATTTAATTGATATCGCTAGTGAAATTCCGGAATCTGCATTAAAACTAGCTGAAAATTATTGGCCTGGACCCTTAACAATGGTTTTAAAAAAACAGGACAGTATTTCTGATATCATTACAGCAGGAAAAAAAACAGTAGCTGTTCGAGTTCCTAATCATCCCTTAGCATTAGCCTTATTATCTTCACTAAACTACCCATTGTGCGCACCTAGTGCAAATCCTTTTGGTTCTATTAGTCCAACATGTGCAAGTCATGTATATGATTACTTTGGAAAAGAGGTTGATGCAATTCTAGATGGAGGACAATGTGAAAGAGGAATAGAATCAACTATAATTGGATTTGAAGATAATCAACCTATTTTGTATAGACATGGCTCCATTCCAGTAGAGGAAATAGAAAAAGTAGTTGGAAAATTAACCAAACATACAATTAACAATACTTCTCCAAATGCACCTGGAATGCTTTCACGTCATTATGCACCATCCACAGATACCTATTTAACAAATGACCTGCCTAATTTTATAAAAAAATATGAAGGAAAAAAAGTAGGATTATTACTATTCAATAAAAAAATAAAGAATAGTGAAATTATAGAACAGGAAATTTTATCAATTTCAGGAGATACTTATGAAGCAGGCAAAAATTTGTACGCTGCAATGCATCGGTTAGATCATAAAAATTTAGATGTTATTATCGCCGAAAGATTACCAGAAATAGGTTTAGGGAAAACCATCAATGATAAGTTAGAAAGAGCAACAAAAAAAAATAAATGAGAACAATCATTCGAAATGCTTGTATTGTAAATGAAGGGAAAAGTATAGTTTCAGATATATTGATTTCAAATAAAAGAATTGAAAAAATAAATTCTTCTATAGGGCATACAGGTCTTGGAAAAATGAATGAAATAAACGCTGAAGGTCAATATTTATTGCCAGGATGTATTGATGATCAAGTACATTTTAGAGAACCTGGTTTAATACACAAAGGTAATATATATACCGAATCAAGAGCGGCAGTAGCGGGTGGTATAACCTCATTTATGGATATGCCAAATACCATTCCCAATACATTAACACTGGAATTATTAGAGGAAAAATATAGAATGGCTTCAAAAAATGCTATTGCCAATTACTCCTTTTTTATGGGCATTAACCAACATAATTTAGAGGAGACTTTAAAAATAAATAATGAGCAAGTTTGTGGTATTACGGACGACGGTTTATATTTTAATGATCATAAAGGGATATTGGCAAATTATCCCGAATATTTAGAAAAGCTATTCTGCAGGTCAGAGGCTTTAATCGCACTACATTGTGAGGATGATTATATAATAAGTAATAATACCCAATATTATAAAAAAATATACGGAGATGATATCCCATTTGTACTTCATCCAAAAATCAGGAACGAGGATGCTTGCATCATGGCAACAAAACGCGTGTTAGAAATAGCTAGAAAAAATAAAAATAGACTACATGTCTTTCATGTATCAACTGCTGCAGAAGCCAACTTATTTGATAATAAAACTTCCATTGAAGAAAAAAGGATTACTGCAGAAGCATGTGTTCATCATTTAATGTTTTCAGATAAAGATTATGAAAAATTAGGAGCAAAAATAAAATGGAATCCGGCTATTAAAAGGCAGGAGGACAAAGAAGGACTTTTAGCTGCTTTATTAGATAATAAACTTGATATCATAGCAACTGACCATGCCCCACATACAATCCAAGAAAAAAGTGGCTCCTACTTTAATTCCTTATCTGGCGGACCATTGGTTCAACATGCCTTACCCGCAATGTTAGCTTTAGTTCATGAAGGTAAAATTAATATTGAAAAAGTAGTAGAAAAAATGAGTCATAATGTTGCTGAAATTTATAGGATTAAGGATAGAGGATATATTCGTGAAGGTTACTATGCCGATTTAGTCCTAATATCCTTAAATCAAAGTTGGAAGGTTACTCCTGAAAATATACTTTACAAATGCAAATGGTCTCCATTTGAAAATCAATACTTTAAAAGCAAAATTATAAAAACATTTGTGAATGGAAATATTGTTTATGAAAATGGAGTATTTAACTGCAATGAAATGGGAGAAAGATTACAATTTTCAAAAATTAGATAAAGTAACCAAATTAAATATAAAAGAACAAGATGAATTATAACCTACTGCTCGACAATCTTACAAACCCTGCATTACTATTTTTTGTACTTGGTATTATTGCGGTTTATTTAAAAAGTGATTTGGAAATTCCTGCTAATTCCTCAAAGTTTATTTCCTTATATCTATTGTTTGCAATAGGTTTTAAGGGTGGACAAGAATTATCGCACGAGGGATTTAGTGTAGAAATTGGGTGGTCAATGTTATTTGGAATTTTAATATCATCTATCATACCCATTTATACTTTTTTTATACTTAAAAGAAAATTGAATGTGTTTGACGCTGGTGCCATTGCTGCTGCTTATGGTTCTGTAAGTGCTGTAACATTTGTAACCGGTATATCCTATTTGGAGTCTCAGCAATTAACAGTGCACGGGCATATGGTAGCAATCATGGCATTGATGGAATCGCCTTCCATTATCATTGGTTTGATATTAGTTTCGATATTTAATAAGGACAATGAAAATAAAATAAACAAAAGAAGTGCAATAGCTCATTCTTTTACAAACGGGAGTGTTTTACTTATTCTTGGTAGTTTAATCATTGGCTTTTTAGCCAACGCAAAACAAGCAGAGGGTATAAAACCCTTTACAAATGATCTATTTAAAGGATTTTTGGCCATATTTCTTTTAGATATTGGCATTTCAAGTGGTAGAAAACTAAAGGCATTTTTTTCATTTGGTTGGTTCCCAATTATTTTTGCAATAGTAGTCCCTCTTATCAATGGTTGTATTGTTGCAATATTAAGTGCTTATGTAACACACGATGTTGCCAACCGATTTATGTTTGCCGTATTGGCTGCGAGTGCTTCATACATTGCAGTTCCTGCAGCAATGAAAATTTCAGTACCCAAAGCAAACCCGGGACTATTTTTACCGATGGCACTTGCAGTAACTTTCCCAATTAATATAACTATTGGCTTACCTATCTATTTTTTAATTGTACAGAATACCTAATTAAGAATAATAATTTAAAAGGATTGATTCCTAATGTTTTAGGACATCATAAAATCGGAACAAATCAATTAGAAGGTTAATTTAACTTACTAGATTGAATGATATTTCAATTTTTTCAAGCGACTACTTTATTAATACTCAGCGTTAAATTTATTTTCAAGCATTTTGTCTTTTAATGCTGATTTGAAAGAATATGCCAATGTTATCATAAATGCCCGAGTGTCTGATTTTTGAGAACGATATACCGAAAAAATGGAGGTTTGTGTATTATATCCACTTTTGAGTGTGTTAAAGGCGTCTACGATTATAAAATTCAATTTAAAATTACTCTTTCCTAATTTTTGTTGCAATCCTAAATCAACATTATACAATGAGAATGTTTCACCTTGAGGGGTAGTTTTAGGAGATATATAATTGGCAATAATTTGAAGTTTACTAGCACTATTTAAAGTAAAGTTATTAATTATTTTACCACTCCAATTCGTTCCATTATTTACAGCATCATTTGAAATATTACTACCATTAATTTTTTGATTAAAGACTGTTGCGCTTAAGTTAAAATCATAAGCAAGAAAAGGTTTTCCAATAATCATAGATTCTATGCCGTAATTATCAGCATTGCCTATGTTCATAGGCATATTCAAGATTGCACCATTGGGTAATTGACTATAGTAAGATCTAATTGCATTTATAGAATGTCTGAAAAATAAACTGGTAGTGAAATTAAGTTTGGATGTACCATTATTAAATGATAATTCATAGGCATCAATGATTTCCGGTTTCAAATTTGGATTTCCACTATGGGGACTTAAAATATCAGTGATGTCAATAAATGGATTTAATTGACCTAAGCCAGGCCTGTTTATTCTTTTACCATAACTCAATTTAATGCTTTCTTTTTGATTAAAATTATAGGCTAAATGAGCTGTCGGAAATAATTTTAAATAATTATTTGAAAAGCGCGTACTTAAGGAGTTAGTTTCCCCATTATTTGAAACCTGCTCGGCTCTTATCCCCGTTGCATAATTCCAACTAGCCTCTTTGTCTTTAACATTAATTGTATTATGGTATTGAAAATAAAGTGCTTGAACTTGCTCGTTAAAATTAAAAATATTACTAACAGCCGTATTGGTGATATAGATATCATTTATCTTATCGGCAGTCAAAAAATCTGTTTTTATGGTTCTGAATAAACCCTTATACCCTGTTTCAATAACTCCATTTGCTGAAGTAGGAATAGCGTAATCCAAGCTCGCGTTGGTGATAACCCCATCTTCATAATTATGTGTAAGTTGGGTTTGCATGGCGCCTATTGTATTACCATTTAAGTTTAATGCTGTTGTGTATATATCAGTATTTTGACGCCCTTTTTCAATGGAAGAGCTAATACTTGCATTCAAAGTTTTTTCTGAATGATCATAGGTTTTTAAATAATTCAATGCAAATTCTCCTTCTTTTACTTTTTCGTATTCATAGGAGTGCCTATCATTACTGCTTGAAAAGCCAGTATTTTTATTAAATAACTTACTTATTAAATCTTCGTTATTATCCTGACTTTCCATATTTCCTATGGCTTCAAAAGAAATAGTATTGAATTGATTAAGGTTGTAGTCAAGATTTAATTTTAGATTTTGTAGTTTTTCAACTCTCTGGTCATTTCTTTTTTGGCTAATAAAATAGTTTTCAACTAAATTATAATTGGTACGATTACTCTCAATTTTCCTAGTTCTACCTGCAAATCTGTTGTCATATCCAAGTCCTATATTCCATTTACCTACTTTATTGTTTAAGATAAAAGAACTATTGGCTCTGCCTTTTGCTCCAATACCTCCACCAAGAGCAAGGGCACCATTTGTTCCGGATTGCTTGTTCTTTTTTAATTTAATATTAATGATGCCGCTTTCAGCATTTGCATCATATTTTGATGATGCATTATTTATTATCTCAATGCTTTCAATACTACTAGCGGCTATTTGGTCGGTATTGGTAATACCAGAATTTCTTCCGTTAATTAAAATTAAAGGCGTTTTACCTCTCAAGGTAATCACCCCATCATTATCTACTGTTACTGTAGGGGTTGATTTAAGTAAATCGGTAGCAGTACCCCCTATTTGCGTAATATTATTAGCTGTATTTATTACAAAACCTTCAGTTGTCTTTTCAATTAATTTCTTCTTTCCTGTTACTACAATTTCATTTAAATCAGTACCATCATCTGTCAAAATCAAATCTTTAAAATAAACTTCTTTGTTATTTTCATTCAGTGTAGCAATTTTATTAATTCTTATAAAACCTATCATACTAAACTTCATATAATATTTACCATATGCTAGATTTTTAAAAGTAAATTGTCCCAAACTATCTGTTGTCTCATAAAATAATACTTTTGAGGTATCCTCAAAGTTGGATAAAGTTACAGAAGCATATTCAAGTGGTTTTGATTTTCCCAATAAATTACCAGAAATTTTTCCTTGCGCAAATAATGATATATTCATTCCAAATAGGAAAATTATTAATGTTATATGTTTTTTCATTTTGTTTAATTGAAACTAGCATATACTTGACTATAATATTTCCTAGTTCTTTTTTTTAATTATTTAGCGTTTGTATAATGGCAGCTCCATTAAACGGGATAGCTTTTCAGCCAGCTTCTCGCCTTCTTTACTAAAAGCCCAGAAAAACAATGACTTAATAGAATGATCTTTTTGGATACTTTCTATAGCTTTAATGGCTAAATTTTGAGCAATTCCTTTTCCCCGAAATTCTTCCAACAATAAAGCCGAGCACATATAAATGGCTTCGTACTTTGAATTCAAAGGAGTCAATTCATAAAGTTCTCTTTCTGATATTTCTTTATTTACAAATTGATTCATTAATTGAAGCGTTGTGGGAATACATAAAATCCAACAAACTGGACCATTTCCATCATCGTACTCAGATATCGTATCGGGGTGAATAAGCTGTAAGTGCTCCATGACCTTTTCGTTTACATTTAACTGGTCAGGATCAGTGCGGCTGGAGAATACCTCATCCGACAATTCTATCATTCTTTCAAAGTTGCTTTTGGACATGATTCGAAATTAGCGATTATACAAGAAAACTCCACTTTTTATTCTACTTTAGACTTACGATATACTAAATTATGAGTGACCTAAAAGCTGGAATTTATATCAAAAGCACTACCGAGTTAATTGGCAGCTTTTTTGAGCATACAACCTTACTTATTGTTAAACACAATGAAGAAGGGACGATAGGATTTGTAACCAATAAACCCTTTGGTAAGTTGCTACATGATTTAATTGAGTTCAAACATGCTAAACCATTCCCTTTATTGGATGGCGGCCCGGTTGATAGAGATCATCTTTTTGTTTTGCATAAAAGACCCGACCTTATTGAAGGAGGCGAACAGGTAGCCAATGGTTTTTATTTAGGCGGTAGTATGAAGCAAGTAATTGAAGCCATCAATACAAAAAGCATCAATGAAGAAGAAATTCAATTATATATTGGCTACTGCGGATGGGATTTGGGAGAATTAGATGCGGAGTTGGAAGAAGGGAGTTGGACAATTGGTAAATAAAAAACTTCTTACAATAAAAAAAGTTAAGTAATAGCGTTACAAATTGGGTTATGTTTCACCTTAAAATTTAGGGAATTAGCAATAAAACAAAACTTATTGGATTGCTGGTGTAAATCATTTGCCTCCTCTATTCTCGCTGGGTCTGTTATAGTAACTACCGGGTTTAAAGTCACGGATTCAAAATAACCACTACCATCTTCATTTTCAACCATAACCCCCGTTGCTGTATCAGTATAATCAACTACCACAATTCCTTTAGTGGAAGCTAAATGCAAGAACCATAACATATGACAAGACGAAATGGAAGACACTAATAGGTCCTCTGGGTTATGTTTATTTTTATCACCCAAAAAAGCCGGATCCGACGAACCAAGAATAGCTGCTTTATTCAATATCTCAATGGTATAGTCTCTTTGATATGAATTGTATTTTTCAGTTCCAGAACCTAAATTTCCTGTCCAAATTAAACTAGTTTGATATTCATGTTTTTTCATAATCACTTTTGTTTATCTAACATACAAAAAATACAATGGATAAGTGAAGGGGATTCTCCTCTATAATAAACTAATGCTTTACCCCTTCTTTGACCCTGAATACATGTAAGATATATGGGAAAATGGCACTCATGCTTTCTTCAGCTCCCTTAGGGGAACCAGGAATTGTAATAATTAAACTATCTCCCGCAAATCCAGCAATACCCCTTGATAGCATCGCATAAGGGGTTCTTTGTTGTCCGTAATTTCTTGCAGCTTCCATTACACCTGGTACTTCTCTTTCAATTAAAGGTTTAATTGCATCGGGGGTAACATCTCTTGATGATAATCCTGTTCCGCCAGTAAATAAAATAAGTTGATAGCCTTCGTTAATTAAATGTTGTGCTTCTTTTTGGATAGTATCAAAATCGTCCGCAATTACTTTTTTATTCGTAACCGATAAATGATGCTTTTTTAAATGCTCCACTATTATTTCGCCACTCTTATCTTCTCCTACTCCTTTACTAATACTATCACTACAAGTAATTACTGCCACTTTTAAAGTGTCAGGATAGGCGTATTTAATATCCGTTTTTCCACCTTTCTTTTCTTCTAATTGTATTTTTAAAATCTCCACATGCTTGTCAATGGGCTTCAACATATCGTACATAGTTAAAGCTGTAATCATAACACCATGCATTGCCTCTACCTCCACCCCTGTTTTGTAAACGGTGTGAACTTCAACTGTAATTTTAATTTCCAAGCCATTAATTTCATGTTTAATAGCTGTATACTCAATAGGCAAAGGGTGACAATCTGGAACCACTTCATAAGTTTTTTTGCAGGCCAATAAACCCGCCGCTCTACTAAATTCAAATACATCCCCCTTAGGCACTAATTTATTTTGAATGGCATCAATGGTGTTTCGATGTGACACTTTCACAATTCCAGTTGCAACGGCAATTCTTAAAGTCGAAGATTTATGTGTAATGTTTACCATGATAAATATTAATTAAACGATACTATATATAATTCTAGATTAGCGATTTAAATTATTGATTCACTTTCCATTGATATCCATCTCCTTCAAATAATTCTTTTCCCCAAATAGGTAATTCCGCTTTTATTCTTTCAACACATTCAGTGCAAGCATCAATAGCTATTTTCCTATGCTTTGAGGAAGTAAATACAAATAAACATAATTCACCTGCATTTACCTTGCCTAAACTATGATGCACATGCATGCAAGTAATTGCATATTTTTCAAAGATGGCTTCTCTTATTTCATGCATTTTTTCAAGCGCCATCTCCTTATTGCTGGTGTATTCAATAGCGGCAACTTTTTTCCCATCTATATCATCCGCTCGAACTTGACCTAAAAAAATATTATGACCTCCTATGCCCGTTTTTGAAGCATGCTTGGCAATACTATCAGCAATAAAACTGGCTGGTATTGCCCCTTCCATAAAAATATTCTTTAACTGCATAGCCACTCATAATTTAATTTTGTGAACGCCTCAATAGTAAAAGGCATATTTTTTTCACTTTCTGGATGTTTTACCATTTGCATTTTATAAAACGCCTGTGTCAACGCATTGTAAGTTAATAATTCATTGGCTAAGACTTCCCCAATACCTGTAATTAATTTAATCACTTCCATTGCCTGCATCATCCCAATCATTCCTGGCAAAACCCCTAACACGCCCCCCTCTACACAACTCAAGACTTCACTATTTTTAGGCGGCACTGGGAATATGTCTCTATAATTTAAAGATTTCCCGGCTTTCAAAACATTAAATACTGCAACTTGACCTTCAAATTGGGATACCGCACCAAAAACTAAAGGCTTTTTTAGTAAAAAACAAGCATCATTGATTAAATACCTTGTGGCAAAATTATCGGTCGCATCTACTATAATGTCATACTTAGAAAATTGCTCCAATGCAAAAGCTTGATCACAATTTTGTTGATAGGCATTTATTTTAACGAGGTTATTTTGTTTGGCTAATTTCTGAGCAGCAATAATTGCTTTGTCTTTTCCTATATCTTCTTGGCCAAAAAGAATTTGTCTATTTAAATTAGAAAGCGTTACCTGATCATTGTCTACTATGCCTAGTTCCCCTACACCGACCGCTACAAGGTATTGAAGAATGGGACACCCTAATCCACCTGCACCAATCACTAAAACTTTAGCATTAGTAAGTTTTTCTTGCGCTTCTATTCCAAAACCGCTTAACGTGATTTGCCTTTGGTACCTCAATATGTATTCTTTAGATTTTTCCATACTTATCCTCCAGAAAAGGGTGGCATTAATGCAATTTTTGCATGTTCAGGAATAACTGCATTCTCGGCAGCCATTTTATTGTTGATTGCAATTACAAATTTAGATTCCTTCAATAAAGGAAATTGAGTAAATAATTTTTCTTTCAACTGAGATAAATTAGAAGTGTGTTCTAATTGAATTGAAGACTTTCCAGTTTTGTCAGCTAATTGTCCAAAAAATTGCACTTCGATATTCATTATTAAATATTAGGTTAAAATTAGCTTAATAGAAGCCATTAATAAAACAATTGCTAAAGTATATTTTAAAATATTCTGATTAAACTTCAAAGAGCCCAACCATGCTCCTGCTAAGCCTCCTGCAAAAGCAATTGCCACAAAGCCGAACACGGACATATCAATATGAACTCCTTTGGAAATTTGCCCTACCAACCCTGAAATTGAATTCACAAAGATAAACAGGGCGCTAATAGCTGCTGTTTGTTTTTGATTGGTCCAGTTCAATAATAACAATATAGGAGATAAAATAATACCACCTCCAATACCAATTAGTCCTGATAAAAAACCAATTATAGCACCTATTAATAAAGACAATACGAAATTATTGGATTTTAAATTTGCTTCTTCTGTATTTGGATAAAAAAAGAAACGGAATACAGGCAATAATAACAAGCACCCTAAAACCTTTTTATAAATCACAGCCTCTAAGCTAATGGTGCCACCTAAAAAGGAAAAAGGAATGGAAGCCAACGCGAAAGGCAAAAAAAGTTTCCATTTAAAATGACCCCCTTTGTAAAACATTATAAAGGAAGTTAGGGATACAAATAAATTCAAAATCAAAGCCGAAGGCTTCATGATATCGGGTGCAAATCCATAAATAGCCATTAATGCCAAATAGCCACTTGCTCCTCCATGACCTACTGATGCATATAATAATGCCACAATAAATAATAAAATAAAAAAGCTAATACTCATTGGTAAAAATTAAGGATTAAAACAGATGTACTTTTACTAATTCACATGAGCTAATTTCTGTTAGCGCTTCGGGTAACTCTACAAAACAATTAGTCTTTACAAATGCACTCATTTTAAAAGATTCTTGACCTTCTAAGATGATCACTTCATTGGAATCATGATTATAAAGTCCTTTTAAAAAATGAGTCAATCCAGCTGGTTTTGTATAGGAATTATTTAAAGTAGCATGAAGTGTTTTCATTTCCGTTTTAGTATTAGATAATTGACCTAACACAATACATACATAATGATAAAAACAAGATAAAACTGAGGCAGGATTACCGGGCAATGCACAAATAACCTTAGTGCCTTTCTTTCCAATATACAATGGCTTACCCGGCTTTTGTTTTACTTTATGAAAAAGTTGCTCCACTTTATTTTGTTGACAGGCTTCTAAAACAAAATCAAAATCTCCGACACTAATACCACCCGTCACAATCGTTAAATCAAAATTAGAGAGCGATTCTTTAATAGCTGCTGTAACTGCTTCTAGTTGATCCGCAACTTTACATATGTTTACCTGATTTATTCCAACTGTTTTTAATCCCGCTTTTAAAGTATGTGAATTGGATTCATAAATTTGACCATGCAATAAATCCTTTCCTATATCCTGCAACTCATTGCCTGTTAATATTATATTAACGGTTGGCTTTTTTATGACTGAAACTTGCGTAATACCCAAACTTGCTAAGAACCCTATTGATCCTGTACTTAACAGGGTTCCTTTTTGAATTGCAATGGCCCCTTTTTGTATATCGGCACCAATAGGCCTTGCATTAAGTCCTTTTTCAGTTTCCAAGCCATTAACAACCAAGACTCCATTTTCTATTGTTGCTTTTTCTTGCATCAAAACAGTATCAGTGCCTTCTGGCAATGGGGCTCCAGTGAAAATTCTTACTGCATTATTTTTTGAAATAGCAGTTTGTGGAACTGCACCCGCCTGAATAACTGCTGTAATTTCTAAGGCGCTATATTGTTGGATAGATTCAAAAGCAAATGCATATCCATCCATTGAGGATTGTACAAATGAAGGCACATCGATGGGCGATATGATATCTTCATCAATTACAAAGCCAACAGCTTCATCTAAATTCATAATTATTGAACCTAGAGGTGGAATTTGTTCTTTGATAATTGTTTTTGCTGCTGATACACTAACCATATTTCAGTTATTAAATTTATCCCCCAATACTAATCATAGTTCTATTGTGCAAATCATTTGCTTCAATTTTATCTAGCTCTGTAGTAAACTGCCCACCTAGTGCCTCTTTTTTAGTGGCGATATTTTGATGAATTAAAGTGGTTATGTCTTCTCCATTTCTAAGAGCTGTTAAAATATCGGTTTCCGAAGTAGAGAATAAGCAATTCTTCATTTTCCCATCTGCAGTTAAACGCATTCTATTACAATCTCCACAAAAAGGAGCACTCATGGTACTAATCACTGCGAAAGTGCCATTATGTCCCTTTACTTGATAATTCTTGGCTGTTTCATGTGCATTTCTCTCTAAAGAAGAAAAATTGAATTCAGTTTTCACTTTATCTAAAATTTCTTGGAGCGTAATAACCTTATCTCTATTCCATTGGTTGCCATCAAAAGGCATAAATTCAATAAACCTTATATGAATAGGACTGTCTTTAGTCCATCTAACAAAATCATTGATCTCTTCGTCATTAATACCTTTCATGGCCACTACATTCAACTTTACCCCAATGCCATTATCTAACATTAATTGAATATTGCGCATTACTTGTTCATGCTGATCGCGCTTGGTCATTAAAATAAACCGATCTTTTTGTAAAGTATCTAAGCTAATATTTAGCGACTGTATACCTGCATCTTTTATCTCTTGTACAAATTCATGTAATCTTGTCGCATTGGTGGTCATGGTTAATTGAACACCAAGAGTAGATAATCTTTTTAAAATATTTGCGAAATCTTTGCGCACCAATGGTTCACCACCCGTTAATCTAATTTTATTCACCCCCTCTCTAACAAATACGACAGCAATTGCCTCAATTTCTTCAGCTTGCATTAATTGACTGGAAGGCGTAAAATGATAGTCCTCTTCTGGCATACAGTAAAAGCACCTTAAATTACAATTATCCGTTAAGGAGATTCTTAAATAATCGTGTACTCTATTAAAATTGTCTTTTATCATTGCTTTCTCACCTCCTTCAATAATTGTTGATAATCATCTTGTGTGTCAATATCTAACACTCCTTTCTCAAACTGCAATTTAGCAAGTTCTTGATCTCTTTCTTGTATTATTTTTTTGGCTCCTTGATCTCCTTTTAATGCCAATAAGTCTGGAAAAATAGATGCATGGAATAAAGCAGGCGTTCCGGCTATATTTGCATAAAATGACGCCGTAATTGCTGTTTTCTTTGCTGCTTGAAGTGTGACCAAGTCTTGAATAGCCGCTTCAGTCAAATAAGGTTGATCACAAACCAGTATCAACACCCCGTCAAACTTTTTAGCACTTTCTAATATTGCTTGCACACCAAGACGAATAGAGCTCCCCATACCTTCCTGCCAATCTTTATTTTCAACAACATTTATTTCTATATGAGGCAATTGAGCTTGTATTTTTTCTGCATTTGCCCCTAAGACTAAATAAATGGGAAAATTAACTGCTCTTTGTACCGTTTTGATGAGCCTATTTAACAAAGTATCTTCTTCAACAAGCAATAGTTGCTTGGGGGTACCCAATCTTTTACTTTCTCCTGCAGCAATAATCACTACCGCACAGTTATCAATATTATATTGATGCGCAGTGTCCATTATTGATGAATTTGTGTTGTTTTAAGCTTTAATTTTGAACCCTCTTTTTTATTAAATACCGCTTGTATTTCAGCAATAATACTACTCGCAATTTCTTCAGCAGTTTCTGCACCTAAATCTAAACCGGTTGGCCCATAAATACTTTCTAACTGCCCATTGCTTGGCTCAATCCCTTGTGTTGCTAAATCATTCAATACTTTTTCTAATTTCTTTTTGGGACCTAACATGCCAATATAGTTAATGTTCAAAGGCAACAAGGCCTTAAGCATTTCTAAATCGTATTGATAATTGTGGGTCATTAAAACAAAACAAGTGCGATCATCAATTTTAATTTGTTCCAGTACTTTTTCCGGTTTACTAACTAAAACTTGACAAGCGCTTATAAACCTATCTTGTTTGGCATGGGTATTTCTACCATCCACCACTTTCACTTCCCAACCTAATAGATCGGCCATTTTTGATAAAGGAATTGCGTCATTGCCTGCACCTACTATTACAATAGAAATAGGTGGTTGTATATAATCCAAGAAGCCGTTGATGGATTGTTCGCCAATTTGATATGTAGCAAATTGCGTTTGTGCATTCGTAATAACTTGCTGCGCATCTACAACAATACTTTTATTAATAGTTTCCTCTAAGATTGATTCAAAATTTCCATACTCATTGTATAAACAAGTAGTGCCCATTAAAGGATTTCTCTTGTTTTTCAAATCAAACATAGTAACCAATACTGCTTTTTGCCGATTGTTACATGCTTTTCTAATGAATTCAATGGGATTGTTTTGTTTAGCAGCATCTATATATTCAAACAAAACCTGTATAACACCTTCGCATCCTAATTGTATTCCAACACTTGCATCCTCTTCATTACTAGTATCATAAGTAATTAACCTTGTGGCTTGATCGGTGAACGTTAAGAATGCCTTTTTTAGCGCATCACCTTCCAAACATCCACCACTAATGGCACCAATCATCAAGCCATTTTCTAAAACCAACATTCTAGCACCAGGTCTTCTATAAGACGAGCCTTCCACATGAACAACCGTTGCCAATACAGTATGCATTGCATTTTTTTTGGCTTGGTCGTAGGCACGAATTATTTCAACCAGTTCTTTCATTTGTTGTTTATAAAGCTAACGCAGTTTATAATTTATTTCTTTGCTGCTGCAACTTCTGCAACTGTTACCATAGGGGCCTTATTTCCCCATGAATTACGAATATAATTAATTACATCTGCGGTTTCTTTGTCTGTCAACCCAACGCTAGCCATTTCAACATCATACTTAACACCCTTCACTGTTATTAGTCCACGCATTCCTTGAATAATAATTTTTACCAACTTATTCTTATCAGCAAGACGTCCCGTTTTCGCTAATGGAGGAAATGCACCAGGCACTCCTTCTCCATTCTCTTGATGACATGAAATACAATAAGTTTCATATACATTTTTGCCATTTGATAAACTTGCATTATTTACTTGTTTAAATGATTGACTTACCAATGCCATTATAAAAAGAGAAATAAAGAAAATAATTTTTTTCATAATAATTCATTTGATATTAATTAAAAAAGACTGCCTAGGCAATCTTTTTTAATGAGTTAAAGATTTAAAATTTAGTTTTTATTTAATTCGTTTAAATAAGGTTGATTGTACAAGCGCTTACCTGTTGCTTTGTACAAAGCATTAGCCAATGCACCAAATACAGGAGGGAATGGTGGTTCACCTAATCCTGTTGGATCAAAATTATTTTGAACAAAATGCACCTCAATTTTTTTAGGGGCTTCTTTATGTCTTATAATTCGGTACTGATTTAAATTCTTTTGCACTGGCACCCCTTTTTCAATTCTCATGCCACCATATAAAGCATTACCAATACCATCCACTACAGCACCCTCCACCATATTGATAGCGCCCTCGGGATTTACAATTACACCGCAATCAACAGCAGAAACAACTTTATCAATAACAGGTTGTCCATCTTTCATAGTAACATCTACCACATGAGCAACATAAGAACTATGACAGAAATAAGCAGCCACACCTCTGCGTGCATTTTTAGGTTTTGCCGCCCAATTAGATTTTTCTTTCACTAATTCTAATACCGCAATGTATCTATCTGCATCGTAATCATTTCTCTTGCCTACTGGATTTGCTTTGGCTTTTCTTAATAACTCTAATCGATATTCTAGTGGATCTTTGCCAATTGTTTCCGCTAGCTCATCCAAGAATGTTTGTTCTGCAGATGCAATAAAGTTGGAGCCTGGTGCTCTAAATGCACCAATGGTAATATTTGATGGAATATCCCATCCTTCTGCAATATAGTTATCAAAAGCACCTGCTGGAAAACGATTTTCATGAATAGCGCTTTCTGGAATACCACCTCCTTTGATAGAGATAGCTGTTACATTATTATTAGCATCAATTGCAGCTTTATAAGTAACCATATAAGTTGGACGATAAATACCATTGGTCATATCATCTTCTCTTGTGTAAATTAATTTTACCGGCGCTTTTATTTTTTGTGAAATCAAACCAGCTTCAACAATATAGTGACCATAAGCTCTTCTTCCAAAACCTCCACCCATTCTAGTTAATTTCATTTCAATCTTATCACCAGGAATACCCAAATTGCTTACAATATTTTGCTTCATCATTTCAGGTATCTGAATGGGTGCAACGAAATAAGCTTTTTCATCCGTAACATGTGCGAAACAACTAATTGGCTCCATGGGATTATGTGACAAGAAAGGAGCAGAATAAGTCTTTTCAATTACTTTAGCGGCTTTTGCAAAAGCAGTTTCTGGATCCCCATCTTTTCTTAACAACCTCGCCGGCTTTTGTTGCATCGCATACATTTGTTTCATATGCTCATCGGTACTTTCTAATCCTGCTGGTATAGTTTCTTCTTTTTGACCGCCCCAAGCTGCAACAATTTCTTTAGTTGTTTCTATAGGAATCCACTGAACATTTACTTTTTTTCGGGCATTCATTACTTCCCATGTAGAATTTCCCACCACTATAACTAACTTGTTAAATGCTCTGGTGTCAAATCCAGCTCTTTTATAACCATCCTTATATACCTGAATATCAAATACACTTTTAATACCAGGCATTTTTAATGCCTCTGTAGCATCAAAAGATTTCAATGTCATACCAAAAGCAGGTGGGTGAATCGCCATTGCAATTAACATGCCCTCATGCTTATAATCCATTGTAAATAAAGAGTTACCCGATACAATTTCCTTCCCTACTTTATTTTTTTGTGGCGTACCAATTAAAGAAAATGCTGAATTCTTCTTTAATTCTACATTCGTTGGAGCAGTTAATTTTGAAGCTGCTGTTGCCAATGATCCAAAATTAGCAGATCTATTAGATGCTTTATGTGACACTACACCATTCGTTACCGATAATTCTGCTACAGGAACATTCCATTCGTTGGCTGCTGCTTGCATTAACATCATTCTTGCAGTAGCACCCGCAGTTCTTAATGGCTTCCATCCTTGTGCCATACCTCTACTACCCCCAGTAAATTGACTCTTAAATCTTGGTGTATCGTAATCACCCATTTCCACAATTACTTTAGACCAATCTGCTTGTAATTCTTCATTCACCATCATTGGTAATGATGTCATTACATTGGTTCCAAATTCAGGATTTGGATTGAATATTTTAACTTGATTGTCTGGCGTAATTTTTATAAATCCAGTAAGCTCTATCCAATCATTGGCGTTGGCTGCTGTAGCAAATGCTTCATTAGGTACTAAATTAGCTAACCAGCTAAATCCAATCATCATTCCGCCACCAGTTAAAGATGTAACTTTCAGGAATGAGCGTCTGCTTTGTTGGTTTGTTGACTTTTCCATTTTTTACAATTTTATTTGGTTGATGATTTTGCTGCTTGTTGAATAGCTGCTTTGATTCTTACATAAGTTCCACAACGACAAATATTTCCACTCATTGCTGATTCAATTTCCTCTTCTGTTGGGTTTGGCTTTGTTTTTAATAAAGCTACTGCTGCCATTATTTGTCCAGTTTGACAATAACC
>JBANFX010000005.1:0-6656 GCA_037975805.1 Bacteroidota bacterium | reverse complement strand
GCTGCGATTACACCACAGACCAAGATGATTTATTTAGAAACACCAACAAATCCTGGCTTGGAGGTGATTGATATTAGCATGGTAAGTGCGATTGCGAAAAAGCATAATATTATTTTAAATGTAGACAACTGTTTTGCGACTCCTATTGGACAAACACCTATTGATTTAGGTGCCGACTTAGTAGTACACTCTGCTACCAAGTGGATGGATGGTCAAGGACGTGTATTGGGTGGTGCGGTAGTAGGTAGAAAAGATTTAATTCATGAAATTTATTTATTCTGTCGTAGCACAGGACCTTCCTTGTCTCCATTTAATGCTTGGGTATTAAGTAAGAGTTTAGAAACCTTGGAAGTAAGAATGGAACGTCATTGCAGCAATGCATTATACATTGCCGAAAAATTACAAGGGCATGCAAAAATTAATTTTGTAAAATATCCTTTCTTAAGTTCACATCCGCATTATGAAATTGCTAAAAAGCAAATGGCAAATGGTGGCGGTATTGTTTGTTTTGAATTAACAGGGGGCATTGAATCGGGAAGAACATTTTTGAACAGTTTAAAAATGCTTTCTTTAACTGCCAATTTAGGCGACACCAGAAGCATTGCCTCCCACCCTGCTAGCACCACGCATGCTAAATTATCTGAAGCCGAAAGACAAGCAGTAAGTATCACTCCAGGCTTAATCCGTATTTCGGTGGGTCTTGAACATAAGGACGATATATTGGCCGACATTTTGCAAGCCTTAGAAGCATCATAAAGCATATAAACTATTATAAATCTTATACAACTTTGAGCCCTGTAGCATAATATTGCCACGGGGCTTTTTAGTCGTGTCCAATAAACGCAATGGGTTGATAAAAAGGGGGTTATTTTGCCTATTTTTTTAAAGATTTCTTTGTATATTGAATTCGCTAAAACCAAACGAACGAATTATTAAACGATTGCTATGGCGGTAACGCTTAAGCTTAAAACCAACCGATTATGAAATTAAAAACAGGTATTTTATTATCTGCCATGATGTTCCTTCAATACTATATATGGGGTGCATGGTACGTAACAATGGGCCCTTACATGGACCTTGCCTTTAAAGGACAAAATGTTGACGTTGCAAAAGGTGCTGCCTATAGTGCAGGTGCAATTGCAACAATTATATCTCCTTTCTTTGTAGGTATGATTGCCGACCGTTATTTCGCTGCTCAAAGAATTATGGGTGTATTGCATTTAGTAGGCGCTGCTTTGTTAGTGTATGCAACTCAAATGACACATACTTCAGGGTTCTATTGGGTTATATTAGTATACTCATTATTATACATGCCAACCATTGCATTAAGCAATAGTGTTGCCTTTGCTCAAATGACCGATCCTGGAAAACAATTCCCTTGGATTCGTGTATTTGGAACCTTAGGTTGGATTGTAGCAGGTGTTGTAATTACTCAATTAAAAATCACAGATAACCCAATGACTTTCCAGATTGCTGCTGGGGCTTCGGCTTTATTGGGATTATTTAGTTTCATATTACCGAATACCCCTCCTAAAGGAAGTTCAGAAAATAGTTCACTTGGTTCTATTTTAGGTAAGGATGCCTTCGTGTTATTTAAAAGTAACGCTTATAAAATTTTCTTTTTTGCTGCAATTTTAATTTGTATCCCTTTATCATTTTATTATGGTTTTGCAGGATCCTATCTTAAAGAATTTTTTGGAGAAGGAACAACAGGAAAAATGGCAATGGGACAAATGTCAGAGGCATTATTTATTTTAGCCATCCCTTTCTTGTTTAATAAGATTGGAGTAAAAAATATGCTTATCCTTGGAATGGGTGCTTGGGTATTACGTTATGTATGTTTTGCATATGGCAGTGACTCCGCACAATGGATGTTATATGCTGGTATTATTCTACATGGTGTTTGTTATGACTTTTTCTTTGTTACAGGCTATATGTATACCGAGAAAAAAGCTGGCGAATCAATTAAGAATGCTGCACAAGGCTTATTCACCTTTGCCACTTATGGTGTAGGTATGTTTATTGGAACCTGGTACAGTGGATTTGTTGTTGCTAAATATGCCACTTCTTCTATTGATGCAGTTACAAAAGCAGAAACAATTGCACACAACTGGACAACAATTTGGTTGTATCCAGCTGCGATTGCTGGTGCGGTATTAATTGCTTTCATTTTTTCATTTAATGAGAAAAAAGAAGTTACTCCAGCTTAATTTATTTTTCTAAAAGCCTACCCAAGTGGGTAGGCTTTTTTTTCAAATCATAATATTTTTCAAATGCGTATTGCAATGTTAGGAGCAGGATTCATTGGCCGTTTTTATGCCGATGCACTCCAAGGTTATAGAAGTAAGGATAAAGTAGTTAGTATCTATGCACGTAGAGAAGAGTCGGCAGTGAAGTTTGCAGCCGATTATAATTGCGCTCATTGGACTACCAATATGGAAGAAGCCATCGCCCACCCCGATGTGGATGTGGTTTGTATTTCTCTTCCTAATAATATACATGAGATTGCAGTAATGCTTTGCTGTAAACATAAAAAAGCAGTGATGACCACTAAGCCTTTAGGACGTAATGGCGAGGAAGCTAAGAGAATGCTTGTAGCTGTGGAAGAAGCTGGTATTTTTAACGGCTACTTGGAAGACTTAGTTTATACACCAAAGTTTATTAAAGCCAACCAAAGCGTTAAAGAAGGCGCCGTAGGGCGTATTTTATGGGCGAAGTCTCGTGAAACCCACCCTGGCCCTCATAGCGAATGGTTTTGGGATATTGAACAAGCAGGTGGAGGATGTATTTTAGACCTTGGTTGCCATTGCGTTGAAATATCACGTAGTTATATTGGTAAAGATATTAAGCCAGTAGAAGTAATGTGTTGGGCAGATACCCAGGTGAAACCTATTGATGCCGAAGATCATGCTATTGGATTAGTAAAATATGAAAACGGCGCGATTGGTCAGTTTGAAGTAAGCTGGACATTTAGAGGTGGTTTGGATTTAAGAGACGAAGTAATGGGAACGGAAGGAACCATTTGGATTAATAGTTTCTTACGTACCGGTTTTGAAATGTTTACTACTGGTAAAGGTGGTGACTATATTGCTGAGAAAGCCGAAAGTGATAGAGGTTGGTTATTCCCTGTGGGTGATGAATTAAACGAATTGGGTTACAACCATATGTTCATGGATATGTTTAATGCTATGGAAAAAGGTGAAGCACCTAAAGAAACTTTTTATGATGGTTACGTTGTAAACTGCATTTTAGATGCGGCGTATCGTTCTGCAAAATCTAAATTATGGGAACCCGTAAAATTAGATATTTGGAGAGGTAAAGAAGGCTTAACTAAAGAAAGTCATTTAGTTGATTACGATTCAGAACATTATTTAGTAAAAGAGGAAATGACCCATTATGGTGCTAAGAAACTAATCTTAAAGCATAAATCAACTGGAAAAATTACCGAACAAATAATTAATTAATCCTCCTTAAAGGTAAGCGTCATAAATCTATATAAGGGCGCTTACCTTTTTTAAAAAAGCTTAAAATGCAATAGCATTTTATATTTCACAATTATTTCATGGCAAAAAAAGCAACAATACCTACACATTTGAAAAACCTATTGGAGAAAGGTGATAAAATATATCAACCAGGTATTTCCGTAGATTGCGCCATTTTTGGATTTCATGAAAACGCTTTAAAAGTATTGTTGCTTCAGATTTCTCCTTCTAAAAAATGGGCTTTACCGGGTGGATTTATTTTGAAAAATGAGCCTATCGAAAATGCTGCTTATAGAGTTTTACAAGAAAGAACAGGGGTAAATAATATTTTCTTGCAACAATTTAATGCGTTTGGCGATCCCAATAGATCGGATGCAAAGATTCATCAAAATAAATTCCTTGAACTTGACATTAAAATTCCAAAGGATCATTGGTTAATCCAACGATTTATTACCATTGGTTTTTATGCTTTAATAGATTTTACAGAAGTTCAAATTAGTAAGGATAGTTATGATGAAGGGGCTGAATGGATTGATATTAACAAGTTAAATAACTTGATGATGGATCATGAAAATATTATTCAAAAAGCATTGGAAGTACTGAGAACACAACTCGCCTACTTACCTATTGGTCGTAATCTTTTGCCAAAAAAGTTTACCATGCCTGAATTACAAAAGCTTTATGAAACCATTCTAGGCCAACAATTAGACCGCAGAAACTTTCAAAGAAAGATGATTGGCTTTGGCATTTTAAATAAACTTACAGAAACTAGAAAAGGCGGTGCACACAAAGCCCCCTTCCTGTATACTTTTAATGATAAAAAATATCAAAAGGCACTGAAAGAGGGCTTGTACGGTTCCTGGTAAATTATATTTCATTTTAATTTACCCAGAACCGTACCTCTTTATGATTTGAAAATATCTCCGATATTTTTTTGCGGTTCCTGGTAACCAACTACTTACTCCAGTTTACTTTAACTGTTTTAACTTCTTTGGAATTAGGTCCTACCATTATTTGAAAGTCCCCCGCTTCCCAATCAAATTTCAAATCACTGTTATAGAATTTTAACAACTCAGGCGTTACTTCAAAACTGACTGTTTTAGTTTCCCCTGGTGCAAATTCAATTTTCTGGAATCCTTTTAATTCTTGAACGGGTCTTGTAATACTTCCAACCTCGTCGCGAATGTATAATTGAACCACTTCCTTGCCTGAAACAGCACCAGCATTTTTAACATTCACTGAAACCGTTAATTTTTGATTTCCTTTTAACTTATTTGAAGATACAGTCACATCACCATATTCAAATTTAGTATAGCTTAAGCCATAACCAAATGGATACAAAGGCTCATTGCTTACATCAATATAATTGGATTGAAATTTAGAAAACCATTTCCCCGTTAAAGGACGACCTGTATTTTTATGATTGTAATACAATGGGATTTGTCCAACATTTTGAGGGAAACTCATGCTCAATTTCCCAGACGGATTTACTTTACCTAACAATGCATCCGCAATAGCATCCCCTGCTTCAGATCCAGCAAACCACACATCTAGTATTGCTGGTACATTTTCATTTTCCCATGTTAATGTTAATGGACGACCATTAAATAACACCAACGCGACAGGCTTTCCTGTTGCTACCAACGCTTTTAATAAACGCTTTTGCGCCTCAGGTATGTCAATATTTGATTTAGAAGCACTCTCCCCACTACTCTCCGCTCCTTCTCCAATGGCTGCTACAATTACATCGGCATTGGCACTTACTGCTAATGCTTCTTTAATCATTTCTTCTGCACTGCGATTATCACGAGCAATGTCTTTTCCAAACATGGTTTGACGATTTTGTAACTCAGCATCATCTTCTAAATTAGATCCTTTTGCATAAAGTACTTTCCCGTTTGTACCTACTGCATCTGTTAATCCTTTTAATAAACTCACCGATTTTGAATTGTCTGCACCTACACTCCAGGTGCCAGTCATATTTTCTTTTGCATCTGCTAATGGCCCTATCAATGCAATAATTTTACCTGCAGCAATAGGAAGCACATTATTATTTTTAAGTAATACGAAACTTTGTGATGCTATTTTTCTTGCCTCTGCTCTGTTTGCAGAAGTAAAAACCTCAGTTGCAGATCTTTGCTCATTACAATATTTATATGGATCTTCAAATAATCCTAAATCATACTTAGCTAATAAAATTCTTTCGCAAGCTTTATTTATTTGAGTCAAAGTTACCTTGCCTTCTTTCATTGATTTTTCCAATGTAGTTAAAAAGCCTTCTCCCACCATATCCATATCTACACCTGCATTTAATGAAAGTGCATTTACTGCTTGAAAATCACCCATTCCATGATTTACCATTTCAGGAATACCTGTATAATCAGAAACTACAAAACCATTAAATTTCCATTGCTTTCTTAATACATCATCTACTAGCCATTTATTGCCCGATGCAGGAACGCCATCAATTTCATTAAAAGAAACCATTACCGACCCAACACCAGCATCTACAGCTGCTTTATAAGGAGGAAAATATTCGTTATACATTCTTACCCTACTCATATCGGTAGTATTGTAATCTCTACCGCCTTCGGCTGCGCCATACAATGCATAATGTTTCACACAAGAAATAATTGTGTTTTGAGCAGACAAATCATCTCCCTGATATCCACGCACCATTGCTTTGGCAATAGCTGAACTTAAAAATGCATCTTCTCCATTTCCTTCGGAAGTTCTACCCCATCGAGGATCTCTAGTTAAGTCAACCATTGGAGAAAATGTCCATTGAATACCGTCAGCACTCGCTTCGCTTGCAGCAATGCGCGCCGAACGCTCAATTAAAGGCATATCCCAAGTAGCAGACATTCCTAGCGGAATTGGAAAAATAGTTTTGTATCCGTGAATTACGTCCATACCAAATAACAAGGGAATATGTAACCTTGTATTTTTCACAGCATATTCTTGCAACTCTTTTATTTTAGTTACTGAGCGAATGTTAAACACACCGCCCACTTTGCCGTCTTTTACTTTTTGTGCAATATCAGAACTACTTACTGCACCTGTAACAAAATCACTGGATGCGGGTAAATTTAATTGCCCCAATTTTTCCTCTAAAGTCATTTTAGCAAGTAACTCATTTACAAACTGATGTCTTTTAGCATCCTTATTTGTTTG
>JBANFX010000040.1:0-4923 GCA_037975805.1 Bacteroidota bacterium | reverse complement strand
TTACAAGGAAATGATGCATGTGGCCCTATCTTCAAAAGCTGGTTAGCACCTTTTAATGATTTAGGAGCCAAAACAGTAACAATTAGTAATACCGGTGGAACAGATCATTTGGCATTTGACGGAGCAGGTTTACCTGGTTTTCAATTTATACAAGATCCTATTGAGTACGATACTAGAACCCATCACAGTAATATGGATGTGTATGAGCATTTAATTGAGGATGATTTAAAACAAATAGCAACGATTGTAGCTGCTTTTGCATACAATACAGCGCAAAGAGATGAGAAATTGCCAAGAAAAGCGAAGAAGTAATTTAGCTTAAAAATTTAAAAAAGCCCCTTTTCAATATTGATCAGGGGTTTTTTATACCCGAAAACTTAAAAAAATAGGTCTAAGATGTTCCCAAATGTAGAAATTGGAACAAATTCTAGGTGTAAATAGAAACTTATCAAGGAATAATAGGTAATTTTTGTAGACACAAAAACTTAAACACATGAAAAAACTATTCATGCCATTCATTTTGGCAACTGCCTTGTTTGCTTGTTCAGCACCCGCTGAAAATAAAGGCGAAGCAACTGCATCTGGAACCGCTTCAGCTGGAACTGGTTCAGTTTCAACTACAGGTCCTGAAGTAGATTTAATGAAAAAAGCCGCAGAATCTTGGGCTAAGGGTGATTTTGACGCTTATTTATCTTGCTATCATGATACTGCACGTTCAGTTCATAATGCATTTGCAACTTATGATACTACGGTAGCTAAGAAAATGACTTCATTTATTAGTGGATTTAAGAAAAGTAGAGAAGGGATTGAAGGGAATATCAATATCGACCATACTATTTTTGAAGTAGTAACTATGCCTGATGGAAGTAAATACGGACATGCATGGGTTGATTGTTCATGGAAAACTAAATCAGGCGAAGTAGGCAAGTCGGTAATTTTTAACTCATATGGTATTAAGGATGGCAAGTTTACTTATGAGTGGCCAATATACAACCCAACAGATTTTAATAAGTTGCCTAGATAGGGAATTCTATTAAAATTCAAATAAAATAAAAACTAAATGAAAAAAACAATCTATTTAGCATTAATTGCTACCACTTTATTTGCTTGTTCAGCACCAGCTGAAAACAAATCTGTTAACAATGGTGATGAAGCAGTTTCTGCTGATTTTAAAGAAAATTCAAAAGTTGCATTGACCTTATTTCATGGATTTGAAAATAAGGACATGACACCGTTTGATAAAAATATTGCAGATACTGCAAAAATCATTGGAGCTAAATATGGCCAAGGTATTTTAACAAAAGCCGAAAACACAGCAAATTTATTAGCATTAACAAAGTTGTTTAGTGTTTCAAAGGCAAATGATATAACGCTTTTGCCAGGCATTGATACTGTTACTTTAAAGCCTAATTCCGATGTAAGAGCTTATGTAAGATGGACTGACGATGCATTAAACGGAGCTAAAATTGAACATAAGTATTATGCTCTAATGCAATTTAATAAAGATCACAAAGTGATACTTATTGATGAGTATTTTGATGTAACCGGCATGTTAAATGCATCCACAACTCCTAAGAAATAATATTTCAAATGTTTAATAGTTTGGTTTAATTATGAAAAGAGTCACTTAGTAATAAGTGACACTTTTATTCATGCGATTAAAAATTATCAATAAAAAATTTACAAATGAAAAAAATAATAGTAACAATTGTAGTATTATTTGCTATTGCCTCAACAAACGCGCAAACTTATTTAAAGTATGAGTTTATGAAAGTGCTTCCAGGTCAAGACTATGAAAAATTAGAAAAGTCTTGGGACAACTATCACAAAGAAATGCAGAAAGCAGGCATTACCAGTATGCATAGAATATGGAAAGTACTTCCAGGTGCTAATGTAAATTACGATTATATTGTTTCAACAGCTTACAATAATTATGCAGATGCATTAGGTATTGGCAAAAGCATATCTGTGAATGAGTTTAAAGCAAAGTATCCCGAAGATTATATTATAATGGTTAATAATACCACTAAAACTAGAACTATGGTTAGGGATGTAATCCTTAAAATAGAATTAGGAATAAATGATACCACGACTAAGGTGGTTCCTGGTAGCACCATTTTGAATTTAGTGTTTGTAAAGTCAAAGAACGATAATTACACTAAATCAGAAATTAAGTTTAGTAATAAATGGCATCAATTCATGATTGATAAGGACAGAAAAGAGGCCTTTTATTTAACCACTGTAACTGGAAGTGCAGGGGTTGATGTTGACTATACAAATACCATTTCTCATTTGTATAAGAACATAGAGCAATTTACAAATGGTTCAAATACTTCTGATGTTAAGTTTACTCCACAAGAGCAAGCTGAGTATGAGACATTAAAATCTTATAGAGATATTAAAAAGTCTATCATGCTTATAAATGTGAGTAATATTCAGTAATCCTGTGAATCCCAGTTTGGTTTAAATTATAAAGAGAGTCACTTAGCAATGAGTGACTCTTTATTTTTGTTGAAAATGTAATCAGGGCAAAAATTATCTTATTTTTAGTTTTTATATTCAATATGCATATAACAAGTTTAATAGGGGAGGTGTTTTTTAGCCCAATTGAAATATCTGGAAGTATAGGGCTCATTGCCACTGTTGTTTTAACCTGCAATATGGTATTAGGAATTATGCTGAGTACCTCGTTTAAAAAAACCAATTGGGGCTTTACATTGCCTGCTAAAATTAAAGCTATAGATGTATATAAACTGCATAATAATACCGCATATACCGCATTGATACTTGTATTTGCGCATGTTATATTAATTCCGCTTGATGCAACATCTAAATTTACATATAAGGATATATTGTGGCCATCAAATGCCCCGCATCAATCTAATATTGTTTTCTTGGGTACATTTTCATTATTAGCATTAATCACTGTGATTGTTACTACACAAAAGGTTGTCAAGCAAAAGTTAGGCTTTGGTCTTTGGAAAAAAATTCATCTTATTTCCTACTTAACATGCATTTTGTTTGTTGCACATGGCTTGTTAATGGATCCATTATTAAAAGATAGACCTACGGACTGGATAGATGCAGAAAAATTATTATCTGAAATTTGTGGATTGGTACTTTTAATTGCCTTTATCTTAAGGTATAAGTATCATTTAAAAAGCAAATAAAGTTTTTTAGAGAATCCTTTTTCTTCTAAACCACAAATAAATAATAATTACCACAACCACCATAAGGGCTAGGGAAAAGAAATAACCCAGCTTCCAGGTTAATTCAGGCATAAACTCAAAGTTCATACCGTACACTCCAACAATGAATGTTAAGGGTAAGAAAAATGCAGAGAATATGGTTAATAATCTTACTACTTCATTATTTTTTTGATTACTTATAGAAAGGTAAGTATTCATTAACTGGTTGGCATTTTCAACCGATTCTTCGTTCACGATAAGTAGGTTTAAGAGTACGTCTTTTATATCCTGAAATTGACTGGATTGGGTAAAATTTTGAGCAGCATGGTCAATAACGGATTGTGTAATTTGTAATACTTTCTTTAAAATTCTGGATTGAGATTTAATATAATACAACTCCTCTAAAAAAATATTGCGAGGGTCCTTTAAAAATATTGTTTTTTCAATCTCATCAATTTTATTGGAGAGGTCAATGGTTGGCTTTTGAAAGGTTTCCAACATAAGTCGAACAATTTTCAAGAAAAGTTCATTGATTTTAGAATGTTTATCTTCTAATAGTTCAAGAAAGTTAAAATGGGCCCTGTGGATGGTAATGAGTTTGTCTTCAAATAAGAAAAAGGCAATTTTGTTCGACATTTCACCCACTTCATCAATTTGAAATTTAATATCGGAGGTATACGCTCTAAATATATAAAAGTCTGCTTTATGGGTTTTCTCATATTTAGGCAGATGCCCCTTCTCAATACTATCTTTAATGAGGTAGTAATTAAGCCCATGCTCCACATGAATTTTTTCAAGATCCTCTTTTAAGGGATTTTCAATATCTATCCATTTAAACGACTCGAATACTTTTTCAGTGACTTTCATGACTCTAATTTAATAGAAAAGGGGATAATAAGAAGCATTGAAGTGGTTAATTACAAAAAAGCCCCTATCTCATAGAAATTGGGGCTTTTATTAATGAAGTAATTTTCAAAAATTAACTTAAGGCATTAGCAGTATAAGCTGTATAAGCTAAATTAATTGCAATTAAAATTACGTTTGCCTTAAAGGATTCCATCCATGAGCATTTCCAAATTAATTTTCCAAAGATGATGTAGGCAGCAGACATCAGAACTGCGTTAAAAATGAGAGACGCAATAATTCCCATGGAGAGTAAATTAACTCCAATTAAGTAAATGATCACTGCGTAAACTCCACTAGAGGCTAAAACTACCATCCAGGAGTTAAGGAAATTGGCATTGGAAATTTTTCCAACTGTCTTAGCTAATAACCATAAAATAAGTGCTCCAATTACTGAAGTAATTAGGATGGTTAAAATAGCAATGAAACCAAGTGTACCTGCAAATAAACTTCCCATAATTAAGAATTTATATGTGTCCCTACTCATAAGGCTTTTCGGAATACGCCACGTTTATTATAGTGGGTGCTGTCTCCACTACTTTAACAATCGTCTAACTTTTACGCTTGTTAATGCCTTTTAAATTTAACAAGTTTTAATAATTCTAAATCTATATTTATTAACATTTTACGAATATAATTTAATTAAAGGTTTAAGATAGAACACAAAAAAGCCCCTAACTCATTGAAGCTAAGGGCTTTTGCGGACCGGACGGGACTCGAACCCGCGACCTCCGCCGTGACAGGGCGGCATTCTAACCAACTGAACTACCGATCCAAGAACTTTTCCGTTTCCGGGTTGCAAAGATAAGGGGAAAGAAGTTTTTTAAACAAA
>JBANFX010000006.1:0-58002 GCA_037975805.1 Bacteroidota bacterium | reverse complement strand
GCATGGTGTTGTAGCCAGCGCCGTAACCGAGTGTAGCTTGTCCGATGGTAGAAGAAACGTCGAGACGTCCTGATGCGATACCACCTACTTGGAAGTTGAGTGGTTGAGCGTCTGTGGTACCTATAAAGTTAGTACCATCTGCGGTTCCACTATTACCTGTTGTACTCCAACCACCTGCTGCTCCAATACTTGACCAACTTGCATTTGTTCCATTGGTAGTTAAAAATTTACCACTATTCCCAGATTGTGATGGTGCTAAAGCATTGAATGCATTCGTTGCAGTGGTTTGCCCAGTACCACCATATGCAATTGGAATTGCAGTGCCATTCCAAACACCAGTTGTAATTGTTCCTAAGGTATTTATAGATGCTTGTCCAACATATGAAGATGAAATATCAAATACATTTGTTCCACTAATAGTTAAACGATTAGTAGTTCCTGTTAATGCTACTGCCCCAGTTAATCCATTTACAGATTGAACATTAGTAGATGCAGGATAAAATACTTGCCAGTTAGCTAGTGTTGTGGCAGGTAAAGCGGTTAATAAATAATTTGTAGCATTGTCTGTTCTTATTGCAACTGCACCAACAGAAAGACCACTAAGAGCGAGCATGTTTGCTTGGCTATTTACTACATTAACTGTAGTTATTGAGAATGCTGGCAGTTGGGTTGTAGGCACCTTCCCATCTGCACCTAGGGATGCTACACCATTAGCAACAGCAATTGCGCTGTTATTTACTTTTGCATTTAATGCATTTTGTGTCAGTATACTTATGGGCTTATTTATATCGGAAGTATTATCAACATTGTCTAATCCAAAATTGGTTTTAAAGCCTGCAACTGTGGAACTGCCTGTGCCTCCATTAGCAATTGCAATAATCCCTGTAACATTTGTTGCATAGCCTGTTAATGTTCCAGCAAATACACCATTTGCATCTCTTTTCACAACTGTATTTGCTATGTTTGAATTGGTTGCAGTAGCAAAAGCATTTACTGCA
The DNA here is from genome assembly GCA_037975805.1 of Bacteroidota bacterium. GTDB lineage: Bacteria > Bacteroidota > Bacteroidia > Chitinophagales > Chitinophagaceae > Sediminibacterium. The sequence goes on along the minus strand of JBANFX010000006.1, from coordinate 57,004 downwards.
GCAGCAACACTATCTTTTGTTTTACCACCAATGCTTAATACGATTGGGGAAGATGCATTACCGCCTAAATCTCCAGCTAATAAAATCTTTCCTTTGGATGTGGTTGTGGCATCTGCAACTGAATTTGTAATAGAGCCAGATGCATCGGCTAATGCATTTGCAACATAAGCAGTTGTTGCTAATTTTGTGCTATTGTCATTTAATGACTGCGTTACACCAGTTGTTCCTGTTGGTAAAACTGGTAATCCAGTAAATGTAGGCGAAGCTAAATTGGCTTTTAAATCAAGTGCTGTTTGTTGAGCAGTGCTTACTGGTTTATTCGCATCACTGGTATTATCAATATTGCCAATGCCTAAATTCATTCTTGCATCAATAGAGGTGGTTCCTCCGGTACCTCCATTCGCAACTGCAACTACGCCAGTTACATTTGTTGCATTGCCTATAACCGTACCAGTTAAATTTCCTGTAATATTTCCCACTACATTTCCTGTATGCGTACCAACTGTATTTGCACTAATAGTTGTTGCAGAAAAATTTCCACTTCCATCTCTTTTCACAACAGTATTTGCCATGTTTACATTGGTTGCAGTACCAAAAGCATTAACCGTTGCTGCAATACTATCTTTAGTTTTCCCTCCAACAAGCATAACTAAAGGTGCAGTGGCAGTGCCGCCCAAGTCCCCGGCTAATAATATTTTTCCTTTTGAGGTAGTAGTAGCATCAGCAACTGAATTTGTAATTGAACCTGAAGCATCAGCTAGTGCATTGGCAACATAGGCTGTAGTAGCTAATTTTGTACTATTGTCATTTAATGATTGTGTAACACCTGTCGTTCCAGTTGGCAATACAGGAAGCCCTGTGAAAGTAGGAGAGGCAAGGTTAGCTTTTAAATCTAAAGCAGCTTGTTGAGGACCACTTACTGGTTTATTTGCATCGCTTGTATTATCAATATTTCCTAATCCTAAATTAATTCTTGCATTTGTATTGTTTGAAGCACCCGTTCCACCATTAACAACAGCAACAATACCAGAAACATTTGTTGCATTACCCGTAACAGTGCCCGTTAAATTACCCGTTACATTTCCGATTACATCTCCAGTATGTGTTCCTATTGTATTAGCATTAATATTTCCTGCAGAGAAATTACCACTAGCATCACGTTTCACAATTGTACTTGCTAAGTTTGAATTAGTGGAAGTTCCAAATGCGTTAACTGCAAATGCAACACTGTCTTTTGTTTTTCCTCCTACCATTAATACAAGAGGGGTTGTTGCAGAGCCACCTAAATCTCCAGATAACAATATTTTTCCTTTTGATGTTGTAGTTGCATCTTGTACAGAATTGGTTATACTACCTGAAGCATCAGCTAAGGCATTTGCAACATATGCTGTTGTTGCAATTTTCACAGAGTTGTCATTTAATGCCTGAGTAACCCCAGTTGTTCCAGTAGGCAATACAGGAATTCCTGTAAATGTTGGCGAATTTAAATTTGCTTTTAAATCTAATGCCGCTTGTTGTAAAGTACTAACTGGTTTATTTAAATCAGAAGTATTATTTACATTCCCTAAACCTAAATTTGATACTGCCGACGTTGCAGTGTTTGCACCCGTTCCTCCATTTGCAATGGCCACGACACCCGAAACATTGGTTGCATTTCCAGTAACATTACCAATTAAACTTCCTGTGACTACACCAGTTAAATTGCCTGTTACGTTGCCAGTAAGATTGCCCATGAATTTTGTTGTAGCTGTAATGGTACTTCCTGAAAAATCTCCAATTGCACTTCTCCTAACTAAGTAGTTAACAATATTATTAGGAGTAGCAGCATTTATACTTGTGAGTGCAACAGCGAGGGAGTCTTTGGTAACACCTCCTATAGACATGACTAAAGGATAGCCTGCGGTACCTCCAAGGTCTCCAGCTAATTGAATTTTACCTTTAACGCTAGTTGTAGCATCCACAATTGTACCAGACAATGTGCCTGATCCCACCCCCGATCCTGCATTATTGTATACATATTTTTGGACTGCAAACTGAGTGGGGAATAAATTGCTACTAGGGCTACCACCACCTAAGGTTGTATCGTTTGATTTGTTGGACAATAATTCCCTTAAATTGATTGCATTCAAATAGTTAGATAACATTGCACTTGTATCGGAGCTATTTAATTTCAGATTAATTCTTGAAGATAAAGCTAGGGTGTCTTTCCCAATTCTTCTACTCATCATAGTAGATGTATCCGCAATATTTAATTTTGTATTAATTCTATTTGATAATGCAAATGTGTCTCTAGCAAAACGATTGCTTAGCATTGAACTGGTATCTGCAAAATTCAATTTTGTGCTAATTCTATTGGAAAGTAATACTGTATCTCGTGCAAATCTTGTGTTCAGCATGAATGAGGTATCTGAAATATTTATCTTTTGATTTATTCTATTTGATAATGATATAGTATCTCTTCCCAAACGGTTATTTAACATAGAAGCCGTGTCTATAACATTTAATTTGTTCAATAAAGAATTTGTAAGGCTTATAGTTTTCGCATAAGGATACAACATGTTTGATGTATCACTAATGTTTACTTTGGCGTTGAATGAGGAAGTATTATTATTGTTTTGCTGTTGAAAGGCGTATCTGGTTACCAGACTGTAACTACTTGTACTTGTATCTGCGCTAATTACACCAGTACTAGCACTATAATTAATTGGTGCATTTCCACTAAATATGGATTTTGCTCTTGTATTGGTAAAGTATTGATTGGTTCCTTCCGATATATCGCTGGTTGTTAAATTTACAACACCTAACTTGCTATTTACACTTTGCACAGGGGATCCTGGTGTTAACATCTCTACCCAATCTGAAATAGAGCTTGAATAGTCGGTTCCTAGAATATATGTTTTACTTAAATCAGTTCTCACAGCAACAGTTCCTTTTAAAGAGGTTGCGCCTATATTTAACATTTCAGTTGCATTATTTGCAATAGATACAGAGGTGAACGAAAATGCAGGGAGTAAGAAACTAGGAATTTTTGAATTTCCATCTAATCCTGGAATTCCATTTGGAACATTGATAGAACTTTTGTCAACTTTATTATTTAGAGATGTTGCCGTTAAAAATGAGATAGGTTTATTGATATCAGAAGTATTATCAACATTGGCTAGGTTTAATGATGATTTGTCAATGACAACCGAACCGGTTAGTCCATTGACAGAATTAACAGGGCTTGTTAAAAGAACGGGTTTGTTAATTAAATCATTATAATTGCCAGTACTAGCAATGGGGCTTAAATTAGCGCTAATGGCATAGTTTCTTAACATATACGCAGTATCTGTGAAATTCAACTTTGTATTAATTCTTGCAGATAGGTTAGTGGTGTCTGTTATTTTTGAGTTTAATTTAGTTGGAGTAACATAACTAAATATGCTATCAGCAATATTTATTTTTGAATTAATCCTATTGTCTAAATAGATTGTATCTGATTTATTTAATTTATTGTTAATCAAATTAGCATTTGCAATTCCATCAATTGCATTGTATTTAAGATCAATTCTGTTGCTTAAATTTGAAGTGTCAATTAACTTCGAGTTCAAAAAACTTGGTGTAGTATAAATTGAATTACTATCATTTAAATTCACTTTTAAGTTGATTCTATTGGATAGCCAAGTTGTATCTCTATTCATCCTGGCACTTAACATAGCAGCAGTATCCGCGATACTTAATTTTGAATTAATTGTGTTCGATAAAATTGATGCACTACTTGCATTGTATTTTAAATCTAAAGCTGCTTGTGTAGCTGTGCTAATTGGCTTGTCTGCATCGCTGGTATTATCAACGCTACCTAATCCCACTTTACTTGCACTTATGCCTGATGAAATTTTAGCATCTGTAATGGCTCCATTGGCAATTTTTGTATTGGTAATGGCATTATTTGCTATAATAGGTGCTGATGCAATACCAGACAAGTCGCCTGCCAATTGAATGATACCTTTTGTTGAACCATCTGCATCAACCACAGTTGCAGATCCACCGCCGCCTCCTCCTGAGCTAACAACAGCCCCGACGCTATCAACGTATCGTTTCACCGCATACGCTGACGGAAATTTTATATTTGAATTTCCGTCAGCATTAATGTCTAAAGATTTATTTGTCGCGCTTTCTTTTTCGTCAATTCGATTTGATAAGTAAAGTGTATCATTTTTTTGTAATAAGAAACTTGTGTCGACTCTATTTAGTTTATTATTTTGTAAATTTTGTATTTTATTCAAATAGCTCGACAACATTGTACTTGTATCACTAATATTTAGTTTACTTGTTTGAAGTCCTTGTATACTACTTAAATAACTGGCAAGCATTAAGCTGGTATCACTATTGTTTAATTTTAGTGATAACGCATTTTGACTTGCTGTGCTTAATGGTTTATTTATGTCAGCAGTGTTATCTACATTTCCTAGACCAACCTTACTTGGACTTATTCCATTGGCAATTTTTGAATTGGTCACTGCGCCATCAATTAACTTTGTTGTGGAGATAGTGTTATTGTTGATAATGGGTAAATCTGCTGTGCCTGTTAAATCTCCAGCAAGCTTAATTTTTCCTTTAGTATTTGCGTCGGCATCTACAATTGACGCATTACTTACATTTAAAACTCCTAAATTAGCAATGGAGGCATCTACATATGTTTTTACTGCTTTTGAACTCGGATATTTGGTGTCTAAATTGCCATCAGCATTTAAATCTAAAGTTTTATTTATTGTATTCTCTTTTAAATTTATTCGATTGCTTAAAGAAGCGGTATCTCTTGCGAACCTATTATTTAGCATAAAGCTTGTGTCGCTCTTATTTAATTTTGCGTCTAATAAATTATTTAATTGTTGTTGTTTAACATAGGTACTTAACAAATTAGCGGTATCTGAAAAATTTAATTTTGTATTAATTCTATTTGATAAACTTGAGGTATCAAAAGTTTTTGATTTTAATTGACTAGGGGTTACATAACTAAGCGTACTATCGGCAATATTTAATTTATTTTTTAGTAAGAAGTTTACAGAGTCTGCGTTGAAGCTTGAAATGGAATTAGATTTAATTAAGGAGATAACTGATTTAGTATAATTTGAAAGCATTGCCGAAGTGTCACTTATATTTAATTTTTTATCGAAGCCAGCAACATTTGCAGCATATAAGGAATAGGGTACCGTTCCAAAAGGGGTTGTTCCTAGGTCAATCCATTCTTTTGTATAATCCCAATTGAGTATGGGTGCCGTTGGAGATATAGCAATTTTAAGATTAAGAAAGTAAGGGCCATTTCCCCAACTAATACCCGATAAATTACTTACTGTTCCAGACGTTCTTTGTCCTTGCCCTATACTAATACTAAATACACCACTTGCATCGGTTGTTGTTTCGTGTAATTCAGATAATACAACAAGACCATTGGTTGATGTTTGTATGATATTGGTTTGAACAAATATCTTTCTGTCCTTTGCTGGATTAGACATATTATCTCGGGCTACTGCCTGAAAAAAGATGCCATCATTGGCTTGTTGCGCCATTGATGCAATAGGGCTTAAAAATAAAAATGCCACTAATAATGTAAGTGGTGTTTTTGAAATTAAAGTTTTCATATCCTGTATGCGTTTCTTAATGATGTTTACTAGTTTGCCTTTATAAATTTTATAGCTTCTAAATATTTTGAGGATTCAATTTTTAGTATATATCCACCGGGTGTTAAATTGGCTAAGTCAAAATCAATGCCTTGAAAGATATTGTAACCCGTTTCTTTTATGCTTTTTATAAATGTTCCATCCGTATTACAAATTGTAATATTAAAGAAGTCTTTAAGAGGTGGTGTTTTTATGAATTTTACTTTACTAATAGTTTTAACTGGGTTTGGGTACATTTTAATACCAAGGGTATTAAAATGTACTTTCACTTCACAATTCACTACAAATTCTCCGAAGCCTTTAAAACTATTAAATACAGCTATTCCTGATTGAACATCAATACAGGCAGCATTACTTTTGAACACAATGGCGCTAGAAAGGCTTGCATTATTTTGCAAGTTTCCAGCACTACTTATTATTTGATGCTGTCCATAATTATTTTGGCTAGCCATTAAGCCTATAAATAGTATTACCCATATTTTATAATTAAATAAATGCTTCATTTTAATTTTGCATTATCGTTGAGTATTAAAATAATATATGGTTTTAGTTGTGCCTATGCTATTACTTAAAATCATATTTTTTGCGCCAATACTTAATAATTCGTATTGATAGCTACTCACATTTCCATTTTGCGTTTTCGCATCTACTTTTATAAGTAGTTTGTTATCTACATTTTGTAATGCATAATTACCCACTATGCCATCTGAATCTTTAGTAGTATAATTTTTAAGATAGTTAATAAAATAAGTTGATTGTCCAACATATGACTTTATTGAGGTACCTGATGCATTTGTTGTTTGTGCATATTCCAAATACCAAGTTTTGTCGGATATTAATTTATACGTTAGATGAGCTTCATTTATAGAATCTGATTTATTACAAGAAGTGATAGAAAGTAATAAAATGATTAAGGATATTAATAAAGTGATATTTTTATTTTTCATAGTATTTTGTTTAAAAAATGTCACTTGCTTTAATAATAGTGCCTAATTCAAAATTGTTTAAATTGGTTGTAATAGGCTGCTTGGTAAAGGAGGTAATTGCTTGCTTATAATGAATAAAAAGGGTATAATAGGTTTGATTGTCAAATTCTATACCCAAATCGGCTTTTAAAGCTATATTTCTATAGTTATTATATACCTGGTTGTCTTCACTTTGTTTAGAAAGTCGAATGTCAATACTTGGACCTGCAACTAGATAAAACTTTCTTTTTTCAATCTTGTCAGAAAATATTTGTTTTTTATAATGTGAATTTATATTCATTATAAAAAAGTTGTCATCTGCTTTAAATTTTGAAAATGACCCCAAAAAAGGATCTAAATTATTGGCAACTTTATAATTTGAACCAGATACTATTTTGTTCAAGCTTACTGAAAAGTCGTATTTATTATTTAATTGTTTAAGATCATCTATTCTAAATCCAAAAAAATATCCCGATTTAAATATATTGTTTTGATAGTTGGATAAATCATAATTAAATCTTGAATTATAAGTACCCGGATTTATGTTTTGCTTAGACATATTTATACCAGCAAATATGGATAGTCTATTTTCTAAAAACAAGGCAAAACTTTTTTGACTGCCTTTTACTTGAGCATTCAATTGAACACTAAAAATGAATGTATTAAGTATTATTAATAATACATATGATATTTTATACGTTTTCATAGGGTAGGATAGATTAATTATTTTGAGTTATGAAGTGTACAAAATACGCTGAATATGGGCGTAATTTAGTAAGGCTGATGCCTCAAATAATTAATACTTATTGCCAATTTATCTAATATTGGCTAGAATTAAGTCTAAATATAAATTTGAACTAATATTTGTGGAGAATATGTTAGGATTGGAAATTTTTTATGTTCAATAAAGAACAGGAAAACAAGCTTGTATTTGATATTACGTTTTATTAAAATGTGTAATAGCCCATTTTAACAAGCTGTTATTATCATTTGGAAGATTCAGCTTTTTGATGATATTATAGCGGTGGTTTCGTACTGTTTTTTCTGCAATAAAAAGAATATCGGCAATTTCCTTGCTCTTTTTTTGTTTGGCAATGAGATCCAGTATTTTATATTCAGAAAGGCTTAAACAATCTATCATTGAATTCTTTTTCATTTTTTCAATTAGATATTTAAATGCCATATTTACTGAAACCTTAATTTGTTCTTCATTCCATGGCTTTACAATGTAATTAAATGGATCGGTTAGCTCAGCAGCGTCTACCATTTTTTGATCGCTAAAAGCGGTTACATAAATGATTTCTAATTTTGGTAATAAGTTTTTTGCTTCTTTAGCAAAGTCTATGCCTGATGGACCGTTACCCAAGTTTATATCGCAAATAGCTAAATGGGGTTTAAATTTTTTAATTACATCAATTGCGTCTTGGTGATTGTGCGTTACCATTGTTTGATAAGCTGCTGCATCTAATATTTCTTGTAAGTCAAGTGCCACAATAATTTCATCCTCTAATAATAGTATTCTTTTTTCCATTATATAATATTGTTAAATTTTATTTGGTGGGTAACTCCATTATTTTGCTCAAGAGAATGTGTGGCTTTTAGTTGCAGGCACATTAAATTTATCAATTTCATTCCTAGGCTATTTTCTTTTTTGGGAGTATGTCCTATGCCATCCCCATTATCTTGAATCATAATTACAGTTTCATTAGCAATATTTTCTATGATTATATTCACATTCCCATTTGGTTTGTGTTTAAATGCATATTTAAATGAGTTCGAAACTGCTTCATTTACAATGAGGCCGATAGCGACCACTGTTTCAATAGGTAATTTTAAGGCTTCGTCTATTTCGAGATTCATTTCTATTTTCTTTTTATCTACTTTATAAATAGATTCTAGATGGTTGGCCAAGGTTTTAATATAAGAGGCAATTTCTACCATTTCAAAGTCACCGCTGGTATATAAATTTTGATGTACCAGCGCCATTGTTTGAATCCTGTTTTGGATAGAAGACAATGTTTCTATTGTATCAAGATCCTTATTTCGTCTTTTCTGCAAATTCAAAAGGCTATACATCACCTGGAGATTATTTTTTACTCTATGGTGTAATTCTTTTAATAATATTTCGTTGTGGTTAAATTGTGCCTCAATTTTTACAGAATGGTCATTGATAAGTTTATTTTGTGCTTCAATTTTTTCATTAGATCTAGATTTTGCCAAACTATTTACATAGATAATGGTTGCTACAACAATAGCTAATACCAAACAAAAAAGTAAACCTAGCAATGCTGTTTTTTGCTTGCTATTTTGTTTATTACTTTCTAATAATGATTGGTTGCTTTCCAGCAATTCGGTACGTCTATTTGAAATTTCCATTTGTGCCAATAACAAAACCGACTGGTTTTTTTGAATATTACGATATAGATCTTCCCTATAGCTATTGTATAATTTATAATAATATAAAGCAGAGTCACTTTTATTTAAGCGGGTGTAATAGTCTGCAAAAGTTAATAAGTGTTCTAATTGTAATTTTTTTGCAGTTTTTTCACTCAGAAGTACTGTAACACTGTCTAAATATGTTTTAGCTTCAATTAATTGATTAAAATGAATATAGGCTTTGCCTAATGTATTCATCTTATCTACCTTGTTATCAGAATTTTCAAAACTTTGAGAAATATCATATTTTAAAGTGCTAATTGCATTAGAATAATCACCTTTTTCAATATTACATTTAACAATTAACCCCATAAAACAAGCTTTCCAATAAACAAGTTTTTGATTTTCGTACTGTTTTGTTTTGTTGTTTAAAATAATAGTGGCATCTGCTTCTTTTAAGGCGGTCTTATATACTTGTTCTGCACTATCTACTGCATTCATGTCCATATACAAGCTACCAAGTAAAAAATAGTAGAATAAACGTCTCGTACTATATAATGGGGGTACTTCAACAAACTGTAACAAATCCTTCTTAGCTGCATCATATAATCCACAGTCTCTATATATCTCCCAATAATTATTTATAAAATGTCTGTCTATTCTTTCTTTTCTAATCAAAATTGCTTGTTCTATAAGATTTGAAGCTCTATACTCCTCTTCTAGTTTAATTAAAACTTCCTTGTATTGATTATCGGTAAGCTTATCTTTTTGTTTTAATAGATATTCTAGTATTGGAATGCCTTTTTTAAATTTGGAACTTGAATGATATGTAAAGCTTAATGGGATACTAAGTTTAAATATTAACGCTGTATCATTGGCTTCGTTTGCTTTAATATATCTTTCATATAAAAGTAATTCCCAGTTTTCAGTACTATATGGATCTTTAAAAGCAGCAGGATGGTAATTTACACTATCCCATAAATTTACCAATTCAATGCTTTTTGCTCTTTCTAATTGAACCCAACCTTCTTGATGCTGATTCAGAGCATATGTTGTGTTATTGACCAGTAAAGACAAAATAAGTAATAATATGATCGTTGCTTTTCGGTTCATTTTTTAATTAGTGTGCCCAATGTATTTATAATATCTCGTAAACACGATTATATGCTAAAGGCAGCTTTTTATTGGAAATTGCTAAATAGCATCAAAACCTTTTACTGTATTCATTCTTGTACATTTATCTGATAAATGATATTTTTTAAAAATGAGGCATATGTCTCATTGTGAGCGTCTATTAAGTTTAGTTTATTTGTTCAAATTCAAACCTAATTTAGATGCAGATTAAAATCAAAACATTTTCAAGTAATTTCCAAACCTACGTATTCACATTAATCATTTGTTTATTTAGTTTTTTGAGTCCTTCCATAAATGCACAGTCTATTAAATCTGGCATCAATTTTCAAGCAGTTGCAAGAGATATAGCAGGCAATCCTGCGAATAATCGAAAAATATATATTGAATCTACAATTTTAAAAGGGGGTCCTAATGGTGTTGTTGTTTTTGGAGAACATCACGAAAGTAAAACAAACGAATACGGAATTTTTAATATTATTATTGGAAAGGGGAGTCGCTATGAGGGCGTTAATGATATTTATAGTATTGATTGGGCAAATGCAAATTATTATTTTCATTTAAAGATTGCTATTACGCCTGTTTCGCCTGATAATAATTGGGATTTTAACAAAGAATGGATTGATTTAGGTGCTGTTGAATTTGGAGTTGTCCCATATGCCATACAATCTTTTTCTTCTAATGGAATGAGTTTTGATACGGCTATTTTAAATAGAAAATTAAATATTGCAGATACTTCAATTATTTTATCACCCTATGCATTAAAAATAGACCTCACAAATGGGTTCAGTAAAAAATTAAATACAGCCGACACAGCATCTATGTTACTTCCTTACCGTCAAAGTATTCGATTTGCAGATAGTAATTTTTATGTTACCCCTTTCCAATTTTCTTTAAAGACATTTGATACCACTCATTTGTCTAATAGGATTGATACAAAATTATATAAAGCGGATACACTATTAATGTTAACGCCTTATTTAAGACAGAGTCAATTTGCAGATGGTATGAAAACTAAGCTTAATTTGTCCGATACAATATTAATGTTAAGCCCTTATTTACGACAATCACAATTGGTTACATACACTAATTTAAAACTAAATATTGCTGATACCTCATTGATGCTAAGTACTTATTTAAAACAGCATCAAATAGCTGTATATCTTCAACCTAAATTAAATACCCTCGATACTTCTTATATGCTTATTCCATATTTGAAGCAATCTCAATTAGCTGCATATTTAAATAATAAATTAAATATAACGGATACTGCGAGTATGCTCAATGCAAGATTCCAAAGAGATACTACTGCATTGTCTGCTAGAATTAATTTTAAGGAAGACGTTTTTAATAAGTCGGTGAATGTGGGATTGGTTGGGGATTATAATGATTTTAAATATCCATCCGTAAAAGCGATAAAGGACTACGTGGATGCTGCATTAATTGCAGGTGCTCCTGATGCTACCACTACGAATAAAGGATTGATTCTATTGGCAGGTGACCTAACAGGATCGGCTGTAAACCCCATCATTGCTAATAATGCTATTGTAACTAGTAAATTACAAGATGCTTCAGTTACTGATGCTAAATTAGCTGCAGGAATAAATGCTTCTAAAGTAGGATTGGGAAATGTGACCAATAATGCACAATTGTATAATTTAAATGGATTAACCGCTCAAACACAAAGTTTTTCCACGCCTGGTGTTGCTGGTTTATCTCCCAATTGGATTTCTACTGGTGCTGATCATACACTTAATATTCCATTAGCGGCTTCTAATTCGGTAACAGCTGGATTAATAAGCAAAAGCGATTATGATCATTTTTCTGATGCTTACTTAAATATAATTTCGAATATTACTAATAATGGGAATAACGGAGTTGCTAGTATAACTAATAATGTGCTCAATATTCCTACTTATTCATTAATCGGTTTATCTGGCAATGTGAATGCTAATAATATATTTGCTGGACCTTCTTCCGGTGCTGCTGGAGCTGCTGGATTTAGGAGTTTGGTTGCTGCTGATATACCTAATAATGCAGCGAATACTTCAGGAAATGCTTCAACTGCAAGTAAATTATATGCTTCAATAAATATTAATAATATAAGCTTTGATGGTTCTTCGGATATTTTACTTACTGCGAATACTTCTAATGCATTAACTTTTTCAAGTTCAGGATTGGGTGCTATACCGGGTAGCGGTTTTAATGGATCTGTTGCAAGAGAGGTTTCTTATAATACAATTGGCGCTGCTCCAGCAATAGGTTCAATAAATATGACTACGCTAGGAAATATTAGTACCGGTACTTGGGCTGCAAATGTGATTGCCGCAAATTATGGTGGGGCAGGTAGTAATAATGGAATTTTGAAAGCAGATGGAACTGGTTTGGTATCGGTTGCCACTGCGGGTTCAGATTTTCAAGTACCGCTTAATTTTACTGCACCTATTTTAAATACATCAAATACCATAAGTATTCCTCAGGCTTCAAGTGTTACTAATGGATATTTAACCAATACCGATTGGACAGGCTTCAATAATAAAATTGATTTGAGTCAAAAAGCAGCTGTCAATGGAGTGGCAAGCTTGGATGGTAATGGAAAAATCCCTACTTCTCAAATACCTTCTATTTCCTTTTCAAGTGGCTATGTTGTTACAAATGAAACTGCAATGCTAGCGCTTTCAAATGCTGTTATTGGAAGTATTGCTATTAGAACTGATAATAGTAAAAACTATGTATTAAGTGGCTTGCCAGCAAGTACATTAGGGAATTGGTTAGAACTATTAATGCCAGTTTCAATTGCATCAGTAAATGGTTATACACAAAGTAGCATAACACTTACAAGCACAGATATTAGTGAGGGTACTAATTTATATTTTTCTAATGCAAGAGCTAGGAATGTCATAAGTGCAACAAGTCCGCTTAGTTATGCTTCAAGTACTGGAATAATTTCATTGCCAGTGGCATCGGGTTCAGCGGCTGGTTATTTATCTGCTACAGATTGGAATTTATTTAATAGTAAGATAGGCGCATTTTCGGCACAACCATCCAATTCGTTTTATGCAGGTCCAGGTGCAGGTATCAATGCTTCGCCAAGTTTTAGAAGTATTGTTGTTGCAGATATTCCAGTCTTAAATCAAAATACAACGGGGAATGCGGGTACGGCAACAAAATTGGCCGCAACAAAAAACATAAATGGTGTTCCATTTGATGGATCTGCTAATATTACAATTTATTCAAACGTTCCAAGTCCCATTACTTTTGACGATAGTGGTTTAGGTGGAATTACAACAACTACCTTTAATGGATCAGTGGCAAAAACAATTTCTTATAATACGATTGGAGCTGCACCAGCACTAGGCTCAAATAGTATTGTGACCCTGGGTTCCATAACTACAGGAACCTGGTTGGGTTCAGTAATTGATGCAAACCATGGTGGAGCGGGAACTGTAACTGGTATTTTAAAAGCCAATGGTAGTGGAACAGTAATTGCTGCAACAGCAGGTGCTGATTTTGAATCCCCTTTAATTTTTTCACTTCCTTTATCAAGAACTTCCAATACAATTTCATTGTCGGCTGCTACATCCACCGCGAATGGATATTTAACTTCAACGGATTGGAGTTTATTTAATGGCAAACAATCTACTTTAGTGGCAGGCACGGGGGTTTCAATTTCTGGTGGTAATACTGTTTCGATTGGCCAAACGGTTGCAACATCTGCTAGTCCTTCTTTTGCAGGCATAACCTTATCGGGATTAAATGTAGCAGGAATTGTAACAAATACGGCAGGAGGTTTAATTGGTACGACGACGACCACAGGTACTGGCAATATAGTAAGAGCAAACACACCAACATTAATAACCCCTATTTTGGGGGATGCAAGTGCAACTAGCTTAAACACCGGAACTATTACAGCTACAAGTATTAATGCATCGAGTGATGTTACCGCCAAAAGATATAAATTAACAATGCCATCCAATATTACTGCAACGGCAACTACCAATATTGATTTAAGTACAGGAAATGTATTTACAGTAAATATGGGATTAAATATAACTTCATTCACTTTTACAAATGCTGGGGTGGGGACTTATTTAATAAAATTTGTACAAGATGCTACTGGTACGCGTGATATTAGTTTTCCAGCTGCATGGAAATGGGCGGGAGGCATCATTCCTAGCTTAACCAATACCGCCAATAAATTAGACATTGTTACACTAATTTATGATGGCACTACTTTTTATGCAACCATCGTTCAAAATTTTTAAAATGAAAAAACAAATTTCACTTTTTATTATTTTACTCATTGTACCCATTTTTGTTTTTTCACAAGTTGTGCCTCAGGGATTTTTAGTAAATCCATCCAGTCAAACAGTCACCATTGGAACACAAGTTTGGATGAAAAATAATTTAGATGTTGTTAATTATCAAAATGGGGATGCAATTGAGCGTGCCGATCTTGCATTTAATAATAATATAACATTGCCTTCCTGGTGTTACTACGATCACAATAGTGCCAATAATGATGTGTATGGTAAATTATACAATGGTTATGCTGTAAATGATTCAAGAAATATTTGTCCAATAGGTTTTAGGGTGCCCACTCAAGCCGATTTTAATATCTTGGCGAGCTTTATTGGAGGTAATACCAATGGTGGTAAATTAAAAGAAGTTGGTACCATTCATTGGACAAGTCCAAATACGAGTGCTACCAACACCACAGGTTTTACAGCCCTTCCAGGTGGGTACATGGGTGATCAAAATTCATCGGCAAACATGTTTACCTGGGGATATTTTTGGACTGCTACCCCAATAAGCGGAGGGACTACTAATTATATTAGATATCTAGTGAATACCAGTGGAACATTTACAGAATCCACTGGCTTTAGTTTAAAAGGAGGTGCTTCAGTACGTTGCATCAAAAACTAATTACCATCATTTACTACTAATTATTTTTAGCGGCTTTCATGGTGGTAGGGATGGGTTGTAAAATTGGTTTTAATACATATAATTTGCCATCAATGTTTTTTTCATCATATTCTAAACCTAGAATTTCTGCGACGATTGGGTAAATATTTACATTCTCAAAACCATCAATATTTAATCCCTTTTTGAAGGCAGGCCCCCATGCCATAAAGGTAGCGCGCATATCAGGATGATGATTGTCAAATCCGTGCTTACCCAATGTTGTTTTACGTGTCGAAAAATTAAATGGTCTAGGCAAATGTGGAACTGCAATTAAATCACCTAAACGATTGTATATATCATCAGATTTTTTAAAATGCCAATAGTCAGGCGTTTCATCTAATTTATAAACCGAAATAGAAGTATCTTTTTTCAACCCTTCATAAGTGCTTTCAATTTTAGAAACATCTTTCGCATAAATATGAATTAAGGCATCTCCCCAAGGTACGCGCATGGCAGCCGTGTCAATGGCCTTAGGCATACTAATGGTATTATCTACATCTACTTTAGTCATTCCGTGATCTGAAACAAAAATATAGTTGATTGGTAAATTGAGTGTAGCCAATTCTGATTGTAATGCATTCACACTGCTGTCTACAAATTTTACGGCTTCTGCAACATGCGGATCATTTGGGCCATATGTATGCGCTTCGTGATCAACTTCGGGGAAATAAAAAGTAATCATATGTGGACGTTGATCTTCTGGTAAGCTAAGCCAATCTTTCACCGCTTTAATTCTGCTAGCAATATTTATTTTGTCATTGTACTTATAATAGTAGGTTGGTCTTGTGCTTTGAATATCTGCTTCCGAGCCTACCCAGTAAAAGCTGGCAGACAACATTTTTTGTTTTTCTGCCAACACCCATAATGGTGTACCACCATACCATTTTCCTTCGCCTACCAATTTAGTATTCCCCATACTATATTGTTGGCCCGATGTTTTATCATAATAAGTATTGTTTACAAGCCCATGATGAGAAGGGTAAAGGCCAGTAGCAATCGTATAATGATTAGGGAAGGTTAAAGAAGGAAAGGCAGGTGTCATGAATTTTGCTCGTACACCATTCTTAGAAGCTGTCTTTAAAAATGTAGCATCATATAAATCGGCGAAATCGGAACGAAAACCGTCTGCTGATATTAAAATAACATAAGGTTTATTCAACTGACTTTTATCATTTATTCTTCCAGCAGTTACTTTTTGAGTTGTGTCTTGTGCAATTACACCATTCACCAACATGGCCAATATTACAAATCCGCTTAATTTTTTGAACATCATTTTTTTATTTTATTACTAATGTAAATACTTAATATTAATGTAAATATTGCTACCATAATTCCTCCTGCTACATCTAATGGAAAGTGTTGTCCCAAATATATTCGAGAATATCCGCAAGCGATCGCATATAAAGCTCCTATTACAAAAACTTCTTTTTTTGGAAAGAAATAAACAGTTAACAAAAATATTGTAAATGCGGTTGCGGTATGACCAGAAGGAAAACTATTCCATAAATGCATTTCTACGCCTTGAACCCTGTGAATTTGATCCTGAGGTATTCCAGTTCCCATTGGTCGACTAACATTATTCCAAATGAATTGTTTGGGGATTTGTGTGAGCAGGGTAGAAATTAAAAAATTAAGCAGTATAAATATGGCTTCTTTTTTATACAATCCAAATAGGATTATAAAATAGGGGATCCAAACCCAACCTTCAGCTAAGTAAGTAATATAATAAAATGCTAAATCTCCAGCATGGCCAAGGTCTTTATTCAACAATAAAAACACCGCTTCTCTTGAATACAAATAGCTAGCGCCAAAAAGCAGGATTGCCAGAAATAGGCAAATACCTATAGCTATTTTAAAAATTTTACTATTGCTAGCGTACATATTTACAATAAGGGCTTATTCCACATAAAAATACAGAATGTTTATAGCTTATAGTCAACTAATTATTTAAATGGTTGTTATAACTTTACAATTACCCATGAGCAAAGAAAACGATCAAATAAAAGTAGTAGGTGCCCGAGAGCATAATCTTAAGAATTTTGACATCACTATCCCCAAAAATCAGTTAGTAGTATTTACTGGCGTGAGTGGAAGCGGAAAATCCTCTTTGGCTTTTGACACTTTATATAATGAGGGGCAAAGAAGGTATATGGAAAGCTTTAGCGCCTATGCCCGTCAATTTATGGGGGATATGGAGCGTCCCGACGTGGATCAGATTACGGGACTTTCCCCAGTGATAGCTATTGAACAAAAAACCACCAATAAAAATCCAAGATCAACCGTAGGTACAGTAACCGAGTTGTATGATTTTTTGAGATTATTGTATGCGCGGATTGGAAAGGCCTATAGTTACAATACGGGGAAGCCCATGGTGAAGTTTTCGGAGGCTGAAATCGTACAAAATATATTTACCAAATTCAAGGATAAGAAAATTAATTTACTGGCACCTGTAGTGCGAGGTAGAAAAGGACATTATAGAGAGTTGTTTGAAGAAATCCGAAAAAAAGGATTTGTAAAGGCTAGGGTGGACGGAGAAATCATTGAGTTAAGACCCAAATTTCAGGTAGATAGATATAAGATACATGATATTGAAATTGTGGTAGATCGTATTCCTGTAACGGATGCTATGAAAACCAGATTGGGAGAAAGCGTAGCACAATGTTTGAAAATGGGAAATGATTTAATGTTTTTGTTAGAGGAAGGAAAAACAAAAGTGGTTCAATTCTCCAAGCAATTAATGTGTTTGGAGACAGGATTGAGTTATGAAGAACCATCTCCTAACAGCTTTTCATTTAACAGCCCCTATGGAGCTTGCCCGGTTTGTAAAGGTTTGGGTAATGTATATGCTATTGATTTGAATTTAATTATGCCCAATACCGCTTTGAGTATAAATGCAGGAGGTATAGAGCCTTTAGGAGAAGCAAGGGAAGCAAGTGTATTTACTCAAGTAAAACAGTTTGCGAGAAAACATAAGATTAGTTTGGATAAACCCCTAAAGGATTTGACCAAGGAACAATTGGATTTAATTTTATTTGGAGACCAAAATATTACGAGTTCTTTGGACTTGGATTTAGACGATGAAAACATACCTGACACTTATACGGGTTCATATGAAGGCATCGTGTCCATGTTAAAGCGCTGGTTCACATCTTCACAAAGTACCGATCATTTAAAAGGTTGGGTGGAAAGTTTCATGGAATTAAATACTTGTTCGGCATGTGGCGGCGCAAAATTAAGAAAAGAAAGTTTGTGGTTTAAAGTGAATGATGAAAACATCGCAACCTTAAATGACATGCATTTAGATGAATTGCAAAAGTGGTTTTTGCAATTGCCCAAGAACTTGGACAAAAAAGATACTCAAATTGCATCTGGTATTTTAAAAGAAATTGATGATCGTATTTCTTTTTTGATGAATGTAGGATTGTCTTATCTTTCATTAAGTCGTCCTTCAAAATCGTTAAGTGGAGGAGAGTCACAAAGAATAAGATTGGCTACACAAATAGGGTCTCAACTACAAGGCATTACCTATATATTGGATGAGCCAAGTATTGGTTTGCATCAAAGAGATAATCAAAGATTAATTACTGCTTTAAAACAGTTAAGAGATATTGGGAATACAGTGTTAGTAGTAGAGCACGATAAGGATATTATGATGGCATCTGATTATTTGGTAGATATTGGACCGCGCGCGGGAATTCATGGAGGTCATATTGTGGCACAAGGAACACCAAAAGAAATTATAAAATCAAAATCGGAAACTGCTTTGTATTTAGCAGGGAAAAAGATGATTGAAGTCCCCTCTGAAAGAAGAAAAGGAAGCGGTAAATCCATTACCATAAAAGGAGCAAGCGGTAATACTTTACGTAAAGTAGATTGTGAATTTCCATTAGGAAAATTTATTGTAGTGTCAGGGGTAAGTGGTAGTGGGAAGTCCACACTCATTAATGAAACCTTATATCCAATTTTATCACAATTTTGTTATCAAAGTAAAACCAAACCCATGCCTTATAGCAAGGTAAATGGGTTGGAGCATATTGATAAAGTAATTGAAATTGATCAATCACCCATTGGGCGAACACCCAGAAGCAATCCAGCAACCTATTGCGGGTTCTTCACTGATATTAGAACCTTATTTGCATCGGTACCTGAGGCAAAAATTAGAGGATATCAAGCAGGTCGTTTTTCTTTTAATGTAAAAGGAGGTAGATGTGAGGTTTGCGAAGGAGGGGGTATGCGTGTAATTGAAATGAATTTTTTACCTGATGTTTATGTGCATTGTGAAAAATGTGGAGGTAAACGATATAACCGTGAGACTTTAGAAATTAGGTATAAAGGAAAATCAATAAGTGATGTATTAAATATGACGGTAGAAGAAGCCTGTGAATTTTTTCAAGCCGTACCCTTTATTTATAGAAAGGTTAAAGTATTGCAGGATGTAGGATTGGGTTATATTACATTGGGACAATCGGCCGTAACCTTGAGTGGTGGTGAAGCGCAGCGTGTGAAATTGGCTACGGAGTTAGGGAAAAAAGATACAGGTAAAACCTTTTACATTTTGGATGAACCCACTACTGGACTGCATTTTCAGGATATTAAATTACTTATTGGTGTCTTAGACCGTTTAGTAGAAAGAGGAAATACCGTTTTAGTCATAGAACATAATATGGATGTGATTAAAGTTGCTGACCATATTATTGACCTAGGTCCTGAAGGAGGAAGTGGTGGAGGAGTGATACAGTTTACTGGAACACCAGAGGAAATGATAAAAAAATCTACATCACATACAGCGAAATATTTGGCTATTGAAATGAATGCTTAATGAATTATAAACAGGCATTATTTTCTGATCATTGGAATATGTTCAATATCATCCTCATAATACATTTCACCTGCTTGTTCAAAACCTTGTTCGTTGTAAAATTTCTTTAGGTATAATTGAGCACCAATTTTAATAGCATGTTTCCCGAATAATCTTTCACATTCTACTATAGAATATTGCATGAGTTCTTTGCCCGCACCAATACCTCTGTATTTGGGAGATCCAACTACTCGGCCAATGCTTTGATAACCGGGGTAACTTTGATCAATATCAAATAATCGGGTAGTGGCAATTAATTCGCCGTCTAACCAGCCCATGGTATGATAAGCTTTTTGGTCATTATTGTCCATGTCTAAAAAGACACAATTCTGTTCTACAACAAATACTTCACTTCTCAATCTTAATATGGCATAAAGCTCGTCAACAGTGAGTTCTGAGAAATGTTTAGTAATCCATTGAATGTTGGGTATCGCTGACATATATACAAAATTAAGGCTTTGCTTAAACTCTTTGCTAATATTGATGGCAATCCCAATAAATTTTAGCAATTTTGCCCAAATTAATCCCCAACATGACTAAGAAAGTAGCCATTATAGGTGCAGGTCCAGCAGGTTTAACTGCTGCGTATTTGTTAGGTAAAGCCAAGCAAGATGTAACGGTATTTGAAAAGGATCCACATTATGTTGGGGGAATTTCAAGAACTGAAACTTATAAAGGATATCATTTTGATATTGGGGGACACCGTTTCTTTTCAAAGTCAAAGGAAGTGGAAGATTTTTGGACCGAAATTTTAGCCGATGAATTATTAGAGCGTCCTAGAAGCTCTCGTATTTTTTATAATAAAAAGTTTTTTGCCTATCCATTAGCCGCATTTGAAGCATTGTTGAAATTAGGTATTTGGGAAAGCTTTTTATGTGTGATGAGTTATTTGAATGCAAAGTTATTCCCTGTTAAAGATCCTCAAAATTTTGAGGACTGGGTAACAAATCAATTTGGTAAGCGTTTGTTTAATATTTTTTTTAAAACCTATACCGAAAAAGTGTGGGGTATACCCTGTAAAGAAATTTCTGCCGACTGGGCTGCACAACGCATCAAAGGTTTATCCTTAAGTAGTGCAGTATGGAATGCTTTGTTTAAACCAAGTGGCAAGAAAAGTAAAGGCGATGTAATTAAAACCTTAATTGATTCATTTCGTTATCCAAAACGTGGACCAGGAATGATGTGGGAGGAGTGTGTGGTAAAAAGTAAGGCATTGGGTGTTAAAATAGAAATGAACACAGGTGTAAATAAGATTGAAAAAACAGGGGTAGGCTGGAAAGTATATACTAGTAACGGAACAACACTTGAAGGTTTTGATTATGTGCTGTCCTCTGCACCTATGCGTGAATTGATTCCGGCTGTTGCACCAGCATTTTCTCCAGCGGTATTAAACGCTGCAAGTCAATTAAAGTATCGTGACTTTTTAACGGTTGTATTAATTTGTAAAGACCAAGACGCATTTAATGATAACTGGATTTATATACATGAGCCTAATGTGAAAGTGGGCCGTATACAAAACTTTAAATCATGGAGTCCATATATGGTGCCAGATCCAGAAATGGCTTGTTATGGGTTAGAATACTTTTGTTTTGAAGGCGATGGTTTATGGACAAGTACCAATGAAGACTTGATAGCTTTGGGTACCAAGGAAATTGATCAAATTGGTTTAACTAAGCCATCGGCTGTTGTTGATGGTTATGTGGTAAGACAACCTAAAGCTTATCCAGTGTATGATCATGAGTACAAAGACCATTTAAATTTAATTCGTGAAGCTATTAAAGAATACAAGGGATTGTATTTAGTGGGTCGCAATGGCATGCATAAATACAATAACCAAGATCATAGCATGATGACAGCAATGTTGGCTGCAAAAAATATTATTGCAGGTACTGAGGTATATGATTTATGGGATGTTAATGAGGATGCTGAATACCATGAGGGTGGTGACCGTGGTGCGGCATCAGGTATTGTAGGGCGCGCGGTTCCAGAAAAAATAAGCTAATTCCCCATAAAAATTACAAATTATTCAAGTAGAATTTTACAAAGTAGAAAACTTTGTATAGTAAAACTAATAGCCATATTTACCACGCCAGCGCTCGTGTAGGAACTTTTTGAGTTCCTCTTCTCTTGCATTTTTCTGAGGCACATAAAAGGCTGTGCCTTTAATTTCATCAGGTAAGTATTCTTGTTCCAAAAAATTATTTTCTCCTAAATGGGAGTATTGGTAATTCTTTCCATAATCCATATCCTTCATTAATTTGGTAGGTGCATTGCGCAAATGTAAAGGAACAGGTAGGTTGCCTGTTTTTTGTACGAATGAAAGTCCTTTATTTATGGCTTCATAAGACGCATTACTTTTAGCGGAGCTTGCTAAATAAATAGCACATTGGGAAAGAATAATTCTACTTTCGGGGTAGCCAATTTTATTGACTGCGTCAAAGCAGTTGTTGGCTAATAATAAGGCATTGGGATTAGCATTACCAATATCCTCGCTTGCAAAAATAAGCATACGTCTTGCGATGAACTTTACATCTTCACCACCTGCAATCATCCTAGATAACCAATAGATGGCACCATTGGGATCGGAACCACGCATACTTTTTATAAAAGCTGAAATAATATCATAATGTTGTTCGCCATTTTTATCATATAAGGCAATGTTGGTTTGAGCAACCTGCATTACCCAATCATCTGTTAAAACTAAAGGCTCATTATTTTGATTCGTTCCAATCAGTGCTTCAACAGATAATTCTAATAAGTTTAATAGTTTTCTTCCATCGCCTCCCGATAATTGAAATAAGGCTTCAGTTTCTTTTAATTCAATATTGTTATTTTTAAAAAGAGGATCTTTTTCAACGGCTTGCTGCACTAGCTTATGTAATCCTTTTTTATCTAAAGCTTTTAAAATAAATACTTGGCATCTACTTAATAAGGCGCTATTCACTTCAAAACTAGGATTCTCGGTAGTAGCACCTATCAAAGTAATAATACCTTTCTCTACAGCACCAAGTAATGCATCCTGTTGGCCTTTGTTAAAGCGATGAATCTCGTCTATAAATAAAATGGCACCCTCTTTTTGTGTAGCTTCTTCAATCACCTCTCTTAATTCTTTCACACCACTGCTAATGGCGCTTAGTTGATAATAGGCACCATTGAAAGTAGAAGCAATAATTGTAGCAAGGGTTGTTTTACCAACACCTGGAGGTCCCCATAAAATAATAGAAGGAACTTTGCCTTTTTGAATGGATTTTTGCAAGACACTATTTTCCCCAGACAAATGTTCTTGCCCCACTAAATCCGAAAGTGTTTGTGGACGTAAACGTTCTGCTAATGGAATGGCTTGCTTCATTGCATAAATTTACATATTACGCTTCTTCAAAAAGATAGCCGTATTGCTTTAAGAAACGAAAACTGAGGCGAATGTGAATTAATCCTACTGAACCAATGATAAGAAAGGCAACTGAAATGCCTTTTAAAATATTTATGATAGTAGTAGGGGTAATTTCTTTCGGAAAACCAGGTTGTTGCGTTATAATTTCGTCGATGTACTGATTTAAATTTGCATTATTTGACAACAAAATACTTAAGCCGTTTAAACAAAATAAACTACATAAAAAAATACTTACGATTGCGTTTACTTTAACCCAATCCTTTAAATTTTTCTTGAGGGGCTGCTCTCTCTCAAGTCCAATTCTATAAAATTTAAAACTTACAAAAGTGTATATAACAAAACAAGCTAAAATAAAAACATACAATAGACTGCTCGGATTTAATAAGGATAACATTAATAAAATGGTATCAATAAAACCCAAGAACAATGCTATAGGAATTAAAATATAAGTTAATACCTTGTATAATTTTATGCTATTTAACATGATCTTATTTCAAATTTAGTTTGATATGTAGCTCTTCAAATTGCTTATCATCAATGCTGCTTGGAGCATCCAACATTACATCTCGTCCACTGTTGTTTTTAGGGAAGGCAATAAAATCTCTAATACTTTCACTGCCGCCCAGTAAAGCACACAAACGGTCAAAGCCAAAAGCAATACCGCCATGTGGAGGTGCTCCATATTCAAAAGCGCCTAATAAGAAACCAAATTTATGTTGTGCTTCTTCGGGTGACATACCTAAAGCGGCAAACATTTTTTCTTGTAAATTTCTCTGAAAAATTCTAATAGATCCACCACCAATTTCATTCCCATTTAATACCATATCATAAGCGTTGGCTTTGATATTAGCGTAAGGATGTTCTAAGTATTTTGCAGCGTCCTTAATTTCAGGGGCATTGTTAATCATGATGTCTATATGATCCGGCTTAGGTGAAGTGAATGGGTGGTGTCTGGCTACCCAACGGTTGCCTTCCTCATCATATTCGAATAATGGGAAGTCTAGTACCCATAACAACTTAAACTCATCTTCCTTGCGGAATCCTAGTTGTTTACCAAGCTCTAAACGTAATTCACTAATTGCTTTACGTGTTCTTTCTTCAGCACCGGCTAATATTAAAACTAAGTCACCAGCTTTTGCGTTTGCAGCATTTGCAATGGCTTTTAATTTATCTTCTGAATAAAATTTATCTACACTGCTCTTGAATGTACCATCGGCGTTACATTTAATTAATACCAATCCTTTCATGCCAATTTGAGGACGCTTTACCCACTCGGTTAATTCGTCGGTTTGTTTGCGAGAGTATTCACTACAACCGGGTGCTGCAATTGCGATTACTGTTTCGGCTTCATCAAAAACTTTGAAATCTACGCCATTAATTAATGCAGCCTGATCTGTTTTATCAGAAAATACATGGCTAGGCTTCTTCAAATTACATAATTCCATGCCAAAGCGAATGTCGGGCTTGTCATTGCCATAATTCCACATCGCATCCTCCCAAGTCATTCTTTGAACTGTCTCGGTGTAGTCAATATTTTTAACATCCTTAAATATGCTCTTTATTAAACCTTCAAACATGTTTAATATATCTTCTTGTTCCACAAAACTCATTTCACAGTCAATCTGCGTAAACTCGGGTTGGCGATCGGCTCTTAAATCCTCGTCCCTAAAACATTTTACAATTTGATAGTAACGGTCATACCCGCTTACCATTAATAATTGTTTAAATGTTTGAGGTGACTGGGGTAGGGCATAAAATTCACCTGCGTTCATTCTGCTAGGTACAACAAAGTCGCGCGCTCCTTCGGGTGTTGATTTAATTAAGAAAGGAGTTTCAATATCCATAAACCCTTTTTCATGTAAATAATTTCTAGTGGCACGATTTACACTATACCTTAATTCAATATTCTTTTTTACTGCGTTCCTTCTTAAATCCAAGAAACGATATTTCATTCTAATATCATCGCCACCATCCGTATCGTCTTGAATGGTGAAAGGTGGGACTATTGATGCATTTAATATTTTAAATTCAGCTACTTTAATTTCAATTTCTCCTGTGGGGATATTCGCGTTTTTATTTGATCGCTCAATAACAGTTCCCTTCACTTGTAAAACAAATTCACGACCAAGGGGTTGTGCATCTAATTGTCCTTGTAATTCTTCGCCCAATAATAACTGGGTAATTCCATAACGATCTCTAAGGTCCACAAAAGTGATGGCACCAAATTTACGAATGGTTTGAACCCATCCTGCAAGGGTAACTTCTTTACCTACAAATTGAATGTTGAGGGCTCCACAATGGTGAGTACGATACATATAAAACTATTAAAATATGATAGGACTGCAAATATAACCCAATTCCTATAAAAACCCCATCTTTGCAGCATGGTAGCAACCGAGATTTCATTAAAAACAAGGCGTATTATCCTTTCTGGATATTTCTTTTTAACGGGAATCTGTTTTTCAAGCTGGGCAAGCCGTATTCCAGATATAAAAATGCATTTAGAATTAAGTGATGGCGCATTTGGAGGGCTTTTATTTTTCTTACCTATTGGATCTTTTTTGGGTATTCCTATTTCGGGTAGTTTAACAGCAAAACATGGCAGTAAAAATATAGTAACGATTGCTGCACTTATTTATCCATTGTCTTTGATAAGTTTAGGACTGGCTAACACTGTAACCATGTTGGCTATATGTTTATTTTTATTTGGGATGGCTGGAAATTTATTTAATGTTTCGGTGAATACCCAGGCTGCGAATTTGTCTAAAATGTTTGATAAAAGCATTACTTCTACATTTCATGGATTTTGGAGTTTGGCTGGTTTTGCAGGAGGTTTACTGGGTGGATTTTTTGTAGCGCATTCTATTTCTCCTTTACAACAATTTACTACTGTTGCCATTTTGGGTTGGGTATTTTTATTTTTTTCAAGAGCGTATCTATTGCCGGGAGAAAAAAGCACTGAATCGGTTTCTAAAATGTGGAATAATCCAAGTCCTCTATTATTTCAGTTTGGTTTGGTAGCAATGAGTAATATGATTTGTGAAGGAATGATGTTTGATTGGAGTGGGGTATACTTTCAACATGTAGTAAAAGTTTCGGAACAATGGAGGACAGTTGGATATATATGTTTTATGGCTTGTATGACAACTGGAAGAATGTTTGCCGATGCATTAATTAATTATTGGGGAGCTAGAAAACAATTAATGTTAAGTGGATTAATTGTAAGTTTGGGATTGGTCGTTGCTGTTTCTTATCCAAATATTATTGTAAGTAGTATTGGATTTATGTTTGTTGGATTTGGCGTGTCTTCGGTAATTCCAACTATATATGGTACCATTGGTCGTAAAGCAGCACCGGGTAAAGCAAGTATTGATTTAGCCTCGGTTTCCTCTGTAGGATTTTTTGGTTTTTTAATTGGACCTCCAATTGTTGGCTTTCTCTCACAAGCAATTGGGTTAAGATGGGCGTTTTTATCGGTTGCATTATTAGGGCTTGTAACTTTTTTACAAGCACACCGATTAAAAAAATATTTATAATGTTGCTTCTTCGTCCTTATGTCTTGGTTTATACATTAGATAATAAAAAGCCAAAATAAGCACCCCTGTTACAAATGGAATCATGGCCATATGTTTTACTGTAGTATTGCCAAATACAATTTGGTTATCTACTTCAAAAAATTCACTGCACATCCAAAAAGAGTTCGCGCTAATCCAAACGGTGATAGCAAGGTTATGACATAATTCAGATACGATTTTTCTTGTCCTCCATGCAATAACGATAGAAATAATAATGGTAGGGATAATCATAATTATGCCGAGTGGTCTCCAACCCATACACCAAGCAATATCCTTAAACAACCAAAATACGATATGTAAGTTTTCCATTTTGCGATATGCAATTGGTATATTATATACTCCGTTTTTATTTGATGACATATTATGTGATTATGTTTATTGAAAATAATAATTTTTATGGTTTCTTTGTTAAAATAGATGCAAATCGTTCTATACTTGCTTCTGGTTCAATGGCTTCCCCATGTTCTAAATGGGCTAATAATTGCGCCGTAAAAAAAGGTGCCAATGAACAACCTTTGGTACCCATCCCATTGCAAATAGCTAACTGAGTTTGGGTAGGATGCACTCCAACAAAGGGTCTCCTTTGTGTATTGGTAGGTCTTATGCCTACTATATGATCTACTATTTCATAGGGAATTTTTAAAAATTGGTTTAAGCTTTCTATAACCTTTTCTTTAAACTGCTTACTTGGGTTACAATCATTAAAAGTCCACTCATAATTGGATCCCACCCAAAATAAATCGTCTTTCCATGGAACAATTGTTGTGTTGTATTTATAAATATTTTCTTTAGGCAGACCAGGAACTTTTATAATGAGTGCTTCTCCCTTATTGGGTGCAAAAGGGAGTAGTTTGAAAAACGGATTTTTCATGCTTGCCACACCATCACAGTATATTATTTTATCTGCAATGATGTTTTTCCATTCCACTTTATTTTCATGAAAACATACTTCGTTTATGTCAAAACCAGCGTTAATGTATACATCTTTGTGCATTAAATATGCTTTCCATTTTGCAATCATAAAATTAATATCTAACCAGTAACATGAAGCAATGCCACCCACGCCTTGTGGGGTATTAAAATAAGGAGTCCATTCAGTAGATGATTGTTCAAAAAGATAAACATTTTCATGTTGCAAACGATATTCAAAGCTCTCCTTCATTTGTTCGGATGGGTGAATTAAAACAACGGGTGCATTTTGAATGATTGAAATGTTTAGTTTTTCTTGTAATGCAGTGTATGCATTTACGGCATAGGGTAAAATGCTTTCAATCATCCAGGTTTGTACAATGCGTCTGCCAGTAACTGGATTGATAACACCGCTTGCCACAGAACTCGCACTTGGTATGCTTTCGTCATTAATTATTTTATAGGAAATACCCGCTTGATCTAATTGGTATGACATCCAAGTGCCTACAAGCCCTTGACCAATAATTAAATATTTGACCTGTGTCTGCAAGCTTTATTTATTAATAACTGGAATTAAAAAATGAACACTGTCTTTTATTTTATTAGCCTCTGCTACTAAAATAATTTCAAATTTTCCCTTGTATTCATCTGGTACAGTAAAACTGAATTCAGTTTCAAAAGGTGTATTGGCAATAGTTGTAAAATATTGAAAAGGGAATACATTCATAAACCAACCATCAACCGATTTATGTGTAGTGGCATTTAAAAAAGCACAACTAATTCCCCCCGTTTTTTCTTCACTAAAATTATGTGTTACTTGTGTAAGGAGTTTAAAAGAAGCACCTTGCTTTATTTGCTTAGGGGGGGTAGCATTAATTTTTAGAAAAGGGGATTGTGCCTGAACAATGCCCGCCCACAATAAAAAAATGCCCAATGTTAGTAAACGCTTCATGTAACAAACTTACAATAAAAAATCCCTTAACGTTGCGCTAAGGGATTTTGATAAATTATAATGTGTAAACCTATTTATTATTTTTTCAAAGCCGCAGCCATGGTCTTGCCAATATCTGCAGGGCTCGCACATACATGAATACCACATGCAGCCATAATTTTCATTTTTGCTTCAGCAGTATCATCGGCACCACCAATAATCGCACCAGCATGTCCCATTCTACGACCCGCTGGAGCTGTTTGACCAGCAATGAATCCAACTACTGGTTTTTTCATATTGTCTTTAATCCAATTTGCAGCATCTGCTTCCATGCTACCTCCAATTTCACCAATCATGATGATACCTTCTGTAGCTGGATCGTTCATTAATAATTCAACTGCTTCTTTTGTAGTTGTTCCAATAATTGGATCACCGCCAATACCAATTGCAGTGGTAATTCCTAAGCCGGCTTTTACAACTTGATCAGCTGCTTCATATGTTAATGTACCGCTCTTTGAAACAATACCAATTGTTCCTTTCTTAAAAATAAATCCTGGCATGATTCCCACCTTAGCTTCTTCAGCAGTGATTACACCTGGACAGTTTGGACCTACTAACCTTGTAGATTTTCCTTGTAAATAATTTTTCACTTTCACCATGTCCTGAACTGGAATACCTTCTGTAATACATACAACTAAACCAATGCCTGCATCTGCTGCTTCCATAATTGCATCGGCTGCAAAAGCAGGAGGTACAAAAATGATACTCACATCGGCACCAGTAGTTTTTACCGCGTCAGCCACTGTATTAAATACAGGTTTGTCTATATGAGTTGAACCACCTTTTCCTGGTGTTACGCCACCCACAAGTTGGGTGCCATATTCTATCATTTGAGAAGCGTGAAAACTACCTTCTGTACCGGTAAAACCTTGTACGATGATTTTAGAATTTTTGTTCACTAAAACTGACATGTGGACTGATTTTTATTATTTGTGCCGCAAAAATAGGCTAAAAGCCCCTTTTTTTACCCTTATTTCCCAACAAAAATTATAGGTTTTTTTATAAATGGCTTGTATGTGCTACTTTTGTCCCTCGCAAGACAAAATTAAAATAACAATTATGGCAACAACTTCAGACATCACACGTGGAATGATCTTGAAATTAGACGGTAGTTTATACTCTGTAGTAGAGTTTGGTGAAAACAAAACAGCTAGAGCAGCTGCAAAGGTTTGGGCTAAATTAAAAGGGGTAGACAATAAAAGATCAATTGAAAAAACATGGAATAGCGGTGAAACCGTTTTCCCTATTAGAGTTGAAAAGAAAACCTTCCAGTTTTTATATAAGGACGATAGCGGATATAACTTAATGAACAATGAAACTTTTGAGCAAATCGTAATGGCCGAGGAGATGATTGATGCACCTCAGTTCTTAATGGATGGTGCAGAAGTTTTTGTATTTATGAATACCGAAACCGAGCAGCCCATTGGTGCTGAATTGCCAGAGAAAATTGACGTTTTAATCACTTACTGTGAACCAGGCATAAAAGGCGATACTGCCACAAGAGCTTTAAAAGCGGCAACTATTGAGTCGGGTGCAACCGTAATGGTGCCTTTGTTTGTAAATGAAGGTGAGAAAATTAAGATAAATACAAAGAGTGGCGAATACGTAGAACGTGTTAAATAATTACCCCTCTTATAATATTAAAAAAGACCCCAATTTGGGGTCTTTTTTGTTAGTAGCACTTTTTTGAATTTATCACCAAAATGCCCGATTTTGGATAAAAAATGGTCAATTATTTGTGTTTTTCGCTAAAAATACCCCAATTTTACCCAAAATTGCTAAACATGGACTTAAAACAAATTCACGACCTGATTAAGGTTGTAAACAAAAGTAATATTGGTGAAATTAGTATCGAAGACAAGGATGGTAAAGTAACCATCAAACAAAAAGAAGATAAAATTACAGTAAGCTCAACCCCTGTATATGCTGCTGCACCAGCAGCGGCTCCGGTAGCTTCGGCTCCAGCGGCAGCTCCAGTAGCATCAGCACCAGCTGCTCCGGCGGTTGCTGATAACCTAATTACCGTTAAAAGTCCAATGATTGGAACATTTTACCGTCGTGCAGCTCCTGATAAACCATTATTAGCAGAAGAGGGTACAGAAGTAAGCCCAGGTAAAGTGGTTTGTATCATTGAAGCCATGAAACTTTTCAATGAAATTGAATCGGAAGTAAAAGGAACTATTGTTAAAATATTGGTGGAGGACGCTAGTCCTGTTGAATACGACCAACCATTATTTTTGGTACAACCTGCATAGTTTCATTTTCAACTTTAAATCAACAAAATGTTTACAAAGATATTAATCGCCAATCGTGGTGAAATTGCCTTGCGTATTATTCGTACTTGTAGAGAAATGGGCATTAAAACGGTGGCAGTTTATTCTACTGCCGATAAAGATAGTTTACACGTAAAATTTGCCGACGAAGCAGTTTGTATTGGTGGTCCCAAAGGCGCAGAGTCTTATTTAAATATTCCACACATCATGGCTGCCTGTGAAATTACCAATGCCGATGCAGTGCATCCTGGGTATGGATTTTTAGCAGAAAACGCAAAGTTTGCGCAAATATGTGCCGACCATGGTATTAAGTTTATTGGACCCACTCCAGATATGATTAATAAAATGGGAGACAAGATCACTGCTAAAGAAACCATGATTAAAGCAGGTGTTCCAGTAGTACCTGGCGGAGAAGGTTTATTGGAAAGTGTGGAGGCTGCAAAAAAATTAGCAAAGGAAATAGTTTATCCTGTTATTATTAAAGCAACGGCTGGTGGTGGTGGAAAGGGTATGCGTGTTGTATGGAGCGAAAGTGAAATTGAAAAAGCATTTAGTGATGCAAAAATGGAAGCAGCTGCAAGTTTTAAAAACGATGGTTTATACATGGAGAAATTTGTGGAGGAACCTCGACATATTGAAATTCAAGTTGCCGGTGATCAATATGGTAATGTATGTCATTTGAGTGAGCGTGATTGTTCCATTCAAAGAAGACATCAAAAATTAGTAGAAGAATCTCCCTCTCCTTTTATGACACCTGAATTGCGTCAAAGAATGGGTGAAGCTGCAATTAAAGCGGCGGCTGCAATAAATTATGAGAGTGTAGGTACCATTGAATTTTTAGTGGATAAACATCGTAATTTTTACTTCATGGAAATGAATACGCGTATTCAAGTGGAGCATTGCGTTACCGAGGAAGTAGTAAGTTATGACTTAATAAAGGAGCAAATTAAAATTGCGGCAGGCGAAAAAATTTCTGGTAAAAACTATGAGCCAAAATTGCATGCCATTGAATGTCGCATTAATGCCGAGGATCCTTATAATGATTTCCGTCCTTCACCAGGTAAAATTACTGTTTTGCATACCCCAGGTGGACATGGAGTTCGTGTAGATAGTCATGTATATGCAGGCTATGTAATTCCTCCATATTATGATTCTATGATTGGTAAATTAATCACGGTGGCACAAACACGTGAGGAAGCTATTAATACTATGTATCGTGCCTTAAGTGAGTATGTAATTGAGGGCGTGAAAACAACCATTCCATTCCATTTACAATTAATGCAGAACGAAGACTTTAGAAAAGGAAACTTTACTACTAAGTTTTTAGAAAGCTTTAAGATGAAGTAATTTTTTCGCTTTTTATTGAAAGATAAAAGCTTGAAATAACTCTTTAATAAAATTAAAAAAGTCCCGAGTAATCGGGACTTTTTGTTGTTGGGGGGCATTACCTCTGGGGAATGCGTATAATTATTTACAACTATTACTATCGTAAGAATAATAATTCTCTGTACTTAGGTAAAGTCCATAATTCATCGTCTACCAATTGCTCTAATTTGTCTACGTGGTAACGAATTTTGTCAAAGTATTGTGCCTTTACTTTTGCTTCATAAGCAATCGCCTTTTCGCGAGAATGTTCAATATTATTCGCTACTTTTCTTTCTTCAACCATGGCGTGTACATTTTCATATACTTGTTGAATATGGGTGCTCACATCTTTTAATAAAGTCAATTGACCTTTATATAATTTTTCCGGCAATGCTGCTTCACGTAATAAGCTTACATTTTTCAATAACTCATTCTGATACTTAATAGCCGCAGGAATAATATGGTTTGTTGCTAAGTCGCCCATTACTCTTGCTTCAATTTGTACTTTTTTAATGTATTTTTCTAATTCAATTTCGTGACGTGCTTCCAACTCAGCATGCGTATAAATATGATTTTCCAAAAATACTTTTTTCGCTTTTTCGGTAACCATTGCATCTAATGCAACTGGTGTTGTCTTTAAATTAGGTAAGCCTCTTTTTTCTGCTTCCTTATGCCAAGCTTCGCTGTATCCATCTCCTTCAAATAAGATCTTTTTACTAGCAACTATGTATTTTTGAATCACTTGCATGATGGCAATTTCTTTCTTATCCCCTTTTTCAATCAAAGCATCTACTTCTGCAGAAAATTTGTTTAAAGTATCCGCTACGATGGTATTTAAAACAGTCATAGGTAATGCGCAGTTGGCAGTAGAACCCACCGCACGGAACTCAAATTTGTTTCCTGTAAAAGCAAATGGAGAAGTACGGTTACGATCTGTATTGTCAATTAATAATTCAGGGATACTCCTATGTAAATCTAATTTTAAAATAGCTTCATCTTGCTCATCAAACTTACTATTCACTCTGCTCTCAACGTCATTTAAAACTTTTGTCAAGTAATCACCAATAAATACTGAAATTATTGCAGGAGGTGCTTCGTTGGCGCCTAAACGGAAATCATTGGATGCAGAAGCAATAGAAGCTCTTAAAATATCTGCATAATCATGTACCGCTTTAATGGTGTTCACGAAGAAAGTTAAGAACATTAAATTCGTCTTAGGTGTTTTACCTGGTGCCAATAAATTAACACCTGTATCTGTTGCTAAGCTCCAGTTATTATGTTTACCACTACCATTAATTCCAGCAAATGGTTTTTCGTGCAATAGAACTACTAAATGATGACGTTTTGCAACTCTTGTCATTACATCCATTAAAAGAATGTTATGATCAACTGCAATATTTACTTCTTCAAAAATAGGTGCACACTCAAACTGAGCAGGCGCTACCTCGTTATGTCTTGTTCTTAATGGAATACCTAATTTATAAGATTCATTTTCAAAGTCACGCATGAACGCGTAAACTCTTTCTGGGATAGATCCGAAATAATGATCTTCTAATTGCTGACCTTTGGCTGGCGTAAAACCAAATACGGTTCTTCCACATTGTACTAAGTCTGGTCTTGCATTCACCAATGCTTCATCAATCACAAAATATTCTTGTTCCCAACCTAAAGTAGGAGCTACTTTAGTGACATTCTTATCAAAGTAATTACAAACATTCACCGCTGCCTTATTAACTGCTTCTACCGCTTTCATCAATGGCGCTTTATAGTCCAATGATTCACCAGTGTAAGAAATAAATATGGTAGGGATACACAATGTTTTACCATTGCCAATTTCAATAATGAATGGGGGAGAGGATGGATCCCAAGCAGAATAACCTCTTGCTTCAAACGTTGCTCTTAATCCTCCGTTCGGAAAACTTGAGGCATCAGGTTCTTGTTGAATTAATGCGGCGCCTTCAAATTCTTCAATGGCTGTTCCGTCTCCTTTTAATGTAAAAAAGGAATCATGTTTTTCTGCGGTACTTCCTGTTAAGGGTTGAAACCAGTGCGTATAGTGGGTAACGCCTTTGCTTTCTGCCCATGCTCTCATACCTGAAGCAATTTGTCCAGCAACTTGGCGATCAATTTTTTTACCACCTTTAATACTTGCCACTAAACTTTTATAAGCTTCATCGCTTAAATATTCTCTAGCTGTTTTTTGCGTAAATACATTTTCACCAAAAACGCCTGTGATTTTAGCACCTTTAATATCTGGTGAAATCACATTTCCATGACTTACATGATTTACTGCATCTGTTCTTAAAGACATATTGTATATTTTTTTATTTATTACGAAATACAAATTTAGGCTCAATTTTTACCCCAAATTGGATTTGTAAAAGCAGTAATGCACAAAAAATCCCCCAATTTCTTGGGGGATCACAATTTAAAACACAATTTATGAATGCTAATTCTAAAAAACCTTGATTATTAAACCGTTATACTTTTGCGGTTTTCACAGTAGTAATAATTCTTGCTGCAACTTTATACGGGTCAGCTGCTGAATTTGGACGACGATCTTCTAACCATCCTTTCCACCCTTTTTCTACTGCACCAATTGGAATACGGATTGAAGCGCCTCTATCTGATATACCAAATGAGAAATCATGAATAGATGCAGTTTCGTGCTTACCTGTTAAACGTAAGTGGTTATCGGCACCATACACTTCAATATGCTCTTTTACAAATGGACGGAAAGACTCACAAATGGCTTCGTATACTTCCTTCTTACCGCAGGTTCTTAAAGTTGTGTTAGAGAAGTTAGCGTGCATGCCAGATCCGTTCCAGTCCAATGTACCTAATGGTTTACAATGCCAGTTAATAGATACGCCGTATGTTTCACCAATTCTTTCTAATAAATATCTTGCTACCCAAATTTGATCACCTGCTTCTTTAGCACCTTTTGCAAAAATTTGGAATTCCCATTGTCCTGCAGCAACTTCTGCATTTATACCTTCTACATTTAATCCTGCTTCTAAACAAATATCTAAATGCTCTTCTACAATATTTCTTCCAAATGCATTGTTTGCTCCTACTGAACAATAATAAGGACCTTGAGGGCCAGGATAACCACCTTCTGGGAAACCTAATGGTTTATTCGTTGCAGGATTCCATAAAAAATATTCTTGTTCGAAACCAAACCAGAAATCATTATCATCATCTTGTATAGTTGCACGACCATTAGATACATGTGGAGTACCGTCAGCATTTAAAACTTCGCACATTACTAAATAGGCATCCTTACGACCTGGGTCTTTACAAATAAATACAGGCTTTAAAAGACAGTCAGAAGAACCACCTGGAGCTTGCTCCGTTGAAGATCCATCAAAACTCCACATATCACAATCTTCAAGTTTACCACTAAAGTTGTTTTCAATTTTTGTTTTACTTCTTAATGACTGTGTTGGTTTGTAACCATCTAACCAGATGTACTCCAATTTAGATTTAGACATGGTACGAATGTTTAAATATTAAAAAAATAATGTATACTATGATTATTGAAACTTTTTTTCAATTATTGCACGAAAATAGGGAAGAATTATAAAAATATTAGGGTATAATCTCTATAAATTAAATATTTGTGAATAAATATATAATATGTATAATTAATTTAATATATTAAAATTTCACAAATCATTGATTTTCAAAGCAAACTGTTTTAAATGAAAAATACCCACTCTTTTAAAAAATGTATTACTACACATTTTTGCCTGTTAATGTTGGTAAATCGGTTCTTGAGTGCGCCCCCTGTTTTGTAACTTCGTCCAATCTAAAAAGCATAATCCTATCCAAATGGAAATTACCGTAAAAACTGCCGAGCAATTAAGACTAACCGCAGAAGAATTTGAATTGATTAAAGAAAAATTAGGACGTACGCCAAATTTCACTGAGCTATGCGCATTTAGTGGTATGTGGAGTGAGCATTGTAGTTATAAAAATTCTATCAAGTGGTTAAAAACATTGCCAAGAGATGGTGGTAGAATGTTGGTGGCAGCTGGAGAAGAGAATGCAGGATTAATGGATATTGGAAATGATTATGGCGTTGTATTTAAAATTGAATCACATAATCACCCAAGTGCATTAGAGCCATTTCAAGGAGCAGCAACAGGTGTAGGTGGAATACAGAGAGATATTTTTACAATGGGTGCAAGACCTATTGCTTCTTTAAATAGTTTACGTTTTGGAAAATTAGAAGATAAAAAAACGCAACGTTTATTAGCCGGCGTAGTACATGGTATTGGTCATTATGGAAACTGCTTTGGTGTTCCTACGGTGGGTGGTGAATTATATTTCGAACAATGTTATCATACCAATCCACTGGTGAATGCGATGAGTGTGGGAATTGTGAAGGCAGGAAAAACAGTAAGTGCCATTGCACTCGGAAAAGGCAATCCTGTTTTTTTTGTAGGAAGCGCAACGGGTAAAGATGGAATTGGTGGTGCAAGTTTTGCTTCCGCCGAAATTACTGCCGATAGTGTGGAGGAATTACCAGCAGTACAAGTGGGTGATCCGTTTCAAGAAAAGAAATTATTAGAAGCTTGTTTAGAAGTTATTGAAACAGGTGGAGTAGTGGGTATGCAAGATATGGGAGCAGCTGGGATTATTTGTTCTACTGCCGAGATGAGTGCAAAAGGTGGAGTGGGTATGCGCATTGATTTAGACAAAGTACCAACGCGTCAACAAAATATGAAAGCTTGGGAATTATTATTAAGTGAGAGCCAGGAAAGAATGTTGATGGTAGTGGAAAAAGGAAAGGAAGCACAGGTACTAGCAGTTTTTGAAAAGTGGGATTTATCTTGTTCAAATATTGGTGAAGTGACCGAAGATGGTTTGCTTAATTTTTATATGAATGGAACCTTGGAAGCTTCCTTACCTGCATATGAATTGGTATTAGGCGGAGGCGCACCAGCTTATTCAAGAGCGTTTAAAGCACCAGCATATTTAGAAAAAGTAAATGCTTTTGACATTAATGCAGTTGCAGATGTTACCGATTTAAAATCAACAGTTGAAGCATTAGTGCAAATCCCCAACATTGCTTCCAAGCGATGGATATATACACAATATGATAGCATGGTTGGTGCTGCCAATACTTCTACCAATGCACCAAGTGATGCTGCTGTAGTATTAGCAAAGGGTACTGGTAAAGCATTGGCCATGACTGTTGATTGTAACAGTAAATATGTTTATGCGAATCCAGAAGTTGGTGCTATGATTGCTGTTTCAGAAGCCGCTAGAAATATTGTTTGTAGTGGAGGCGAACCTATTGGCGTAACCAACTGTTTAAACTTTGGAAATCCTTATGATCCGGAAGTATACTATCAGTTTGTGAAATCTGTTGAAGGAATGGGTGCAGCATGTCGCAAGTTTAACACACCTGTTACTGGTGGTAACGTAAGTTTCTACAATCAAAATCCCGATGGACCTGTTTATCCAACACCAACCATAGGTATGGTGGGGATTGTAGAGGATATGAAAAATAGAATGACTTTAGATTTTAAAAATGAAGGAGACAATATTGTATTATTAGGAACGCAAAGAAATGATATTGGATCTTCGGAATATCTAAATAAATTAAAAGGAGTTGAATTTTCACCAGCACCTTATTTTGATTTAGAAGAAGAGTTTAAAGTACAACAATTGATTGCTGGTTTAATTAAAAATGGCAAAGTAAAAAGTGTACATGATATTAGTGAGGGAGGTTTAATGATTACTTTGTTAGAATCTGCATTTACGACCCATAAAGGATTTAATGTTTCATCGCACGACACAATTTTGCGTAAAGATGCTTATTGGTTAGGTGAAGCACAAAGTAGGGTGGTTGTTTCTTGTACTGCTGAGAATGTGGATGCCATTTATGATGCAGCAAAAGCTGCAGGAGTTAGTTTTGCGGTGATTGGAAAAGTAACCAATGGCAATGTGAATGTTTCAGGAGAAGATTGGGGAAACATTGCAGATTGGAAAAAGAAATATGATACCGCAATTGAAAAACAATTAGCAAAATAAATACTTATCCCCTCATGACAAAACAGCCCTCCATCGTAATTACAGGTACCGCCGGATTTATTGGGTCGGTATTTGTACAATACTTAAATGAACAGGGCTTCACTAATTTATTATTGGTGGATGATTTTGGAGTGGAAGCAAAAAGAAAAAACTGGGAAGCAAAAACATTTACAAAAGTTATTGAACGACAAGCTTTTTTAGCACAATTAATAAATGATGAATTTGAAATAGATATCATTATTCATTTGGGAGCACGTACCGACACAACTGAATTTAATTATGCAATACACGAGGAGTTGAATGTGGAGTATTCAAAAGTGCTTTGGAACTATGCTTCGAAAAAACAAATTCCATTTATATATGCTTCTTCTGCAGCAACCTATGGTGCTGGTGAACATGGTTATGAGGATAGCCATACTATATTGAATCAATTGCAACCGCTCAATCCATATGGAGTGAGCAAGAATGAATTTGATAAATGGGCTTTGCAACAAAGTAAAGGACCCACTGCTTGGACGGGTTTAAAGTTTTTTAATGTCTATGGTCCTAATGAAGGACATAAGGGACGCATGGCTAGTGTTATATTTCATTCCTTTCATCAAATTAAGGAAACAGGTTTGGTGAAGTTATTCAAAAGTCACCGATCTGATTTTAAAGACGGGGAACAGTTACGTGACTTTATTTATGTAAAGGATTTGGTAAGTGTAATTTTTTGGATGATGCAGCATATGCTTGCAGGTACATGGATTAGCAGTCATAATGGATTATATAATTTAGGGACAGGTAAAGCAAGATCTTTCTATGATTTAGCTGCAAATACATTTATTGCACAAGGTTTACAACCTAATATTGAGTTTATTGATATGCCTTTGGATATAAGAGATAAATATCAATATTTTACCGAAGCCAATATGAATAAGTTACATGCTGCCGGATATGATAAACCTTTTTCAAGTTTAGAAGCCGGGGTTGCAGACTACGTAAAAAATTATTTAGTTCCCGGTAAGGGGTACTAAATTTTCCATTTCAATTATTTTTTTTGTAGCATTTTTATTTTAACTCGTTTAAAATTCTTTCCATTTGGCTTCGCAGCAAACTGCCGAAGTAGGCCTCGTGAAAATATTTTTAAACTAGGTCTTAAAATCTCAAAAATATTTCTCCTAATCTTTAATTTTCAAATTCAAATCATATGTCAAATTATAAAATTGCCATTATAGGTGGCGGAAATTTAGGGTCTTCCATTGCAGAGGGATTAATTTCAAGTGGTTTTTGTACCCCTGCTCAAATTACAATAACAAAAAGAAACCTGTCTCCTGTTCAGCATTTAGCAGCTATGGGTGTAGTAACTAGTAATGATAATAAATCTGCCGTTAAGGATGCAAACTATGTGATTCTTGCAGTGAAGCCTTTTCAAATAAAAGATATTGTTGCTGATATAAAACCAAATTTAGTAGCCGGTAAACAAACCATTATAAGTGTGGCAACGGGCGTATGGATTAAAGACATGGAGGAAATGTTGAGTGCTGATTTTGCGTTGTTCCGTGCCATGCCCAACACTGCCATAGCCATTCAACAAAGTATGACTTGTATTTGTGCAAATGGAAAAGCAAAGCAACAAGTTGATTTTGTAACCGCTTTGTTCGATCAATTAGGGAAGAGTATTGTGATTGATGAAAAACTAATGGATGCTGCTACCGTTTTAGGTGCATGCGGTACAGCATATGCTTTAAGGTATATTCGTGCGAATATTCAAGGAGGTATTGAAATTGGATTTAGTGCAGCACAAGCTTTTTTAATTGCAGCACAAACGGTGAAAGGTGCCGCAGATTTATTGTTAACAAAACATACGCATCCAGAACAGGAAATTGATAAGGTAACCACGCCAATGGGTTGCACCATCGCGGGTTTAAATGAAATGGAGCATCAAGGATTTAGTTCTTCTTTAATAAGAGGATTAACAGCGAGCTATCGTAAAATAAAAAACGATATGTAGGTATGAATAAATTGAATGTATAAAAAAAGCTGAAAATATTTTTCAGCTTTTTTTATAATTTTTTAAATAATAAATTTTAGTGAGCCTTTAAAAAATCAATCGCTTTTGCATATGCATCGGCAGTGGCAGTTGGATTAAAGCTTGGATTGCTTGGATTCGCAAAGCCATGATTTGCTTCATATCTATTCACCGATAAATTTTTGCCTGCTAATTTCATGTTGTTTTCAAACTCGTTAACAACCTCGGGAGAAGGAGATCGGTCTTGGTTTCCAAAAAAACCAATAATATCACACTGTATTGATTTTAATTTTTCCATATTATTTTCTGGACGTCCATAATACATTACACTTCCTTTTGCATGTGGACCAGCAAGTATTGCAGTTTGTAAACTCCACATACCACCAAAGCACCAACCCACACTATAAATAGAAGCATCTGCACCTGCATTTTTTATTGCACCTTGAATAATTGCATTCATTCTACCCATGTCGGCACCGCGCATTAATTTCATTGCACTGTCGGGTGTGGCAGCTACCTTTCCATCATACATATCTACTGCAATCACATTCATATCTCCTAATGCTGCATAATATTTGTCGGCTTCCAATTTAATATGATCATTTAATCCCCACCATTCTTGAATCACAATTAACCATTTTTTACTCTTCTTTTTAGCAGGTATAAAATAGGCACTCGCTGGTTTTCCATCAGCAGCTTCAAAACTGGTCATTTTGCCCAATAAATCGGTTGGATTTATGTTAAGCGGGGTTATATGCATAGAAGCAAAGGCAGGGGTAGAAGCTTCCAATTGATAAGCTTGCAATGTTTCCATATTTAAACATTCCACTACATCGGTTTTGTTCACTGGACTAAATTGTGTGTTTTCCCAATGCCAGCTCATTAATCCACCAGCCATAACAAGTAGAAATAGGCTAAAAAGTAGTTTTTTCATAGAATTTGATTGATTTTTATGTGAAATTGTTCACGTTTAAATAACAGTTTTTAACATTTTAAGTTCAGGGCTTCAAGCGATTTTTTTCTCGTGTTTTTTTGGCGTAGGTTTGTATGACCTCTCAGGTTTTTTTCCCAATAAAGATAGGTCGAATTTATAAACCCCATATAAAAGGGTGATCCTCATAGGAAACTATGGTGGGGATTGCTTTTTTATGTATTTGAATTTAATAATTATTATGGCAAAGTACATTTTTGTAACAGGTGGTGTGACGAGTAGTTTAGGAAAGGGCATTATTGCTGCTTCTTTGGCTAAATTATTGCAAGCAAGAGGCATTTCGGCCACCATTCAAAAATTTGATCCATATATAAATGTGGATCCTGGTACTTTGAATCCCTATGAGCATGGTGAATGTTATGTTACAGAGGACGGTGCCGAAACCGATCTGGATTTAGGGCACTACGAGCGGTTTTTAAATACGCCTACTTCACAAGCAAATAATGTGACCACTGGTAGAATTTATCAAACTGTAATAAATAAAGAAAGAGCGGGTGAATTTTTAGGAAAAACAGTACAAGTAGTTCCTCATATCACAGATGAGATTAAGCATAGAATGTTATTGTTGGGTAAGGAAGGAAAGTTTGATGTTGTGATTACAGAAATTGGTGGAACTGTTGGTGACATAGAAAGCTTGCCTTTTGTTGAAACTGTTAGACAAATTCAATGGGAATTACCAGAGGAAGATGTGATGGTAGTACATTTAACATTAATACCTTATTTAAAAGCGGCTAAAGAATTAAAAACAAAACCAACACAACATAGTGTTAGAATGTTGAGCGAAACTGGTGTGCATCCCGATGTAATTGTGTGTAGAACAGAAGAGCCACTTAATGATGATATTAAAAGAAAAATTGCATTGTTCTGTAATGTAAAACCAGGAGCTGTTATTGAAGCTGCCGACGCCAGTACAATTTATGAAGTACCATTATTAATGCAAAAAGAACAATTGGATTTAATTGTTTTGAAGAAA
This sequence comes from Bacteroidota bacterium, assembly GCA_037975805.1. Lineage (GTDB taxonomy): Bacteria > Bacteroidota > Bacteroidia > Chitinophagales > Chitinophagaceae > Sediminibacterium. The sequence continues at coordinate 14,525 of JBANFX010000006.1, read as the reverse complement.
TTAAAAATCGAAAATTACAAAGAGCCAGATTTAAAAAAGTGGAATATTTTTTTAACAAAATTAAAGAACCCGAAATCTACTGTAAATATTGGTTTGATTGGGAAGTATATTGAATTACAAGATGCATATAAATCTATTCTCGAAGGTTTTATTCATGCAGGTGCAATGAATGAGGTAAAAGTAAATGTAGTAAATGTGCACAGTGAAACAGTTACTTCAGAAAATGTAAATGAAAAATTAGCCGGTTTAGATGGCTTGTTGGTAGCACCTGGTTTTGGGAATAGAGGAATTGAAGGAAAAATTATTGCAGTTCAATTTGCAAGAGAAAATAAATTACCATTCTTTGGTATTTGTTTAGGTATGCAAATGGCGGTGATAGAATTTGCAAGAAATGTATTGGGATTAAAACAAGCACATTCAGTGGAAATGGATCCCAATAGTCCTGATCCAGTTATTAATATGATGGAAGAGCAAAAGCGCATTACCATGATGGGAGGCACCATGCGTTTAGGTTCTTATCCTTGTACCATCACAGAAAATACTTTAGCACATAAAATATACGGCACTACTTCCATCAACGAGCGTCATCGACATCGTTATGAATTTAATAATGAATATTTGAATGCATTTCATGAAAAGGGAATGGTTACAAGTGGGGTGAATCCTGCTTCCGGTTTAGTGGAAATAGTGGAACTTCCGAATCATCCATTTTTCATTGGGGTACAGTATCATCCTGAATTAAAAAGTACTGTGGAGGCACCTGCTCCTTTATTTGTGCATTTTATTGAAGCCGCAAAAAAGCACGCAAAGGGCTAGTTTTTTCTAAGAATTGAATGGTAATATTGCTAACATTTGTTAGCTTTGTGCCATGAATAAAATTAGAATATTAACCTGTACCAGTTTATTTGACGGTCATGATGCTTCCATAAATATCATGCGCCGCGTATTACAAGAAAACGGTGTCGAAATCATTCACTTAGGACATAATCGTTCTGCATATGAAATTGTAGCTGCTGCAATTGAAGAAGATGTGCAAGGTATTGCCATTACTTCTTATCAAGGGGGACATGTTGAGTTTTTTAGTTTTGTAAGAACATTATTGGATTCCGCTGGATACCATCATGTAAAAATTGTTGGCGGTGGTGGGGGTACTATATTACCAAAGGAAGCAAAGTTGTTAGAATCGAATGGGATTTCAAAAATATATTTACCATCTGACGGTTTAGTTATGGGTATAGATGGAATGATTAAGCATGTAGTGCGTATTTGTTCTTTTGCTTTAAAACCTCATACTAAAAAAACATTTCCTAAACTATCTTTTCAAAAAACTATTGATCCTCGTATATTAAGCCGACAAATTACTTTGTTACAAAATGGTGATTTAAAAGTTACAAAACAAAAATTAACTACCAAAAGCAAAACTGCCAAGCTTTTAAATACAATTCCTATAATTGGAATTACAGGAACAGGTGGTGCTGGTAAATCTACAGTGGTAGATAGATTGGTACAATATTTTGTTCAATGTAATCCAACCAAAACCATTGCTGTTATTTCGGTTGATCCATCCAAAAGAAAAACAGGCGGTGCATTACTAGGTGATAGAATCAGAATGAACTCCATTCACCATCACAATGTTTTTATGCGATCATTGGCTACAAGGAATGATATGCAATCTATTGCACATTCAATGGATGGTGTAATTGCTTTATGTAAACAAGCTGGGTACGATTGCATATTAATTGAAACGGCTGGAGTTGGTCAAAATGATGCGACTATTGTGGATTATGTAACGGTGCCTGTATATATTATGACACCTGAGTTTGGTGCCCCCACACAGTTAGAAAAAATAAATATGATTGACTATGCACATGTCATTGGTATTAATAAATTTGATAGAGCAGGTGGATTAGATGCATTAAGAGATGTAAGAAAACAGTATAATAGATCACGTCATTTATTTACAACTCAAACCAACAGTCCTGTTTTTGGTACAATGGCAGCACATTATAGTGACCCGGGAATGCAGGCGATGTATAATGCTTTAATACAAAATATAAATAGAATTCATAGTGTCGGGTTTAAAACTATCGAAAATCCAAGTGTTTATAAGGAAGAAAATATTATTGCACCTACCATTCCCAATAAGAGAATTGGATATTTAAATGAGATTATTGAAGTGATTCATAAAAATAATGAGTGGATTAAAGAACAAAAGCAATGGGTGTCTAAATGGTATTGTGTAAGTAAAACAATGGAGGACCCATTGCTTGCAAAAAACACTGCCCTGCTTAAAACAAAAAATAGCATCGAAGCAAATATACCTAGTGAAGTAAAAGCAATGGTGGCAGAATGGCCAGCTTTGTATGATAAGTATCAACAAAAAGAATTTATTGATGAAGTGAGAGGGAAAAGAACATCGCATCCTTTTGTTTTTGAAACACCCTCAGGTCTTGAATTAAATAAAGTGTATTTGCCAAAATATGCCGACTGGGGCGATATTGTAGAATGGCAATTAAAAGAAAATACACCGGGAAGATATCCATTCACAGCCGGGGTTTTTGAATTAAAAAGAGCGAATGAAGATCCTACAAGAATGTTTGCCGGAGAAGGGTGCCCAGAAAGAACCAATTGGCGTTTTCATTTTTTGAGTAAAGGTCAATCTGCGGTAAGATTATCAACTGCTTTTGATAGTGTTACTTTATATGGCCATGATCCTGCTTTAAGGATGGATGTTTTTGGAAAAATTGGCAATGCAGGTGTAAGTATTGCTACGATTGATGATGCCAAAAAATTATATTCTGGTATTGATTTAAATGCAGGAAATACCTCGGTTTCAATGACCATTAACGGACCAGCGCCTATGTTGTTGGCTATGTTTTTTAATGCGGCTATTGATCAGGCTTGTGAGCAGTATATTACTGAAAATAAATTATGGCCTCAGGTGCATAAAAAAATTAAACAGTTAGTGCCTGCTAATTTATTGCCTAAATATGAATCCATTCATCCCGAGATTCCTTTTGACCAATGGCATAATGGTTTGGGATTAAAATTATTAGGTGTGTCAGGTGATCAGGTGTTAGACACAGTTGTATATGATCAAATTAAAAGGGAGGTGTTGTCCAAATTAAGAGGCACATTGCAAGCTGATATTTTAAAAGAAGATCAAGCACAAAATACTTGTATTTTTTCAACAGATTTTGCATTGCGTATGATGGGGGATGTTCAAGCTTACTTTGCAAAAAATTGCATTCGTAATTTTTACAGTATTTCAATTTCAGGATATCATATTGCCGAAGCAGGTGCAAATCCTATTACACAGTTGGCGTTTACTTTAGCAAATGGTTTTACTTATGTTGAATATTTTTTAAACCGAGGTATCGCGATTGATGATTTCATGCCTAATTTAAGTTTTTTCTTTAGCAATGGAATGGATCCTGAATACGCTGTGATAGGAAGAGTAGCAAGAAGGATTTGGGCACGTATTATGAAATTAAAATACAAGGCCAATGTTCGTTCACAAAAATTAAAATATCACATTCAAACGAGCGGTAGAAGTTTACATGCGCAGGAGATAGATTTTAATGATATTAGAACAACCCTACAAGCATTATATGCGATATACGATCAGTGCAATAGTTTGCACACTAACGCATATGATGAAGCAATTACAACCCCAACAGAAGAAAGTGTAAGACGGGCATTGGCCATTCAATTAATAATAAATAAAGAGTTAGGCACCGTTAAAGTTGAAAATACACAACAAGGAAGTTTCTTAATCTCTGAGTTAACCGATTTAGTTGAAGAAGCGGTAATGAAAGAATTTGAAAAAATAAATGCAAGAGGGGGTGTATTGGGAGCAATGGAAAGAATGTATCAACGTTCAAAAATTCAGGAAGAAAGTTGGGTATATGAAACCAAAAAACATGACGGAGAAATACCTATTATTGGAGTAAATACTTTTGTGAATGAAAAGGCAACGCTTGCGGTGGATCAGCAGCCCATTATAAGATCTACCAAAAAGGAAAGAACTAGGCAGGTTGCTTGTCTTCAGTTGTTTAAAAAGCGAAACCAAGCTAAAAGAGATGCCTATTTAGCCCAGCTTAAAGAGGCGAGTCATCAAGGTGAGAACTTGTTTGAAATACTTATGGAGGCAGTTAAATATTGTAGTTTAGGGGAGATCACCGATGCCTTGTATTTAGTAGGAGGAAAGTATAGTAGAAACCTGTAAAAAACATATCTTTGCCATTACGTTATTACGTTTAAACATTGAATATGAATACAGATAAAAATACGGTCATTGGGTTTGTTCTATTAGCAGGTTTATTTTTTACTTATTTCTGGTATACCAACAAACAACAAACCGAAACCTTAGCATATAAGAAACGTTTTGATGATTCAGTAGCTTTGGTTAAGTCCGCAGCTGAAAAAGCAGCGACTGCCAAAAATCCAATTAAAGTAGACACAAGTGCTCAAAAAACTGCACCTATTGATTCTGTAAAAGAACAGTTTACAACATTAGAGAATGATTTAATTTCCGTTCGCTTTTCTAATAAAGGGGGTCAAATAGTAGGGGTAACATTGAAGAACTATCCTAACGCTAATAAAGCAAAAGTTGCATTAGGCGATAGTACCAACTTGAACTATCCAGTAAATATTGGTAATAATCAAACCCTACAAATCAATCAAGTACTATTTCCAGTGGGTAATGTTACCGAGGAAAACGGAGTAAAGAAATTAGAATATATTTGGAATACACCTAATGGTAAAATCATTAAACATAGCTTTTCAATCTCTCCCAAAAAATATAATGTTGAATGGGATGTGAAAATGGAAGGGGCCGATCAATTATTGACCAATGGTCAAATTAATTTCGAGTGGAATGCCCGCACATATAAACAAGAAAAAACAGCCGATTACGAGCGTCAGGTATCAAGTGCTTGTTTTTCAGAAGGTAATGAGTTTGATTACATTGCTACAAAAAACGAAAAAGTATTCGAAAAGCCAGTTCAATGGGTGGGTATTGTACAACAGTTTTTCAATGTTACATTAATCAATAAATCTGGGTTTTCTGCTGGTACTGGTAACAAAATTGAATTCCATAAAATGGCAGACTCTTCTAATGGGGTTGCGACTTTGCGTGCTCAATTTCAAACCAAAGTAGCAGGACCATCAGTTAGTATTCCACTCTCTTTATATTATGGTCCAAATGATTTTAATATCTTAAAAACGCAGGGTACATCTGAGATGGACAAGATCATTAATCTTGGAAGAGATTTATATTCATTTGTAAGACCTATCAATAAATATATTATCATGCCTGTATTTGATTTCTTTGCAGGGTTTGATATAAATTTCGGATGGGTAGTATTACTATTAACCATTTTTATTAGATTGGTTACTTCTCCTTTAACCTATTCAAGCTATTTGAGTAGTGCTAAAATGAAGGTGTTGAAGCCAGAATTAGATGAGATTAAGAAGAAGTTAGGTGATAATCAGCAGGCATTCGCAATGGAGCAAATGAAGCTGTTTAGAGAGGCAGGCGTTAATCCTCTTGGAGGTTGTATCCCTGCACTTTTACAAATTCCTATCTTTTTTGCTTTATATAGTTTCTTTAACTCAAATATTTCATTAAGAGGACAATCATTCCTCTGGAGCTCCGATTTGTCAACCTATGATTCAATTGCTACATTGCCTTTTCATATTCCTGCATATGGCGATCATGTGAGTTTATTTACTTTAACAGCAACAATTACGAGTGTATTTATTTCGATTTATAATATGGCGATGACACCAACACAGGATAATCCTGCATTAAAGTACATGCCATATATTTTCCCAGTAATGCTTTTGTTTATTTTTAATAATTTACCTGCTGCATTAACTTGGTATTATACAGTTTCAAATATTGTTACTTTGCTTTTACAATTTGTAATTCAAAAGTATATTATCAATCATGATAAAATATTGGCCGAAATTGAGGTTAAACGAAAGACACCTAAGAAAAAAAGTAATTGGCAAAGTAAGTATGAGCAAATGATGGAGGCTCAAAAAAAAGTACAAGCACTAAAAGATAAAAATAATAAATAGTATTTGTTAAGAAAAGACCCTTGATAGGGTCTTTTCTTATACACCATTCTCACTGTGAAAAGAATACCCCCCATATTTATTTTTTGCATTCTAATGCCAATTATGTCGCTTTATGCACAAACCAAAAACATTGGTGAATGTGCATTGCAGTATAGTATCGTTCAATTGGATCAAAAAGACACTGTTGGTGTTAAATGGGTTTATGTAAAGGGAGATCAATGTAAAACAACAATACATACTTCGCAATTGGTGCAATCGCTTTATTTTAATGCACAAAGTAAAATAGCTACCATCACTAAAGATATTGGAGAAAGTCATTTTATTCAAGATGTTGTTTATCCGCCAACGGATCAGCCTACATTAATTTCCATGAAAGAAGTGCTATCCGATAGTACTTTTCAAATTTTAGGATATGCATGTAAACAAGTAGAGCTAAAATGGAGTGACGGTATTGTATATCAAATTTGGTATACACCAGAAATGATTACCACCGTAAGTAATTTTGAAGTTGCATTTAAGGAAGTAGCGGGTTTGGTACTCTGCTACAATGTAATTCCAGTGACTGGAAATGCTATACAATATAAAGCAATGAGTATTGATTTTAGTCCAATTCCATTTAGTCAGTTTATTATCAATAAGGATCAATTCCAAATTATTGAATAAAATAACGCGCATTTAATTGCTGAATATATTAAGACTAAATAGACTAAGGAGCAGTTGGCGTCTTGAACTTAGAAAGCACATTGTGATGATAAGGAATCACATAAGAGATGTTTCCTTTATTATACATTAAGTAACTGCTATTTGATTTATTATTCTCTTTTGAATTCAATCCAGCCAAACCTTTGTATTGAAAACTTGCTTTTAAAGTTGCAAAAGTTGCTGTTTTATGAGCAGTAGCATTTAAGTTCCTTAATGAAAATTTTTCAGATGTTTTTTTTGTTTCGATGGTACCTGTAACTATTACGGACGCATAAGTATTGTAAGAAACAAGTAAAATACTTGCCAATACTGCAACAGATAATATGTTTTTAATGGTACGCATGATTAATGTAAAGGTAAAACCTTCTTTTATCAATTTAAAATAAATCTTTAAACCTGTTGAATGTCAATTGTGAACAACAAAATATGGCAAATAGGAGTGGCTGTGGTATATTTATTCAGTACCTAAGTAGCCATTTATATCTAAATAATTGGTTATCAATAACTTAATTATAGATTGCAAATATTTTAACTATGTTTGATCGTCATAAGGAAGAGGAAGGGGGGGATATCAAAGAACTAATCCTACGTTACCATAATTTAAAGCAGGGCCGATCTAATTCCTATATTGAGGAGGACGATTTTGAGCGTATCATAGAACATTTTGATGAAAAGGACGAGATAGGAGAAGCAATTCAAGCAGCCAATTTGGCCTTGGATCAATATCCATTTTCGGCTTTGTTAATGATAAAAAAGGCAGATTTGCTGCTGGCTACACGAAAATATCAAGAGGCTTTAGATTTATTAGATACAGCAGCCTTATATGATCATAAAGATATGAATCTGTTTATTTTAAAAACCGATGCTTATTTAGCCTTAGATATGCCGGAACAAGCCATCGTGTTATTACAAGAAGCTTTGCATTTATTTGAAGGTGTTGAGCGAACCGAATTGCTATTTGAGTTGGCAGACGTTTATGATGACCATGAAGCTTTTGACAAAGTATATGATTGTTTGCAATTGGTATTAGAAGAGGACCCAATGAATGAGGAAGCATTGTATAAGATTTGTTTTTGGACTGATTTTACAGGAAGGAATGAAGAGAGTATTCGTTTGCATAAACGCATCATTGATGAACAACCATATAATGCTTTAGCTTGGTTTAATTTAGCCGCTGCTTATCAAGGATTAAAATTGCATGAGAAAGCGATTGATGCATATCAATATGCAATTGTGATTGATGAAAAATTTGATTATGCTTATCGTAATATGGGGGATGCTTATTTACGTATTCGTAAATATAAAGAAGCCATTGAAGCCTTGGAAAAAGTGTTGGAATTATCACGTCCCGAAGATGTAATTTATGAAGCGATTGGTCATTGTTACCACCGAATGAAAAATTATGCACAAGCACGTTTCCATTTTAAAAAAGCGGTGCATTTAAATCCAGACGATAGTAGGTTGTATCAAAAAATTGCAGCTACCTACATGCAAGAAGGTCAATGGCAGCAAGCTATTAAACAATTAGAACATGCTATAAGAATTCATAAACATATAAATGAATACTCCATATTAATGGGCGAGTGTTTTATGCACTTAGGTGAGTTTAAAGAAGCTGCTGCCTATTTTGGAACAGTAGTAAAAAACAAGCCAAAACAAATTGCTGGTTGGGAGTCATTAATCAAATGTTTGGTAGCAAATGACCAGTTGGCATTGGCTTTGGAACAAACCGAGATCGCCTACATTTCAACTGCAGGTAAGGTTGTTTTTGTGTTTTATCGTAGTGCAATTTTATATATGATGCAAAAAACATCCGAAGCATTATTACAATTAGAAATGGCTTTATCAAAATCATCAAACTTAGTAAATAAGCTAACAAAGTTTTATCCTGAAATGATGCAAGATCCTAAAGTCTCAGAAATGATAAGTAATTATAAAAAGGGAAAACAATCTTAGTCATTTGAGTTAACTTTGCGCATCTCAAGTATTTTATATGAATAATTTTAATTTATCACAAATTCCAGAACGTTCGCGTAAGCCAAGAAAGAGTGGGTTAACAATGGTAATGGATAAGGGTTTGAGTTTTAATGAAGCCGAAAATTTTATAAGTATTTCTGGTATTCACACCGATGTAGTAAAATTGGGTTTTGGAACCTCCATGGTGACACCCAATTTAAGAGCCAAAATTGAGTTATATCAATCACATAATATCCCAGTTTATTTTGGGGGTACCCTTTTTGAAGCCTATGTAATTAGAAATCAATTTGAAGATTATATCGCAATGTGTAAGGATTATAAAATTGATTTGATTGAAGTGAGTGATGGTTCCATTGAAATTCCACACGCCGAAAAATGCGGTTATATTGAAAAAATTTCAAAAATTTCTAAAGTAATTAGTGAAGTTGGAAGCAAAGATGCTGCTCATATTATTCCACCTTATAAATGGATTGAGCTAATGAGTGCTGAATTGAGTGCTGGTTCGGAATATGTAATTGCGGAAGCGCGTGAAGCAGGTAATGTTGGAATATATCGAGGCAGCGGAGAAGTGCGTGAGGGATTGGTTCAAGAAATTTTAACTAAAATTCCTGCTGAAAGAATTTTATGGGAAGCGCCTCAAAAAGCACAACAGCTCTATTTTTTAGAATTGATAGGATGTAATGTAAACCTTGGAAATATTGCGCCTTCTGAAGTCATTCCATTGGAGGCAATGAGAATCGGATTAAGAGGCGATACTTTTCATTTATACTTAAATAAATAGTTGTGCGTCATTTTGGATTAATTGGTTTCCCATTATCACACTCATTCTCGCAAGGATATTTCAAAGAAAAATTTGAGCGTGAAAAGATTGGAGATGCATTTTATGAGAATTATCCAATACCTTCTATCCAAGCATTTACTAGCTTATGGGATGCGGATAAAAATTTGCAAGGATTAAATGTAACCATTCCTTATAAAAAAGAAGTTATTCCTTTTTTACAACACCCATCATCTGTTGTTAAATCAATTAATGCCTGTAATTGTATACGTAAATTTAACGGCGCATTGTATGGTTATAATACGGATGTAATTGGTTTTGAAAATTCCTTATTGCCATTTTTAAAACCTCATCATACCCATGCATTATTATTAGGTACCGGTGGCGCTGCTGCCGCGGTTGAGTGGGTGTTTAAAAAATTACATATAACTTATCAAATTGTTTCAAGAACTGCTGGTGTTGGTTGCATAAGTTATGACCAAGTAACACCTGCTATCATGGCATCGCATACCTTGGTTATAAATACCAGCCCCTTGGGTATGTACCCCAATTTAAATCAAGCACCTGAATTGCCATATGCAGCAATGGGGGCACAACATCATTTGTTTGATTTAATATATAATCCAAGTGAAACCTTGTTTTTGCAAAAAGGGGCAGCGCAAGGTGCAAGCATTCAAAACGGTTTAGAGATGTTACATATTCAAGCCGAAAAAAGTTGGGAAATATGGAATGCAACAACGCCTTTGGAACAATAAGAATCGAGTGTTTTATTCTGATCTCCCATTGCCAAATTAAATTTACACTTCACGAAAATTCCTTAGAAATTCAAAAAGTTGGGTAACTGCTTTTTGACGATGACTGAATTTATTTTTTTCATCCATACTCATTTCTGCAAAACTTTTATCAGCTCCTTCTGGAATAAAAATGGGGTCGTAGCCAAAACCTTTCTCTCCATTCATTTCCAATGCAATACGTCCCTTGCAAATCCCTTCAAAATAAATAGTATCTGGTTTGTTATTTTTATTTTTCCATAGCAAACATATCACGGTTCTAAATTGTGCATTTCTATTTGTAATATTTTTTAAATTCAATAAAACTTTATCAATGTTAGCCTGAAAGTCGCGATCCTCACCAGCATAACGCGCGCTTTTAACACCAGGTGCGCCGTTGAGTGCATCTATTTCTAATCCCGTATCCTCACTAAAACAATTTTTATTAGTAATGGTAAAGATGGTACTTGCTTTTTCAAGCGCATTTTCCTGAAGTGTCTCATGTGGTTCTGGAATGTCAATATCAATGCCAGCTTCACTTAAAGGAATGATATTAAAATCGGATCCAACCAATGACTGAATTTCAACAATTTTATTTTTGTTATTGGTTGCAAATATGAGCGTGTGCATTGTAATGAAGTGTATTGATGAAAGCAAATTGATTGAAAAGAAAAGAATTATAATCCGAATAGTTGCTTTAATAAAATCCAAAGTGTTCCTTTCTCTATTTTAGCTTCTGCTCCGGTACCTTGCATGGTTGATAATGCTTTGCTAAAAAACAAACGAGTGTCACCCAACGCATTTACTTTATACAAAGTATTGGGTAGTTTAATTTTTAAATCTGCACTAGCAATATCAAAACACATAATCAAAGTTGAAGGGAGTGTTTCTAAAATTTGATGTAAGCTGGTTTCTTGATTACCAATATTCACTAAAGCAATATCTGCAATGGTGAGTTTGCAGGCATTTAAAATAGAAGTAAGTAATATAAAATCTGTTTCGTTTAAATACACAGAATTTGGGTCGTTAACAATAACCAATATTTTTTTATGATGATCCCCTAAATGTTTTAATGGTCCGGTTGATTTTTTAACTTTTGGCAGTTCAATAGGAGCAATATTGGAAGGAGTTGAGGAAACGAGTTCTTCTTTATTTTGATTTTTTTCCGCCTTTTTTTCGCTTTCAGGCAATACCAAAGTATCTTTATATAAAGAAACCAATACGGAGGCCGGCAATATTGTTTTTGGATCTTGCATTGAATCGGAAAATTAAATGAATTGATTCAATAAGAAAAATAACACTTGTTAGTTATCTCTATTTTATGTTACTTTGCGCTCAAATTTTAGGAGCCCTTAAAACATTTATATTATGTCAACACAAAAAATCCCTGTAACACTAAACAACCAACCTAAATTGCCCACTTTTGATATGGATGCGATTGCATTTGGTAAGAATTTCACCGATCATATGTTAACAGCGGATTATGAAAATGGAGAATGGAAAAATATTGAAATTAAGCCCTATGCACCTTTTGAAATGGACCCTTCTTGTGCAACCCTTCATTATGGTCAAACAATTTTTGAGGGCATTAAAGCATATAAAAATGAGAAAGGGGAGGTAGTCATTTTTAGACCGGATCAAAATTTTATTCGATTTAATAAATCAGCTGAGCGCATGCAAATGCCTACCGTACCTGAATGGTTATTTATGGATGGCATGAAACAATTAATTGATTTGGAAAGAGGATGGATTCCAAGCAAACCAGAATGTTCTTTATACATAAGACCTTTCATGATAGCAACTGATCCTTTTTTAGGAGTGCGTGCTTCAAGCACCTATAAATTCATGATTATTTTAGGACCTAGTGGCGCTTATTTTTCTGCACCCATGAAAATATTAATTGAACAACATTATACTCGTGCAACACCTGGTGGCGTTGGGTTTGCGAAGAATGGTGGAAATTATGGAGCAAGTTTATATCCAGTTGCTTTAGCACAAGCAAAAGGGTATGATCAAGTTTTATGGACCGATGCCATTGAACATAAATATGTGGAAGAAGTGGGTATGATGAATGTGATGTTTGTAATTGATGGCAAAGTAATTACGCCAAGTGTTGAAAAGGGAACGGTATTAAAAGGGGTGACCAGAAATTCAGCAATTACTTTATTAAGAGATATGGGTTATGAAGTGGAAGAGCGTTTCTTGTCCGTAGCAGAAATTGTAGACGCCCATAAAAAAGGATTATTTACGGAAGTTTTTGGTGTGGGAACAGCTGCTGTTGTTTCTTATATTTCAAGATTGGCTCATGCAGAATACGTAATGGATTTTGACGTGGATGCATTAAAAGTGGCTCCAGCCCTTAAAAAAGAGCTAAATGACATTAGGATGGGAAATATTGTGGACAAACATGGTTGGTTAATGCATGTTTAACTAAAGTGTTGAAAATCAAATATTTGAATTTTTGTTTGACAGCATTCAAATGCTTTTTTTTACCAAAAAAGTTGAATTTGCTTTATTTTTTTAAAATTAGCCAATAAACATTTTGGTAATTCGTTAACAGCCATTACCTTTGCCGTCCGAATTTTTTATAAACAGAATTGAACAAAACAGCATAATAAATGCCTACTATTCAGCAATTAGTTAGAAAAGGCCGTGAGATCATCAGGGCGAAAAGTAAATCAAGAGCTTTGGATGCATGTCCTCAGCGTCGTGGCGTTTGTACAAGAGTGTATACTACTACACCTAAAAAACCAAACTCAGCTCTACGTAAAGTAGCTAAGGTTCGTTTGACAAACAAAATTGAGGTGATTGCCTACATCCCAGGTGAAGGTCATAACTTACAAGAACACAGTATCGTGTTAATCCGTGGTGGTCGTGTAAAGGATTTACCAGGGGTACGTTACCATATTGTTCGTGGTAGCTTGGATACTGCAGGTGTTAAAGACCGTAAGCAGTCTCGTAGTAAATACGGTACTAAGAAAGAAAAGGCAAAGAAATAATTTCAGATAATAACTAATTAATATTCGACAGACATGCGTAAAGCACAACCCAAAAAGATTCCATTAGCTCCAGATCCTAAATTCAGCGATGTTCAAGTAACTCGTTTTATCAATAACATTATGTTAGATGGTAAAAAGACAACTGCTTATAAAATATTTTATGATGCATTAGAGAAAGTGGCAAAGTTCACTGGCGAAGATGGATATGAAATGTGGAAAAAAGCGGTAGCAAACGTAACACCAGCTGTAGAAGTAAGAAGCCGTCGTATTGGTGGTGCTACTTTCCAAATTCCTGCTGAAGTTCGTGCCGATCGTAAAATTTCTTTGAGTATGAAATGGTTAGTGCGTTTTAGCCGTGAGCGTAACGGTAAAACAATGGCCGACAAATTAGCGAACGAAATTGTTGCAGCTACAAAAGGTGAAGGTGGTGCTTTCAAAAAGAAAGAGGATACACACCGTATGGCTGAAGCGAACAAAGCGTTCTCTCACTTTAAAGTTTAATCCAATAAGCCCAGGCTTACCGATATACAAAACCCTAGTTCGCTAGGGTTTTTTGTTGCCCCTAAGGGAGGGTAGGATAGCCTGTGGAATAGTTTATGGAAAAATTTTGTGGGAAACCCTTGTTCAATCAGTAATATCATTAACTTTGCGCCTCGATGAATTGACTATGATTTATAGTTAAATTATTGAGCTATTAAAAAATAAACAACCCTAATATGGCGGATTTAAAACTACAGAGAAACTTTGGTATTGCTGCGCACATTGATGCCGGTAAAACTACTACCACTGAACGTATCTTACGTTACACTGGTATGATTCACAAAATTGGTGAAGTGCATGATGGTGCTGCAACTACTGACTGGATGGAGCAAGAAAAAGAAAGAGGTATCACTATTACTTCTGCTGCTGTTTCTTGTCAATGGCAGTTCCCTACAGTTTTAGGTAAGCCAGACTCAAATACAAAAAGTTATTATTTCAATATCATCGATACTCCAGGTCACGTGGACTTTACGGTAGAGGTAGAGCGTTCAATGCGTGTATTGGATGGTTTGATTGCGTTGTTTTCTGCAGTAGATGGTGTAGAACCACAATCAGAAACTGTATGGCGTCAAGCGAATCGTTATAAAGTTCCTCGTATTGGTTTCGTTAATAAAATGGACCGTGCGGGTGCTGACTTCTTAATGGTGGTAAACCAAGTAAGAGAAATGTTAG
>JBANFX010000044.1:0-149336 GCA_037975805.1 Bacteroidota bacterium | reverse complement strand
TTGAGCACCTTTGTTTAACCACTCTAACGCTTTTTGACGATCTAATTCGATAGTCGCAGGAACTGTTAAAGGATTGTAAGTACCAATTTTTTGGATGAATTTACCATCTCTTGGTGCGCGTCCGTCGGCCACTACAATAAAGTAGAATGGTCTTTTTTTACTACCATGACGCTGTAGTCTGATCTTTACTGCCATTTTAAATAGAAATTTATAGGCGTTAACAAATAAGGTTAAGGCTGCAAAGATAATAGAATCTCCTGAACCTACCCAATAAAAATGAAGAATTAAGCAATATTTTTCAAAAAAATGAGCTGAAAATCAATCAATTATAAAATCTCCAGCTTCCTTATTTTCTCATCCCAGGCATTTTACTGGCCATAGTAGCACCCATTGGTCCATTCATCATTTTCATCATTTGCTTCATTTGTTCAAACTGTTTGATGAACGCATTTATCTCGGCTATGTTTTTTCCAGACCCACTTGCTATTCTTTGTTTACGACTTGGCGTTAACAAGTCTGGATTTCTTCGCTCAATTAAAGTCATAGATTGAATAATGGCCTCAACCCCTTTAAAAGCATCATCTTTTATATCTACGTCCTTTAAACTCTTACCCATACCCGGAATCATTCCCATCAAATCTTTTAAATTACCCATTTTTTTAATTTGCTGAATCTGCGTTAAAAAGTCTTCAAAATCAAATTGATTTTTTCTAATTTTCTTTTCTAACTTTTTTGCTTCTGCCTCATCAAATTGTGCTTGTGCTTTTTCAACTAAAGAAGTAATGTCTCCCATTCCCAAAATCCTTTGGGCCATACGTTCAGGATAAAAAACATCCAAAGTATCCATTTTTTCTCCGCTACTCATGAACTTAATAGGCTTGTTCACGGTATACTTAATACTTAATGCAGCACCTCCTCTTGTATCTCCGTCTAATTTAGTTAACACTACTCCTGTGAAGTCGAGTCGATCGTTGAAAGCCTTTGCAGTATTCACTGCATCCTGCCCTGTCATAGCATCTACAACAAATAAAATTTCTTGTGGACGAATAGCAGTTTTGATATTGGAAACCTCATTCATCATTTCTTCATCCACGGCTAAACGACCGGCGGTATCTATGATGATTACATTTTTATTATTTTGTTTTGCATAGGCGATGGCGTTTTCTGCAATTGAAACTGCATTTTTATTTTCTCTTTCCACAAAAACATCTACGCCAATTTGTGCTGCTAAAACAGTTAACTGATCCATGGCTGCAGGACGATAAATATCAGCTGCAACTAGTAATGGAGATTTCTTCTGTGCCTTTAAGTAACTAGCCAATTTTCCAGAAAAAGTAGTCTTACCACTACCTTGCAAACCTGCTACTAAAATAATGGTTGGATTTCCAGTCAAAGTCAAGGGAGTAGCCTCTGCACCCATTAACGTAGTTAATTCATCCTGCACAATTTTTACCATTAACTGGCCAGGACTAATTGCATTAATTACTTTTTCGCCTATTGCCTTTTCCTTTATGGTATCTGTAAATTCTTTGGCAATCTTAAAATTAACATCGGCATCCAATAATGCCTTTCTAATATCTTTTAAGGTATTGGCTACATTCAGTTCGTTAATGCGAGCCTGACCTTTTAGGTGCTTAAACGCTGATTCTAATTTTTCACTAAGACTATTAAACATATTGCTATTTTAAGGGTAGCAAAGATAAGACAGACAAATGAGTACCTCCTTAGAAAAAATTACTTTAAAAAAATAGAATTTTTGTTTTGCGAAAATTTACTAAACAAGTGTATATAAAATTGATTTTCAATGTTTTATGTATATTTTCTTTGAAGGCAATTACTATCTTGACAGTTTGTTAACTAATATATTTTGAAAAATACTTGGAACCTAAACTTTAAATATTATTATTGCATCTAACGAACTAATTAAATAAGAGGATACACGTTATTATGAGTAAGAAACAATTATTTACACTAGAATTTCCAGTAAGATGTTCACCGGGCATATTATTTGAATTTTTATCAACTGCTTCTGGTTTACAAGAATGGTTTGCTGATAAAGTTGATGAATGGGAAAATGTATATAGCTTTTCATGGAATGGAGGTGTGCCAGATAAAGCTGAAATTTTAGATCAAGAAGAAGATAAATTTATACGCTTTAGATGGTTACACAGTGAGAAGAACGAATATTTTGAATTTCGTATAGAGAAGACAGAAATTTCAAATCAAACTGTTTTGATCATTAAAGACTTTGCAGAAAAAAATGAAATAAAAGACCAATCTCAACTTTGGGAGTATCAAATAAAAGATCTTTTTCATCGCATAGGAAGCTAGTCAAACAACTTTGTTTAAAAAATTAGACATACTTATTCTCAAGGCATTTATTGGGCCTTTTTTGGCAGCACTCACTATTTCTACTTTTGTGCTGACAATGCAATTCTTTTGGCTTTACATTGACGACTTGGTGGGAAAAGGTTTAGATTTTTTAACCATTATACAATTAATTGGACTTGTTTCGGTTAGTACATTCACCACTGCATTGCCCCTGGCCTTATTGTTTTCATCCATCATGACCTTTGGCAACCTGGGAGAAAGTTTTGAATTAATCGCTATAAAAGCAGCTGGCATTCCATTGGTGCGCTTTATGCGTCCCTTATTTATATTCACCATTTTCTTAGCGGGCGTTGCTTTTTTGTTTGCCAACAACATCATACCCGTCACTCAAATGAAGCTCACTTCCTTAAAGTATGATATCATTGTATCCAAGCCTGCATTGGATATTAAGGAAGGTGTTTTTTATGATAAAATAGATGGGTACGTAATTAAGTTGGGTAAAAAAGAAGCCAACGATAGTGTCATTCGCAACATAATTATTTTTGAAAAGAAATTCAATTTGCAAGACAATATGATTGTTGCTGAATGGGGAGTAATGCGTGTTTCAAAAGATAAAAAGTTTTTAGAGTTTATTTTATACAATGGATGGCGTTATCAGGAAAGAGGATTAAAGAATACAACACAGACCGAATTTTCAAGGTTAAATTTTAAAGAATATAAAAAAGTATTTAATCTAAATAGCTTTCAAACCAATAAGACCAACGATAACATTTATGACCCAAAAATGTTAAGCATACGACAGTTGGATGGCGCAATAGATTCTTTAAAAAATCGTGACAGTGTGTATCAAAGCAAAGTGATACGTGAAGTAATTCCATATTTGAAATTTATGAATTACAAAGACAGTAGTCAATTATTTGCAACAATTCCTAAATCAAAAGCAATTTCAAAATTTAATGAAATTGTTCCCGATTCGGTGAATGCCCCTGTCATTGAAGCAATTGGCTACCAGTTTTCAAGTATCTTAAATAATATCAACTCCATAAAAGAAACATATACCGAAAACGAGAGAGCCGAAGCTTTTCATGCCATTGAATGGCATCGAAAGTTTACTTTGTCAATTGCTTGTATTGTATTGTTTTTAATTGGTGCGCCTTTAGGTTCTATCATTCGTAAAGGAGGGCTAGGCACACCATTGGTGTTAGCAATCGTGTTTTTTGTGATCTTTTTCTTGCTTAATAATTTTGGAGAGAAATTTGCAAAGTCAGGGGAATGGACTGTTTACAAAGGCATGTGGTTTTCATCGGCAATATTAATTCCGGTAGGGCTGTTTTTAACCTATAAAGCCATGCGAGATTCTCAATTGTTTAATCAGGAATTTTACTACCGACTTTTACAGCCAATTAAAGTAACTTTACGTAAGTACTTTAAAAAATAAAAATATGAGAAACAGGACCCAAAATCGTCGCCAATTTTTAACCGAATCTGGCAAAGCGGGTAT
Source organism: Bacteroidota bacterium (assembly GCA_037975805.1). Classification (GTDB taxonomy): domain Bacteria; phylum Bacteroidota; class Bacteroidia; order Chitinophagales; family Chitinophagaceae; genus Sediminibacterium. The sequence goes on along the minus strand of JBANFX010000044.1, from coordinate 145,504 downwards.
TGCATTAGCTACTATGCCCCTTTTCACAAAATTTAACTCAATTGAGCCTTTACTTCACGCAACAGAATACTCTCAACAGCCTTTGCCTTATGCATATACTGCTTTAGATCCTTATATTGATGCATTGACCATGGAAATACATTATACCAAGCATGCAGCAACTTATGCAAAAAATTTAGCCGATGCATGTGTGGCAGAAAAAGTAGATACCAACATTACTTCATTATCTAACTTATTAAAATCGGTTTCAAAGTATTCTCCCAAAATGCGCAATAATGCTGGTGGACATTATAACCACGAATTATTTTGGCAAATGATGAAGCCTTCACCTTCAGTTGCACCCGCTGGTGCATTAGCTGATGCTATCAATAAAAATTTTGGATCATTTGCTGATTTTCAAAAAGCATTTAGTGAAGCTGCAAAAACTAGGTTTGGAAGTGGATGGGCTTGGTTACTAGTAAAAAAAGACGGCACATTAGCAGTGTCTTCAACACCCAATCAAGACAATCCATTGATGGATGTTGCAGAAATTCAGGGCACACCTATTTTAGGGTTGGATGTGTGGGAACATGCTTATTATTTGAAGTATCAAAATAAAAGACCAGACTATATTGCTGCATGGTGGAATTTAGTGAATTGGGAATATGTTCAAAAAAAATATGCCGAAGCAAAATCATAATAATCAGATCTTATTTACATAAGCCTAATTTTAATCCGTGCGTAATTCCAAACAAAATTTAAAAATTCAATACATTTTAACTGCACTAACTGTAATTGTTTTTGCATTAAAAATGATTGTTTTTTTAATGACGCACGCGCTTTCGGTTTTATCCGACACCTTGGAAAGTGTAGTGAATATTATTGCAACCATTGTTGGTTCTTACAGCATGTATATTGCAGCCAAGCCAAAAGATAAAGATCATCCTTATGGACATGGAAAAGCTGAATTTGTATCTTCCGCATTTCAAGGAAGTTTAATTATTGGCGTGGGGTGTTTAATAATATATGAATCCGTTCAAAGTTATTATAACCCAGGCACCCTTCATAATTTAGGCAACGGATTTTGGATTTTGATATTAATTGCGCTCATAAACATTGGAACCGCACTGTACGTTATGCGCATGGGTAAGAAAAATAATACCACCTCACTAATTACAAGTGGAAAATTATTCTTAATTGATTTTTTTACCACATTCTCTGTTGCCCTTGGATTATTGATTTTAATGTTTACAGGTATCCAAAAAGTAGACGCCATTATCGCAATTCTTTTAGGTGCCTGGGTATTATATGATGGTTATAAAATTTTGCGGGCATCATTAGCGGGCATCATGGACGAGGCTGATATGGCATTACTCGAAAATGTAATTGCGGAAATTAATGATAATCGCAATGATCATTGGGTTGATCTACATAATTTAAGGGTCATCAAATATGGCCCATTACTTCATATAGATTGTCATTTAACCATGCCTTGGTATTTAAACGTACATGAAGCGCATACTATGATGGATCAATTCACCGACCTCGTAAAAAGTAAGTTTGGAGACAGCGTAGAGTTTTTTATACATATCGACGGATGTATGCCATTTAGTTGTGACATTTGCAGCATTAGGCAATGCGAAAAAAGACAAGCTCCGTTTCAGAAAAGATTAAACTGGACTATGGAAAATGTATTAGCCAATACCAAACACCAATTAATAAATTAAGCCCGAATTAATAAAATAGAAAAAGTGAATTATGAACAGCTGGAAACAATTTCAAGAAGAAAACAAAGAGCGTTTTTTAAACGAATTATTGGATTTGCTAAGAATTCCAAGCATCAGTGCAAAAAGCGAAAACAAAGATGATATGATTGCCTGTGCAAAGGCAGTTGAAAAATCACTGAGGGATGCGGGAGCAACCACTACAAAAATTTATGAAACGGAGGGGCATCCAATAGTTTACGGTGAAATAATAGTAGACCCTGCATTTCCAACGGTTTTAGTGTATGGTCACTACGATGTTCAACCAGCAGAGCCTTTAGAACTATGGAAGAGCGGACCTTTTGAACCTACCATTATTGATGGTAAAATTTTCGCGCGCGGTGCATGTGATGACAAAGGACAATTTTATATGCATGTAAAAGCCTTAGAGATGATGACAAAAACGGGTACAATGTGTACCAATATGAAATTCATTATTGAAGGCGAGGAAGAAATTGGAAGTCCTAATTTAGCCAGTTTCGTAAAAGCAAACCATGCCTTGTTAAAAGCTGATGTAATATTAATTAGTGATACCGCTATGATTAGTATGAATACCCCATCAATAGATATTGGCGTTAGAGGATTAAGTTATATTGAAGTAGAAGTAACAGGACCGAATAGAGATTTACACAGTGGTGTGTATGGTGGAGCAGTAGCCAACCCAATTACGATATTGTCAAAAATGATTGCTTCTTGTCATGACGAGAATAATCATATAACCATTCCGGGATTTTATGATGATGTAGTTGAATCCACTGAAACAGAAAGAAAAAAAATGGCCGAAGCTCCTTTTGATTTAAAAGAATGGTCCAATGATTTAGGCATCAAAGAAGTATGGGGTGAAAAAGGATATAGCACTAATGAAAGAACAGGCATTCGTCCAACTTTAGAAGTGAATGGTATTTGGGGTGGATATACTGGAGAAGGCGCTAAAACAGTTTTGCCATCTAAAGCATTTGCAAAAATATCATGTCGTTTAGTACCTAATCAGTCTTCTGAAAAAATTACAGCAATGGTATTGGACCATTTCAAAAAAATAGCACCACCTAATGTTACAGTAGATGCTTTTGAACACCATGGTGGCGAACCTTATATGACTCCCATAGATTCACATGAATACAAGAGTGCCGCTAAAGCAATTGCCACTACTTTTGGCAAAGAGCCTATTCCTGTAAGAGGTGGGGGCAGTATTCCTATTTGCTCTTTGTTTGAGAAAGAACTGGGTTTAAAAATTGTATTTATGGGGTTTGGTTTAGACAGCGATAATTTACATAGCCCTAACGAAAAATACGATGTTGCTAATTTTTACAAGGGTATTGAAACCATTCCCTATTTTCATAAATACTTTTCTGAAAAAAATGCATAAAGCATGAGTACTGAAAAAGAAAAGAAAGAAAAAGTTAGATTAGACAAATACCTTTGGTCCATTCGTGTATTTAAAACGCGCAGCCAGGCAACAGAAGCTATTGAAAAAGGAAGGGTTAAACTAAAAGGAGAAAATGTAAAAGCTTCTCGTGCAGTTGTGGTAGGTGATATTTATGAAGCAAGAACAGAATATAAAAATTGGACCTTACGCGTAACTCAAATTTTAGAATCAAGAATGGCGTATGCCGAGGCCATTAAATATTATGAGGATTTAACCCCTGTGGAAGAATTAGAGAGAGTAAGACAAGTGGCAGCTACTTTCCAAACAGGGAAAAGACTTAGTAAAATTGGACGTCCTACTAAAAAGAATCGAAGAGATTTAGGGGAGTTTTTGGATTAACTTTGCCATATGACCATAGAAATATTAACCGTATTGCCCGAATTATTGACCAGCCCTTTTGAGCACAGCATTATGAAGCGTGCACAAGAGCGAGGCCACTTGCAAATTAAATTACACCAATTAAGAAAATGGGCAATTAATAAACATGGCCAGGTGGATGACTACCAATATGGTGGTGGAGCGGGTATGGTAATAATGTGTGAGCCTCTTGCCAATGCAATTGATGAATTACAACAAGAAGGGAAGTTTGATGAAATAATTTTTGTTACACCTGACGGAAAAACTTTTGACCAAAAAGATGCGAATACGCTTTCTCTAAAAAATAGGATTTTAATTATTTGCGGCCATTACAAAGGCATTGATCAACGTATTCGTGAATTGTATGTGACACAGGAAATTTCCATTGGCGACTACGTATTAAGTGGCGGGGAATTAGCTGCTGCAGTTATTGTAGATGCCGTAGGCCGGCTCATCCCTGGTGTTTTAAATGATGAAACTTCTGCATTAACCGATTCTTTTCAAGATAATTTATTGGCACCTCCTGTATATTCAAGACCTGCTAATTTCAGAGATTTGGAAGTGCCTCCAATACTTTTAACGGGTGATCCCAAAAAAGTAGATGCTTGGCGACAAGAACAAGCCATAAAACGCACAAAAGAACGTCGACCCGACATTTTAAAGAAGGATTAGGCCGTTTATACCTTTTTTCCCGTTTTTTTATACGTATTTGCCATTTAAAACGTTTCATAAAGGATATTTGCAACCTTATGACTATGAAGCTACGCACCGTAATTACCATTTTAATCATTTTCCTATCAACACAGGTTGCATTAGCTCAAAATATCAGTGACTTCCAAAAGGGTTTTCAATATAATATTCAGCCTAGTTCAAGTAAAATGAAAATAGACGGAATTTTAGATGAGTCGGTTTGGACTTCCACAGAAGTAGCTCAACATTTTAATAAAAAATATCCCAATAATATTGGAGAGGCAAAACGCCAAACCGAAGTGCGCATTACGTTCGATAATGAAAATTTATACTTTGCATTTAAAGTGTATGATAGTGGCGTTGCACTTATTAAAGGTTTAAAAAGAGATATTGGTCATGACGGAAATGATGGCGTTGGTATTATGCTGGATCCTCAGAATAAAAAAACCAATGGATTTTATTTTGTAGTTAATGCGCTAAATGTCCAATCAGAGGACCAATTAAGTAATAGCTATGATGACAAACCTTCTTGGAGTTGGGACAGTAAATGGTTTTCTGCCACAAAGGATTATGGAAGTTATTGGATTGCTGAAATCATGATTCCTTTAAAATCTATTCGATATGACCCCAAACAATTGCATTGGGGAATGAACTTTGTAAGGATTGATGCAAAGAATAACGAATATAGTACATGGACCAAAGTACCTGCCATTTTCAGATCCTATGATTTGGGATATATGGGTATGCTTAATTGGCCAAATGCAGGAGCACCTGTTACTTCAAAAAACATAATTTTTCTTCCGTACGTAAATGGTAACAGTAACGAGGATAAAGAAAATGGGAAAACATTAAGTACCCAGGCCAGCACTGGATTTGATGCAAAGGTTGCTTTAAATGCATCGCTAAATTTAGATTTAACAGTGAACCCCGACTTCTCTCAAGTAGAAGTAGATCAGCAAGTAACCAACCTCACGAGATTCAATATTTTTCTTCCAGAAAAAAGGAACTTCTTTTTAGAAAATTCAGATCTATTTTCCAATTTTGGAATCCCCCCTATTCGTCCTTTTTATTCACGCACTATTGGACTAGATAAAGATGGAAATAGAATTCCAATTTTATTTGGGGCAAGATTGTCGGGAAATTTAAACCAGGCTACTAGAATTGGTGTAATGAATATGCAAACTGGTAAACAAGGAAATTATTCTCCAGAAAATTTTTCAGCATTTACTTTACAAAGAAGTGTTTTAAAAAGATCAGTAATTAAAACATACTTTCTAAATAGAGAAAATTATATTTCAGAAGAAGAAGCCAAAAAAAATCCGCTTGACAAATATGGCCGCAATGCGGGTGTCACTTTAGAATATGCCAATACATCTGGAACCTTTAGTGCCTGGGCCGATTACCATCAAGCTTTTAAGCCTACAGTAACCAATCAAGATAAATATGTGCAGGGAGGTTTTATGAGTGAAAGAACAAATTGGAGTTTTATAACAATGGTAGGTAATGTTGGCAAAAACTATTACACCGACATGGGCTTTGTGCAAATGATTGACAATTATGATGCCGAAAGGGATACTACCATTCGCATGGGTTTTGGAAATACATTTAACCAAATTGGTTATAAAATAATGCCCGCCAATGGTCCAATTGGAAAACTACAATTTAAGATAGAAGATTTTGCCACTTTTCACACAGACAATAGTTTAAATCAATCTGATGCAAAATTTAGCATACAAACAGATTTTAAAAATACGTCCTCATTTAATATCACATTTTCCAATACAAGTTTAAATTTATTGTATCCAATTGCTTTTACCGACGAAAAGCCAATACCAGCAGGATTTTATCAGTTTAATCAATTTGAATTAATGTATAATACAGATATGCGAAAGTTGTTTGGCATATTTGGTATGGCCACTGTTGGCCAGTTTTATAACGGAACGGTTGCTGGAGGATCTATTGGTTTAAATTGGCGTTCACAACCACACTTTAATATGTCTGTTAGAGCGGAAATTAATAAAATTGAATTGCCAAAGCCATACGGAAGCACCAATCTTGTATTAATTTCTCCAAAATTTGAATGGAATTTCAATACCAAGTTATTTTGGACTACGTTTATGCAATACAACACCCAACAAAATAATTTCAACATTAATAGTCGCTTACAATTCAGATTTAAGCCAATGAGCGATTTCTTTTTAGTATATACCGACAATTATTTTACAGATCCTATTCTTAAAAATAAGAATAGAGCACTTATCTTTAAGTTTAGTTACTGGTTTAATTTATAACATAAGCTTTTTTTATGGAGACTACTTTTACAGTCTCAGGGCAGTATGTAGATATTTTAGGAAAAAAAATCTACCCAGCTACACTGAGTATCAACAATGGTATGATTGAAAAAATCACACCATGTGAGAATGCACCTAATCATTTTATTTTACCAGGATTTATTGATAGTCATGTGCATGTGGAAAGTAGTATGCTCATTCCAAGTTCCTTCGCAAGATTAGCAGTTGTGCATGGCACCATTGGAACAATTAGCGATCCTCATGAAATTGCTAATGTTTGTGGAGTAGAGGGGGTACATTATATGATTAATAATGGTAAAAAAGTCCCTTTTCACTTTTTCTTTGGAGCGCCTAGTTGTGTACCTGCAACCGCTTTTGAAACTGCTGGAGCTGCAATTAATAGTGAAGCAGTTACCAAATTACTTTCCAATAAAGATATTTTTTACCTAAGCGAGATGATGAATTTTCCTGGCGTTTTGTTTAAGGACGAGGAAGTGTTGAAAAAAATTACAGCGGCACACAAAGCTGGAAAACCAGTAGACGGTCATGCGCCAGGACTTATGGGAGCAGAAGCGCAACAATATATTCAAGCAGGTATTAGCACGGACCATGAATGTTTTACTATAGAGGAGGCTGTTGACAAGCTTAGCTTTGGAATGAAAATTTTAATTCGTGAGGGCAGCGCAGCAAAAAATTTTAACGCTTTATATGAATTGTTAGATGACCATCCATCTATGATTATGTTATGTAGTGACGATAAACACCCAGATAGTTTATTGGACGGTCATATTAATGTCTTGTGTGCGAGAGCAATAGAAAAAGGCATTGATATTTTTAATGTTTTAAGAGCTGCCTGTATTAATCCCGTAATACATTATAAACTGCCAACAGGTATTGCAGCTGCAGGCGACCCTGCCAATTTTATTATTGTTGAAAATTTAAAGCACTTTAATGTAATACAAACATACATAAACGGGAAATTGGTTGCAGAGGCAGGTAAAACCTTAATTCCATTTATAAAGGAAGAAAGCATTAATGAGTTTAATGCAAAGCCTATTGTTGAAAACGATATTCAAATATTACAAGATGAATATCCATCAAATACACGTGGTGAAATACCTGTAATAGAAGCTATTGATGGCCAGTTAATTACTAACTGTTTGTGGATGCAAGCAAATTGTAAAGACCAAAAAATCGTATCTGATACAAATGCCGATGTATTAAAAATGGTGGTATATAACCGCTATTTTAATGCCTCGCCCAAAATGGCATTCATAAAAAACTTTGGTTTTAAACAAGGTGCAATTGCCTCCACTGTAGCCCATGATAGTCATAATATAATTGCTATTGGTGTTGATGACGCAAGCATTGTAAAAGCCATTAATTTAGTGATTGCGGAAAAAGGTGGTATTAGTTGTGTCACCAATACTGATCAAAAAGTACTTGGATTGCCCGTGGCAGGTTTAATGAGCGATCAGGATCCTTACCAAGTTGCAGATGCATACACTCAAATTGATAAAATGGCAAAATCATTGGGCAGTACTTTGGGCGCTCCATTTATGACCTTAAGCTTTATGGCTTTACTTGTAATTCCCCATTTAAAATTGAGCGATAAGGGGCTTTTTGACGGGGATGGATTTAAATTATTTTAAAATTGTCGATAAGAGCGTTAGTTTTGAAAAAAATAAAAAAAGATGGTTCATCATTTAAGCCAAAATCATAGTTTATTGAGCAATTGGGTTGCAGAATTAAGAGACGTAAATGTGCAAAATGATAGGATGCGCTTTAGAAGAAATTTAGAACGTATTGGAGAAGTAGCAGCTTATGAGATGAGTAAGCATATGTCCAATAAAATAGTTCCAACAACTACCCCACTAGGCATACATCAATCAAAAGTGTTAGCAGAACAGCCCGTATTGGCTACTATCCTGAGAGCTGGCTTACCATTACATCAAGGAATGTTAAACTATTTTGATAAAGCAGATAATGCTTTTATTTCTGCCTATAGAAAGCATCATGCCGATGGTAGTTTCGAAATAAGTATCGAATATTTAAGTTGTCCAGATTTGAACAATCGTGTGGTGATTGTATCCGACCCTATGTTGGCTACCGGTGCCTCATTAGTTGAAACCATTAAAGCCATTACAAAAAATCAAACTCCAAAGGAATTGCATATCGTAGTTGCCATCGCAAGCAAAAAAGGTATTGAAACCGTAGAAGCAGCCTTGGGTAAAAATATTCCTATTTGGTGTGGCGATATTGATGATACTTTAAATGACCATAGTTATATCATTCCTGGCTTAGGAGATGCAGGGGATTTAGCTTATGGAACCAAAATGCAATCCTAATAAAGGACTTCGTATCTTTACTGCAAAATCAATTCATTGCTCAAAGAACTTATCATTTCGGTTCGTGCCTATTTTCAAGCACATCAATTCATCATGCAACATCGCATGTGGAAATGGATGATATTGCCTGGCATAATTTATGCATTTCTTTTTGTATTGGGTATCACTTATTTTAGTCAAACATCTAGTGCATTTATTGAATGGATTATATTAAAAACAGGATTAAAAACTTGGGTAGATACAATTGACAGTGATTTACTTGGATTTTTTATTACCATGGGAAGTTTTTGGCTCTGGTTTACCATTATGTTATTTTACTTTGCATTATTCAAGTTTTTATTTTTAATCTTATACGCACCCGTTTTCTCATATCATCATTTGCGTATTGCCGCTATTCAACAGGAGCAAGATTTTGTTTTTGATTGGACCCAATATATTAAACTTGTTCTGCGCGCGATTCAGCTATATATTACAAACCTTGTTTGGCAAGTGGTTTATTTAATACCTATTATTTTAGTATGTACAATCCCAATTATAGGGTGGTTCACTCCAATTTTTACCATATTAATGGAAGGCTATTTTTTAGGGTACGCCATGCTTGATTATGGTTTGGCAACGGAAAATAAAAGCAGAATTGCAGCAGCAACTTATGTAAGCAATCATAAGGGCCTGCCCATTGCCAACGGTTTATTATTTTATATGATGCATTTAATTCCAATTGTAGGATGGATTACTGCTCCTTTTTATGCCTTAATAGCCGCGCATTTAAATACTCAAGAAATTAAAGACAACGCCTAATGAAACTAGGAAATGTATACTTATTACCTATGTTATTGCACGAAGAAGGATGGGAAGCGTTGCCTAATGATACGCAAAAATGGATCATGCAATGTGACGCTTTTTTTGTAGAGAATGAAAAGACAACGAGGCGTTTTTTCAAAAAGATATGGAAGGAAATGATCATTGACAATTACGTTTGGCATCCTATCCACAAAGTTGAAGAAGCACAAATAAGTATATTTAAAGACCTTTTAAGACAAGGAAAAAACATTGGTATTGTTTCAGAAGCAGGCTGTGCAGGTATTGCAGACCCTGGTCAAATATTAGTAGCTGCAGCGCAAGAAATAGGGGCTTTGGTAAAACCTTATACTGCCCCATCTTCATTACTTTTAGCACTTATGGCAAGTGGAATGAACGGACAAAATTTTCAATTTCATGGTTATCTACCTATTGACAACAATGAACGAAAGAAAAAAATTCAAGCTATCGAAGCAGAGGCAAATAGTAAAGGAGCTACGCAATTATTTATAGAAACTCCATATAGAAATAATCAACTATTGGAAGCTATTATTCAAAATTGTCTTCCACAAACTAAATTATGTATTGGTGTTGATATCACAGCACCAGACGAGTTCATAAAAACCGCACCTATATCTTATTGGAAATCCAACAAACCTGAATTGCACAAAAAATTAGTGGTGTTCTTAATTGGATCAAAGTAAAAACCGAATTCAATTGGATTTTTGCATTGTATACATTCAACAATGCAAAAATCCAATGCTTATTGGAGAGCTTCTCACCCATTAGTTTTTATTAGTTGCTTACTATTAGCAGGTGTCGGCATTGCAAATATACTACCCAGCTTTTTTTTACTTTCAAGCGACTTGTTTTTTCTGTTAATTATATTTATTGAAATTGGATTATTAATATTATCATTTCGCTATGGTGAGAATAAACTGTATAAAGGTTTATTAACTATGGCATGTATTATTAGTTGGGGCGCCATCATACAATGGAATACAAAATTGATCTTTCAATTTCAATTACCCAGTTTTATCAATAATTTGATTATTGATATTAGAAATTGGATGATTTTGAAAATAGATAGAAATATTACTTCTAAAGAAGCCAACAGCTTTGCCATTGCTTTACTCATTGGTGTGAAAATGGATATGAATAAATCACTTTTAAATGCCTATACACAACTTGGCATAATACATATTATTGCAATAAGTGGAATGCACTTAGATATATTATTTAAAGCCCTAACAAAAGTAACCTATCATTTTCCTAAAAACGCGGTATTTAAATGCATGGAGTTAATGTTATTATTTACTTTGGTTTGGATTTATTGTTTTATTGCAAATGCAAGTCCATCCATTGTAAGAGCATCCATATTTTTTTCAATATTTCTTATTGGTAATTTTTTTGCAAAGTCAAATTTTACTTTAAATTCCATTGCTGCTGGAATTATGTTATTACTTTTAATCAATGTACATGGCATCTATAATATTGGCTTACAATTGTCTTACAGTGCTGTTATTGGCATCCATTTGTTTTATAAGCTTTTGTATAATGCTATAGAAATAGACAACCCAATCATACGGTTTTTATGGAGTAATTGTTGTGTAAGTATAGCTGCGCAAATAACAACCCTGCCCATTTTACTTTTACACTTTCATCAAGTGGCAAGCTGGGTGCTAATTAGCAATTTTATAATGGTGCCCTTAAGTAATCTAATGCTATACGGATTGGTACTATTCATGTTGCTTCCACAAGGTTTGGCTGTGTATTTTGGAAGCCTCATTTCTAAATATATATTACTTTTTAACGGCATTGTGCGGGATTGGTTTATGTATACAAAAGCCGAAACTATTTATATAAAGATGAATGGATTACAGGTTTTTGGCTATTACCTGATACTGGTTTTTATGTATTTATGGATTTACCAAAAAAAGTCGAGTTATCTTATTGTTATTTTAGGGCTCATTACGGTATATGTGATGCTAAAGTTATTCAGTTTCATGAATTTTATGTGGAAAATGTAGCGGGCAAGAAAATAAGGAAGGGGTTAACTTTGCCTATGGAAAAGAAAATACATTCAGCCCTTATTTCGGTTTTTTACAAAGACGGTTTAGAACCTTTAGCAAAAACTTTGCACCATTTAAATATAACCATCTACTCAACTGGTGGAACACAAAAATTTTTAGAAGATTTAGGTATTCCTTGTGTTGCGGTTGAAACAGTAACAGGCTATCCTTCTATTTTAGGGGGCAGGGTAAAAACTTTACATCCATCCATTTTTGGCGGTATTTTAGGCAGACGTTATGAAGCACAGGATATTGCAGAAATGGCCGAATACAAAATACCTGAATTAGACTTAGTAATCGTGGATTTATACCCTTTTGAAGAAACCCTAAGAACCACCAATGAAGAAAAATTAATTATTGAGAAGATAGATATCGGCGGCCCTTCTATGATTCGCGCAGCAGCTAAGAATTTTCGTGATTTAGTGGTGCTATCTGCAAAAGATGATTATCAAAAACTAAACGAAATTTTGCTAACACAGAATGGCACCACTACCTTAGAACAAAGGAAAGCATTTGCTGGAAAGGCTTTTGAAGTAGTTATGCATTACGATATAGCAATTAGCAATTACTTTAATCCATTAGCGGGTAAAGTTTTACGTTATGGTGAAAATCCGCACCAAGTAGCTACATTTTTTGGCAATTTGGACGATTGGTTCACGCAAGTCAATGGAAAGGAATTATCCTATAACAATTTAGTTGACGTAGATGCCGCTATTGCTTTAATTGGCGACTTACCCAAAACTAGTTTTGCTATTATAAAACATACCAATGTATGCGGCGTTGCACAAAGAAATAATGTATTTGATGCATGGACTGCTGCATTAGCAGGTGATCCCGAAAGTGCATTTGGAGGTGTACTTGTTACCAATGGAACCGTTGACAAAGCCACCGCGGAAGCAATTCAAGAAATTTTCTTTGAAGTACTTATTGCACCTGCTTTTGAAGCCGAAGCCCTAACCATATTGTCAGCAAAGAAAAACCGAATTTTATTACAAAGTAAAGATGGTGTTACTTTTAAACCAACACAAAAAAAATCTATTCTAAACGGTAGTTTAGAACAAGGCTTGGATTCAGGCAACTTTAGCCATTGGGACGAAGTGGGTGCAAGACCATGTACGCCATCGGAAAAAGAAGATTTAATATTTGGTAATATTATTTGTAAGCATTTAAAAAGTAATGCCATTGCCCTTATTAAAAACAAACAATTAGTGGGTAAAGGTTGTGGCCAAACTTCAAGAGTGGATGCACTTAGACATGCAATTGAAAAAGCAAAGCAATTTAATTTTGATTTAAAAGGTGCCGTATTGGCCTCGGACGCGTTCTTTCCTTTTAATGACTGTGTTAGCATTGCACATGCCGAAGGAATTGAAGCCTATATTCAACCTGGCGGATCGGTGAGAGACAAGGATAGCATAGCATATTGTGTTGAACATGGTTTAGCAATGGTCATGACACAGTTACGCCATTTTAAGCACTAATACTCCGCACCAATAAATGTCAAGTCAAAAAAAAGCATATTTAGCACTTACTGTAACAAGTATTGTTTGGGGAACTACTTGGGTAGCCAGTAAAATGGGTGTTTCGCATATGCCTGCATTTGAACTAGCAAGTATTCGTCAATTTTTAGGAGGGAGTATTTATATTTTATTTTTCTTGCTTATTAAAAAAGAAAAATTTCCAACCGCGAAACAATTTATGTGGCTAGTCCCTATGGCATTTTTAATGTTCGTATCCTCAAATGGTATTGCCACCTATGGACTACAATTTATTACAAGCGGACTAGCTGCTTTAATAGCTGCCCTTTATCCATTATCCGTTGTACTCATTGAACGATTTTATTATAAGGCCATAAAAATTACGCCACAAACTATGCTTGGATTATTTTTAGGTTTGGTTGGCATTGGCTTTATTTTTTATAAGGACAGCTTGCAAGTGCATGTTGGGAATTATGCATTAGGCGTAGGCTTGTCCATGTTTGCAATGCTTACTTGGAGTATTGGTTCCATAATTATTTCAAGAACTAAAATTAATATCAATCAATATTACTCTATAGGCTGGCAAATGTTTATAAGTGCGCTTGTGATGGGTTTGTTTACTTTTATTTCTGGAAATTATATTGCCATTACTAAAATACCGGCCATCTCCTGGTGGGTTATCATTTACATGGTCATTGGGGGTTCGATATTTGCTTTTGTATCATTTATATACAGCATGAAGCATCTTCATCCTGGTATTGCTTCCCTGTATGCATATATAAATCCGATAGTAGCAATCTGGGTTGGTTCTTTACTCATTAAAGGAGAGGAAATTACTTGGAATAGCATTTTAGGTACCATTGCAACACTTACAGGAGTGTATTTGGTAAACAGAAGTTTAAAGAAACAAAAAGATCCGGTAGAAGTAATTTCGGATGCAGATGGAATGTAATTATTTACGATTCGCTTCCTTCCAAAGTTGATTGAAGGTTTTTTTAGAAAAAGTTAGTGGTGCTCTTTGCGCTGTCCATCCCTTAAACATTTTATTGACCATCCAATTTTTAATGCCGGCATTTCCTTGGTTCATCAGGCGTCGGCTCATAGCACTTTGCTTCCAAATTTTCCATGCAAATTTTTCGCCAAAATTACTCTCTCCAGAAACAACAGCTTCTCTTCTATTTTCAAGCAAAAGCTCATGAATATTAATTCTAACTGGACAAACCTGTGTACAGCTTCCACATAAACTTGAAGCATAACTTAAATGATTGTAGTCATGCATGCCTCTTAAATGTGGGGTAATCACACTACCAATAGGTCCGCTATATGTAGTTTCATAGGCATGACCACCAATATTTTTATATACTGGACAAGCATTTAAGCAAGCGCCACATCTAATGCAATACAACGCCTCTCTGCTTTTTTCATTTGCCAATAAATCGGTACGCCCATTATCAAGCAGGATCACATACATTTCCTCAGGACCATCTAGTTCACCTACTTGTCTGGGACCTGTAATAATGCTATTGTATACAGTTACTTGTTGTCCTGTTCCATATGTGGAAAGCAAAGGCCAAAATAATCCAAGATCTGTTATAGAGGGAATTACTTTTTCAATGCCAACAATTACAATGTGTGTTTTAGGCAATGAAGCTGAAAGCCTTGCATTTCCTTCATTTTCAGTTAAAGCAATACCTCCAATATCTGACAAGATAAAATTTGCACCGGTAATTCCTATTTCAGCATTAGCATATTTCTCTCTTAAATTTTTTCTTGCAACCAGGGTAAGCTCTTCAGGTGTTAAATTAATATCGGTTCCTAATTTTTCTGCAAATAATTTAGCAACATCTTCTTTGCTTTTATGCATTGCAGGGGTAACAATATGATAAGGCGCTTCGCCATCTAACTGCTGAATATATTCTCCTAAATCTGTTTCTACACTTTCTACACCAATGGACTCTAAATAAGCATTTAAATGTATTTCCTCCGTCACCATACTCTTACTTTTCACAATGGACTTACATTGTTTATCGGCACAAATTTCTCCAATAAAATTTAAAGCTTGCTCACTATCTTCCGCCCAAAACACTTTAGCGCCACGCTTTGTTATTTGATCTTCAAATTGTGTTAAATATAAATCTAGGTGTTCAACAGCCTCCCACTTTCTATTTTTTGCCAATTCTCTTACACGCTCTAAATCGGAAAACTGTTCTTTACCCTTTGGTACAACTGCATTATACTTGCCAATATTAAAATTAATTTTACGACGATGCTCAAGGTCTAAGGCCTTGCCAGTACTTTTTTCTAAAAATGAATCGGCATAAATACTGCGCATGATAATTAATTATTTCTTTTTCAAATGTTGAGCAGAAGCATCTAATGCTTCATAAAATGCTGCACCGTATTTTCTAATAATGGACTCTTTTAAAAATTCGTATGCAGGTACTTTTAACTTTACACCTAAAGAACAAGCTGCAGCACATAAATCTTCTCTTGGTTCATAATTTAAATACTCTACATCTGGATCCGACTTACTCTTAGTAATTTTAATGGGGAACAAATGACAGCTAATTGGTTTTTTCCAAGGAATTTTACCATCATTATAAGCTTGCTCAAATGCACAATTAATAATTCCTTTCTCATCCTTATAGCCATATGCACAAATTTGTCCGTTAATAGTGGGCGTTACCCAGCCAAATTCTCTATCGTACAAAAATTGTCCAACTTCTTTTACTTCTTTAATACCCTCCTTTGTCATATAGGGTTTTACAATATCGTAATATGCCTTAATATATTCTTTTTCTTTTGTTTCAAGCGGTGCTCCAGCATCTCCATCCTCGCAACAACCACCCTTACACTTTGTTAAATCACAAACAAATTGCTCTTCAACAACCTCGTCACTCACTAAAACAGAATCAATAACTATCATGATAAAAATTATGCAGTAAAGATATGAAAAAAATGCGGCGCGTTTTTTGATGTGTGGTAAAATATATGCAACTTTTGATAATGTCACTTATCTTATGCGAGACAAAATTACTGATTTTACTAAAGATAAAACTTAAGATTAACTATTGCCACTTAAATGTATTTACTAAATGGGTTAGGTCTTTAAAAATGAAGGCATTCACAGGCGCCAAAGAATCCTCATTGGGTGTGGTGTCAAAATACAGGGCACCTCTGAAAAAATGATGGGTGGAATCCGTTAAAAAAAACTGATAATTCGTTGCCACATCCCCCCCAATATGAAAGAAAACACCACTAACACCATTGCTCGTAGTAAAAAATGAATCCTGAATGGAAACCGCTTTGGTATTGTGCTTGTTTACAAAGCCATATGCATCTCTAATTAAGGTATCTAGCTGACCAGGTGCAATGGAACGATAGCTTACATATAAAGTACCTTGAAAATCGGGGAAGTTAATATTGA
Organism: Bacteroidota bacterium; assembly: GCA_037975805.1. Lineage (GTDB taxonomy): Bacteria > Bacteroidota > Bacteroidia > Chitinophagales > Chitinophagaceae > Sediminibacterium. The sequence goes on along the minus strand of JBANFX010000044.1, from coordinate 128,878 downwards.
TCCAATTATCTGCAGTTTTTGAAGCTCCAAAATAATTAACCTCTTTGCTAATTTTGGCATAAACAGGGTATTCAAAAGCATAAGGATACCCTTGCTCATTAAAAGATTGGTATTTTTTTGCAGGAAAATTCGTTTGGCCATACCCTTTTGGCTTGGGTGTGACTGGACTATTGCAGGCAAAAAACGTACAAATAATGGAAGCCCATAAAATTGAAATATAATTACGCATTTTCAGCTGGTACTGCTAGTTGAGGTGATATGATTAATTGTAATTTATGGATTCTATTTTTCTTAATCTCAATCACAGTGAAACTATATTGCTTGTATTTTACTACTTGCTGCAAACTTGGAAAAACGCCTGCCAATTCTAAAAATAAACCAGCCACTGTATCACTTTCTCCTTTTACTTGATCAAAAAAACTAGTTGAAATGTCAATATAATTACACAAATCAATGATAGGCGTTTTGCCTTCAATTAAGTAATGAAAATCATCAATTTTTTTTACCATAGATTCCTCTTCGTCAAATTCATCTTTAATATCTCCAACTATTTCTTCTAAAATATCTTCTAATGTAATAATGCCACTCGTTCCTCCAAATTCATCAACAACAATTGCAAAGTGAATACGTTTTAATTGAAACTCTTGCAATAAATCTTCGATCATTTTTTGTTCATGGACAAAAAAAGCTGGACGAATTAATTTTTCCCAATTAAAGCTAGAATTTTCATTAATGTGTGGGAGCACATCCTTAGTATGAATCATACCTACAATAGTATCCAAGTCATCCTTGAATACCGGAAATCTACTGTAATTGTATTCCTTAATGTGCTCCAATAGCGCATCAAATTTAATATCTGCTTCTACGCCATAAACATCCAAGCGTGTTTTCATTATCTGTTTCACTGAAATATTCCCAAACTTCACAATACCTTTTAATATCTTTTTTTCACTTTCTTGTTCATTAGGCGAAGCGGTTAAATCAATAGCATGATCCAATTCTTCTAAACTATAAGTAGAGCCAAAATTCTTTTTTGCTAATTTATTTTCAATAATATTGGTGTATTTCACCATAATATTACTTGGCTTCGAAAAAATAAAATAAACAACTTGAATAATTCCTCCAAAACTTTGAGCAAACCGAATATTGTTTTGTGTAGCCATTACTTTTGGTAAAATTTCGGCAAAAAATAAAAGCAATAAAGTTTCAGATAATACTTTTATTGCAAACTCAATTCCCGGTATTGTAATTTTTTCAAAATCAAAAAGACGATTGATTAAAGTATTTGCAATTAGAATAATACAAATATTAATAAAGCTATTCGCAATAAGCATACTTGTTAGCAACTTGCTAGGATTTTCCAATAAAACCACAATTCTTTTTAATGCCTTATTGTGTTTGGTTTTTAGTGTTTGTATATCCTTATAAGACAATGAAAAAAAAGCCACTTCTGACCCCGCTATTGCAAAAGATAAAAATAATAATATAGACATGGCCAAAAAAAGTAAAGCATCTTGCTGAGCTGGGCCTGTAGTAGTTATTAAAAGTAAGTTGAGAAGTCCCGAATGATAGTCCAAAATAGCATGTATTTATGACGGAAAGTTAACAATAAAATTAGAAAGTAGCATCCAATACAATTTAATCATTCAAATAACCGGCTTCCTTTAAAAACGCATTAATGGTTTTGGGAAAAGGATATTTAAGGAGGGTATTCATTTTAACCCATTTGCCATTTTCTAATGCTGGAGGAATTTTAAGTAAATAAATCTTTGTAAACCTAACGGCAAGTAATTGATGGGTTAATTGTTGCTGAAATTCTTTTTTAATGGGCTCGATTTTAACAACCTCTTTATTGATTAGTAATTGATTTTGAAGTACTTCTTTAATATAATTTGCCTGAAGTGATATTGACTTTTCATTTTCTATCATATAAAACTGATATAGGCCAGCCCAAATATCTCCTTCAGCTCTTTTTTGAATAAACCATTTGTCGCCAACTATAAAACAGAAAAAATCTAAATATCTTTTCTTCTTTTGAATGATTTTTGATTTAAAGGGTAGTTGACCTACAATATTTTCTTTAAACGCAACACAATTAGATTTCATTAAACACTCCGAACACAGTGGTGACATGGGTTTGCACACAGTGGCACCAAAATCCATTAATGCTTGATTGTATTTACCAGCTTGTTTTTTTGCTAAATTGTTAAAAGCAATTTCATTAAAAATTTGCAGGCCTTCTTTACTATCGGTTGCAGTAACTATTCCATAATATCTTGCAAAAACTCTAAAAACATTTCCATCCACTACTGCGTGTGGTAAATTGTATGCAAAGGAAGCGATAGCCGAGGCAGTATAAGGTCCAACTCCTTTTAATGACAAGAGTTGGTCATAGGTTTTAGGAAAAACTCCTTTCAACTCATTCACAATAAATCTAGCTGTAAATAATAAATTTCTACAACGGTTATAATAACCCAGGCCCTCCCATAATTTAAAAACATCTTTGTCTTTGGCTTCGGCCAGTTTTTGCACTGTTGGATAATGTTTTACAAATCGCTCATAATAAGCCCAACCCTGTTCAACCCTGGTTTGCTGCAAAATGATCTCACTTAGCCATATTTTATAGGGATCTTTCTCTCCTTTCCAGGGCATTGGACGATGATTAGACTTTTTATCCCATTTTAGAAGCAATTCGCAAAAAACTGTATTCATTTCGAGTAAAATTGGGTAAAAAAGACCAATAATGACCCATTTTTTGACAAAAATTGACTAATTATAAATTAAGAGTATTTTATATATTAAATATTTATATGTATATTATGCTAAAATAATGGACAATTCGAGATAAATAAATGGGCAATTAGTTGCAAAAAGTTAAAATTTAATTTATTTTTAATACTGAAACCCAAAAAATTAACTTCATGAGAAAATCTGATCTCATCAATCAAATCTCTGAGAAAACTGGAATTCCTAAAGTGGATGTTTTAGTTACTTTAGAAACGATGTTTAAGGAAGTAAAAGAAAGCTTATCCAACGGCCAGAATATTTATATTCGTGGTTTTGGCAGCTTTATCACTAAAAAGAGAGCCGCAAAAATTGGGCGTAATATTAAAAAGAATATTGCGGTAGCCATTCCTGAACATTTTATTCCTGCTTTTAAACCTGCAAAAGAATTCGTAAACGAAGTGAAAAGCAATCGTAAGTAATTACCTTTGCAGGAAATCGACGAATTTTGAAAAAACCTCAGTTAATTGTTATCTTTATAGCAACACTTTTATGTGTTGTACTCATTATTTTTGCCCCTAGAACTAATAAAACGGGGTCTGGAACTGGAAAAGAAAATACTGAAAATCAAACCATTAGTACCCAAACAATCCTTGATGGCGCTAAAACTGCACTAACCGGTACACAAAAAATTTCTTTGCTAAGGATTGAAAATCAACTAAATACAGCTAAAACACCTGAAGCCAAAATAGCTATTTATAGACAATTGTCTCAATTTTGGGCTGATTCTGCTCAAAGAGTGGAACCATATTTATATTATACTTACAGTGCTGCTTTGTTGGAAAATTCTGAAAAAAGCCTCACTTTTGCAGCCCAACTGTTGGTAGATAACCTAACAACACAGGAAGCACCACCTGCCATTCAAAACTGGATAGCAATAAATGCAAAAGTTCTTTTAGAGAAAGCATTGGTAATCAATCCTAAAAATGACTCAACCATCATTAACTTAGGTGCCTGCTATTTGTTTGGAAATATTTCAGACAATCCCATGCAAGGCATTTTAAAAGTAAAAGAAGTGGTAGATAAAAATCCGAATAATATTTATGGAAATATGATGTTAGGATTGGGTGGTAAAAAGTCCGGGCAATATCCAAAAGCCATTGAAAGATTTTTATCCATTTTAAAATTGGAGCCCAATAATATGGAAGCAATGGTAAACCTTGCTGAGTGTTATGAACTTTCCAGCCAAAAGGATTTAGCCATTCAATGGTATACTAAAATGAAAACTTTGGTAAACAATCCAGAAGCAAAGAATGCGATTGAAAAAAGAATTAAAGAGCTGAAGAAATAAAATTTTTAATAACAAAAAATATCGGACATGCCTTGTGGTAAAAAAAGAAAGCGTCATAAAATTGCGACGCACAAAAGAAAAAAACGTTTAAGAAAGAATCGTCATAAGAAGAAGAATAAATAATTCTCTTCCTAAATACTAGTGTGTTACAAAATCAGTTGCACACTAGTATTCTTTTCAAATACACGCCACTCTTCTACTTAGCAACTTTACTTTACCTTTTCCTTCCTTCGTAAAGTGGCCGTGTTTACAAAAATTATAAAGCATTAGTGAAGCTATTATGGTGGCATGCTAAATGTTTTTAAAAAAGTTGCTATAAGTGAATAAAGATTTAATTATAAATAGTTCCGCTGATGGGGTTGAAATTGCCTTGTTAGAAGATAAGAAATTAGTGGAAATCCATAATGAAAAAATGGACACCCGCTGGGCTGTAGGCGATTTGTACTTGGGAAAAGTGCGTAAAATTATTCCAGGTTTAAATGCGGCATTTGTTGACGTTGGATACGAAAAAGATGCCTTTTTACATTATACCGATTTAAGCCCCTATGTTAGGTCGCTGATTAAATACACACAAGAGGCCATTCACAACAATGATAATAAGTTTGACTTTTCTAAATTTCAAACCGAAGCAGAGATTGTAAAAACAGGTAAGATTAGTGAGGTGTTAAATGGCAAGCCCAATGTACTCGTACAAATATTAAAAGAACCTATTGCAGCAAAAGGACCTAGACTAACATGTGAATTATCATTGGCTGGTCGATTCATTGTACTTACCCCTTTTAATGAAATTGTAGCTGTCTCAAAAAAAATTCATAGTGGCGAGGAGCGAAAGCGTTTACAAAAAATGATGGAGTCCATTCGCCCCAAAAATTTTGGAGTGATTGTAAGAACTGCTGCCGAAGGAAAATCAACCGCCGAATTACACGAGGACTTATTAACCTTAGTAGAAAATTGGAAAAATATACAGGCAAATTTAAAGGGTGCCATGGCACCTGCTCGAATTATGAGTGAGGAAAGCAAAACCACTAGTATATTAAGAGACTTGTTAAATGAAGACTTCAATAAAATTGTAGTCAACGATAAAAAAATATTTGACATTACCTTAAGTTATCTACAAAGAATAGCTCCAGCAAAAGCAAATATTTTAAGCCTACACACAGGAGATCAAGAAATATTTGATCAATATGGTATTACTAAACAAGTGAAATCATCTTTTGGAAAAACAGTTAATTTAAATAGCGGTGCATACTTAATTATTGAACATACAGAAGCCTTGCATGTAATTGATGTTAACAGTGGCTTTAAAAGTGTAAGCAATAATCAGGAAGAAAATGCGCTGCAAACCAATCTAGAAGCAGCCGAAGAAATTGCAAGGCAATTAAGATTAAGAGATATTGGAGGTATTATTGTTATTGACTTCATTGATATGAAGTTGCCGGAAAATAAACGTAAAGTACAAGAAGCATTGGACGAGTTTATGAAAACCGACCGAGCAAGACATTCTGTACTGCCTATTTCTAAGTTTGGATTATTGCAAGCTACCCGCCAAAGAATTAGACCCGAAGTAAATATAAATACTTCTGAAGATTGCCCAGCATGTAATGGAACTGGAAAAATCAGTTCTACTTTGTTATTAGAGGACGAGATGGAAAAGAAACTTTCTTATTTGACAACCCATGGTCATAAAAAAATTCAAATATTAGTGCACCCTATAATTCACTCTCATTTAACCAAAGGTGTGTTTACCAGTATTTTAAAGAAGTGGAAGCGAAAATATAAGTTAAAGTTGTCATCTCAACCTGATAATAGCAGTCATCTGGTGGAATATAAATTTTTGGATGATCAACAGGAAGAAATTAAGCTATAAAACTATTTCGGGTTTTACTTCATATATAATTTAAATAGCCTTTATCTTTAAGGTATGAGCAAAGCTAAATCGGCCTTCTTTTGTAATAACTGTGGTTATGAATCCGCCAAATGGGCGGGCAAATGTCCTGCATGTAATGAGTGGAACACTTTCGTAGAAGAGCTAATTGAGAAAGGCGAGAAAAAGGATGCCGGCTGGGAAGGATACACAACACAACAAAAAGGCACTCAGGTAATTGCCATAAACGAAGTAAATAGTCAGTCAGAAAAAAGAATTAGTAGTGCCGATCCTGAACTCAACAGAGTTTTAGGAGGTGGTATTGTATTAGGATCCATAGTGCTCGTTGCAGGTGAGCCGGGTATAGGAAAAAGTACCTTGTTTTTACAACAGGGCTTAATGATGAAGGATCAAACTGTTTTATACATTAGTGGCGAGGAAAGTATTCAGCAAATTAAAATGCGCGCGGATCGACTTAATTTGCAAAATGAAAATTTCTATTTACTTACCGAAACCCGCACTTCAGATATATTTAAATCAATTAAAAAATTGAAGCCAACAGTGGTAATTGTAGATTCTATTCAAACCTTAGAATCCAATACCATTGAAGCGGCTGCTGGAAGTGTATCCCAAATAAAACAAACTGCGGCCGAGTTTCAGCGCTTTGCAAAAGAAACGGGTACACCTGTATTTTTAATAGGACACATCACAAAAGAAGGTACTATTGCTGGACCAAAAATTTTAGAACACATGGTAGATACCGTTCTACAATTTGAAGGAGATAGACATTATGCCTACAGAATGTTACGTACTTTAAAAAACAGATTCGGTAGTACCAGCGAATTAGGTATTTACGAAATGACAGGTGAAGGAATGAAAGTGGTAACCAACCCTTCGGCTTTTTTAATTGCACAAAGAAACGAGTCTTTAAGTGGTAGCACCATTGCAGCTTCTATGGAAGGTATGCGTCCACTGTTAATTGAAGTGCAAGCCCTAGTTACACCAAGCGTTTATGGAACACCGCAAAGAACGGTTACTGGATTTGATTTAAGAAGACTGCAATTATTATTAGCTGTGCTCGAAAAACGCGGAGGATTTGCATTTGGTATGAAAGACGTTTTTGTAAATATTGCAGGCGGTTTAAAAATAGAAGATCCTTCATTGGATTTAGCCATTATATTGTCATTATTGTCTTCTTATGAAGATATTCCTTTGCCACAAGGAATTTGTTTTGCAGGTGAAGTGGGATTGAATGGAGAAATTCGTGCAGTAAACAGAATTCAGCAAAGAATTGCAGAAGCTGAAAAATTAGGTTTTGAAAAAATTTATATTTCTGCTTTTAATAGCAAGGGCATTGAGGCCAATAAACATAGTATTCAAATTATCCCGGTAGAAAGAGTAGACGAAGCGTATCGCCTATTCTTTTAGTATGAAGCATTGGACAAAAACCATACGCTCCTATCTCCAAGCTTTTCTTCATCTTTTATACCCACATATTTGTTTGCAATGTGGCATGGATGTGCTTCGCAAGGAACAAATTATTTGTGACGATTGTGAAACCCAATTGCCATTTACACATTTTGGAGCAATGCAGGTGAATCCTGTTGAAAAAATATTTTGGGGGCGTTTTAATATTGCTCATGCCACTGCAATACTATTTTTTACGAAGGAAAGTATTGTGCAGCAAATTATTATTGAACTTAAATACCGCCAAAATAAAAAAGCCGGCTACTTGCTAGGTAGGCTTATTGCCCATGAACTCATGAATAACAATAAGTATTGCCATATTGATTATTTAATTCCTATTCCCATTAGCAAAAGAAAAATGAAAAAAAGAGGGTTTAACCAAAGTATGATAATTTGTGAAGCCATCGTTGAAAGTGGATTCCAGGTACCCATTTTTATTGGTTTGCAAAAAAATAAAGAATCTGTTACACAAACACAAAAGGATCGTTTGCAAAGGGCCCAAGAAAACAATGCCCTATTTTCACTTACACAAGTACTTACATTACATAGCAAACATCTATTAATCATTGACGATGTAATAACAACCGGTGCTACCCTTGAATCAGCCTGCCATATATTATTGCAGGCGCAGCCAGCAAGTATTTGTGTAGCAACTGCTGCATATACCTACCATTCATAAATTCTCTTCCATTGAGTAAACCAATTTGAACGATTCTTGTTATATTTATTGATAAATACAATTTTATGAAATATATAGCTACCCTATTTTTTGTTGCCATCTCCTTATTAAGCAACGCCCAAAGTATACATAGCTTTAAGGTAACCGGCATTGATGGCAAACAAATTGATTTTGCTTCCTTCAAAGGCAAGAAAATTTTAGTGGTGAATACTGCAAGCAAATGCGGCTATACACCTCAATACGAGGGCCTAGAGAAAGTGTATGAGCAATACAAGGATAAATTAGTAATCATTGGATTTCCTTGTAATCAATTTGGTGGGCAGGAGCCAGGAAGCAATGAGGAAATTGCAAGTTTTTGTAAAAAGAATTACGGCGTTAATTTTCCATTGGCCGATAAAATTGATGTAAAAGGTGCTAGCATCGCTCCAATTTATCAATGGCTAACGCAAAAATCAAAAAATGGCGTTTTAGACGCAAACATATCTTGGAATTTTAATAAATTCTTATTGGATGAGAATGGCAAAATGATTGCTTATTTTCCAAGTAATGTAAAACCAGATAGCGAAGAAATTTTGTCTCGCGTTAAGTAAGTAGCATTCCTTAAAAGATGCGCATACTTTTCTCCACATCAAAAATCCCACCGCGGTTTTTGCTTATCTTCGCTTCATGTTATTAAGCGAGGTAATAGGTCAGGAAAAACTAAAGCAACAGCTTGTCGATATGGTGCAGCACCAACGATTAAGCCATGCCATTCTTTTTGTTGGCCCCGAAGGTTCTGGTGCCCTTCCCCTTGCCGTTGCTTTTGCACAGTATATTGTAAGTATCCCTAATGGTGATAAAAGTGCGGGTGCCAATTTATTTGGTGCCGCCGAACCCGCTTCACCTAAAGTATATAGCCCCGATGAAATTGCTACGCTCCCTGCTTATCACAGAGCGAGCCAATTAATGCATCCGGATTTGCATTTCTCATTTCCAAGTATAACCGAAAAACCAGGCGCAAAAAATATTAGCTCTAATTTTATTGAAGAGTGGAGAGAATTTATAAACGGTTACCCTTATGGCAATGTTTTTGATTGGTTGCAATCCATAAAAGCCGAAAATAAGCAAGGTAATATTAGTGCGGACGAATGTAATGAAATCATTAAAAAACTTTCCTTTAAAAGCTTTGAAAGTGCCTACAAAGTGCTAGTGATGTGGATGCCTGAATATTTAGGCAAGGAGGGGAATAAATTATTAAAATTAATTGAAGAACCCCCAGCGAATACTATTTTTTTATTCGTTGCCAATTCAGAGGAGCAAATTTTACCAACCATTTTAAGTCGTTGCCAATTTATTAAAGTACCTAGGTTAACTACCCAGGAAATTGAAACCGCCTTAATTCAAAAAGGACATATTGAACCCGAAAAAGCAGGTCAAATAGCAGCTATTTCAGATGGGAATTATCGAGAAGCACTTCATTTATTACAACATAGCGATGGCGATTTTCTTACCCAAATTAGAGAATGGCTAAATGCCATACTCAAGAGCGGCCCCTTGGCACAAATGAAATGGGTGGAAGAAACCAGTAAAATGGGAAGAGAGCCTCAAAAACAGTTTTTAAAGTATTTTAACCACTTATTGGAACAAAGCATTCGTATAAAAGTACTGGGTAGTGATATCCCATTAGACCCGGCTTTAAAGGATTTTGCACTCAGAATCAATAAAATAGCCGGCGTGGGACAATTGGAGGCCATTGTACAGGAACTAGACAAGGCAGTTTACCATATTGAGCGTAATGCGAACCCAAAAATGCTATTTATGGCCTTGGGAATTAAGTTCTACCATATCATTCAGAACAAAACCTTAATTTTGACAGAAGCCTAGCAGGTAGATATGTGAAAATGAAGGCAAAGGCAGGTATTTTATTCATTAACAGTTAGAACTAACTATATATGGGATGTGGATCATGTGGAACTGGGAAACCGGGCGGTTGCAAAAGTAACGGCGGTTGTAGTTCAGGTGCTTGTAACAGATTAAACGTACACGATTGGTTACGTGACCTACCTATTGACGATTTGGACAGTCAATGTAAAGTAGTAGAAGTAAGCTTTAAACAAGGTAGTAGAAAAGAATTTTACAGAAATTCAACTTCACACTTATTTGAAAAAGGAGACTATGTTACTGTTGAAGGCGTAAACGGTTTCGATGTTGGCGAGGTTTCACTTACAGGTGAGCTGGTAAGATTGCAGTTAAAGAAAAGAGGGATGGATGAATTTAATCCCGATATGAAAAAAATATTAAGACCAAGTGCAGATCGTGAAATCGAAACATTTAAGATTAGCAAAAGCAGAGAGGCCGATATATTAGCACGCAGTCGTACACATGCTACACAACTTAAATTAGCAATGAAATTAAGTGAAGTAGAAGTACAAGCCGATGGTAAAAAAGCAACTTTCTTTTATACAGCCGACGACCGTATTGACTTTAGAGAACTCATCCGCATTTTTGCAGGTGAGTTTAAATTAAAAGTAGAAATGCGTCAAATTGGTATTCGCCAAGAAGCGGCGAAATTGGGTGGCATTGGAAGTTGTGGCCGTGAATTATGTTGTAGCACTTGGTTACATGATTTTAAAAGTGTGAATACTACAGCAGCACGCTATCAAAATTTATCAATTAATCAAACAAAATTAAGCGGTCAATGTGGACGTTTAAAATGTTGTTTGAATTTTGAATTAGATACTTATTTAGATGCTTTGCAAGGATTTCCCGACTATGCAGATACTTTACAAACTGCAATGGGTCAGGCTTTCTTAATAAAGAAAGATATTTTCAAGAATTTAATGTGGTACACATTACCAAATAATACAAAGCATTACCCACTAACCATTGATCGTGTTGTTGAAATTAAGAAGTTAAACCAACAAGGTGTTGTGGTAGATGAATTACAAGCAGTGGAAGTGACTAGTGGAAAACCAAAAGAAGTAGAACCATCATTTGTTGATGTGGTTGGACAAATTAGTTTAAGAAGTTTAGAGAAAAACGATCGTCGCCGCAGAGACCAACAAAGAGGACCAGGTAATTATAGCAATGAAAGAAACAACGGCCCAAGAGAAAATCGTGGTCCAAACAATGGTCCAAGAAATAATGGACCAAGGCCTAATAATGGAAACAACAATGGACCACGCAATAATAATGGTCCAAGAAACAATGGGCCAAGACCTAATAACAGGCCGCCACAAGGAAACAATCCACTATCAACCCAATCATAACATATTTTATCAAAAAAATAAACGTTCGAGTTCTTCGTTCGTAAAATCCATTAAGGTTTTCACATAGTTGGGAGAGAAATCAAACTTCAAGCCCGCTGTCTCATACAATTCAGGCAAAGTTTTTGTACCTCCCAATGCCAATGCATTCATATAGTTTTCTAAAGCTTGTGTTGGATTTTTTTGATATTGCATCCACATACCAATGGCACCTAATTGCGCAATACCGTATTCAATATAATAAAATGGGACTTCAAATAAATGCAATTGTCTTTGCCATCCAATAGCACGATACATATCCAAACCAGTATAGTCAATACTATTGGTTGAAAATTCTTTTAAAATTGCTGTCCAATTTTGGGTTCTTTCTTCAATGGTATGATTCGGATTCTCATATACCCAATGTTGGAATTTATCAATGATTGCAATCCATGGGAAAATAGTAATGGTGCGTTCTAATTGATGTTCTTTCGCACGATTTAAATCGGCCTCATTATCAAAAAAAGACTGCCAATGATTCATCGTAAATAGTTCCATAGACATACTAGCCACTTCGGCAATCTCCATAGGATACTCTTTAAATGCACTTAATGAAAGTGGATGTGCTAAAAAAGAATGAATGGCATGGCCACCCTCGTGTACCATTGTTGTTACATCACTCATTTGACCAGCTGCATTCATAAAAATAAATGGAGCACCTGATTCTGCTAAAGGACAATTGTAACCTCCTGGTGCTTTACCTTTTCTACTTTCTAAATCAAAATGTTTTAATTCATGCATCTTGCGCAAACAGTCGGCAAAAAATGGATTCAATTGCTCAAAGCAAGCTACTGATTTTTCATATAAATCCTTGCCGTCCGTAAATGGTCGCAAAGGCTTGGTACCAGCAGGTTCCGCTTCGGTATCCCATGGCTTTAAGATATCCAATCCTAACTTTTGTTTTTTTCTCGCATAAATTTTATCAATCAAAGGGAGTACATGAAGCTTCACGGCTTCATGAAATTGAAAACAATCTTCCTTAGTGTAATCAAACCTGCCTAATTCTGCAAACTTATAATCTCTATAATTTGCAAAGCCAGCATTCACTGCTACCTGATGTCTTTTTTGAATGAGGGTAGTATATAAATCATGCATGGCGTCCTTATCCTGCAAACGACGTTCCTGTATTTTTTTGTACGCTTCTTCTCTTACTGCACGATCTTCATTTTCCAAGAACTGTGAAGCTTGTTGTAAAGTATATTCTTGGCCATTCATTTCTATGGTCATTTTTCCAGCAATGGTTCCATATTGTTGTTGAAGTACACTTAATTCTGCTTGCAAAGGAATATTTTCCGTTCTATACAATTCAATGCTCTTTTTTACTGAACGCAAATAGGTAAAGTATTCCGATTTGTCTAATTCTGAAGTAAAAGGACATGCCATTAATTTTTTATTCAAAGCGTCGGCATAAGGTTGCATTTTTGGCTGAATCTCCATGCAGAAATAAGTAAAAGCATCCTCCAAACTTTTATCCGTAGTATCACAGGTCATTTTAATTTGTCTCCAACAGGCATCCTCACTTACAAAAGCCTCTAATTCGCTTAAATCCTTTAACCATTTTTCTAGCGCTGATTTGCTGTGGAGGGGTCGGTCCGAAAGCTCTTTAAAAAAGGGTTCTAAACCTGCCCAATCGGTCAAAATAAAGTCAGCAGGAAGGTAATGACGAGGCGTTTTTTGAATGTCCGCTGTTCTTAACATAAGTTGAGATTTTAAGTGGCAAATTTACTACTTTTACACACTTTTAAAGGATTTAATAGTGGCCAACAGCATACATTTATTACCAGATCATATTGCCAACCAAATTGCGGCTGGAGAGGTTATTCAAAGACCTGCTAGTGCCGTTAAAGAATTGTTGGAAAATGCGGTAGATGCAGGCGCCACTCAAATAAAATTAATCATCAATGATGCGGGGAAGGCCTTAATTCAGGTGATAGACAATGGCAAAGGAATGAACCCCATTGATGCACAAAATGCATTTGCACGTCATGCCACAAGCAAAATAAGTTCTATTGAGGACTTATTCCAAATTAGAACTATGGGGTTTAGAGGAGAAGCACTTGCTTCCATCGCAGCAGTTGCACAGGTAAGTTTAAAAACAAGACAAGCGCAAGATGAATTAGGAACAAGTGTTGAAATTGAAAATAGTCAAGTAAGTGAAACAAGTCCGGTAGCTTGTCCGGTGGGTACGAACATAAGCATGAAAAATTTATTTTTCAATGTGCCTGCGCGCCGAAATTTTTTAAAGAGTAATTCGGCTGAATTAAAACATATCATAGAAGAATTCACAAGAGTCGCATTAGCCTTCCCTGAAATTTATTTTAGCCTAACCAATAATGGCCAAGATGTTTTTCATTGGGAAGCTGGAAGTTTTAAACAAAGAGCTATTCATGTATTGGGCAATAGCTATCAAACTAAATTGGTAACGGTTGGTGAAAAAAATGATTATTTAACAATATCCGGATTTGTAGGCAAACCTGAGACTGCAAAAAAAACAAGAAGCGATCAATACTTTTTTGTAAATAGACGTTTTATTAAGAGTGCCTATTTGCATCATGCCATTGCCAATGCATTTGACGGTTTAATCCCTAAAGAAAGCTTTCCTAGTTATATTTTATACATTGATGTTGATCCTGCACAGGTAGATATTAACGTTCACCCTACAAAACAGGAAATTAAATTTGAAGACGATAAAATTATCTACGCCTTTGTTCAAGCAGCTGTAAAACATGCATTGGCACAATTCAGCATTGCACCTTCTTTGGACTTTTCACTCGATGCGGATATACAACAGTTGGATGCTATACAAAAACCCGTAAACGAAGAACAAAAAAATAGTGCAGCGAGTAGCTCTTTATATGCTGGATTCACACAAAAAAATCAAGCGCACTTTATCCCAAGAGTAAGTGAAGCAGAAAAAAATGAATGGAAAAGTTTTTTTAGTGACCTACCTAGTGCACCTCAACAAGAAAGTATAGAAAACGCTAGTGAATCATTTATTGTTAAGTCCTCTTCCATGGGTTTATACAAGGACGCCGATGCAATCATGGTTAACGAGGATGCCACTCTTCTTCAAATAAATAATACTTACATACTAGCACCAGTGGGTGCTGGATTTATAATGGTACACCAACAGTTGGCTCATGAACGTGTTTTGTATGAGAAATACCAAAACGCAAGTGTACAACCGCATGCAACACAAAAAAGTTTATTTCCAGTTGTGTTAGAATTAAGTGTCCCCGATGCGATTTTATTGGAAGATATGATACAAGATTTATCCATCATTGGCTATGAAATAGAACCTTTTGGTCAAAATAGTTTTATTATTCAAGGTATTCCAGCCGATGTAATTTCCGGAAATGAAAAAAATGCAATCGAGCTTTTGTTAGAACAATTTAAACATTTCAGTGGCGATATTAAATTCAGCAAAAGAGAGAAACTCATTCGCTGCATGGCCCGACAATCGGCCATAAAAGCCGGACAGTCGCTTTCTCAAAAAGAAATGCATAGCTTAATTGAATCATTATTTAATTGCGAAACCCCAAATGTTAGCACAAGTGGGGCACCTACTTTTATTGACTTTAAAGAAGGATACCTAGACGGTTTGTTTAGCAAGTAATATTCACCCCATTATTTAGGATGAATTAAAATTCATTCATGATTGTAGTCAAATACTCCTCAACAGCATGGCGCACAGGATAAGTAGTTGGGCTTACATGATTTGCTACCAAAACGGAGAATAATAATTTAGACCCTTTATTTGTAAAAATATACCCGCTTAATGCTATTTGATTTCCAAGTGTTCCCGTTTTTGCATATAACTCACCAGGAATATTTTTATAATAACTTGAAAGTGTACCTTTCCCACCTTGAGCAAAAATGGCTTTTATTCTTTCCATTGAAAATTCAGCTTCCATTTTTTGCAAAAGTGTTATATAATTTTCTGGGGTTGTTAAATTAAAACGGCTTAAACCGCTACCATCTACCCATTCTGGATGCTGCGGGAAATTAGCAAAATCTGTTTTTAATATTGTGTCAATAATTGCTGCGTCATCCATTTTCCCCAATAATTGTTGGCTAGTCATTAATAAAATTTGTTCTGCAAAAAAATTGTCACTTCGATTCATCATAATTTTTAACAAGCTATCTGTAGGAACAGTTTTGATAATACTTGATGTGGGTTGATTCCATCCCTTTTGAATGACAATGGGGAAGGCTGGATGTAAAGTATCCTCAATTAATGCTTTAGCCAATGTGTAATTTGAACCCGTAATAAAAGGTATTTGTTGTTCAGGATCTTTTATAGGCTCTGATTTAGCAAAAAATTGATTGCTTAATTTTTCACGAGACCAAACAGTATATTGCTTAGGAAGATTTTGATGTTGAGTGAAGTAGTTAGGTTTGAGCTCTACGCCTGCATTTTTTTTATAAACAGTCACTACATTTCCATAAATATTTAACCTGTTTCTCTCAGGTTGATAGTCTTGGTCATAATCATCCCAAGCCCAACCTCTTCCATACATAGAAAAATTATCCGGATTGTTTGGCAAGCATAAAACAACCTGCTTTTTTGTTGTTTTAATTAAGGTTGCAATAGGCTGATAGGCAAAATCGGGATGTAAAAAACTAGGATCTCCCAATGGCATTAAAAAAATAGAGTCCTTGGTTTCCGCAAATTGCCAACCTGGAATTGAATCTTTTAAATATTTCATTCCTAAATAACAGGACTGAATTTTAGTATTACTTGCAGGGGTGTAATATGCACTACTCTTGTGTTTATCTACCCATTCATTGGTGGATTCATTGTAAACCGCAATACCTACATGGGCTCCTTTTAAGGGCGCAGCAGACAATAACTTTTTTTGTGCTTTTTGAACACTACATGCAGACAATGAAAATAAAGCTGCAATTAAAATAAATTGAAAAGGAGAATTTACTCTCTTTCTAATGCTCTTAACCATCGTTCGGGAATTTCGTTATTGGAAGCTACTAAATAATCTTTGTAACTACAAGGACACCACTGCTCATTATGCAATTGCATCCACCAACGTCCCGTACTTTTACTTTGTAAAAACTTGGTATCTATATCTGTAAAAGCAATATGAAACTCCTTAAATCTTTCTAAATCAGTGAGTGGTGACTCTTTTTTACCTCTATGTACGCCATCCACAATATACCATAACATTTGCGCCATTTGGACAGCTGTTAACCCATTTTGGTCATGTTCTGCCTGATAACCATAAAGACCAATTGTACTTGTTTTCCAACTCATCCCTGCATACTGCATTAAAACACAGGCTTCCTCTCCATTAAACCCGTTGGGCGTCACCAAATTAGCAGGAGCATGCGCGTTTTGAATGGCACTAATATCAAAGCTCATTAAATGGCTGTCTCTAACAACAGGTTCCATTTCTTCAATATTTTCTCTCACTTTACCCAATCTAAAGCAATCAAACCTCAGCTTATCAATGGTTTCCAACATATGCGGGTGCATAAAATAACTTTGGAACCCTATATGCGCATAATGATTTAAATGATTGGGTAAACCGGTAAATAATTCTTCTAAAAAATGATCAGAAGGCAACCTAGCCTCTAAATCCAAGTCAATTTTGGCATCCACTACCACCGCATTCACAAGAGTTGGAATAGAGGTATACGCATGATATTGAGCAAGGGTTAAATCATGTGACCCTCCTATAATAACCACTTTTTTGTTTTGTAAAATAAGCTCTGAAATGACAGTTCTTAAAGCTGCATAACTGTCTGAAATGGTCTGACCTAACTTTACATTGCCAATGTCTGCAATCGTAACCTGTGCATGCCAATAATATAAATTATAAAAAGCTGCTCTAATCGCATCTGCTGCCTCATACGCATTTAAAGCAAATCCAGCTCCCCTGCATTCTCCCGCACCAATAATAACTATATCGGCATTTGAAATATCAGGCAAATTACCCTGGTTGACCAATATATGTTTGCCTAATTGGGTATCCCTATAACCCTCATCCTTGGAAAGAAGGTCTAAATTTACCGGTTCTACAAAATCTTGAATGGAAGACAATGACATTTGCTTAAATTAACTATCACTTTAAACGCAAAATCTGCTAAAACATTGCCTTAAAAGGTATTAATCTTGGAATTTATAGCCTACCCCACGCATTGAGATAAAATGTACAGGCTGTTTGGCGTCTTTTTCAAAATACTTCCTAAAATTGAGTATGAAATTATCTATGGTTCGGGTATTGGGAAATACGTTATACCCCCAAACCGTTTGTAGTATATGCTCTCTAGAAACAACCTTGTTTTTATTGTCAATTAACAATTTTAAGAGCATAGCTTCCTTTTTGGTCAACATTATTTTTTCTCCTAAATAATTGATCGCCTCTGAGGATTCAAAGTCAAAACAATTTTCCGAAAACGTATAATTTTCAATTGTTGGCAATTGTATCAGTTTGTTATTTTTTTGAATCAACTTTGAAACGCGCAATAAAAGCTCCTCTAAATTAAACGGCTTAGTCATATAATCATCTGCTCCAATTTTCAAACCTTGTACTTTATTAGCCGTTGTATTTTTTGCACTTAAAATAAGTATAGGCGTTTGATTGTTTTTAAGTCTTATAATTTCCGTAATTGCAAAACCGTCAATTCCTGGAAGCATTACATCAAGTATAATTAAATCAAAAGCGGCATTTTCTATTTGTTTTAATGCTTCAGGTCCATCAAAAGCAGAACTTACTTCATACCCTTCTAGGGTTAAATTCAATTTTAGTGCATCATGCAAATTCACTTCATCCTCTACAAGTAATATTGTATGAGTAGCCATATTAATTGGATCTAAGTATAAATGAAAAAATGCTGCCTTGTGGCTTATTGGGTGCTACCGAAATTTTAGCATTGTGAAATATTGCAATCCGTTTGCATAAATACAAACCAAGGCCAGTGCCTTTTGTAGCGCGTGTATGTTCGGCGCCGGCTCGATAAAATTTTTCAAATATTTTTTCTTTATCGGCAACTTCCACACCCACCCCTTCATCTTTAATTCGCAATGAAACAAACCCATCTTGTTGAAACAATTCAATTTCAATAAGCCCAGCCGCTGGCGCATACTTTATGGCGTTGTCAATTAAATTATTAACTAAGAGTTGAAGCAATACCGACTCTCCTTTTATAGTAATATCAGATTGAATATTACTAGTGAATTTTCGATCCTGAAATCTATTTTGAAAAAGACGTACCGTTTTTTCAACAAGAAAAGAAAAATCAACCTCTTGTGTATTGGCTTTATACTCCCCCATGTCCAACTGAGAAGCCAATAAAATATTATTGCATAAATTATCAAGTCGTTGAGTTTCTGTAAGTGAAGCTGAAAGCATTTTTTTTTGCTGGTCCTGGTCCAAATTTCTTTTTAACAATGTTTCAATATTCAATTGAGTAATCGCGATGGGTGTTTTCAATTCATGTGTAACCGCCATCATGAAATTTTGTTGCTGATTGGAATATCTTATTTGTTTAATTAATGAACGGTACACATAAATTGCACCCCATAGGAATAAAACCAGAATAGTTAAGCCTTCTCCTAAATATTGTTTATTTTTTCTTTGTTGATAATCCTGAATAGCAAGAGATTTTTTAGCAAGATTAGTATCACTAGTTTGCATCACTCCATATTGCACATTGGCAATTTGTTCATTCTGATTAACTAGGGTAACATACCACCAAATAAAAGCCGCCACCATATAAGTTAGGAATAACCAATATACTACCCTAACCAACTGAAGTTTATTTATTTTTTTAAAGCTATTTATCATGGCTTCACTTTTTCAACACGAATTCCAGTTGATAAAATATTTTCTAGTGGATCCTCTCTCATTGTATGAGAAAGTGCAAACTTATATAGCCCTTTTTTAAACCGAATGGGTTGTGTGTTTACTGGAATACGCTGATCATAAATATCACCCATACCAGCACCTAGCCAACCTTTTGCATCATCGGCTAAAATTAAATCTACCGATTGTTTAGTAGTTGTATTATTAGGTGCTGTGGTATTTAATTGTATAAATATATTTTTATAGTGATACGCATTATGATGTCTGATAACAAAAAAAACATTGTATGCTGCAGCGGTATCTGTAATCAAGAATTCATAATTATTTACCTGCTTGGAAGCCCAACTATGATTTGGATAGATTGTATTTTGTTCATATAACTGTTTGGTTTTGCATGCAGAAATACTAGCAAGTACAATAACAAAAAGTATAGAAGTGAAATATTTGGTCCCCAACATTTTATAAAACATTTAAAATTTGTTCCTTTGCTTTTTCCAATTCGTCTTTCATAAGAATCACCGCCTTTTGTATTTCTATGTCATTGGCCTTAGATCCGGTTGTATTTATCTCCCTCCCCATTTCCTGTAAAATAAAAGACAATTTTTTCCCCTTAGACGCTTCAGTTTCTTTTAAAACATCTTTAAAATAAATGCAGTGATTGTTAAGCCTTACCTTTTCTTCGGAGATATCAATTTTCTCAATATAATAAATAAGTTCTTGCTCTAAACGGCTGGTGTCATACTTATCTGTGCCAACATATTGTTCCAATAACTTAACAAGATTGTCTTTAATTTTAATACGTCTGTTGGGCTCATGCACTGCAATGTGGGCTTGTTGAGCTTCTATTGCAGCCACTCTTTCTAACAAATCTTTTTCAATAGACTTCCCTTCGTCTTTTCTATGTTGAATGAGTTGATCAATTGCTTGTTGTAATAAATTCAAAATTGCTTTCCATTCATCCTCGCTAATCACTTCACTGGTAGATGAAACCACATCAGGCATTTTTAACAATGTGCTCAACAAATTTTCTTTTTCAATGCCTAATTCGTTGGCTAATTCCACAATGGGTTGATAATAAGATTTTGCCAATGCAGTATTAATACTCACTGGTTTTGATACCCCATTAGATTTTACAGAAATAGAACATTCAACACTACCTCTCAATAAGGTCTCATTTAACTTATTTCTAATCTCTACTTCGTATGGTTTTAATAAAGAAGGTATATTCAAGCGCAAGTCAAATTGCTTGCCATTTAATGATTTTACTTCAATTAATAATGTCTTATCATTAAAGTTGGTTTCAGCGCGCCCATATCCGGTCATTGAATGCAACATAGTATACCTTTTTATTAGTGAATAAAGGTATTAAATAATAGGGAAGCATGGACAGATTTTAGAAATCAATGCCAATGAAATGCTTCTTTTTTTGCTGGTATTGCTCAAAATCAAAAGTATACAATTTACCAGGCCTATGTGTTACATGTGTTTCCATCTCATTGGCATCATTTAAAAAGCCCATGGAGGCAAATTTCTTCCTAAAATTGCGTCTGTCTAACTTAACATCTAAAATTGCTTCATACACATTCTGCAACTGTCTTAATGAAAACTTTACAGGCAATAAATTAAAGGCAAGTGGCTCTTCTTGTACCTTTTTTTGAAGCCATTTTGTACAAACTTCTAATATTTGTTTATGGTCAAATGCCATTTCTGAAATCTGATTCACAACATGCCATTTTAATTCATTATCGTGAATGATTAATTCGTGATGTTTAATGTTTAGCAAAGAAGCATATACGGTGGTAATCACCCTGCCACCGGGATGTCTGTCTGGTCTGCTAAAAGTATGTACCTGCTCCAAAAAAACATTATTCATGCCTGTTCTTTCCTTTAAAACCCTATTGGCTGCAGTGTCCAAATCCTCATGAACTTGTACATTGTCCCCAAGCAAGGACAATTTGTCTTGAAATTGGGCGAGGTCACTTTTTATCAATAAAACCTTTAACGCATTCTCTTCAAAGCTAAAAATTACACAATCCACGGTTAATGGAACGGTTGGATAGGTACTAACTAAAGCTTTAGCATCTTTATTTTCTGTCATAGTCATTTAAAATAAAAGCAATCGAATGCCAAAATACGAAATAAAAGAATAAAACTATTTGTATTTTAGCAGACATTTAAAAACATGTATACAAAAGCCGAAATATCTTCCCTCCAGGCCCTTACGAAAAGGTTCATAGAAAACCCTAAGGATATTGAAATTAACGAACTCAGAAAACTCCTCAAATTTCACGAATATCAATATTATGTTTTAGCCTCACCGCTTATTAGCGACTATGAGTACGACCAACTGTATCAGGAATTATTAAAACTGGAAAACGCTAACCCCAATTTAATTGTAAAAGACTCCCCTTCACAACGTGTTGGAAATAGCTTAAATAATAGTTTTGAAACCGTGCCACATCTGGTTCCCATGTTAAGTTTAGAAAATAGCTATAACGCCGAAGACTTAAATGATTTTGATCGAAAGGCAGGTGAAGGAGCACAACTAGACAATATTACCTATTGTGTAGAACCTAAATTTGATGGCGCTAGCATTTCACTTGTTTACGAGAACGATATGTTAGTGCGCGCATGCACGCGTGGTGACGGCCTAGCAGGAGAGGAAATAACTCAAAATATAAAACAAATAAGATCTATCCCATTAAGTATTCCACTTTCTGAATATGGTATTCAACAAATGGAAATTAGAGGGGAAGTGATCATGAGTAAAAAATCATTTGAGGATTTTAATGAAAAATTAAGAGCTAAGCAATTGGCGCCATTGGCCAATCCAAGGAATGCTGCTGCGGGTAGCTTAAGAATGAAGGATCCAAAAGAGGTGGCGGAGCGTAATTTGGATGCTTTCATTTACCATATTAGCTACTTTACTTTATTGCCTGGCGCAAATACACCCAATCAATTAAAAACACATAGTGGTTCTTTGGAGCTATTATGGAATATGGGTTTTAGGTCTCCCCAAAAAGAAAAAAAAGTAATTTCAAATATTCAAGGTGTCATAGAATTTTGTACTCAATTTGAATTGGAAAGAGACACACTCCCTTATGAAATTGATGGCTTAGTGATTAAAATAAATGACTTTGCTTTACAAGAGAAATTAGGAATGACCTCGCACCATCCAAGATGGGCAATTGCATATAAATTTAAAGCAAGGCAAGCAACCAGCATTTTGGAAAGTGTTGAATTCCAAGTAGGTCGTACTGGAGCGGTTACACCCGTTGCAAAATTAAAAGCAGTAGCTATTGGTGGCGTTACGGTTTCAAGTATTTCTATGCACAATGAAGAGTATATAAGAGAAAAAGATTTGCGTCTAGGAGATACTGTTATCATTGAAAGAGCAGGAGATGTTATTCCGCAAATTGTTCAATCTATACCCGCATTAAGAAAAGGCACCGAAAGTATAATTGAATTTCCCATCGTTTGCCCTATTTGTGCATATCCACTTGAAAAGGAAGATACAGAAGCAGTTTGGCGCTGTAACAATCCCCAATGTTCTGCACAAATTGTAGAACGAATGATACATTTTGTGAGCAAAGATGCCATGGATATAAAAAGTTTTGGTGACGCCAATATTAGAAAGTTTTACGAAATGGAATTATTAAAAAATATTCCACAGATATATAATTTGGATTTTGAAATCATTGGGAAGCTTGAAGGTTTTGGAAAGAAAAGTGTTGATAATTTAAAGGCGGCTATTGAAGCCTCTAAATCACAACCCTTATACCGCTTAATTTATGCATTAGGCATTCGTTTTGTTGGTGAAACAACGGCTAAAACCATTGCATCTCATATTCACCACATTCTAGATTTAGAAAATTTAACTGAGGAACAATTGCAATCCTTCGAGGATGTGGGTGTCAAAGTGGCCAAAAGTATACATCAATATTTTCATGATGCAAAAAACATTACGCTCATTAAATCATTAGAGGCTTTGGGTTTAAATATGATTCAAACCAATACCAGGGCAGTGGATGGTAATTTGTCGGGGCTTAACTTTTTATTTACTGGCACGCTAACACAATTAAAAAGATCCGAAGCCGAAGCAATGGTAGAAGCAGGTGGCGGACATATTGCAAGCGGCGTAAGTAGCAAATTAAATTATTTAGTAGTAGGCGAAGACGCAGGAAGCAAGTTAGAAAAAGCCAAAAAAATAGCCTCGATAAAAATAATTACCGAGGCTGAGTTTGTGGAATTAATAAAAAATTAAGAAATATATTTTATTAATTCTTTCTTTTTATGATTTTTCAAAGCCCCCCATAAACGAGGGCTTTGACTTAGTATAACTTTGTAGCATTGGAATTGATTAAATAATACGCTTTGACAACAAATACTCTGCAATTTGCACTGCGTTCGTAGCAGCACCCTTACGTAAGTTATCGCTCACAATCCACATATTTAAAGTTTTAGCCTGTGTTTCATCACGACGTAAACGACCTACAAATACTTCGTCTTTTTCATGTGCCCATAATGGCATTGGATAAAACTGAGAAGCATCGTCTTGTTGTACCACAAGGCCAGGTGCAGCAGATAATTCGGTAATCACATCTTGCAACTCAAATTCATTTTCAAATTCTACATTCACGCTCTCGCTATGACCTCCCATTACTGGAATGCGCACGGTGGTTGCTGTAACTTTAATATTATCATCTTGCATGATTTTGCAAGTTTCTTTAACCATTTTCATCTCCTCTTTGGTATATCCATTTTCCAAGAATACATCAATTTGAGGAATAGCATTTAAGTCAATTTGATATTTATAGGCCATATCCTCTGTTGCTAAACTGTTACCAGCGCGCTCTTCCATTAATTGATCTACAGCTTTTTTGCCAGTACCAGTTACACTTTGATAAGTGCTTACAATAACTCTTTTTATTGTATACTTGGCATGTAAAGGTTGTAATGCAACCACCATTTGGATGGTTGAACAATTAGGATTTGCGATAATCATATCTTCGGCAGTTAATACCGAAGCATTCACTTCAGGAACCACTAATTTTTTTGACGGGTCCATTCTCCATGCCGAAGAATTATCAATTACGCGAATACCAGCAGCTGCAAATTTTGGTGCCCACTCGGTTGAAGTTCCTCCACCAGCCGAAAAAATTGCGACAGCTGGTTTTGCAGCTATACCCTCTTCCATGCCCACAACTTTATATGCCTTTCCTTTAAATATTACTTCTTTACCAGCAGAACGCGCCGAAGCAACTGGTATTAATTCTGTAACAGGAAAATTTCTTTCAGCTAGAACTTGTAACATTTTTGTGCCTACTAGCCCTGTGGCACCTACTACTGCAACACGCATGGTAATTGGTTTTTTATTTTTTAAAATTCATTTTATGCTTTACAATGAAAATAATTTCAAAGTTCAACTAAGTACTTTTTATACCCCTCTTTTCTTTTTCTAGTTTTAGGTTTGTAAAACATGGAAAGAAAAAAGCCTTCCCGGTTTAGGAAGGCTTTTGAGTATATTTATTAGCATACAAACAATTAGACCTTCCTCTTAGAGTGGTTTTTTAATTTGTTTTGTATGTTTATTATTCATCATTGTGGAACAAAATTAATTGGATGCAATCAATTCACCAAATTAAACTAATTCAATATCAAAGTTTACTAAAGAAACAAACGATTGTACGCGCTCTTTAATTTCATCCATCTTGATTTCTGTTAATCTTTGTGTTCCAAATTTTTCCACACAGAAACTTGCCATTGCACTGCCTAAAATAATCGCAGACTTCATGTTTTCAAATGAAAAATCTTTGGTCTTAGCTAAATGAGCCACAAAGCCACCTGCGAATGTATCACCTGCACCAGTTGGATCAAATACTTCTTCTAAAGGCAATGCAGGAGCAAAGAACACTTGATTTTCATGAAACAATAATGCACCATGTTCTCCTTTTTTTATAATTAAATATTTAGGACCCATGGCCATAATTTTCTTAGCAGCTT
Organism: Bacteroidota bacterium; assembly: GCA_037975805.1. Taxonomy (GTDB): domain Bacteria; phylum Bacteroidota; class Bacteroidia; order Chitinophagales; family Chitinophagaceae; genus Sediminibacterium. The sequence continues at coordinate 103,683 of JBANFX010000044.1, read as the reverse complement.
TTACCAAACTGTATTCACCACTCAATTGACGAGCTTCACTATCATTCACTAATAATACATCTACCAAACTAATGGTATGCAATAAATCGTCTAGCATAATTTCCATCCAAAAATTCATCGTATCCATCACGATTAATTTAGGACGATTTTTCATTTGCTTTATTACACTGCTTTGAACGCCTGGCACTAAGTTGCCCAACATTAAAATTTCACAATCTTGATAACTATCTGGAACAACTGGCTGAAAATTCTCCAACACATTTAGTTGGGTATCTAAAGTATCGCGGGTGTTCATATCTAAATGATATTTCCCACTCCAGAAAAATGTTTTCTCGTCTTTTTTAATTTGCACGCCCTCCAATTGAACGCCTCTATTGGTTAAGGCATCTAACTCAGATTGTGGAAAGTCACCACCCACTACCGAAATTTGTTTTACAGGTGTAAAATTGGAAGCACACCAAGCAATGTAGGTTGCAGCACCACCAATAATTTTATCACTTTTCCCAAAGGGAGTTTCAATGGCATCAAAGGCCATAGAGCCAACTACTACTAAAGACATTATAATTTGTTTTTTCTAGGCGCGAAACTACGATTTTTAACCTTAACTATTTAAGTAGCCCAATACATAAAATACCTGATCCCCTAAGTAGTTGATAATCAAAAAACTAACAAAAATGAAGTTTTTTGAAAAAATATGGCAATTTTAAAGGCATGAATGATTAAATTTGCACTAACAAGTAATAAAATTTGAATTATGGCAAGAATTAAAACAGAAAAAAATATATCTCGCAAGGATGTAATTGTAAGTAAAGCAGCCACCCTATTTAGAGAAAAAGGGTACAAGGCAGCTAGTATGCGTGACTTAGCAGAAGCAGTGGGCGTTGAAGCTGCAAGCTTGTACAACCACATTAAATCAAAGAGTGAATTATTACATGAACTTGTATTTAGTGTTGCCAATAAATTTGTTTTAAAGGTAGATGAGATAGAGTCAGAATCTATTTCTTCCTTACAAAAAATGGAAAAAATTCTTCGCTTTCATATTAGTGAAATGATTCACCATTATGAAGAAGTATATGTAAGTGATAGAGAATGGAAACATTTATCCGACCCTTACTTATCCAACTATCAAAATCAACGTAGAGTTTATCGAAAAAGATTAGCAGCAATTATTGAAGAAGGTATCAGAAATAAAGAAATTAAAGCTATTGATGCACCAACTGTAGTGCTTATATTTTTACATGCTGTGAGTGGCATTGAAAGCTGGCACCGTTCTACCAAAAAAATTACTGCCGAAGAATTAGAACAAAACATGGTAGCTATTTTAATTGACGGATTAAAAGCAAATAAATAAGATTAACTTTGTAGCTAATCTTATATCGTGTCAGAAAGAAACAATTTTATCGATTACATCCGAATTTTCGCCCATAGTGGACATGGTGGAGCTGGATGTAAGCATTTTTTGCGTAATAAATTAACAGCCAAAGGCGGACCGGATGGTGGCGATGGAGGCCGTGGCGGTCACGTTATTTTAAGAGGCAATAGTCAACTATGGACCTTATTGCATTTACGATATCATAAAAATGTAATTGCAGAAAATGGAGAAAACGGTAGCAAAAATAATTGTACCGGCAGAGACGGAAAAGACATTATTATTGAAGTGCCACTAGGTACCATTGCAAGAGACGAAGAAACGGGAAAAATTGAAGCTGAAATTTTAACGGATGGTCAAGAAATAATTTGGTTACGTGGTGGAAGAGGCGGTTTAGGAAATAGTAATTTTGCCACTGCAACACAACAGGTTCCTGAATATGCACAACCCGGCGAAGACGGAGTAGAGGGATGGAAACAAATTGAATTAAAAGTTTTAGCCGATGTTGGTTTAGTTGGATTTCCCAATGCTGGAAAATCTACTTTACTCTCCTCCATCACTGCTGCAAAACCAAAAATAGCCAACTACGCATTTACTACTTTAACCCCGCAATTGGGTATGGTAGCATATCGCGATAATCGCTCTTTTTGTATTGCCGATTTACCAGGAATTATTGAAGGTGCTGCGGAAGGAAAAGGCCTAGGACATCGCTTCTTAAGACATATTGAGCGCAACGCTGTATTATTATTCTTAATTCCAGCCGATTCCAATGATCATAAAAAAGAATTCGAAATTTTAAAGAACGAATTAAACGAATTCAACCCTGAATTATTACAAAAAGAATTCATTATCGCTATAAGTAAGTCGGATTTATTGGATCAAGAATTACAAGACGCAATTGAAAAAGAATTGCCAAAAAATATTCCACATATCTTTATTTCCTCCGCTATCAATAAAAATTTAGTCGAGCTAAAAGATATGTTGTGGGCTGCTTTGAATAAACCTATTTAGTTTTTTTACGTACTAAAATAAAAAAGGGCCCGCGAAATACACAGGCCCTTAACTATTTGAAACTAGTTTATACTAGTTGTTAATTGACTTTGCAGCCTTACTACGTTCGTTCTCATCTAACAATGATTTACGCATACGTACCGATTTTGGTGTTACTTCAATACACTCATCAAACTGAATGTACTCCATACACTCTTCCAAAGTAAATAAAATTTTTGGAGTGATGCGAACACTATCATCACTACCACTCGCGCGGTGGTTTGTTAATTTTTTCATCTCCACTGCGTTAATATTCAAATCACCTGGCTTAATATGCTCAGCTAAAATTTGACCTGCATACACTTCCTCACCTGGCTCAATAAAGAAACGCCCTCTATCTTGTAATTTATCAATTGAATAAGCAGTTGTAGTACCCCCTGTTTTAGCAACCAAAACACCATTGTTTCTTCCAGGAATAGCTCCTTTCCATGGCTTGTATTCGTTAAAACGGTGCGCCATTACTGCCTCGCCTGCTGTTTGTGTTAACATTTGAGAACGTAAGCCAATTAAACCTCTTGAAGGAATATCAAACTCCAAATGTTGCATTGAACCTTTTGATTCCATAATTAACATTTCACCTTTCTTTTGAGTTACTAAGTCAATTACTTTACCAGAAAATTCTTCGGGAACATCTACTACTAAAATTTCATAAGGCTCATGCTTTTTGCCATCCACATCCTTCACCAAAACTTGTGGATTACCCACTGTTAATTCATAACCTTCACGACGCATAGTCTCCACCAATACACCCAAATGCAAAATACCACGACCATATACCAAGAAACTATCTGCACTGTCTGTTTCTTCGACACGTAATGCTAAGTTCTTTTCAGTTTCTTTAATTAAACGATCACGAATGTGACGAGAAGTTACAAACTTACCTTCCTTACCAAAGAATGGAGAGTTGTTAATACTAAACGTCATGCTCATGGTAGGTTCGTCTACACTAATAATAGGTAAAGCTTCCGGATTTTCAGGATCAGCAATGGTATCACCAATATTAAATTCTTCTAAACCAACTACAGCACATAAGTCACCCGATTTTACTTCGGTAACTTTACGCTTACCCATTCCTTCAAATACGTATAATTCTTTTACTTTATTTTTCTTGATGCTACCATCTGCTTGTACCAAAACAATATTTTGACCTTCTTTAATAGTACCTCTCTCCACTTTACCTATGGCAATTCGACCTAAGAAAGTTGAATAGTCTAATGAAGTAATTTGCATTTGTGTATGCCCTTCCTTTACATTAGGCCCAGGTACATATTTTAAAATACCATCCATTAGAGGTGTGATGTCCTCACAAGGTGTTAAGCTATCATTAAACCAACCATTTTTACCACTACCATAAAATGTAGGGAAATTTAATTGCTCTTCGGTGGCATCTAAGTTGAAGAATAATTCAAAAACAGCATCATGCACTTCGTCGGGACGACAGTTTTCTTTATCCACTTTATTGATAATTACAAGTGGCTTTAAATTTAATTGTAACGCCTTTTGTAATACAAAACGAGTTTGTGGCATGGGTCCTTCAAAGGCATCCACTAACAAACAAACACCATCGGCCATTTTTAATACACGCTCTACCTCACCACCAAAGTCGGAGTGACCAGGGGTGTCGATAACGTTGATTTTAACGTCTTTATAGGTTACTGAAGCATTCTTACTTAAGATGGTAATACCTCTTTCACGCTCTAACTCATTGCTATCCATAATAAGTTCACCAGTTTCTTGGTTCTCTCTGAATACCTTAGTTGCGTGTAAAATTTTATCTACCAGGGTGGTTTTACCGTGGTCAACGTGCGCGATAATAGCGATGTTTCTTATTTCCATGTACTGTTTTGAGGCTGCAAAGGTACGCCGTTTACAGTCCTAAAAAAAACAAAAGGGAAAAAAGGATTGAATAGATTTACACCCTTATATATATTTTATATTTATTTAATATATAACCCAATAGCCAGCAAACCAACATATAAGTAAAAGCAAAGGCTAAAGAAGCCCAATAAGGGGCGAAAAAGGAGAAGCCATGGGTGAAAATCCAGTTAAATAAGGTCATGTCACCAACTTGAACCATATTTAAGACAGTTAAAAGCAATTCTGAAAATAAGTAAATAACCAAAGGGTTCTTGCCGAAAATCTCAAAAAAGCCCGAAAACTGTAATTGTCTTTGTAATTCTATTCGGTAAATAATAGTACCAATAATAACCATATCCAAGCCAACGGTTAACATTACGAAACTACTTGACCATAATTTTTTGTTTATGGGGAATTGGTAATTCCACATAAAACCTAAAAATATAAAACCTGCCCCCCACATTAATAAATGAGTTAACCCTTCATAGGTTTTACCTTTTTCTTGTATGAATTTTCCAACAATAAACCCAATTAATACATTCACAATGGCCGGCAAAGTACTTAACCAACCCTCAGGATCAAAAGCAATTCCTTCTCCATGATACATATGGCCTTCACCCATGAACCATTTATCAAATAGAATACCTGCATTTCCTTGCATAGTTAACTCTTGACCAGGAATACCAAAATGCATTGAAATATACCAATACAATAAAAGTAAAATGGCCGATAATATCATCACCACGCGCTCATGCATATAATAGGCAATGATAGATCCAATTCCATAACACAAAGCAATGCGTTGCAATACACCTAAAATTCTTGTATTGGCTACAGGTCCTGTAAAAGGAAACCAATACATTAAATAACCTAAAAGAAAAATAAGCAAAGTTCTTTTCAAAATTTTAAATAGTACAATACTATTAGAAAGCTTTTCCCATTTAGGTAAAACAAAACTCATTGAATTGCCCACTGCAAATAAAAAGGAAGGAAAAACTAAATCGGTGGGTGTAAAACCATTCCACGCTGCATGTAAAAATGGAGCAAATGTTGCACCACCATCTCCAGGTGTATTCACCATAATCATCAAGCAAATGGTCATACCCCTAAATACATCTAGAGATAAAAATCTTTGATTGTTCATAGCAAGGTTTTAGTATTTCAAGGTACGCAAAATATTTTTTAATCAAACTCTTATTAGTTAGCTTTAAAGCAAATTTAAGCTATGAGATTGCTAAAAATAACTGCTGTAATTATACTATTATTGACTGTGCTTTACTTTTTAGGTCCACATCCTAGTAAAGTAACTTTTAATTACGCGTTGCCTAGTATCCCGGATATGGCCAATTTAGATAGCCTCGTTCAAGCAGGTGAAAAACAACACCGCATAAAAGCAAATAATGAAGCTAGAATAGTTTGGGCCGATAGCACACATACTCAAACCGAATATGCCATTGTGTATTTACATGGTTTTAGTGCAAGTGAAAAAGAAGGTGCGCCTGTACATGAAAATGTTGCAAAGGCTTATCATTGTAACTTGTATTTAGCACGTCTCGCAGAACATGGTATAGATACCACCGAGGATTTAATGAATTTAACTGCTGAAAAATATTGGGAATCAGCAAAACAAGCTTATGCCATTGGAAAAAAATTAGGGAAAAAAGTAATTTTGATGAGTACCTCTACAGGAGGTACTTTGTCCTTACAATTAGCCGCAGCCTATCCTGAAATTGCAGGGCTAATTATGTACTCGCCAAACATTGCAATCAATAATCCTGCAGCACCTTTATTAAACAATCCATGGGGATTACAAATTGCAAGATTTGTAAAAGGTGGTAATTATGCAGAAATCCCTTTTAAGAATGCTGAATATCCAAAATACTGGAATACTCATTATAGATTAGAGTCCACCGTAGCACTTCAAAATTTAATTGAAGCTACGATGACAGATGAAACCTTTAAAAAAATAAATCAACCAGCGCTTGCATTATACTACTATAAGGATGAAGCCAATCAAGATAATGTTGTAAAAGTAAGTGCCATCAAAGAAATGATGTCTAAAATTAGCACACCTCAAAATTTAAAAAGAGAAGTTGCCATTCCGAATGCTGGCAACCATGTTTTGGCTTCGCCAATTGTTTCAAAAGATATTGTTTCGGTAGAAAATGAAACGAAAAAATTTATGGAAACGGTTATCATGAAAAAATAAAACCAGCTCCAACAAAATAAAAAAAAGGAATGAGTAGCTCATTCCTTTTTTTATAGATAGTATTAATCTACTTGTTTTCGATGTTTACTTGAAACATATGTATAAACCGAAGGAATTACAAATAAAGTTAGTACCAATGAGAATAACAAACCACCTACAATCACCGTCCCTAATGGCTTACGACTAGTCGCCGCTGCGCCCAAGCTAATGGCAATAGGTAGTGCTCCTAGTGCTGTTGCTAAACTAGTCATTAAAATAGGACGGAATCTTTGAGCAGCTGCTTCTAGCACTGCATCTTTAATGGGCAAACCTGCTTCGCGTTTTTTATTGGCAAATTCAACAATTAAAATACCATTCTTGGTAACTAAACCAATAAGCATGATAATTCCAATTTGTGAGAATATATTTAAGGTTTGATCAAACAACCATAAGCAAAGTAATGCTCCTGCTAAAGCCAATGGAACCGTAATCATAATAATAAACGGATCGGTGAAACTTTCAAATTGGGCAGCCAATACTAAATATATTAAAATTAAAGCGAGTAACAATGCTTGTGAAGTATTAGACGAACTTTCTTTAAAGTCACGTGATGGACCACTTAAGGCTGTTTGGAAGGTTTCGTCTAATTGTTCTTTGGCAATGCGCTCCATTGCTGCAACACCGTCTCCAATAGTTTTACCTTCGGCTAGTGATGCCGATACTGTTGCGGCATTAAAGCGATTGTAATGATATAAATTTGGAGGATTACTGCTTTCTTCCGTTACCAACACACTTGAGATAGGAATATTCTCTCCTTTATTGTTTCTTACATATATCTTACTAATATCAGTAGGTTCGTTTCTTTCCGATCTTGGCACCTGTGTGATAACTTGATATTGTCTATCGTTCATAATAAAGTAAGCAGAGCGTGCACCACTAAAGGCAGCTTGCAAAGCCTGTGCCACATCCGCTGTGGTTAAACCTAAATCACGCACACGCATACGATCAATGGATAAATCCAATTCAGGTTTATTAAATTTTAAATTCACATCTACGTTTTGGAAAGTTTTATCCTTTCTTGCCGCATCTAAAAATTTTGGAATCGCGGATCTAATTTTTTGAAAATCTAAATTTTGAATAATAAACTGAACCGGTAAAGAACCTCTGGACATCATACCTACCGAAATAGTTTGTTCTTCTACAGCAAATACACGTACATTTTTAAACCGTTTCATTTTTTTATTCAAATCCATCGCAATCTGCGACTGCGTTCTAGTGCGGTCATTTTTATCTACAAGACCTAAACGTCCCGAAGCAGAACTGTTTCCACTCGAACCACCATAACCCGGCACACTACCCCATGTAAACGCTTGTTCGGGAAAGGAATCCTGCATAATTTTAATGGCTTTTAACAAATCGCCACGCATGTCCTCATAACTAGTTCCCTCAGCACCGGTCATTGTAATTCTTATTGAGCCTTTATCCTCCAAGGGCGCTAATTCACTTTGAATAGTTTTACCTAAAACAAATATGATACCAACGCAAACAATTACAATCACCCAAGCAAACCAGCGCACTTTTAAAAATCCAGCTAATAAATTTTTATACCTATTTTCAATGCCTCTAAAGAAAGGTTCGGTGCGTTCATAAAATTTGCCATGTGCTCCATCTTTTCTGTTTAAATATACATTCAATACAGGTGTGATAGTTAGAGATACAAATGCCGAGACCAGCACCGCACCAGCCACCACTACTCCAAATTCTTTAAATAAAGAACCCACAAAACCTTGTAAGAAAATAACTGGCATAAATACCACCGCCAAAGTAATAGAGGTAGATATAACCGCAAAGAAAATTTCTTTACTACCTTCTCTAGCAGCATCCTTTAAAGAAAGTCCTTCTTCCAATTTTCTAAAAATATTTTCTGTAACCACAATCCCGTCATCCACTACCAACCCCGTGGCCAAGACAATAGCCAATAAGGTTAATACATTAATAGAGAAGCCTGCCAAATACATTATAAAGAATGTGGCAATTAAAGAAATAGGAATATCCACTAATGGACGAATTGCAATTAACCAGTTTCTGAAAAAGAAGAAAATAACTAAAACTACCAAACCAAAAGAAATCACAATAGTTTCTTTTACTTCCGATAAAGCGCGTCTAACATTTAAAGTATTGTCAATGGGTATGGCAAATTCAATATCGGCCTTATTTTGTTTTTTTACTTCTTCTAATCTTTTGTAAAACTCATCGGCAATCTTAATTTGATTTGCACCCGGCTGTGGTGATACAGTAAGCATTACAACAGGTACCCCATTAAAATAAGTACCTTGATCCTCTTGTTCTGGACCTAATTCTACTTTAGCAACATCGCCTAAACGAACAATACCACTTAGGTCTTCTTTTAATATTACATTTCTAAAATCCGATTCTTTTGTAAGTCTTCCTAAAGTTCGGATTACAAACTCAGATTTGTTTCCGTTAATGCCCCCGGCTGGCAATTCTACGTTTTCTTTATTCAATGCTGTTTGAATATCATTAAAGGCAATCCCATATGCATTTAATAAACTTGCATTTGGATAAATTCGCATGCTTTGACGCTTTCCTCTAACGCCCACGTTACTTACTTCGTCGATGGTTTGAAAACGCTGCTGTAAAACGTTTTCGGCATATTCAGTTAATTCAAGTAAGCCTTTTGTTTTACTTCTAATGGTTAACATTAAAATAAAATCACTAGCATCCGCTTTAGAAACCACTGGCGGACTCGTTAAATCCTGTGGCAAAGATCTTAGTGCTTGTGAAACTTTATCACGCACATCATTTGCCGCTGTTTCTAAATTAACGCCCAAGTTAAATTCTACTGTAATATTAGAATTGCCAACAGAACTTGAAGAGTTAATGGTTCTGATACCCGGTATACCATTAATTCCTTTTTCCAATGGCTCTGTAATTTGACTTTGAATTACTTCTGCATTTGCACCCGTATAATTGGTTTGCACCATTATAATAGGTGGATCAATGGCTGGATATTCTCTTAAAGCCAAAAATGAAAAACCAACTAATCCAAAAATCACAATGGCTAAATTCATCACGGTAGCAAGGACCGGACGTTTTAAGGAGAGTTCAGATATATTCATCTAAATAACTTAATTTTTTTAGGATCTATTTGGTAATATCAACATTGGATAATGCTTTCCCTACTTTTAATTTTGAACCGTCTTTTACAAAGAGCATTCCCGCTACCACAACGCTGTCCCCTACTTGTAGGCCTTTTGTAATTTCAACGGCTGTTTGAGTACGATAACCAGTTTCCACTACTACAAATTTTGCTAGACCATTTTTAACTACCACTACTTGTTTAGTTTTTGAGTCAGGAATAATTACGTTGGAAGGCACCATAATGGATGTTGCTTTTTGATCGGCATCCGATAAAAATATTTTAGTAAATGACCCTGGCAATAATTTTCCTTTAACATCGGCTCTTACTTTTAAGTTTCTAGAAGTAGAAATTATTTGAGGCTCAATAGCAACAATGTTTGCATCAAATTTTGAAGTATCCGATCCAATACTTTCAACTTGAACCTTAGCGCCTACTTTTACCATATTTTTATACAACTCAGGAACGGTAAAGTCAATTTTTAAATCGTCGGTTTTTTGTAAAGTCACAACAGTAGTAGCGGTATTAATAAAAGCGCCTAAGCTAACCTGTCTTAACCCTAACTGGCCTGTAAATGGTGCTTTAATAACTGTTTTATCAATTAAAGACTGAGTATAAGCCAAGTCGGCTTTATAACTTTTTACTTGTTGCAATGAAATATCATAATCACTTTGATTAATTCCTTTAATGCTTAGTAATTGCTTGTTTCTTTGTTCGTTTGTTTGCGCTAATTCTAATTGTGCTTTTATTTTTTCTAACTGCGCCTGTAAGTCGGCGTCATTTAATTTAACAAGCACCGTTCCTGCACTCACCACTTTGCCTTCTGGAATTTGCAAAAAAGTAACACGGCCATTTATTTCAGGACGAAGCTCAACAAAGTCACTTGAAATTACAGAGCCATTTACTTCTACCAACTTAGGTACAGATTGTGTTGCTATAACCGTTACGTCTACCGAAACAGCAGCATTAGGATCAAACTTGTCAATACTTTTAGGTTTTTCCTTACAACCAATCAACAATACAGCCAATAATGTGATAAATGATAAATTTCTCAAAACATTACAATTTTAGTGTCTAAAGGTAGCCAAAAAATGCTTTTTAAACCCATAAAATAGATGAGTGGCTAGGATATTTCTATGCTAATAATTGATTACTTGCCATTTTGATAGGCAGCAAACCGCTTTTGAATGTATACCCCAAGTTCAAGCTCGTTTAATAAGCCCAACATTTCATAGGTTGGCCTTGAATAATTCATGAATTTGATGAGTTCATCCCCCTCTAATCGAGTAAGTTTTTGTACAAATTTTTTAGTAAATCTTGAATTCACATATTTCTCTTGCTCCTGGGCTAGCAAACGATTTTGCAAAAATTGTAAATTCCTATTTCTATGAAATCTGAACATATTTACAAGCTCGTTCAAATCAAAGCCAATGGTCATACCTGTAGGACCAAATAATTGTTGGTTATTGCTAAGTTTTATTCCTGGAGGTCGGTAATTAAAGTATTTGGCATAATCATTTCTGTTTTGAATAGAATCAAAACGATAATTGCTATTGCGCACTTTTACTTCTGGTAAATCATACCCCATCACATGAATCATAACATTGAAATTATGTGGATCCGTAATGGTATCAATGGGAAACTTGGGTGTGCTTTTACCAAAAAGAGAAAACCAAATTGAATCCTTGGCCTTTAATACAATTATGTATCTACCTAAAGAATCGGTCATGGAAACATTAGAATTGCTATTTACTATAACGGCCTCAACAGGACGGCGACCACTAATATCATAAACCACCCCACTAATAGTAGTGTATTGTGCACTAAGCGTTGTAAAAAATACAATGCAAAATAGCGTAGTAAAAATTTTAAGGAAATTCATTTCAGTTGCAATATTAGTCAAGGATTTGCTAAAAACCTTTTATAGCAGGTAAATTAACAGGTTTTTACCTTTTAAAATAAATAGCCAATACACCCTATTGCTACCACTGATAAAACGAGCCAATGGGTGGCTATTTTTTGTGTAAACAATAAATAAGTACAGCTGCCTAAAATAAATAAGTTAATAAACACTGTGGGCATCGATAAAACATCAATGGAATTAATTAAATCTTTGAATAAATAAAAGCTTGCGCCCAGCATGATGCCTACTACTGCTGCGTTTATCCCTTCTAAAGATCGAAGCACGATTGCATATTTTTTTAAATTTTGCCATAAAGGCAAAGCAAATAAAACAAGAAAAAAACTGGGCAAGAAAACACCTAATGCAGCGGTAAAAGCACCTATAATTTGCCAACACACATTTTTTTCATCCACAGCAATGGCACCCATATAACTGGTAACCGACCAAACGGGTCCAGGCACTGCGCGCACAATTCCAGCTCCCGTTAAAAATGCATCACTCGAAATTTTAATTACATCTCTTTTGCTTTTTAGCACACGTTCCGAGGAAGGTCTAATCACATATTGCTCATACATTAATGGAATTAATACATCTCCTCCACCAAAAACAAAAGTGCCAAAACGATAATTGGTTTCAAAAACATTAAAAACTTTTTGATGCTTCCAATTATTTCTAGTGGCCTTTTCAGATAAAAATCCTGCCACTAAAAAAAGAATTAAAAAAATAATAATGGACCTGAATTTTATTTTTACATCTGGCGTTGAAATAGTGGGAATCCTTTTCTTGCTAAAATTTGTGGTAACCCCTGCAAGCACAATAACCAAGGGAATGGTCCAAGGTGATTTAAATCCAAAGAGTACCACTAAGGATGCTCCAATGAAAATCCATCTCGTAATTGTATTGTTAACTGCTTTGTTAAATAACAACAAAGTTGCACTTATAATAAATGCAATAGACATTGGTTTTAAAAAAGTGTATACAGAAAATCCAGCCGAAATGTTTTGTCGGCCATATAAAATAGCAATCATTGTCATTAAAGTACAAGCCGGCAACATCCAAACCAATAAGGTAATGAAAGCCAAAAAATGTCCCCCTTTTTTAAAGCCTATTAAAACAATGTTTTGTGTTGAGGAAGCCCCTGGTAATAATTGACATAGCGCATTGTATTCTAAAAGTTCTTCGTCGGTTAAGTCTTTACGTTTTTGAACAAAACGAGATTGCAATAACCCCAAATTTGCCTGCGGGCCACCAAATGAAGTAATACTATGCAATAGCACGTCCTTCAAAAATGATATATAGGCTTTAATTTTCATGTAGTTACAAGCAGGTTAAAATTAAAATATTTTATCCATTATTAATCGACTATCATATTTAGACTTAGTTCGCCTAAATTTTTTATAACTTTACATACTTAAATCATCTCTAATATGCGAAGTTTTGTAGTATTTGCCGCTTTTGTTTTGTTAACTGCTTGTTCGCAAAGTAATTATGCAAAATTTGCACCCGTATACGAGAAAGAAATTCTAAACGAAAACCCCGACTACAGTCAACTTGCCTACTGGGCAGCACATCCTGATAAAAAAAATCCTTCCGATAGTGTTCCAAAAAAGTTGGACAAACAAACAACAAGTAATAAAAATGTAGACGTATTTTTTGTATACCCAACAAGTTATTTAGATAGGACCTTGCCAACAGGTTGGAATGCACAATTGAATGACGCTAAAATAAATATATATACCGATTACTCTTCTATTCTATATCAAGCAAGTGTATTTAACGAAGTGGGTAAAATTTATGCCCCTAGGTACCGACAAGCAAATATTAAATCTTATTCACCCGAGAATAGTGCGGACACTTTAAAAGCAATCGCTGCATTTGAATTAGCATATGCAGATGTTAAAAAAGCATTTGAATATTATTTAGCCAATTATAATAACGGCCGCCCTATAATTATTGCATCACATAGCCAAGGATCTACACATACAATAAGAATATTAAAAGAATATTTTGATGGCAAGCCATTAGGAAAACAATTGGTTGCAGCCTATGTTGTAGGAATGGCATTAGATCCTGCAACATATACTTCCTTAAAAGCATGTGAAAAGCCAAATGAGACGGGTTGTATTTGTGCATGGCGCACTTTTATGGAAGGGTACCAAGAGCCCTTTGTTGATAAGGAAAAATTTAAGTCAATAGTGACAAATCCGCTTTCTTGGAGCAATGAAAATACAAAAGTGGATAGAACTTTTAACGAAGGATCTTTACTGTATAATTTTAATAAAGTAATTCCAAAAGTGGCAGGAGCTATTAATCACGAGGGTGTGTTGTGGACACCAAAGCCTCATTTCTTAGGCAATGTTTTTATTAAAACCAAAAACTATCATATTGCAGATTATAACTTTTACTATAGCAGTATAAGAAAAAATGCAGCAATGCGTGTGAGTAGTTATTTTGAGAAAACAAAAACGAATGCAACGCATTAAAGCGTAGTTTTAATTACCTACAACACTCAAAAATTTAATTCGCATAATTTTTAATTGCTCCCAAGTGTAATCGTTATCACTTAATTCCTGCTGTGCAATTTGCAAAGAAGAGGTTTCGCAATTATTAAAATATTCAAGGATTTCTTCTTGATCATATTCATCCAACCATTCGTCTATCGCGTAATCTAAATTTAATTTAGTACCGCTCGCCGCAATGGTTTCCATTTCCTCAAGTAGTTCATCTAAACGAAGATCCTTATTTTTTGCAATGGTCTCAATAGGAATTTTCTTATCTACGTTTTGAATGATGTATATTTTATTGCTGGACTTATTTGCAACCGATTTCATTACAAAGTCGTCCGGCTTTTCAATATTATTTTCAATTACATATTTGTCAATTAATTCCACAAAAGGCTTTCCGTATTTAATAGCTTTCCCTTTGCTTACCCCTTGGCATCTTTCTAATTCCTCCAATGATGTAGGATATAAGGTAGCCATGTCTTGTAGCGATGTTTCTAAGAAAATTACAAATGGCGGAAGTTTTCTTTTTTTAGCTTCTACCTGGCGAATTTCTTTTAGCATTTCAAACAAAGGCTCATCGGTTGTTGCACTCCCTGCGCTACCAGATTCAGATTCGTCATCGTCCGCATTGGCATCATCAAATACATGATTCAATACAATCTTAAAACTAGTAGGTTTTTTTATGAACTTCTCCCCCTTAGGCGTTAGTTTTAAAAGTCCGTATTCTTCAATATCTTTTTGAATGATTTGTTCCAACATAGCTTGTCTTACCAAACTATTCCAAAACAATGCATCCTGTTCTTTCCCAATCCCAAAAACAGCAAGTTTTTCATGACGATACAAACCAATTTGCGGAGTGTATTCTCCCATTAATATTTGTACCACATAATCAGCGACAAATCTTTCATCCAAAGCTTTAATTACTTGCAATAATGAAACCAATTGCGCTTTTGCTTCAATTTTTTCTTTGGGCTGTAAACAATTATCACAATTGCCGCAGTTTTTATCCTCCCAGTCTTCACCAAAATAATGCAATAAACTTCTGCGTCTGCAAACACCACTTTCTGCGAAAGCAACCGTTTCGTCTATAAGTTGCGCGCCAACTTCTCTCTCACTCAAAGGCTTGTCTCTTAAAAAATGTTCAAGCTTCTTAACATCGGCATGTGAATAGTATAATATACAATTACCTTCAAGGCCATCTCTTCCAGCTCTTCCGGTTTCTTGATAATAATTTTCAATGGACTTAGGAATATTATAATGGATAACAAAACGAATATCTGGTTTGTCAATGCCCATACCAAAAGCAATGGTAGCAACAATTACCTGCACATCCTCATTTAAAAATTGATCCTGCCTGTCGGCCCTTAATTTTTGGTCAAGGCCAGCATGATAAGCCACTGCTTTAATATTATTCGCAATTAATAATTCGGCTAATTCTTCGGTAGTTTTTCTGTTCAACGTATAAATAATTCCACTCTTCCCTTTATGACCAGTAATATATTTTACAATGCTTTTTACAGTAAGTTCCTTTTTTACTTTTGGCTGAACCTCGTAGTATAAATTTGCGCGATTAAAGGAAGAGATTAAGATTTCAGGTTCCCGAAGTGATAAGTTTTTAACAATATCAGATTGAACTTTAGGTGTTGCTGTTGCAGTTAATGCTACAATAGGCACTTCATTGTTTATCTCCTCCATCATTTCTTTTAACCTTCTGTATTCAGGTCTAAAATCATGACCCCATTCCGAAATACAATGCGCCTCATCCACTGCAAAAAAGGAGATTTTTAAATCGCTGAAAAAATCTAAATTTTCTTGCTTTGTTAAAGTTTCCGGCGCTACATATAATAATTTTGTTTTTCCAGACAACAAATCCGATTTTACCTCTTTGATTTGTCCCTTATTTAATGAGGAATTTAAAAAATGGGCAACATCGTCCTTTTCACTATAGCCCCTCACTAAATCTACCTGATTTTTCATTAGGGCAATTAAAGGCGAAACAACAATGGCGCAACCAGGCAACATTAAGGCAGGCAATTGGTAACATAAACTCTTACCTCCACCGGTAGGCATAATCACAAAAGTGTCTCTACCACTTAATAAAGACATAATGGCTCTTTCCTGGGTCCCCTTAAATTCCTTAAACCCAAAATGCTGCTCAAGCGCCTGCAATACCTCTTTTTTTTCAAAAGTATCTCCCATTGTGTTGGTAGAAATGGCTTTAGGGGTGGCTTTTTTAGCTTTTGGCATTTATAAATATCTTAAAATCAACTAATTCCGAAAATTTGGACTAATAATTTAACGAAAATAACTAAAGAAATGTTCATTCCCTACTAGTATTTTTTAAAAAGCTTTTTTTTAAGGTTTTCTTATAAAAAGGGTATCAAAGGGTATGAAACGTTAACTTTGTCACTCGTTAAAACGCATATGACAAATAGCATAAAGTCCATCGCCAATAGAACGTTACAAATAGAAATAGAGGCCATCAATGGATTGTCAAATTTTATAGACCATTCCTTTGAAGAAGCGGTTAATGCAATTCACCAAACTAAGGGTCGATTTATTGTGAGTGGAATTGGCAAAAGTGCCATCATTGCACAAAAAATTGTTGCCACTTGTAATTCAACCGGCACACCTTCCATTTTTTTACACGCATCAGAAGCGATTCATGGTGACTCTGGTATGATTACTTCCAATGACATTATTTTAATTATTAGCAAAAGTGGAGAAAGTCCAGAAATTAAAAACCTGGTACAACTGGTTAACCAATTTGGAAATACATTAATTGGAATGGTAGGCAATACTGAGAGTTATTTAGCGAAACATTCAAAATATGTATTAAATACCACTGTTCAGCAGGAGGCATGTGTAAATAATTTAGCGCCTACCTCTTCTACTACCGCTCAAATGGTTATGGGTGATTTAATTGCAGTTTGTTTGATGGAACTAAATAGTTTTAAAGCAATTGATTTCGCTAAATTTCATCCGGGTGGGAACTTGGGAAAGCGTTTAACTTTAACGGTGGGGCAAATAGCAAACGCAAATGCAAAACCTAGTGTAATAGGTGCCACCCATTTAAAAGAAATTATTCATACAATTTCAAAAAACAGATTGGGCGCCACCGCAGTAGTAGATGATCAAAATAATATTGAAGGCATTATCACAGACGGAGACATAAGAAGAATGCTTGAACAACATACCAATATACAGGATTTAAAAGCAACAGATATTTATCACAATGCGCCAATTACAATTGCTTCAGATGCACTAGCGGTAAATGCTTTAGCAATGATGCAAGAAAAAGACATTAGTCAAATTATTGTATCAGATGGAACAAAGTATGTGGGCATGATTCATATGCATGATTTAATGAGAGAGGGAATTTTTTAATTAAACGAATGAAAGGGATGAACAATAAACATCATTATGTAGCCATAATGGCGGGTGGAATTGGAAGTAGATTTTGGCCAATGAGCAGAACTGCCTACCCTAAGCAATTTTTAGACGTATTAAATACAGGCAAAACCTTAATACAGTGGACTTTTGAACGCTATGCCAAATTCATTCCAATCGAAAATATTTTCATAGTTACATCGGAAGAGTATGTTGCTATTGTAAAAGAACAGTTACCAAATTTACCGATTGAAAATATTTTAGCAGAACCTAGCCGTAAAAATACAGCACCTTGTATTGCTTATATTTCATTTAAATTGGCACAAAAAGATCCTGAAGCTACTTTTATTGTAGCACCAAGTGATCATTTAATTTTAGAAGAAGAAAAATTCCAAACAATTGTTGAAAATGCATTGGACTTTGTTTCCAATATAAAAGCATTGGTGACTTTAGGTATTAAACCTACTAATCCAAATACAGGATATGGGTATATTCAATTCGAAGGATTAGAAGTAGCCAAGGGAGTTTATAAAGTAAAAACCTTTACGGAAAAACCAAGTTTAGAAATAGCGCAATCTTTTTTAGATAGTGGCGACTTTTTATGGAACGCAGGTATTTTTGCTTGGAAAGCAAGTACGATTTTAACTGCATTTGAGAAATTGCAGCCAGAAATGTACGAGTTATTCGATCAAGAAAAAGAAAACTTTAATACCGAAAAAGAAAGAGCATCTATCTTAAAAATATATCCTCAGTGTACCAATATCTCAATAGATATTGCCATTATGGAAAAGGCCGATAATGTATATGTATTGCCCTCTTCATTTGGATGGAGTGACTTAGGTACATGGAACAGTGCTTACGACAATATGGAGAAGGATTATTTTGGCAATGCAGTAGCTTCGGATAATGTGGTGGTAATTGATGCTACCAAGTGTATGATTAATGCACCCAAAGATAAATTAGTGGTAGTACAAGGTTTAGATGATTTTATTGTTGTAGACACAAAGGATGTTTTGTTAATATGCAGCAAGGAACAAGAGCAATCTATTAAAGAATATGTTGCAGAAGTAAAAAGGAATAAGGGTGATAAGTACATTTAATTAATGTAAAATTCGTAACTTACACTACAACGATTGCTTCACCATTAAGTTCCCCCTATGGCAACTATTATTACTGGTACTGGTAGTTACATACCCAATATTATCAAAACCAATAAGGATTTTATTGAAAACACCTTTTATGGTGAAGACGGAAAATTAATTCCTACCCCCAATAGTGAGATCGTTGAAAAATTCAAAGATATAACCGGCATATATGAAAGAAGATACGCAGGTCAAGATATGAACACTTCTGAAATGGCTACGGAGGCTTCTAAATTAGCCATACAGGATGCAGGCATTGATCCCGAGACCATCGATCAAATAATAGTAGCACATAATTTCGGAAACGTTTTGCCAGGTACTATTCAAACAGATACCATTCCCGCCATTGCTTCACGCGTTAAAAACCAATTAGGCATTCACAATCCAAACTGTGTTGCGTATGATATTTTATTTGGGTGTCCTGGTTGGATACAGGGGGTGATTCAGGCCGACGCATTTATTAAATCGGGTATAGCTAAACGTTGTTTAGTGATAGGCGCGGAAACATTGAGCAGAGTAGTGGACCCACATGATCGAGATAGTATGATTTTTAGTGATGGTGCAGGGGCTTGTATTGTTGAAGAAAATAATAAAACCAATAGCGGCATTTTAGCAGCAAGTGTGCAAAGCCATTGTAATGATGAAGCCTACTTTTTGTACCTAGGTAAATCCTACCACCCGGAAGGAGAAGAAGAAACAAGGTATATTAAAATGAAAGGGCGAAAAGTATATGAGTATGCTATTAAGAATGTACCCATAGCAATGAAGGAATGTATCGAAAAAGCGGGTGTTGATATTAAAGAAGTAAAGAAATTTTTCTTGCATCAGGCCAATGAAAAAATGGATGAAGGATTTATAAAAGCCTTGTTTAAGTTATATGGAACAAGAGAAGTGCCTGAAAATATTATGCCTATGAGTATTCACGAATTGGGTAATAGTTCGGTAGCAACCATTCCTACTTTATATGATATGGTAAAACACGGTAAGTATCCTGAACATCAATTAAACAAAGGAGATATTATCATTTTTGCTTCGGTTGGAGCAGGCATGAATATTAATGCAATTTGCTACAGGGTATAAATTATTACAATTAGTAACCGCGAACATTATTGCCTTCCATATAGTTTACAAAAGCTTTATTACATACTCGGTTGCCACCTGGGGTTGGATAGTTACCCGTAAAGTACCAATCGCCAGTATTTGTAGGACAACATTCATGTAAATCCTCAATGGTTTGATAAATAACTTCCACCGGAATATGTACATTGCTCGGGGTAATTAATTGTGCAATTTTATCTGAAATTTCTTCCGGTGTAAACGGCTTATACAATTGTCTTACCACATTTTCGGTATGTAATTCACCTTTCGCTTCCAAGGCCTTAATTTTTTGATAGGTCTCGTCAATCACATTGCTCATGCCTCTTTCTTCCAATAATACCATTGCGGCTTTAAAGGCAATAAAATCGCCCATTTTACTCATATCTATTCCGTAACAATCAGGATATCTAATTTGAGGAGCCGAAGAAACTACAATAATTTTTTTAGGGGCAAGGCGTGATAGCATTCTAATAATACTTTCTCTTAAAGTGGTTCCTCTCACTATGCTATCATCAATTACCACCAATGTATCTTGATCTTTTTTTACAGTGCCATAGGTGATATCATAAACGTGTTGCACCATTTCATTTCTATTGGCATCCTCTGTAATAAAGGTTCTAAGTTTCACATCCTTAATGGCAATTTTTTCCTGACGAATTTTTCGATTCACCATTTCTTCCAATCGCTCAACATCTACATCTTTACCCCAACTTAAAATGCGCTCTACTTTAATCTTATTCAAGTACTGTTCCATTCCTTTTATCAAACCATAAAAAGCTACTTCAGCTGTATTTGGGATATAAGAAAAAATGGTGTTTTTTAAATCTTTTTCAATGCGATCTAAAACAATTTTACTTAAGTGATTGCCTAAAGCAATACGCTCTCTATATATTTTTTCATCACTTCCTCTTGAAAAATAAATTCGCTCAAAAGAACAAGCTCTTCTTTCTTTGGGTTCAATGATTTGTTCAATTTTATAATCGCCATTGTCATCCACAATCAAAGCCGTGCCTGGCATCAATTCCAATACTTCATTCTCCCCTACATTGAATGTGGTTCTTATAGATGCACGTTCACTTGCTGCAACTATGACTTCTCCATCAATATAATAGTATGCCGGTCTAATTCCATTAGCATCGCGCATGATAAAACTATAACCATTGCCTATTAACCCGCCAATGGTGAAGCCTCCATCAAATAATGGTGCAGCTTGCTTTAATACATTTACAATATTGGGTGCATTGGGATTTAAGTCTTCTTCTTTTACTAAAAAATGATGAATCACTTCCATCATTGCAGCCAAGTCACTTTGTTTTTCAAATGCACCTGGTTCCACACCAATATGTTGAAACAGTTCATCGGTATTGACAAGGTTAAAATTACCAGCTAAGGCCATGTTTTTCCCTGGCACTAAATCTTTTTTCAAGAAAGGATGACAAAACTCTACATTATTTTTTCCTTGTGTACCATAGCGCAAATGTCCAAGCAAAATCTCACCCATAAAAGGCAAGTGCCCTTTCATTAATCCTGGATGCTTTGTAATATCAGGTTGAAATTTTTCTAATTCTTGTATCTCTATTCCAATTTTGTAAAATAAATCGGCAATAGGCTGAGGCGCATTACTTCTTTGACGATATAAAAAGGGATTCCCCGCTTCAATATTTAATTTAAGAGTAGCCAAACCAGCGCCATCCTGTCCTCTGTTATGCTGCTTTTCCATCAGAAGATATAACTTATTAAGACCATAAGTTACCGACCCTCTTTTTTGCAAGTAATACGAAAAAGGTTTTCTAAGTCGAATATAAGCTAGGCCACATTCGTGTTTTATTTCGTCGCTCATGATGGTTGTTAAGGAGCCACGAATTTACAATAGTTCCTGAATGATAACTAGCAACAGGCCGAAAAAAAATAAAATTAGTAGGTTTTTTGCTTCACTAAAGCATTTGCCACCTTTGTCCACTCCTTAATCTCTGAACAAGCTTGATATTGCTCGTCAATATTAATGTAATAATTGGTAATATGTTCGTTAAACCAAGCTTCTAAAACCCTTGCTTTCTTCTCTTCCAGAGCACGGGCAGCAATACGGTTATAATCTTCCTTTAAATTTTCCTTATGTGGAGTAGTGAGGTCTCTAAAGTAAACCAAACGAACCGTTTTTCTACCTCTATCATCAGTATACACCTGTGGAGCAGAAATTTCGCCTGGCTTCATTGATTTTAATAAAACAACCATGTCTTTATCAGGTAACATATCATAGTTTACATAGGTTGAACCGTCTCTTCCTGAAACAGCACCACCGGTGAACTTACTACTTTCGTCATCACTATGTTTATTCACTGCTTCGCCAAAACTGTACTTATTAGCAAGAATATCTTTTCTAATGCTGTCTAAAAAAGTTTTAGTCTCATTAATCTCATCATTTGAAATAGGTGGTATTCTTAAAATGTGTTTTACCACAGCATCATCTCCTGTTCTTGAAATTAATTGAATTAAATGGTAGCCGAATTTGGATTTAATAGGAGCTGAAATTTGACCTTCCTTTAAGCGGAAAGAACCAGACATAAAAGCTGGATCAAAGTTTTTTTCGTTTCTATTTAAATTAAACTGGCCTAAATTTTCTTTTGAGCTTGGATCTTCTGAATATAATTTAACCAATTGATCAAACTTGTTAATGCCTGCTTCAATTTGACGTCTATAATCCATCAATTGTTTAATCACGTATTCTTCCACATCACGATTGGCTTTGGGATGCATAACAAGTTCCAATACCTGAACCTCGCTTTCATACAATGGCAAACTATCGGTTGGAATTTTATTATAATAAGCGCGTACTTCTGTTGGCGTAATTTTTACTTTCTCAACAATTTTTTGTTGCATTTCATCCGCCAACTTTTGTTCTTTAATTAAAATTTTAAAATCATCCTTAAGTTGAAATATACTTCTACCGGCAACTTCTTCTAATACTTCTTTAGATCCGAATTGTTGCAAAAACTGACGTATACGACCGTCAATCGCATTTTGAATTTCGTCCTCTGTAACTATGATAGAATCTTTTTCGGCTTGTAAAACCAATGCCTTACGAATAAGTTGACCTTCCATAATTTGACAAAGTGTTGGAATGGTTACACCTTCCTGCCCTTGCGCTTGTCTTTTATAGTCGGCAATGGCATTGTCAATGTCAGATCTTAAAATAAATTTATCTCCAACTGTGGCAACAATTTTATCTGCCAATACTTTTTTTACTTGTGCTTTTGCCGAAAACGACAATATTACCAGCGAAAAAACAACACTAACAATTTTCATCAAAATAGAATTAATAGGGTAAAGATCTGATAGCTGGACCATTGTGCCAACTATCAAATCTTAATTATTTTATAAAGTACGTTTTACTTCTTCTTCTTCGAATGCTTCTACGATGTCGCCTGGTTTCAAGTCACTAAAGTTTTTAATGGTTAAACCACACTCCATATTAGAAACTACTTCTTTCACGTCGTCCTTGAAACGCTTCAAGCTACCTAATTCAGCGGCTTGACCTTCGCCTCTTGGGAATTCAACGATACCATCACGTATGATACGTATTTTACTGTTTCTGCTTAATTTACCATCTAACACGAAACATCCAGCAACGGTTGCTTTATCAAATTTATACACTTCGCGTACTTCCACGTTGGCCACAATTTTCTCTTGGATTTTTGGTTCCAACATACCTTCCATCGCGCTCTTGATTTCATCAATAGCGTTATAGATAATAGAGTACATTTTAATTTCAACACCTTCCGCTTCTGCTAATTTATTTGCTTGCATTGAAGGACGAACGTTAAAACCAATTATAATAGCATCCGATGCAGCAGATAACAATACATCCGATTCAGAAATTTGACCCACTCCTTTTAATACTACGCGTACCGCAATTTCTTCGGTAGATAATTTTTGTAAAGAGTCACTCAATGCTTCTACAGAACCATCCACGTCACCTTTAATGATGATGTTTAATTCCTTGAAGTTTCCTAAAGCCAAACGACGACCAATTTCGTCTAATGTAATATGTTTTCTAGTTCTTAAACCTTGCTCTCTTAATAATTGAGCACGTTTAGTTGCTAATTCTTTTGCTTCTGCTTCGTCATCATATACTTTGAACTTCTCACCGGCTTGTGGTGCTCCATTCAATCCCAATATCACTACTGGTGTTGAAGGTGGTGCAACTTCAATACGTTGGTTACGTTCATTGAACATTGCTTTTACACGACCATAGAATTGTCCAGATAAAATTAAATCTCCCTGACGTAAGGTTCCGTTTTGCACCAAGATAGTAGCCACAAATCCACGACCTTTATCCAATGAAGCTTCAATCACGCTACCTGTAGCTTCTCTATTTGGATTGGCTTTTAAATCTAAAATTTCAGATTCTAACAATACTTTCTCTAATAATGAATCTACATTTAAACCTTGCTTAGCAGACAATTCTTGGTTTTGGAATTTACCTCCCCAGGCCTCTACTAAAATATTCATTTGAGATAATTGCTCATAAATCTTTTGTGGGTTTGCTCCGTCCTTATCAATTTTATTTACCGCAAAAATCATTGGAACATTCGCAGCTTGCGAGTGACTAATGGCTTCCTTGGTTTGAGGCATCACTGCATCATCGGCAGCCACCACAATAATGGCAATATCGGTGATTTTAGCACCACGAGCACGCATCGCTGTAAAGGCTTCGTGACCCGGTGTATCCAAGAAAGTAATTGCTTTTCCGTTTGGAAGTGTTACCTCGTAAGCACCAATATGTTGTGTGATACCACCGGCCTCACCTGCAACCACATTTGCATTACGTATATAATCCAGTAAAGATGTTTTACCATGGTCTACGTGACCCATGATGGTAACAATTGGTGGACGTTCTACTAAGTTCGCTAAATCGTCTGCTTCCTCTTGTTCATCCATTTCCTCTGCTTCTTCTAAACCTACAAACTCTACTTCAAATCCAAATTCAGATGCAACCAATTCAATAACCTCTGCATCCAAACGTTGGTTGATAGATACCATGATACCTAAGTTCATACACTTACTAATGATATCTGCAAAGCTCACATCCATTAAAGATGATAACTCACTCACGGTTACAAATTCAGTAACCTGTAGTTTGTTGTCTTCTCTTTGTTCGTTGTTTTCATTTTCAGCAGCTTCCTCTCTTCTTTGACGACGATATTTGGATTTCATGCTCTTACCTCTACCACCTTGGCCAGATAATTTAGCTTGTGTTTCCTTAATTTTATCTTGAATTGCTTTTTGATCAATTTCTTTTTGCTCAGCAGTTTGCGGAACATTTCTGCGACCGCCAGCTGCTTGACCTGGGCGGTTATTAGGACGGTTGCCCTGATAACCTCCACCTTGTTGACCTTGTGGTCGGTTACCTTGATAACCTCCGCCACCTTGTGGGCGATTGCCTTGATAGCCGCCGCTTTGTTGGGTACTGCCTTGCTGGCCTTGTCCTTGAGGACGATTCCCTTGTCCTTGAACTGGGATACGTTTACGCGTACGCTTTTCTTCCTGGCTTAAAGGCTTAGGCCTTGTATCGCTATTAATTGGCAAATCAATTTTACCTAAAATTTTAGGTCCTGTTAATTTATCAGCTTGAATATTGGTAATTTCTCCATGCACATTTTCAGGTGCAATTGAATTATCTACTGGAGCAGGTTTAACCGCATCCGCATCTTTATCCGCATCTGTTTTTTTAGCAGCAGTTTTTTTAGTGCCTTTTGCTTTTTTTGTTTCTTCTGATGCGTCTGTGGATTCAGCTGTTTTTTTTGTCTCTGCCTCGGTTGTCTTCTTGGTAGATTTTTTAGGTCTTGTCGAAGAATCAATTAAGGAGAGATCTATTTTGGTAACCACTTTGGGTGCTTCCACTTCAGAAGCTTCTACTTTTAAACTCGCTGCATGTTCTTTTCCACCCGCAGCAGGTGCTTTCTTTTTTGCAGGTGCATTCTCCACATCGGCAAATCCGTCCACTTTTGAAGTAGCCGCTTTTGGCGTTTCAGCCGTTTTCACTTTCCCTCCTGCATCAGCAGCTTTCGCGGCATCATCATCCGCTTTCTTTGCTTTATCGGTGCCTGCATTCTTTGGCAACTCAACATGATCCGCCTTATTTCTAGCAACTTTATCGCTCTGAAATTCAGCTTGCAAAGCATAGTACTGTGCTTCTGTTAATTTAGCTGTTGGCTTAAGGTCATCTTTAGGAAAACCTTTTTTAGCCAAAAACTCAACGATGGTATCTTGTCCCACGTTAAATTCTTTAGCAGCTGCTAACAGTCTTGGTAGTTTCAATTCTGACATTCTATTGTTTTTTGTCCTACTTTGTTAATTCATCATAGAACGTTTCACCTAATACAAATATACTTTTAAAAGCTTATTCGCCTTTATCAAACTCTTCTTGTAAGATACGACGCACTTCAGCAATCGTTTCTTTTTCTAAGTCTGTTCTTCTTTCTAATTCATCAGCGCTTAATTTCAATACGCTTCTTCCAGTATCGCAACCTACACGCTTAAATTCGTCAATAATCCATGGTTCAATTTCATCTGTAAATTCATCCATGTCAATATCAAATTCATCCAACATTTCTTCATCTTCACGGTAAACATCTAATTCATATCCAGTTAATTCCGAAGCCAATTTGATATTCACACCTCTACGACCAATTGCTAAAGAAACCTGATCGGCTTGTAAGTATACTTCTGCACGCTTGCGATCATTGTCTAAGTTCATGAAGCTAATTTTAGCTGGCGTCAAGGAACGTTGAATTAACAATTGCGTATTGGTTGTAAAGTTAATAACGTCAATATTTTCATTTTTCAATTCACGCACAATACCATGAATACGAGAACCTTTCATTCCAACACAAGCACCCACTGGATCAATACGATCATCAAATGATTCCACAGCAACCTTCGCGCGCTCACCTGGCTCACGAACAATTTTCTTAATGGTAATTAAACCATCAAAAATTTCCGGCACTTCTATTTCTAATAACTTAGCCAAGAACAATGGATTTGTTCTTGATAAAATAATCACAGGTGTATTATTTTTCATATCTACACGTGCAATAACCGCTCTAATATTTTCACCCTTCTTAAAAAAGTCTTGAGGAATTTGCTCCGTTTTAGGAAGAATTAACTCATTTCCTTCTTCGTCTAATAACAGAACTTCTTTTTTCCAAACTTGATAAATTTCTGCATTGATGATTTCTCCAATACGATCAGAATATTTTTTAACTAAAGCGTTTTTCTTTAAGTCATTAATACGCGATGCTAATGTTTGCTTTGCAGCTAAAATAGCACGACGTCCAAAATCATAAATATTTACTTCTTCTAACAATTCTTCACCTATCTCAAAGTCAGGCTCTATCTTGATTGCATCAGAATAAGAAACTTCAGCCAATGGATTATCTACATCATCATCGGGTCTTATTTCACGACGACGAATTATTTCCAAGTCACCTTTTTCAGCGTTTACGATAACGTCAAAATTTTCGTCGCTTCCGTATTTTTTTCTTAACAAAGTTTTGAATACATCTTCTACCACTTTCATCATAGTAGGACGGTCAATGCTTTCTGCGTCTTTAAACTCCTGAAAGGCTTCAATCAAATTTATACTTGCCATAACATAATTTTTTTTCAAGCTGCTTGCTTGATGATTTGTTAAAATTGAATTTGAACTATTGTTGATTTAATATTTTCAAACGGAATAAGCAATTGTTGCTGGGTTGCTTTTTTACCCTTTCCTTCTGTCCACTCAATAATAATATCTGCTTCTGCTACTGTTGTTAATGTACCTTCCTTTTTAGTACCGTCTAACATCTCCACTTCTACCTTTCTGCCTATATTTTTATTATACTGTCTTTTTAATAACAAAGGTTCGTCCACACCAGGCGAAGAAACTTCTAAAGCAAAATCGCCCTCTGGAAACCAACCTGCTTCTTCAATGGTTCTGTATAATTTACGGTTAAAGTAAATACACTTTTGAATAGGCAATCCATTATCTCCATCCAAGTAAACTCTAATAATATGCCCTGGCTTTACCTTAACCCATACCAAAAAAACTTCGGGATCCTCTACTAATAGAGGTTCGATAATACCAATAACCCTTTCTTTTAAATCGTTTACTTCCATAGTTTAAAAAGAAGAAGGGAACGATTTCGTTCCCTTCATTTCTCTGCTTATTCTGGAACAAAGGTAATAAAAGGGGATGAAATAACCCAATAATATTGCCTAGGCCCTTATTTTTGCAATATGATGAAGATGTTACTATATGGATTACTGGTGTATTTCTTATATAAGGTAATCTTTGAAATTGTGGTTCCAGTGAGCAAGGGCGTAAAAACGGTGCGTCAAAACATGGAACAAATGCAACGCCAGCAAGCTGAAGCGTTCAAACAAGCGCAAAATGCAGCTTCGTCCAAAGGGCCAAATTCTAACGGAAATAGTACTGCTGCACCTAAAAAAGAAGCGCCAATTGAAGCAGAATACATTGATTTTGAAGAAGTTAAGAAAAAATAGTCACTGAATCTCCCCTGCTTAACCAATAATAAGGTCCTTTTCGACCCTCATTCCTGGTTGTAAATATAAAACCTGCAATCCTACCGAGGCTGCCGCAATTACGTTAGGTTCGTTGTCGTCTATAAAAAGGGTTTCTGCTGCAATCAAGCCTTCTTTTTCCAAAATAAATTGAAAAGAGGCCGGATCCGGCTTCCTTTGTCCCATTTGATGTGAATAATAGGGTGTTTTAAACAAATTTTCAAAGTTTCCACCTATTTCCAATTCAAATTGGGGTATAAAATAGTCGTAATGAATTTGGTTAGTGTTCGAATACAAAAATGTCTGGTACTTATTATTGTTGGCCCTTACCCATTCTATGCTCTCTTTTCTATAACCCACAAGCAAAGCATTCCATGCATTAATGATTTGGGTATGCGACAAATTCAAATTATATAAAGTATTGAAGCCTTTACAAAAATCTTCTTCGGTGATGATCCCTTTTTCCAAATCGAAAAATATTTGATCGGATTTATTTAATGTAAAATGATTTTCAAAATTAGGAATTCCTAAGGCCTTAAATGCTCCATACATTTTTACAAAATCAATATCATATAACACGTTGCCTAAATCAAAAATTAAATGCTTAGTATGAGACATATATTTATTTTAAACTTTCATGAAGATAAACAAAGCTTTGAAATATTTGTACATTTGAAATATGAAACAAAATTTAGCACACGTAGCAGTAGTAGTAAGAGACTATGACGAAGCCATTGCATATTATACGCAAATACTAGGATTTACATTAATTGAGGATACTGTTTTATCTGCAACAAAAAGATGGGTAATGGTACAGCCCTTTGGCGCAGAAAATGGTTGTACATTATTGCTTGCAAAAGCAGCCACACCAGAACAAGAAAAACATATTGGATATCAAACCGGTGGTCGCGTATTTTTATTTTTGTACACCGATAATTTTTATAGAGACTTTGAAAATTATTCAGCAAAAGGTGTTGAATTCACTATTGCACCTCATGTGGAAGACTATGGTACCGTTGCAGTTTTCAAGGATATCTATGGAAACTTATGGGACTTAATTGAACCGGTAAAAAAGTAAAAAATGAAAAAAGTATTGATATTGGGTGCCAATGGAATGACCGGTGATTTAATTTTACAAAAATGTTTACAATCAAAGGACATAAATGAAGTTATTACCATCACTAGAAAATCACTGCAATTAAACCATCCTAAACTTACTAGCATTATTCATGATGATTTTTTGAATGTTAACGCTATAAGTTCCTACTTTGAAAATATTGATATTTGTTACTATTGCCTTGGGGTGTATACAGGAGCCGTTCCAAATGATTTATTTTTTCAAATTACAGTGGATTATACTAAAGTGATTGCAGATCAATTAAAACAAAAAAGTCCCAATGCTTGTTTTTGCTTTTTAAGTGGAATGGGTGCCGATTTGTCTGAAAAAAGTAAAATGCCTTTTGCAAAAGCAAAGGGCATTGCGGAAAATTATTTACTACAACTTGGTCTTAACAAATTAGTTACTTTCAGACCTGG
The DNA here is from genome assembly GCA_037975805.1 of Bacteroidota bacterium. Classification (GTDB taxonomy): domain Bacteria; phylum Bacteroidota; class Bacteroidia; order Chitinophagales; family Chitinophagaceae; genus Sediminibacterium. Next base: position 73,921 of record JBANFX010000044.1, on the reverse strand, counting down.
CTATATTTATCCTGTTAAAAAAAGGAAAGAACCCAATTTCTTCTATACGCTTAGCCGTTTCCTGTATCCTGTTTTGAAAATAATATACCCGGGTATTGGCTTGAGTTCGGAACAACTTGCCAACGCTATGTTTAAAGCTGGTTTTACACCAGCTCCAAGTGTTATTTTAGAGAATAATACAATTAAAAAATTTAACGTTTCATAGCAGCAGCCATATACTTACAAGCAGCATCCCCTTTATTTAATTCGTTTTGAATATTGGCTTGTGAAACTTCATCTCTATTTTGACTTAGCTTAAACACATGTTGCAAGTCCTGTACAACAATATCAAAGGAATAAATGGCTTTCATATTTTGTTCCATATACTCCTTGGATAAATTTTTAACTTGCGTTGGTGCATTTGAATCTTTTTCAAAATGCAAAGTAAGCTCTGTTAACAATTTAAATAAATGTGCTTGATCTTTTATTTCTAACTGCCCCTTAGCATGAACAGTTTGATAGTTCCAAGTGCTGCCCATATTTTTTGTTGTGTACCAATTCGCACTAACAAAAGCGGATGGTGCAGAAAAAATAACGAGTACATTTTTATTCAATTCAAATGCAGTTGAGTGATCCTGCTTTCTCATGAGATGTCCACTAATCGTTATTTTTTCATCTTCAACTTTTAATAACACCGGTATATGTGTTGCAACTGGGAACCCATTCGCATCAACACCACAAATGGTTACGAAGGGATTTGCTTGCATGAAGTTTATCAGTTCCTGATGATTATTTGCTTTAAAATAAGAGATATCGTACATAAAATAATTTTTAAAGTGGCAATGTAGTAGTTGTTTTTATTTCATCCATTACAAACAAACTATTTATATGCGCTACCATAGGAAGTACCGCTAGTTTTTCTTGATAAAATTTATTATAGGTTTCCACATCCTTTGAAACTACCTTGATATAATAATCAAAGCTGCCCGAAACCAAACTACAAGAAACAATTTCATCGAATTGTAAAATAATTTGTTCGAACTCAGCAAAGTTATTTTTAGTTTGTTTGTCCAGCGTAACATGGCAAAATACCACCATCCCTAAATCAATTTTTTTTCGATTAATTAAAGCAACATAATTCGCAATCACGCCTTCCGCTTCTAATCGTTTGATTCTATCATGGGTAGGACTCACCGATAAATTAATTTCAGCACTAATATCCTTAAGGGTAGCCAAGGCATTTCTTTGAAGGATTCTTAGAATGGCCAAATCAATGTTGTCTAAATTCATTGTAGTTTAATTAAGCGTAATTATTTCGGTAAACTAGTAAAATTTCATTCGAATTTACTGTATTTTTCTATAAATACACGTATTTATAGTATTTTTTACTGTATTTATTCAATATTAAAATAATATTTTCTTTTTGATGAACTTTATGCAGTAATAAAATTAAATACTATGATTATTGGTTGCCCAAAAGAAATTAAAATTCAAGAGTACAGAGTGGGTTTAACACCTGAGGGTGTAGACGCTTTAGTAAGACAGGGTCATGAAATATATATTGAAACCAATGCCGGTGCAGGTTCAGGTTTTTCTGACGAAGCCTATAAAATGGTGGGCGCTCAAATTTTGGCTACCGCTAAAGAAGTTTATGACATCGCAGAAATGATTGTGAAAGTAAAAGAACCTTTAGCTGCAGAATATGGCTTAATTAAATCTGGTCAAATTTTATTTACTTATTTCCACTTTGCTGCTTCTAAAGAATTAACAGAAGCAATGATGAAAACGCATGCTGTATGTATTGCTTATGAGACAGTGGAATTAGCAGATGGATCTTTACCATTATTAGTGCCTATGTCGGAAGTGGCAGGGAGAATGGCTATTAATGTTGGAGCTTATTATTTGGGAAAACCATTTGGTGGAAAAGGAAAATTATTAGGTGGTGTGCCAGGTGTAAAACCTGCAGAGGTATTAATTATTGGTGGTGGAATCGTGGGAACACAGGCTGCTAAAATGGCTGCAGGTTTAGGTGCGAATGTTACCATCATGGATACTAATTTATCTAGACTAAGATATTTGAGTGATGTAATGCCAGCGAATGTAGTAACTCAATACTCTACATTACTTGCGATTAAAGAAAAATTACCTACTACCGATTTATTAGTTGGCGCAGTTTTATTACATGGCGCAAAAGCACCACACTTGGTGAAAAAAGAAGATTTAAAATTAATGGAAGCTGGTTCTGTAATTGTGGACGTGGCAGTAGATCAGGGCGGATGTATAGAAACATGTAAACCAACCACACACGAAAATCCAGTTTTCACAATAGACAATGTAATTCATTATTGCGTTGCTAATATGCCAGGTGCAGTTCCTCAAACAAGTACGCGCGCTTTAACACAAGCCACTTTACCATATGCAATTTCAATTGCCAACAAAGGATGGGAAAAAGCTTGTGCCGAAAACCCAGCTTTAGCAAAAGGATTAAATATTAGAGCGGGTAAAATTTTACACAAAGGCGTATCCGAAGCCTTTACAGCAGCTTAATTTTCAATTGGTTTTTTATAGGTTTGAGCCTAGTCTTACGACTAGGCTTTTTTTTTATAACTTTGGTTTATGAATTCAAGTATGAAAAATATTTTAGTATTATGTACGGGCAATAGTTGCCGAAGTCAAATGGCACATGGTTATTTAGCAAACATGACTAATGGACAGGCAAATGTATATTCTGCAGGCGTGGAAACCCATGGAGTAAATCCAAAGGCCATAGAGATAATGAAGGAAGATGGTATCGACATTTCTGGACATACTTCTAATAATATTACTGAATATTTTGGAGTTGATTTCGATTTTGTGATTACTGTTTGTGATAATGCAAAGGAGCGCTGTCCTTACTTCCCAACTAAAGCACAAAAGTTTCATTACAATTTTCCAGACCCAGCAAAAGCAACTGGATCTGAAGAAGACATTAGAAAAGAGTTTCGACTAGTAAGAGAAATGATAAAAAATTACTGCGAAGCGTTTGTGGATGAAAATTTTAATTCCTAAATTTTTTGCAGATTTTTGTGCTACAATAAATGAAACATCAAAGGATTCGTCGACCATTTTTTGGACTCCACAATCCAAGGACTCGTGTGGTCCTTAATATTAGATAGAATTTCCCAAGCAGCTTGCATATGCGACTTCTTTAACGCAATATTTTTAAATTCTTTATTTAACACTACATTGCCAACAATCTCTCCATTTGCTAAATAGGCGGTATTATTAAATATTTTGCCGATGAGATGATTTTTTTTGCCAAAAAAACAGTCACCAATTAATATACCATGAACATTTTCTTGATTTAAGTCCATAATCATCATGTTTTGTATATAAGCAACAGCTTCTCTTTTTTGGTTAAGAATGGTATACATGTTTATTAGATTTATTGTTTTGATTGGTTTTCATGAGCAGGTCTACAATATCAGCAGTACTGTGTTCTAAGTTTAACTTAATTGGCTTTTTCTCATGAATCCATTGTTTAAAATATTGTTCAAAATTCTCGTCTATTCTTTTTAATACCATCACTCCTAATTTTTCGAGCGCAGCTGCATTACAAGCTTGTTCATAGTGTTTTGAAATAGGTATACTTAAAACTTTTTTATTCATATACATTGCTTCAGCGGGGGTTTCAAAACCTCCTGCAGTGATAATGCCATAGCATCTTATTAAACTACTCGTAAATTGATTGTTATTAATTGGATAATAAGTGATATTATTTTTACAAGTAATCCTGTCAAATTCTTTCGTAAAAACTTCAAAATGATACTTAGACTGTTTTAAAAAGTGAGGCTCAAGATGACGAACAGCATATTGTGGCAAATACACAGTAATATGGCCATCGTCTATGGGAACTGCCTTGACAATATCTTCCTTAATAATAGGATTGTAAATATGATGATCATAGCATTGAAAATGAAGTCCAATATGTATGCTGCTTTTTACAAATTTTTTAAGTATTAAATTCCCCAATATGTCCTTTTTAAAAGGTCTTGGGGTGTTTATACTTTGAAAGCTGGCTTGATGTCCAAAATGAACACAGGGTATCTTTTTTATAGAACAAGCTAAGGAAGTTACAAAGTCAAAATCATTTATTATTAAATCATACTGCTCAAGGGGCAAGGACTTGGCATCGCTTATTATACTAAGAGATAAGGAGCGTAAAATTTTCATATAATCAAGTCCCCCACTATGCTTATAAAATAAACTTAGCCCCTTACTCTTATATTTTATGGGCAAATTACTATTGAGATGTGCATTGCTCCCGCTCAATAAGAAATCTACTTCTCCATACTTTTTTAAATAGGGGTACAACTCCACAGCCCTGCTTAAATGACCATTACCTGTACCTTGTATTGCATAAAATATTTTCATGAATCTAATAACTTAGAGTGACACCTGAAAAGCGACCTCGCTAGTTAATACATTTAATTCCGTATTTAAATGCACGATTTTAATTTTCTCTGAAGAAACATGCTCAAACTGCTTTGGATCATAGTGATATAAATGCCATGCATTATCATAATATTCAAGCGCAGTTGAATTCTCAATCCAATCACCACTATTTAAATAAGTTACAGTTCCTTTTTCGGTACTCACCTTTCTCTGTTGCGGTTGGTGAATATGTCCACAAATAACATATTTGTATCCATTTTCAATAGCTAACTCCGCTGCCGTTTGTTCAAAATTGCCAATCCAAGAAACAGCTTGCTTAACACCATTTTTTACTTTTTTACTAAAACTCATTTTCTCTTTGCCCATCATTCTCGAAATCCAGTTAAATAAGCTATTTAAAACAATTAAAAGGTCGTAACCATAGCCTCCTAATTTAGCTAATATTTTTGCACTTCCTTTGGTGGTTCTATCAAATACATCCCCGTGGAATACCCAGTTTTTTTCACCATTTATTTCAAAAACAATCTTATCTGTTAGTTGGATATTGCCCATTTCAAAATCGGCATATTTACGCAAGGCTTCATCATGGTTGCCTGTAATGTAAACCACTTTGGTTCCCTTACTAGCAATGTTAAAAATCTCTTTAATCACAGCCATATGGCTAGCAGGAAAAAACCTTTTACTAAACTGCCAAATATCAATGATGTCACCATTTAAAATTAAAGTGGTAGGCTGGATGCTTCTTAAATAATTAAGCACCTCTTTGGCCTGGCAGCCAAAAGTACCTAAATGCACGTCGCTTATAACGCAAACATCAATTTTACGTTTTTCCATAGCTAGTAGTTTATGTAAAATACGCTCATGTGTATTAACTCATTGTTTCTTTAACATTAATAAATCATTAACTTAAGTTTAAAAATTTGTAAATTATAGTAGTATTAATAAATTCGTATTGAAACATAATATATTATGAAAGATAGATTTATAGCAAGGGATATTAGCTGGTTAAGTTTTAATGGTAGAGTATTACAGGAAGCCAACGACCCAACCGTATCATTAAGTGATAGGGTGAGATTTTTAGGTATATTTTCAAATAATTTAGACGAGTTTTTTCGTGTTCGAGTAGCTACGCTAAAAAGGATGACTGAATTTGCAAACAAAAAGGGACATATTCACAATATGGACTTAATAGAAAGTCCACAAAATGTTTTAGATCTAATACAAACAATTGTTTTAAAACAACAAAATGAGTTTAATCGTATTTGGATTAATATCAACAAGGAGCTTAAGTTGAATAAAGTTTTTTTAGTAGACGACAAGAAGTTAACAACTGAGCAAAAGGTGTTTATTAAGCAATACTTTGACGATATAGTTCGACCATATATTATTCCATTGATGATAGAAAACGTGCCGGATCTTCCCTATTTAAGAGACAAAAGCCTATATATGGCAATTGTTATGAGCAATAAAAACAATGCCTATAACCAAAAGTTTTCACTCATTGAAGTGCCTTCTCGTTCTATTGGTAGATTTATTCAACTTCCTTCAAAGCCAGGCACATCTAGTATTATACTATTGGAGGACCTTATTCGATTTAATCTTCCTATTATATTTTCTCATTTTAAATTTAATAAATTTGAAGCGCACATATTCAAAATTACAAAAGATGCCGAGATAGATTTAGACCAGGAAATTGGAATGAATTTTATTGAAAAAATCTCGAAGGGAATTAAAAATAGAAGAAAGGGCAAGCCTGTTCGATTTGTTTATGAAAAAGAAATGAACGTCGAGATATTAGAATTCTTAATTAAGAAATTGAAGTTGTCTCGTAAAAGCAGTATTATACCCGGTGGGCATATCCACAATTTTAGACATTTCATGGACTTTCCAAATGTCATCCCTATAAAAGAAAAAAGACCGGTTGCACTTATCCATCCTGCTTTTAAGAAAAAGGATCTTATCTCTGATGTAATACTGAAAAAGGATGTAATGCTGCATTTCCCTTATCATACCTACAATCCTATTATAGACATGTTAAGGGAAGCCGCTATGGATGATACGGTAACGAGTATAAAAATTACAGCCTATCGTTTAGCAAGCAATTCTAAAATTATCAATGCACTTATTAATGCTGCAAGAAACGGCAAGCAAGTAACAGTATTTATTGAACTAAAAGCAAGATTTGACGAAGAGGCTAATTTAGAATGGAAAGCAATTATGGAAGAAGAGGGCATCAATGTGCTGGTGGGTGTACCCAATAAAAAAGTGCATGCAAAACTTTGTATCATTCAAAAAAAGTTGGGCACAAGAATTGTAAAATATGGTTTTATTAGTACCGGAAATTTGAATGAAAAAACAGCAAAGGTATACGCTGATCATTGTTTATTAACTGCTTCGCCGGTAATTATGAACGAAGCAAACAGGATATTCAATTATTTGGAAAATTGGCAGCAGGGTGATAAGCCAATTGTCAAAATGAGAAATTTACTCATCTCTCCTATAAATATGAGGAATTCTATCATTGAATTCATAAACAATGAAATTAAAAATGCTAAAAAAGGGAAAAAAGCATCAATTATAGTAAAACTAAATGCAATAACAGATATTACTTTAATTGAACATTTATATAAAGCAGCTAAAGAAAAAGTAGAAATTCATTTAATTGTAAGAGGTATTACAACACTAAAAATGAAAAATGAAAAAATAAACGAAAAACTAAATGCCATTAGTATTGTGGACCAGTATTTAGAGCACGCTAGGGTAATGATTTTCCACAATGACGGAAATGAAAGGGTATATATTTCAAGTGCCGATTGGATGGTGAGAAATTTAGATCATCGAATTGAAGTTGCTACTCCAATAATGGATAAAACCATTAAGAAAGAATTAATTGATATCATAAATATTCAATTAAAAGACAATCAAAAAGCTAGAATTCTCGACCAAGATTTGCTTAATAAATATGTACCTTTAGTGGGTAAAAAATATAAGTCTCAAAAGCAGACCTACATCTATTTAAAAGGAAAAAAATAAAAGTTTGATACTCGCAGCAATTGATATTGGCAGTAACGCAGCAAGGCTTCTAATTAGTGAAGTAATAGAAAAAGGCAAGGATACTGAATTTAATAGAATAAATATTGTTCGCATTCCCCTTCAATTGGGTTTTGACGTATTTGAAAAGGGTTTTATCGGTAGCAAGAAGAGAAAAATGCTCATAGATACGATTAAGGCTTATAAACAAGTCATGAAGGTATATGAGGTAGAGCACTATATGGCTTGTGCAACAAGCGCTATGAGAGATGCACAAAATAGCAAAGAAATTATCAAAGAAATTGAAGCAGAAACGGGTATTGAAATTGAAATCATATCTGGTGAATTAGAGGCCGAAATTATATACGAGAACCATATTGCTGAACTATTGGATAAAGATGATAGCTACTTGTATATGGACGTAGGTGGAGGTAGTACAGAACTTACCTTATACCACAATAACGAATTGGTATTGCAAAAATCAGTGAACATTGGAACCGTACGTTTACTTACCAATAAAGTAAAAGAGGAAACCTGGAATGAATTAAAAGATATATGTAAGCATATAGCTAATAACTATAATCATGTTACCGGTATCGGATCTGGTGGAAATATTAATAAAATATTTTCCTTATTAAGATCTAAGAACGATAAGCATTTACAAGCCAATTCGGCAAAAGAAATGCAAAAAGATATGGCTCAATTAACTGTTGATGAAAGGATGAAGAAATATAATATTAAAAAGGATAGAGCAGAAGTAATTGTTCCTGCACTCCAAATATATAATAACCTATTTAAATGGTGCAATATTGAACAAATATTGGTTCCTAAAATTGGTTTAGCAGATGGATTGATTCATCATTTATATGATCAAGTATTAAAAGATAATTAATCCAAAAACTATTTTTTCTTTTTACCATTTTAATGACCAACCAAAAAAAGCGCTCCAAAATATGGAGCGCTTTTTATATAAAGCCTAACAATTATTAAACTAACTATTTCCAAACTGTCCAACCTTTCCACCATGTTTGGTTTACACCCGAAGTGGCAACTGCACCTCTAAAAGTTGCTGTCTTATCAAAGAAAGCATCTTGTAATAATGCATCAGAGAAGCTACCATTTGACTTATAATCTAAAGAAGTATTTAAACCTAAGGTACCATAAGCACTACTTAAATTACCCGAAGTTCCTGGACCTGCACTTGCATATGGAGTGAAATCAGGATTGGCATAATTAAACGGTTGTATTAACTTTAAAATATTTGCCTCAGAAGAATTTAAAATAGTGTTATTATAAAATGGAGTTGAAAACACAGCTAATAAATCAGCATCTGTTTTATTCGTTGAAGCACCTGTTTTACCAACATATAACAAATCAACTGAGTTACCTGCTAATGTTACATTCTTTAATCTTATAACACTATCAGTCAAATTTTTGTATGTAGAACCATTAGTAGTTACTTTAGACTCATCTATAGTAATGCCTCTTGGCCATCCTGCAATAATTGAATTTTGTATAGAAATGCCTGAGTTTCTTCTAATTTGAGCACCTGCATAAAACAAGTTATTACCTCTTGCAGAAACTGGATGAACTCTCGGTCCAATAGCAGTGATATTTGAAAACACAGCTGTAGTTTTTGGCGTAAAATCAGAACCATTACCATCGTTATCAGATTCAAACGCTTCTGAATTTGAGATATCTGCAATTAAAGAATCTCTTAATACTATACCAAATTGCACTTTACCAGAATAACCAAAATCTGTATCAAAATCATCGTCCTGTGTTTTGTAAGCAATTAAATATTTACAATTTACTGTACCGCCAAACCACTCATAAGCATCATCCTTTGCGTAAGTAACTTGAATGTGATCAATGGTTGTTCCATTACCCACACCAGCCATTGTTAAACTATTTAACTCGTTATCTGGTTGATACGCATATCCCGCATATTCAATTCTCACATATTGTAAAATACCACTGTTATCAGCATCATTAGCAGTAGGAAAATCTGGATCACCAGCACCCGCTAAGCCATATCCAACTGAGGCATCATTAATGCCGCCTTCCACTGAAGTTAAACCTTTGTATGCAGTTCCTTTCCAAGTTAAAGATTGATTAACTGTAGCAGTACCCAATAATACAATACCGCCCCAATCACCTGATTGTGGATTCACTGAAGATGAAGTGAAAATAATTGGTTTTTCAGCAGTTCCCTTTGCTACTAATTTTGCACCACGGCAAATTACTAGTGCTGCAACATCAGTACCTGACTTTCCCATTACTTTGGCACCAGCTTCAACTGTTAATGTAACACCTTTAGTTACATACACAATACCGGAAAGGTAGTTAATGTCTTTAGCCAATAAGGTTGTATCCTTTGTAATTTTACCCGATAAGGTAATAGTGTTAGATACTGCACCAACTGGGGCAATTTCCTTCGTAACTACGAAGATTTCTTTTTCGCCATCTGTTTCAATCTTTCTACAACCGGTAACGGCTAAAAAGGCAAGAGATAAGTAAAATAATTGTTTCATTGTTGTTTTATTTAAAGAAAGTTTTTGATTTAATTTATTATAAAGTATAGTTAACTGTAATTCCGAATGTGGTACCAAATTTTCTTGAAAAACGAAGACCGTCAGTAGCAGAATCATAGCTTGTATTACTATTGTTATTTTGGTAAAAAATTTGACGTTGATTTAAAATATCAGAAATAGTAATTTTAATTTCTGCTTTATTATCAGCGAATTTTTTGCTTACTTGTAAATCAACCAAGGCTCTTGGGTTTTCATACACATCGGGAGAACCTGCACCAGCCTGAATATCCCCCACTAAGTAAATACGCTTACCTACCTGATTCACTAATGCTGTAATGTTCAAACCTTTTTCAGTTACATCATATAATAAACCTGCATTAATTAAATAAGGAGACTGCCCTTGTAAGGATCTGTTAATTCCTATATTTTCATCATCAATTTTTGAATTAATATAAGACCCGTTGGCTTGTAAAGTAAAGCGTTTATTTAATTTTTTTCTGGCTTCTAATTCAAATCCAAAAGCAGTAGCTTTCTTAGCATTTTGGAAAGAGAATAAGCTTGATCCTCCTGAACCTTCTTGATAAATACTTTCTATTGGATTTTCAAAATTCTTATAGAAAATGCCTGCAGTGAACATTTCACCAGCCGATGGGTAATATTCATATCTTAAATCGGTGTTGGTGATCTTAGTTCTTTTTAAACTAGGATTACCAGATACGGAAGCGTTTAATTCAAAATCATAAATACTTAAGGCAGATAATTCTCTTAATTCGGGACGAATAACTGTTTGAGAACCCGTTAATCTTAAATTCGCCTTCTCTGTTAATTTGAAAGATGCATTTATACCTGGTAAGTAATCGGTGACTTGAGAATACGTATGGCGAGGATCCCATTTTTTAACAGAACCGACCAATTGGTCAAAATTTTCAACTCTTAAACCCCAAACAACTCTTAAAGCATTTGAAATCTTGTTGTCAAATTGCACATATCCTGCATTTAAAATTGTATTGGCTAAATATCTGAAGTTTCTGTTTTGAATTGAGTTAAATGCAAACTTGTTATCATAACCGTTGCCAAAATTTTCTGGTACAAATGCTTTTTCTGCAGGTAATAATCTTAAAGATAAATTATCAATTGGCATGGTGATAGCAAATAATTGCGCATCATATAAACGATCCTTTACTTGAATCATATAACCAGCCTTAATTGTTTGCTGATTTATTTTTAATGTCAAATCTCCACCACCTGTATATATATAATCAGATAAAGATTTGAAAACACGACTACCCGATTGTTGTGACAAAGTATTTGAAATATTTAAAACGTAAGGGTCAGTTCCTGCTATATCTTTAGTGTATAGGATTCTTCTTTGGTCTGGGCTGTAAGCATCTAATATATTAAATGCGCCATACCAATTGAATTTTAATTTTTGAGTAATACTATGCTCCCCATTTAATTGATTAGAGAAAAAAGTATTTTGATCAAACACAAACTCATTTCCCTTTACCAATTGTTGTCTGTCATATACAGTACCCGCTCTTTGAGTGTAAACATTAGATGTTTTCACATTCACAATGGCCTTGTAGCTAATTTTATTTAATGGATTTAAATAAATGGATAAACCAGCCAATCCACCCATATTAATGTCATTAATATACTTGTTATCATTTAATGCAACATAAGGCGAAAAGCCTGCATCAGACAATTGATTTTGATTATTTACATTGTCTTGGAAACGGTAAGCATTTGCGTAACTAATTCCAATAATGCCCCCAATTTTCTTACCCCATAATGTACCAGCAAAACCACCATTCATTTGTAAGCTTGCATTGGGCTTAGCAGTTGTCATAATAGGAGCCCAATTGCTTGACATTGTTTTACCCATTGCAGTCTTCGCAGTCATACTGGAAGTATCAAAATTTGATTTAGTGGTATAGCCCATTGGTAAAGATCTGGTTCCATCATCAATACCATACCAATCTGTCTTGCCCCCTTTATCTTTTAAAAACTCCTTGCCCGTGATCATGCTGTTTGCACTCGTACCAATTTGAACATTAAAAAAGTTTTTAGAAGGAACATCTTTTGTATTTACTTGAATTAACCCTCCTGCCCATTCACCTGGCAATTCAGGTACAAATGCTTTATTAATAATAATATTATCAATAATTTGAGAAGGGAATAAGTCAAAAGAAAAAGTTTTACGATCTGGCTCTGTACTTGTTAAAAGTATTCCGTTTAACATTGCCTGATTGTATCTATCTGCCAAACCTCTCACTATAATATATTTACCTTCCTGAATAGAGGCGCCTGGAGTTCTTTTTAAAATTTCTGCAGTATTTCTGTCTGGACTTCTTTTAATGGATTCTGCTGATATTACGGAAGCAACTGTATTTGTATTTTTTTGAAAAGCGATTAAGGCGTTATCTGTTGCCCCTTTATTGGTTCCTTTGCTTGCGCTAACCACAACATCGGTTAACTTTTTATTCGCTTCTTCTAATAATAAATTAGCATCCACTTCTTCTCCAGCTTTGGTTGCCTTAACTGTAATAGTATTTTCCTTATATCCAACATAAGAACCTGTTAAAGTATATTCCTTGTTAATGTCTATTGAAAATGAATAGCGGCCCTCAACATCCGTTTTGGTAGATTGTGTTCTATCTGCCTTAAGGCTAACAGTTACTCCAATTAATACCTCGTTTTTTGTATTGGTAATCTTTCCAGATAATTTTGCTTTTTGTGCTTGCGCAAATAAAGTAGAAAAAATGATTGCAGTAAGTATAAATAGCCTTTTCACGGTATGGATTTATTTGTACCGCAAATATTAGACTCTAATGTTACCAAATTGTTACCTCAGTGTGAACTTAATATTAACTTTAAAGATGAAAAAAAATACCCTTATAACAAATTGATAATCAATTTATTTTTTTGATAATTTTAAAATCAAATCGGGTGCAAATAACTTTACATTGGTAAGGTCAATTTGCAAACCTTCCTTTGTAAATTTACCCTTCATCCAACTACCATTATTTAGTACTAATATGGTTTCTGCATTGTATTCACCAGGTATTGTAATGACTTCATTTACTGGCTTTTCAAAAATATGTAAATAAACAAAATCTTTATTTTGAGTAGTAACGCCCCAATTTTCAGCAACCATTGGCCCACCCCTGGTTCCATATACACTGGCACCAAATTGTTTTGTCCAATTCCCCACCAAAGCAAGTGTGTCGCTAAATTCATTGCCTATTTCGCCATTGGACATTGGACCTACATTTAATAATAAATTAGTATTGCGCCCTGCTGCACCCACCAGTGTTCTAATTACTTCTGGATAGGTTTTATAATGATGGTCATTAATTTTAAAACCCCAGCTATCATTCATAGTCACACAGGATTCTAATGGAAGCGCTGAAGCAGTTTGAAAACTTAATCCAGATTTATTTTGTCCAGGTAAATCTTGTTCAAACATCTGAAAATCTTCGCCATTTATGGGAGTTAAGTGATGATTATTGCCAATCATACAACTAGGTTGTAGCTTATGAATTAAGCCATAAATTTCATCATACTTCCAGTCAATTCTGGAAGTACGGTCAGCAGATCCTTCAGGATTGGTTTGATCCCAATGGCCATCAAACCAAATGCATGAAATAGGTCCATAATTCGTTAGCAATTCCGTTAACTGATTTTTCATGAATTGTAAGTAAGATGCATAGTTGCTTTTTTGTGTACGTCCCGATTTTTTTCCTGTTCTTCCAGTTTCATAAGGATAATCGTCACGACTCCAATCCAATGTAGAATAATATAAACCCAATTCAATTCCCTGCTTTTTACATTCAGCAGCCAACATTTTTAAAACGTCTTGCTTGTATGGTGTATTGGTTATTTTCCAATCTGAATATTTAGTATCCCAATTTGAAAAACCATCGTGATGCCTAGTAATAAATACAATATACTTCATACCTGCATTTTTAGCAGTGCTCACCCATTTCGCAGCATCAAATTGAATTGGATTAAAAAGTTGAATTAATTTTTTATAGTCACTTGTTTGAATGCCATGGTTCTCCATAACCCATTCGCCATCCCCCAGCACACTTGATGCTCCCCAATGAATAAACATACCAAATTTCCTATCCTGAAAAGCGGACCTCGCCACTATATTTCCTGGCGAAGGGTTATAAATTTGGTTAAGATTTTGTGCTTGCGTTTGTAAAAATAAAAAACAAGCTAGGGGTAGAAGGATTTTTTTCATATGCCATTTATTCTTTGCTAAATTTAAATAAAAAAGCAATAAATAAACGTGCTTTATGAGGATAATCGAAAAATGAAATATTAGTCTAAATGATAAACACTATGTAAGTCGTTGGTGTTTTTAAAATTTACCCCCAAATCCTTTATAAGTCCATCTTTTACATCATACGCCCAACCATGAAGATGCAAATCTTGATTGCGTTTCCATGCATTTTGCACTATAGAGGTTTTTCCCAAATGAAATACTTGCTCAATGACATTTAATTCCACAAAACGTCTTGCTCTTTCTTCCTCATTAACAATGGCATCTAATTCTTGATAATTTACTCTGTAAACATCTTTTAAATGTCTTAACCAATTATCAATTAGCCCAAACTGCTTATTGTTCATGGCAGCCAAAACACCACCACATCCATAATGACCGCAAACAATGATATGCTTTACTTGTAAAACTTCCACTGCATAAGACAATACACTTAACATATTCATATCACTGTGTACTACCATATTTGCAATATTTCTGTGAACAAATACATCACCTGGTTTTGTTCCAGTAATTTGATTTGCAGGTACTCTACTATCGGAACAACCAATCCATAAATACTCTGGATTTTGAGTATTGGCCAAATTATTAAAAAAATTAGGATCTAAAGCAAGCTGCTCTGCCACCCATTTTTTATTATTCTCCAATAATTTATTGTAGGATTTTTCCATAAAATCAAATAATCGTTTACTAAGTAAAAATAGGCATATTTGACTTAATTTTAAAGAATGAATATAGCAGTTGAAATAATGGGATGGATAGGTTCGGTGCTAATAGTTGGCTCCTACGCACTTAATATAACCGGAAGGCTTGAATCAACGAGCAAAAGCTATGTTTTGGCCAATATCATAGGAGGCTTATTCTTTATTTTAAATACCTACTTTCATGAGGCATACCCGTCCATGTTAGTGAATATTATATGGGTGATTATTGCTTTTGTAATGATTTTTAAAAATAAAAAATAGTATATACAAAATTGCACCAGGAATGAATTGGGTAAAAAATAATTTTTTGAACTATTTATTAAAATTTTCAATTTTAAGTATTGTCACCGGATTTTATATAGGCAGCATTACCGCTTTTTTTTTAGTTTCCTTAAATGCAGTTACTCAGTTCAGAGAAAAACATGAGTGGATTATTTTTAGCTTGCCTATTATTGGCTTACTCATTGGATGGTTGTATTATTTATATGGCAAAGAAGCAAAAAAAGGAAACAACTACATTATCAAACAACATAGGGCCGAAAAAAAAGAAGCGGTTCCATTTATTATGGCTCCTTTGGTTTTTATAACAACCCTTTTAACACATTTAGCAGGAGGATCTGCTGGTAGAGAAGGCACTGCAGTTCAAATGGGTGGTGCCATTGCCGATCAGTTCACCAAAAGTTTTAAACTCAATACCCAGGAAAGAAATACACTCTTAATAATGGGTGTAAGTGCAGGATTTGGTGCTGTATTTGGTACCCCTTATGCTGGGGCCGTTTTTGCTTTGGAAATTATGTTGTTTAAAAATTGTAAATGGACTGATATCATTCCTAGTTTTGCAGCCGCCTATCTTGCACATTTAACTTGCACGCATTGGGGAATTCAGCATACAGCATATGCTATCTATTTTATCCCTCCTATTAATTTAATTAATATTTTATGGGCAATATTAGCGGGTATTTTATTTGGACTCGCCGCTTTTTTGTTTACACAATTGCAAAAATTTTGGACTACTATTTTTAGGAAAATCAAATATGAATTATTGAGACCAGTGATAGGTGGAGTAACTTTAATCCTAGTAATTTTAATGTTAGGCAGTCAAAAACATATTGGATTGGGTATTCCTTCCATTGTAGAATCATTTTTACGACCGGCAGGTCAGTATGATTTTATGATCAAAATATTACTCACTACATTCACACTAAGTGCAGGATTTAAAGGCGGAGAAGTTACCCCGCTGTTTTTTATTGGTGCAACATTAGGCAGTGTATTAATATGGTTTATCCCATTGCCAATTGCAGTGCTAGCGGGCATGGGCTTTGTGGCCGTATTTGCTAGTGCAACGCATGCAGCGATAACAGGTATTGTTATGGGCATTGAAATTTTTGGATGGGATGCAGGTATGTTTATTGGTATTGCAACAGTGATTGCCTATTTTACATCCGGACCTGAAGGTATTTATAGTGCACAATTAAAAGAAGGTTTAAAGTTTAAAGTATACAACTATATTAAACGTGTTTCAAAAATCTAAATACTCATGGCAGCATTAAAATTAGTGTCAACACAACAAGAATTAATTGGACTAAAACAATTACAAACAAATAATTTAAGAAGAATCATTGGGGAAGAAGAAGCCATGAAAGAAGGATTTGTAACATCAGAATACAAACTTTCTTTGTTGCAAAAAATGCATGAAATTCATCCATCCATCATTGTAAAAGAGGGTGATGAGGTTGTTGGCTATACCATTGTAACAAATAAAGCAGTGTTGGGCGAACATCCGGAACTTGATCATTTATTTAATACCTTGGATGCTACTGAATACAAAGGTGCTTTACTAAAAGAAAGCAATTATATTTTAATTGGACAGGTATGCGTTGCGAAGTCACACAGAGGTCAAGGATGGGTCCCTAAAATGTATACATACTATAAGGACTTGCACGCAAAAGAATACCAATATTTGGTAACCGATATTTCTCAAGCCAATAAAAGATCAATTCGCATGCATCAAAAAATTGGATTTGAAACAATTGGCGTCATAGAACAAGTAGGTACTGGTTGGGATATTGTACTTTGGAATTGGAATGCATAAAACTAGTCACGCATTACTGGTCTTGTTAAACATGTTGGCCCTCCTCCACCCTTAACACTAATTTCTTCACCTTCATATTCAATTACTTTACAGCCTGCTTTCTCTAGTCTTTGTTTTGTAATAGGATTTCCTTTTACCATTAAGCATACACGAGGCGCTAAAGCCAATACATTACAACCCATACTGTCAAATTCAGTATCTGGCACTTCAACCAATTCAAAGCCACGTGCCAATAATTCATTTCTAAAAATGATAGGTATTAATGGAGAATAAACAACCGCCAAATTACTATCAACAGGACTAAGCACGGACATTAAATGAAAAACATCTGAAGGCCCTTTATAATGAGGCATTGAAACTGGCAAGACGGTTACTCCCAATGGTGCTAATAAGCCTGCCAATTGACGAATACCTTCCTCATTGGTTCTATAAGTATGGCCTACTGCTAGTGTTTTATCATCTAACCAAGCAACATCACCTCCTTCGAGGGTACCAGGCGCTTTAATTACGCCTAATACTGGTATGCCATTTGCTTCAAAGGCATGTTGTTCAGCAGCAGGTTCGTTAATACGACCATGCTTTCCCATATTGCAAATAATCATTCCCTTGCTCGTTGCAATAGCAGCATCTCTACAATATATAGAATCCATATTCACCGAGTCCTCCTGGGGGAAATACAAAAGTTCGGTGCCATTGTCTTTTAAAATTTGTTCAAAAGCTTCATACTCTGCTAACGCTTTATCAATATTAGGTTTACCTAAATAATTTAACGCTTCCCAATGCGCTGAAATATGAGCATCATCAATAAAAGCAGCGGATGCTTTTTTAATAAACAGTTTTGTTAATTTCCCAAATTCTGAATGCGCACTCATGAAGATTAATTTTTTGTTAGTAGAATTTATTTACTAAAATAAATAAATTTATTTTGCTTCGTTTTTATCTCTTTTCCAGATAGCAAAAACATATATAGGTACAGAGGACATCGTAAGCACAAAACCCCAAAACACTGTTTCGTATCCTAGGCCTAACATAATCCAAATACAAAATAAAAAAGTTAAGGAAGCCAGTAGTATGGCTGCAGTAAATTTATTATTACTTAAGTTGATTACTTTTAAACGAAGGAGTAAATAAGAAGCAGTACAAAAAACATACGGAATAAGTATCGTAGAGGTAGTTAATAAAATTAAAAATTGAAATTGTTCCACCAATCCTTTTGTATAATTCATTGCCATAAATATGGAAACGAAAATGCTTGAAATAACAATACCATAAACCGGCACTCCTTGTTTATTTTTTTGGGTAAAGATTTTGGGGAACAATTGGTCTTTGGCTACAGCATAAGGCATTTGTCCTTGAATTAAAATATAACCATTTAAAGCGCCAAATGCCGAAATAGCCACACCTGCACTCACCCAATACTTCGCACCCTGCCCCCAAATAATAACTGCTGCATCGGCAAAAGGAGTGACACTTGTTTTTAATTGTTGCGCAGGAATCATACCCATCACACTTACTGTGCCTAAAATGTATACGAGTGTTGCAATGAGGGTACCTAATGTAGTAGCTTTGGCTACAGTTGCGGCTGAATTAGCCACACTACCCGAAGGAATGGTTGCACACTCAATACCCAAGAATGCAAAAAATGTTAAAGTAGTTGTAGCAGTAATTGCAGCAATGCTAGAAGTTCCACTCGCATTAAACGGTAAAAAATTATGCCATTGAATATAAAATAAACCCACAAGTCCTATTAATACAATGGGGACTATTTTAAGTATGGTGGTTATTAATTGTAAAATGCCAGAAGTTAAAATGCCCAATGAATTAATCCAAGATAAAAACCAAATTGTGGCAAGTCCAGTGGCGATGGCAATATATGGATTAATTGCTAATACAGGAAAAAATGTACTCATAGCACTAATAAAAGAAACGGTAATCGCCGCGTTAGTGCACCATACTGAAACTAAATAACCCCAAGCTACTAAGAAGCCTGCAAAATCACCTAACCCTTTTTGGGAGTAGGCATAAGGACCCCCATCCGCTGCCGGTAATAATTTAGATAAATGTGAAAACACTTTCGCTATTAAAAAAGCGCCAATGGCAGAGCAAACCCAACCTATTAAACTAATGCCACCAAACTGCGCCAATGCAGCAGGCATCATAAATACGCCAGCGCCAATCATATTACCTACTACAAGCGAAGTACTTGTCCATAAACCCAATTGTTTTTTTGTTTCCTGCATTCTGTTAAGATAGGAAAACTATTGGAAAATAAAAAAGACGCGCGAAATTCGCGCGCCTAAAAATCAAAAAAGTTTTATTTCTTACCCTTATATTTTTTTAAGGGGATGACATAAAAAAGGCCCGCGGAATTCGCGGGCCTTTTAAAATCATATAAGGTAACTACTACCAATTAGGATTTTTAACTGCGGCAGAACCAGCAGCTGGAGTGTTCTTAGATGTTTCATCTGTAGGCACATCCCAATAGTCCATAAAGTTGTAGTTGATTCTTGCGTTTGTGTAAACTACTTTGTTAAAAATCAAAGTAGCACCGTAACGTCCACCACCATTTGCAATGCTATAGGTCCAACCCCAACGTCTTGCATCAAACCAAGATAAACCACGGAAAGCAAGTGCAGCACCTCTTTCTTTAGTTAATTCAGTTAAAGCAGCAGTTGCAGAGATAGATGTTGATAATGCAGCAACACCTGCTTTTTGGAAAGTACGAACAGTGTTGATTAAAGCAACACCACCCGCAACATCACCAGTTCTAATTTTAGCTTCGGCTAACATTAAAGCGTTCTCTTCGTAAGATGGTCCAATATATACTTCAATTCCACCTGGTTGCTTAGAACCTAAAACAGGAACTGACAATCCTTTAGCAGCACCATCCACTAAACTCCAACGAGTTGTGTTTGTGTTAGCATCACCATAGAATACACCGTTTGCATCTGTAAAGTTTGCTAAACGCGAATCACCTGCACCGAAGTTAGCAACTAAACGCTCAGAAATTTTATAAGTAGTATTTTGGTTAGAAGCAGCAGCAATAGAAGCTACCGTACCTGAAGTTGCAGAGAAGTATGAATTTGCACTTGAAGAACGACCTGTAAATACATTATCGCCTTGACCAATACCTGCATTTGCATAAGTAATTACCTGTGCCCAATCAGCAGCAGTCATTGCTGGGATTGAAGCTTTTGAAATAGAAGCACTAGTGCTACCATTTACAAAAGGAGCTAATTTATTAACAAGTATGTTTCTTGCTAATAAAGTATTAATTGACTTAATGAATTGTGCTGTTGTTGGAGCACCACCTAAACCAACTTGGTTTTGAGAAGGTATCAATTGAGACATCATTGAAGTGTAATCAGCTTGACTTCCAATACCAGAAAGAGTAGTTTGCGCTAATTTTAATTGCTTGTCTGATTCAGCAATAATTGCATTACGATCAACAAATTTATTATTGATAGTAGCAGATTTGTCTTGAATTAAACCAGCATAATACATACTACCAATTTGAGCGTATGCATATCCTTTCCACCAATAACACCAAGCTTGAACTGTTTTTGCTTTATCTGCAGACATAGTAATTGTTGGTAAAATTTCAAGAGCTGTGTTACAACCATTGATCATTGCATACATGCTAGTCCACTCATAATATAAAGCATTGTTTCCGTTTGCAGTTGAAGCAGGATCGTTAAATCCACGGATAATACCTAAAGCCTGAGGTGAAGCATTCGTGAAAGTTGTTGCAGCAGCATTACTTGGATCTGCTACGAAACTATCAGGAACTCCCATTGTAGTTGTTTGGTTATTTGAACCTTGTCCACCACCAACAACGTCACCCATTAATTCGCGGTAACCCCATGGCAATGAAAAATAACTATCTCCTAACCAACCATTACCATAGTTAAAACCGTTCCAGTAAACGCTACCTTTTGCATAAGCTGCAATACCAGCTTCGGTAGTTACGTTACCACCAAACGTAGGGTCGTTTGGATTTTTAACATCAAGTTGCTTCTCGCAAGCGCTAGAAACCAACATGATGACTGCGAGCGCCAAGATGTACAAACTGTACGATCCTGTTGTTCTTTGTCTAAAATTTATTAATCTTTTCATCTGTTATACTTTTTAATTTAGGTTAGAATTAGAATCCAAGGTTTAATGAAATTTGGAAAGATTTCATGTTTGGAATCGTGCTATGGTCAACACCTCTATCATAAGAAGAGTTAGAAGCACCAGAACTAATTTCTGGATCTAAACCATCATATTTAGTAAAGGTTAACAAGTTACGACCACTTAACACCAACTGTGCTTTCTTAGCCCATTTCATATCTGTTAATTTTGCAAAATCAATACCTACAGAAACGTTTCTTAATCTAACAAAAGAGGCGTCGTAGTAGAAGAAGTCTTTAGTAACGTTGTTACCAACACCCTTAGCTGTATTACCTAATGCATAGTATGCACTCGCGTAATAAGCAGACCAAGCGCCTGTCTGACCATTGATAGTAACTGGCTTAGTATAATCACTGCTAATACCATCACGGAACATCCACTCCTTAGTTTGGTTGTATAAGTGTGCTCCGTTGATCCAATCAAATTGGAAACCAAAAGTAATTGCTTGCTTATAAGTAAAGTTGTTAATAAAAGAAGAAGTGAAAGAAGGATTTGGATCACCTAAAGAAGTTGCTTCATCAGAGAAGAAAATTGCTTTAGTTGTTTTGTTAACCACACGGCCTTCTACAATCTCGTATCCTGATTGAAGTGATGGATCAATAAATGGAGTTTTACCATCCGCTCTTAATTCACCAACGCTTCTCAACGCCTTATAACCATATAACTCACCAATCTTACGACCAGCAGCTAATGCTAAACCTGTAGAACCTGCATATGACAACAATGGTATATCACCACCTTCTACTTTATCAATCATAGAAGTTTGCTTACCCCAGTTTGTTGTGAAATCCCAGTTAAAGTTCTTTGTAGAAAGAACTGGAATGCTTACGCTAAATTGAATACCATTAGAAGATAAAGCGATTGCGTTTGTTAATAAACTTGTACCTCCAGTACTTGGTGGTACGTTTTGAGCAAAGATCGCATTATCAGTATTACGCTTCCAGTAAGTGAATGAAGCGTTTAAACTTCTAAACCAGTTACCAGATTTTGCTAAACCTAAAGATAAATCGGTACCAAATTCAGTTTCAGTTGAAACCTCCACATCTAAGTTTGGATTTTTAGCTGAAGACTGGTTTGTGTAAGCTACCTCGTTACCAGTTGGTTGTAAGTTTAATACTGGGTAGCGGTCAAATGTACCTGGTTGGATACCTGCTTGACCATAAGCAGCACGTAATTTCCAAGAAGTAATTGTATTGCTTAATTTATCAAAGAATTTAAATGATTCTAAGTTTACATAACCATTATAGTGTGGGAATGTAAATGGCTTAGAACCCGCACCGAATGCTGAAGAATAGTCCGTTCTAAAACCTGCTGTGATACCTGCGTGGTTATCCCAGTCAATTTTTTGATCTACTAAATAACCATAAGTAACAAATGTTTCATTATAGTCAACACTATAGCTTTTTTCTTGCGCTGAAGTGATTGTAAATGGAGGGTTTAATTGTAATGAGTAACCATATCCATCTAATTCTTTGTAAACATTTTTACGATAATCGAACGCAACTAAAGTTGAAGTAGTGATAGGAAGTTTTAAACCAAAATCTCTTTGGAAATCAGTTGTACCCACCATGTTCGCTGTAAAGTTTTGCTTAGTTAAATTGTACTGATAGTTGTTAATAGCCCCTGTATTGTCAGCACCTGGTCCAGCCCAACTTTCATAGTAATTTGAGCTTTCGTCTTGTGACTGATTGTAATAAGTCCAAACATCATTTTCGTTCTTATAGCTAATACCATACTTTGCATTGAACGTTAAATTTTTATTGAATTTGTAGTTCGCATCAAAGTTTTGAATGATATCATATCTTTTGCTAATCGCATCAGTATAATCTACTTGGTAGTAAGGGTTACCCGCATTTACCGAAACGAAACTTGCTTTTTGGTAAACAGGGTGTTTACCTCCAACAACTGTGTCCTTAATACTTAAGAAAGGAGAAGTATTTAAGAATCCATAAATTTGACCCACACCAGCATTTTGGTTACCATATCCAAAGAAAGTTCCACCTGGAGCTCCCAAACCTGGGTGCATAGTGTTCTCAGAATAAGCAATATTCGTAATTGAACGAATTGTGAAACCTTTAAAGATTTCTGCACCAATATTTGATGTAATATTAGTTCTGTCTAAATAACCATTATTTCTTAAGAAAGGAGAATTATTATGATTATTAGAAATTGTTAAACTAAAGTCATTTTTATCACCACCACCGTTAATGTTAACACTGTTATTTAAAGTAGTTGCATCTTGGAAAATTTCCGCAAAGTGATCATGATATTGTAAAGCTCCAACATAGGGCTTATTAAAATTATTTCTTGGGTCCAAGATACCATAACGAGTATAGTTTTGAGTTAAACCTGGAATAGTACTAGTTAAACCTGGAATATTGCTACCATAAGTGTAAGCTAATGAACCAGATCCTAAAATAGAACCCAATACTGGATCCACTTTTAATGGAGCACCAGCAGCGAATCCACCACTAGCATTTTGAGAAATAATATTGCCAGCTGCATCTGTTAAATAAGGATGCAATTTTGCTTTACCAAAATTACCAGAGTTAATGAAAGTACTTACAGCATAGCTAGAAGACACATTTACATTAATCTTTCCTTTTTGACCTTTTTTAGTGAAGATTTGGATAACACCATTCGCACCTTGTGCACCATATAATGAAGAAGAAGCCGCACCTTGAACTACCTCCACACGATCAACTTGTGTTAAGTCGATAGTTGTTAAGCTAGTAAATGGAACCTCCACTCCATCTAATAATACCAATGGACGTGTACCACCTTGTACTGTGTTAATACCACGAAGTACAATGTTTACTTGGTCACCAGGATTACCCGATACAGTAGAAATTTGCGCACCTGGGATTTTACCAATCAAAGCTTGATCGATAGAAGCTGCAGGAACGATAGGTAATTTAGCAGAACCAATAGATTCTGTAGAGATACCTAATTTTTTTCTAGAAGTTGCGACACCAGAACCTGTTACAACTACCTCACTTAATGCTCTCACATCAGCAGATAATTTAACAGTTACATTAGCTTCGGCAGCTACTGTTTTAGGCTCATAACCAACAGCTGATACTACTAAAGAAGCACCGTTGGCTGCTTTTAAAGTAAATGTACCATCAGCGTTTGATGTTGTACCTGTTTTTGTTCCTTTAACTTGAACAGAAGCTCCAGAAATTGGATCTCCTTTTTCATCGGTTACTCTACCATTCACGGTAGGATTTTGGGCCATTGCAGTACCAAAAAATAGGCACGATGCAAGTAAGCTCCATAAAAGTTTTTTTCTCATACTTGTTTTAATTTTTGTTAAACTGAACTTGTCTTGTATAACACGTACCTCTAAATTAAGAATTTCTTAACAATTGACAATGGATTTTAACCGTTTTTCGTAAATATTTTCTACTATTTTAGTAGACTATAATCAAAATTGCCTATAACTTATTGGTTTTCAATAAAAATAAATAATACTACACATTACAATAAATTACATATTTAATAAAATTCAATAAATCATAAAAATGGGTAATAGTGATAAAATTTGTCATTTTTTGGACAGCTACAATTGTTACGAGCCTAGTTTGTTAATTTGTTACATTCATATCAAAAATCAGGGGCATGAATATTTCCAAAACATCCATACAAGCAGCTGCTGAGCGTATAAAACCATTTATTCATAAAACGCCGGTACTTACTAATCAAAGTATTAATGAAATAGCTGGAATTTCTTTTTATTTCAAATGTGAGAATTTTCAAAAAATTGGTGCATTTAAAATAAGAGGTGGGATGAATGCAAGTTTAAAATTAAATGAGGAGCAATTAGCAAAAGGGGTGGCTACACACTCTTCAGGCAACCATGCACAAGCAATGGCCTATGCAGGAAAATTTTTAGGAACCAAAGCATACATTGTAATGCCATCTACTTCACCGCAAGTAAAAGTAAATGCAGTGAAAGGATATGGAGCGGAAGTAATTATATGTGCTCCTAATCAACAAGCGAGAGAAGAAACCTTGCAAAATATTGTAAATAAAACAGGGGCTACATTTGTACACCCTTATGATAACGAAGATGTAATTGAAGGGCAAGCAACATGTGTAAAAGAACTCATTGAAGAAGTGCCGGATTTGGACATTGTAATCACACCCGTTGGTGGTGGCGGCTTATTATCTGGCACTTGTTTAGGAGTTCATTATTTTAAGCCCTCTATAAAAGTATATGCAGGAGAACCAGCAGGCGCAGCGGATGCGGTATTAAGTTTTAAATCTGGCAAAGTAGAGAAAGCACCCTTTGTAAACACCATCGCAGACGGCCTTTTAACTACTTTAAGTGATAGAACACTTTCAATAATTAAAGAACATGTTACTGATATTTTATTAGTAAGTGAAGAAGAAATTAAAGCTGCACTTCGTTTAATTTATGAAAGAATGAAAATTGTTGTGGAGCCAAGTTGTGTAGTTCCTTTTGCTGCTGCATTAAAAAATCCTGAACTATTCAAAGGAAAAAAAGTAGGCATTATCTTAACAGGTGGCAATGTAGATTTATCAAAATTTGGGGAATGGTTTGCTACACCTAATGCATAAATAAAAAATAAAAAATTAAAATACTATAACCTGAATAAAATATTATAAATAACCAACTATGAAAAAATTATTACCCTTACTCATTGTAATACCATTTTGGACAATGGCGCAAAATGTTGATTCAACATGGATTGTAAATAACTATACCAAAAAGGAAATAATGATTCCCATGCGAGATGGTGTGAAATTATTTACAGCTGTTTATGCACCCAAGGATGAAAGTGAAAAGCATCCAATCATTATGATTAGAACTCCATATTCTTGTGCACCCTACGGAGCAGCAAATTTTAATGCAATATGGAACAACCCAAGAAAATATTTCTTTAAAGAAAATTATGTGTATGTAATTCAGGATGTAAGAGGAAGGTGGATGAGCGAAGGAGTTTTTGAAGATGTACGCCCATACAATCCAAATAAAAAAGCAAACGAAATTGACGAAGCAACGGATTCCTATGATGCCATTGATTGGTTGGTAAAAAATATCCCAAACAACAATGGAAATGTTGGTGTGTTTGGAACTTCCTACCCTGGTTTTTACGCAAACATGGCTGCACACAGCAATCACCCAGCCTTAAAAGCAGTGAGTCCACAGGCACCTGTGAGTGAGTGGTTTTTAGGTGATGACTTTCATCATAACGGTGCTTTCATGCTATTAGATGGATTTAATTTTTATTCAGGTTTTGGAAAGCCCCGTCCTAAACCAACAACCGTTGGACCAAAAGGTTTTTCTTTCCCTACAAAAGATAACTATGGATTTTATTTGCAAACAGGTGCACTATCCAATTTCACCAAGTTAATGGGAGATAGTATTTTATTTTGGAAAGACTTAATGAATCATCCCAATTATGATGCTTTTTGGAAAGCACGTAATGCAAGATCCAATGTGCAAGACATAAATAGCAATGTGGCCACTTTAATTGTGGGAGGTTTATTTGATGCTGAAGATTGTTATGGCGCTTGGAATTTATATCGTGCCATTGAAACGAAAACAAAAAATAATAATAAAATTGTGATGGGTCCATGGCATCATGGTCAATGGGGCCGAAATGATGGAAGCTATTTAGGCAATGTGCAATTTGGATCAAACACAAGCGATTGGTTTGGTAAAAATATAGAACTTCCTTTCTTTAATTACTATTTAAAAAATAAAGGTTCGATAGATGAAATTAAAGAAGCGAATATATTTATAAGTGGCGCAAATGAGTGGAGAACATTTCCTCAGTGGCCAGCTGCGAATATGAAAATGACCAACTATGCATTAGGGAAAAATGGAAGCTTTGGATTGGCAACCACGCAGGTAGCAAAATCAAATGACAAAAGTGCCTACGATGAATATGTAAGTGATCCTGCAAAACCTGTTCCCTACGTTCCTGAAATTCACAGTGGTCGTACGCAAGAATATATGACCGACGACCAACGATTTGCAGCAAGACGTCCCGATGTATTGGTATATCAAAGCGAAATTTTAGATAAAGACATTACTTTAGCAGGACCTGTTGTAGCCGATTTAATGGTAGCCACTTCTGGCACTGATGCCGATTTTATTGTAAAAGTAATTGACGTATTCCCAGATGATTTTGAGAATGCAAAACCCACCAACCATATTATGAATGGTTATCAAATGCTTGTTCGTGGCGAAGTAATGCGTGGAAAATTTAGAAATAGCTTTGAAAATCCAGAAGCATTTGTCCCCAATAAAGCAACCCAAGTTAAATTCACTTTGCCAGATATTGCACATCAATTTAAAAAAGGACATCGTATAATGATTCAAATTCAAAGTTCTTGGTTCCCATTAGTAGATCGCAATCCACAAAAATTTATAAATATTTATACAGCAAAGAATAACGATTTTCAAAAAGCTAATATTAGAATTTATCATGGTGCTTCCATTATTCAATTGCCCGTTTTAAGCAATTAAAATTTAATGAATTTTAAAATATAAAAAGCTCCCCAACGAATAAGGCCCGCGTTTCGCGGGCCTTATTCGTATTATTTCACAAAACATTTTGATAAAACAGCAAATTATTTACTTTTAATTGTTTCTCCCGCAACAGCCATTCTTAAGCTATTGGTAAGATTTTCAAATTCACTCGTCGCATTATTACATAAAATAATTAAGGTTCTTTTCTGATCCACAAAACGCATGATTAAAGTTTTGTACCCAGGATTGTCTCCATTATGCCAAACAATTTTGCCATTATTGGCATTGGGTATCAGTTCCCATCCAAAACCATAATTAGAAATGTTGCCATTTTTTAAAAGCATGGGTGTATACGCAGCCTGCAAAGTATTACTTGCTATCAATGTTTGGCCATATAAAGCTTGATCCCATTTTAATAAATCTTGCGCAGTTGAACTTATTCTTCCTGGCCCCTTTCTATTGCCCAACCAAATGGTATAATTTGAGGATGGAAAAGAATCGGCCCGAACGTATTTATTTCTATCCTGAACAAAAATATAACCAAGTGCAAAATTGGGTGTGTTTGCTTTTTGTTCTAAGGTTCTAATTGCAGTATGATTCATTTTAAGCTTGCTAAAAATTTCAGTGTTGCAGAATTCAATAAAATCTCTGCCTGATACTTTTTCTGCAATACTAGCTAAAATTACAAACCCGGTATTGCTATACTCATATTTAGTGCCTGGTTCAAATAATGATGGGGGTGCATATTTATGCAGATATTCAATGATATCTGTATTGTTTGCCACTTTTGATTTATCCCAATGCGCATCCATAATATTTTGATAATCCGGAAGCCCACTCGTATGTGTTAGCAGCTGGCGAATGGTGATACCTTTATATGGTATGTTGATATACTGCTCTACCAAATCATCATATTTTAATAATCCTTTTTCTTGCAACATCATAATAGTCATGGCGGTAAACTGTTTACTCACCGACGCTAATTCAAAAATGGTATTTGTTTTATTAGGCAACCCTTTCTCATTGTCCATATTGCCGTACGCTTGCTCAAATTTTACTTTCCCATTTTCAGCAATAAGTACTACCCCACTAAATTTATTTTGTTTTACTAAATCATTGAGCGTTAGCGTTACTTTATTATAATCTATTGGTTGTGCTTTTAATAAATTTAAAGTACCAAGGATAAAAATTGCAATACATGCAGTTTTAAACTTTAATAGAGCACATTGATTCAACATAAGTAAAGATTTAGATAATTAAAAGTAATCACAATTCTTGATTCAAATGAAGCTTTTCAAAAAATTGATCCTCACTTATTTCAACAACTTCACCAGGTTGCATATCACCTAATGTAATTTCTTCAATGGCTATTCGAATTAAACGAATACATTTATGTTGCACCGCAGCTACCATTTTGCGTACTTGATGAAACTTGCCTTCGGTAAGCGTAACAGTTATCCATGTAGTTTTTACATTCTCATGTAAAGGTTTTCCCATTTCAAATAAACCTACAGGTTTTTGAACGATGGCTACTTCACAGGGAGTAGTTTTAAAAATAGCACCTGTCTTGGCACTAATATCAATTCCTGCAGCTAGTTGTTTGGCAGTAGCTATTGTCATTTCATTTTTAACCTGAACTAAATAAGTACGTTTATGAGGAAAAGACCCCTGAAAAAGGAGTTTGGTAATTTTTTTATTTGTCGTTAACAAAAGTAATCCTTCAGAATTTTGATCCAATCTTCCAATAGCATGCGTTCCCTCGGGAAAATTAAAGTTTAAGGCGCCTAATAAACGCACATTATGACTACTCACAAATTGTGAAACCATATTATAAGGCTTATTCACTAAAAAGTATCTATGTTCACTCATATACAATAGCAAATTACTTAATATTGCATATGCAACAAGTTTCTAAAGACCCATTACATGGCAAAACACTAGAATTTATTGTCACCGAATTGGTGCAACATTTTGGGTGGGAGGATTTAGGACAACATATTCCAATTAATTGCTTTAATAGCAATCCTAGCATTCAATCAAGCTTGAAATTCTTACGAAAAACTCCTTGGGCAAGAAAAAAAGTGGAGGACCTATATATTAGAATGATTGAACCCTAATTGAACAAGTCCCATTAAAATACTTCACCAAGATTTAAGAAAAATCCTTTTGACCCACCTTGGCCAAATCCATAATCCAATGCTACACTCGTATTGGAATGTTTATTAATTTTAAATCTAAACCCTGCTCCATAGCCCGTTAGTAAACCTTGTATATTTTGTCCTTTTTGTGCAGATACACTTTGTACATTGGCAAATACGACCCCTCCAATAAAACCATTTTCAGTAATACCAAAACGATATTCCGACTCTGCGAATAAAAGTTTATCTCCTCTAAAGCGGCCTTGCACATACCCTCTTCCAAAATTATTATAAGTATCATTTGCTGTTGAAGGCAAATCCAAATAAGGCGGCTTCCCTTTTAAAACAAATTGATTGTAGGTCCAAAATGCTAAAATATTTTTACTGCTATTTGGAAAGGGCACATATTTTCTATAATCAATAATAATTGATTGCCAATTTTGATCGCTTCCTAAAAAAGCAAGATTACTCCTATAAGATAAATTAAAATAATTGCTATTGGCAACTGGGCTTACATTATTTACCCTCGTGTCATATAATAAATTCAATAATAATCCAGTGGAATTGGATTGACGTGTATAACCATATTCACTTAAGCCATTAATGGGTTTATTCAAAGTAGTTGTATCTGAAATAGACCATCTGTAATCCATATTCAACCCAGGACCAAAATATAAGTTAGGCGCAATTTTCTTTAAAATTGACTGGTGCATTTTAAGATAAGAATAGTTTAGTTGATCAAAGAGGCTTAAGCTGCTATTGCTTCCTAACCCAAAATCTTTTTGTGGGAATTGTAAAAATGCCCAATTGCTATTAAAATTATATTGTCCGTCCTTAGACCAAATATTTGAAACCCATTGCGCAATCAATTGCTTGTTTTGGGTGTATTTTAATTCAGCAAAAACCGTTGATTTATTTTGCAAGCCTGGAACTTTTGCAAAAATATAACTTGTTTTCACAGCCGCAGACATGCCTGTTACTAAACTATACTCTACACTTGGTATTAAAGTAAGGTATGCCTTATTAATACTATCGCCTTGAGATCTTGTTTTGTTAACATTCAAAACACGATAAATTCCGTCCACCATGTCTACCATGGAATCCTTTCCGGGTTGTTTATAGAAGGCTAAAGTGAAAATATTTTTTTTATATTTGCTGTTTAACTTGGAGTCTTGTGCTAAAGCAGAAAAAGTGCAAAAAGAAATTAGAACAGAAATAAAACCCGTTTTTAAAAAATGCATGTGCGTTATACAATTAAACAGTAATGAATGCTTCAAAGATACTGTTAGTTATTTATATTAATTTATTTATTGAACAGAAGCCGATTTTTCGCAAATATTTAAAATTGAAGTACCTTAGCATCAACAATTAAATTATTAAGTAGATGTTTAGCTTCATAAAGAAATTATTTGGTCCAGGAACAAACTTCAAAGCATTAAAAGAGGCTGGCGCTATTATTATTGATGTGCGTTCTCCTCAAGAATTTGATCGTGGACATATAAAAGGTTCAAAAAATTTTCCAATAAATATAATTCAAAGAGAAGTTCATAGTTTAAAAAAAATGAACAAGCCAGTTATTACAGTTTGTCAAAGTGGTGCAAGAAGTGGTATGGCAAAATCAATATTAAAAGCTGCAGGCATTGAAGTTTACAATGGAGGGTCTTGGCATGGCTTAAGTAAAAAATTGTGTTAAAAGAACATAAAGTATTGTTAAGGCTATAAACCTTATATTAAAAAATATGTCTTTATATTATTATTAATGCTATTTTTAAAAAAAGGTCTATGCGTAATTTGTCCCCATATAAAATGACTGCCTATTTAGTAGGCATTATTGTGTTGGTTTGGAGTTGTAAAAAATTGGATTTAACCATTCCTGCGCCAGCACCCGAAGACCCTTTTGCAGCCACAAAACTTGCCTTTGGTACTAATATTGATTATAGCAATTTATATAACTACGCAAACCAAACAAAGCCCAACTATATTACCCTGGATAATACAACCACCAATGCAATAACAAATGCAAAAGCTACTTTAGGAAGGGTTTTGTTTTATGATAAGAATTTGAGTATCAACAATACTGTTTCATGCTCAAGTTGTCATAAACAAGCTTTTGCATTTAGTGATACCGCTTTGGTGAGTGGTGGTGTAAATGGAGGTTTAACTACAAGACACTCAATGCGATTAATAAACGCAAGATTTGCAAATGAAGTGAAGTTTTTTTGGAACGAACGTGCTGCAAATTTAGAAACACAAACTACTATGCCTATTCAAGATCATGCTGAATTAGGATTTAGTGGAACAGACGGACGACCAAGTATAGATAGTTTATTGAAAAAATTATCAGGTATTAAATATTATAAAGAAATTTTTAAAGCTGTATATGCCGATACCATTGTTACAGAAGCCAGATTACAAGAAACATTAGCACAGTTTGTAAGAAGTATTCAATCTTTTGACAGCAAATTTGATGCAGGTAGGGGATTGGTAAATAATGAAATAGATCCCTTTCCTAATTATACGGCAACTGAGAACGCAGGAAAAAATTTATTTCTTAGCCCTCCGGTATTTGATGGAAATGCAAATAGGATTGGTGGAGGTGTTGGATGTAACGGATGTCACAAAGCTCCAGAATTTGACATTGATCCCAATTCAAGAAACAATGGAATTGTAGGTATTATTGGAGGTACTGCCATTGAAACCAACAATACACGTGCACCTTCCTTACGAGATTTAGTGAAAGCAGATGGCACAGTAAATTCAAAAATGATGCATACGGGACAGTTTAATACACTTGAAGCAGTAATAGGGCATTATAATAATATTCCCAATATGCCTGCAAATAATAATTTAGACAACCGCTTAAGAGTGGATGGCGTTGGAAATAAATTAAACTTAACCGATGCAGAAGTTGCACAATTGGTTGCATTTATAAAAACATTAGGAGGCAGTAATGTTTATGTAGACAAAAAATGGTCTAATCCTTTTTTAGTTCCATAAGAAAATACTGGATAATTTTTACGCATGAAAGAAGTTAAAAAATCATTCACCACGATTGACGAATACATTCAATTACAGGATAAGGCAGTTCAAGTTGGGTTAAATAAAATAAGAGCCGCAATTAAAAAAGCAGCACCTAAAGCAAGCGAAGGAATTAGTTATCAAATGCCTGGATTTAAACAAAATGGTTACTTGGTATATTTTGCAGCGGCAAAAAAGCATTATGGATTTTATCCAACACCCAAGCCCATTATTGTTTTTAAAAAGCAATTAGATGAAAATGGATTTCCCTACTCCAAAGGCGCTATTCAATTTCCTTTAGAAAAGCCTATTCCTATAAAATTAATTCAAGAAATAGTGAAGTTTAGAATTCAAGAAAATGAAATTAAGCAAGCTAGTAAACTAAAAAAGAAATCGCTTTTAAAATGACATTTATTGTAAAATATCATTTATAATTTTTAGATGGTGATTTGTGTGAATAGCTAAAAAACGAAAAGTTTGCGGACTATTTAAGTTCCCGAAAATGGGATGTAAAAAATATTGATTTTTCTCGCAGTTCAATAAAGCATGTACGGAAGCTCTTGCTTTTGCAATACTTTCAGTTAAATGTTCCGTTGAAACATTTTCAGAAGGCAGTACCGATGAAGGCGCTTTTGCTACGCCCCTTGGAAAATTCCCCGTTAAAAAAACTATACTTTTTTTTAAACTAAATTTGGATTCAAATTTGCTAGGATTTGATTTTTGTATCGTTTCAATTATTTTGATAATTACCAAACAACTGTGTTCTATATGCCAAGCAATGTCCGCTTTTGATATAGCACTGTTTAACACTCTCGCATGGAGCACATGCGATTCTAGTTTATCTAATAATTTTAATAACTTTTGCATAATCACCTAATTTTTTAGGTATTAGGTAGTCTTTTTTGGAGGCAAAGCGAATGCTTTTGCTTCATGCGCGAACTGGCCATTATGCGCTCCATCGCAGAAGGGTTTGTTTTTACTTAACCCACAACGACATAACCCAATTATTTCTCTACCAGCAAGATCATATTGATTTCCTTCTCTGTCTACAATGGTAAAATCTCCTTCTACTTTAATTGATCCGTTATTGTTAATGGTAATTTTTGTTGACATAATAATTTTATTTAAGCGTAAAAGTATGTTAAATAAATGAATTACAGCACTTGAAATTCAGCCGTTAATTTAATGTCTTTTGCATGGGAGCCAATCACTAATTTGTATTTACCAGGATAAAGTACCCAATCATTTTTAGTGAGGTCCCATTTTTTTAGTTCATTTACTGGAATGCTAATATTGACATTTCTTTCACGCTCTTTTGTAACCGAAACCTTTTTAAAAAACTTTAGCTCTTTAATGGGCATTCTTTCCAAATTTGGATATTCAATATAGGCTTGGACAACTTCGTCCGCATCCATACTACCCTTATTGCTAACCATAATTGTAGTAGTAATATTTTCACCTTTTGTATAATTGGTATTTGGATGCTTTATCATTTCATAATTAAAATTCACATAGCTTAAACCAAAACCAAAAGGATAAGCAACCTCCCCATAATAATATCTATATGTTCTTCCCTTCATAGCATAGTTAGTATATTCCGGTAAGTCATTTGCGGTTTTGTAAAAAGTAATTGGCAACCTACCAGATGGCGAAACTTTTCCTAAAATAATATCAGCCAAAGCGTTCCCTCCTTGTTCACCCGGATACCATGCATACACAATAGCATCTGCATAAGGAGCAACGCTAGCAACATCAACACAACTACCCGCTGTGATTACTAATATGATGGGTGTTTTTATTGATTTTCTTAGTTGCTTTAAATAAGCAATTTCACTTGCCGGTAAACTAATATCCTTTTTGTCTCCCCCTGTTTGTGATAAAAATGCATCCCCCGCCTCTCCTTCTAATACTGGAGACAAACCCATTACTGCAATAGTTAAACTAGCATTCCCTGCAGCCCATATTCCTCCAAATTTTGTAGTGTCATTATAATCACAACCTAAATCGTATTCAATTCTCGTAGCTGGATCAAAAGCACCCGTGATACCTTCCACAAAATTTACGGCCTTGTCACTCACTCCATGGTAATTTCCTAGTAAAGCATCATATGAAGTTGCATTAGGACCAACAATCATAACACTTGGATACGCATCTTTTTTTAAGGGTAAGATATTATTTTCATTTTTTAACAACACCATGCTTTGTTGGGCAACGGTTCTTGCTAGGTTTATATGATTTTTGTTATGTAAACTATCTTGTAAATAATGTTTGTAAGGATCGTTCTTTTTAGCATCATAAAAACCAAGTTTAAACTGTGTTTTTAAAAGCGCTGTTAAATTATGATCTATTTCTTTTTCAGAAACCAATTGCTGGTTCACTGCTTTTAATAAATCATTTTGTAATAATGTTGCGCAATCTAAATTAATACCCGCTTTTATTGCAGCAGCTGCAGTTGCTGTATTATTGGGGGTGGCTTTGTGACTTTCAGAAACGCCAAATAAGGCGCCACAATCTGTGACTACATGTCCTTTAAATCCCCATTCTTTTCTAAGAATGGTATCTAGTAACTTTTTGTTAATGGAGCTAGGTACTCCATTAACACTATTATATGCACTCATAACTGATTCAACACCGGCATCAACTAGTGAATGAAAAGCATATAAATAGGTTTCTCTTAAATCTTTTTCATCAACAATCGAATTAAATTGATCACGAGTTGCTTCCGGTCCACTATGTACAGCAAAATGTTTTGCAGTAGCAGCAGTTTTTAAATGCAAGGGGTCATTACCTTGCATCCCTTTTACAAATGCAGATCCAATTTTAGCAGTTAAAAAAGGATCTTCTCCATAAGTTTCGTGCCCCCTGCCCCATCGTGGATCCCTAAATATATTTACGTTGGGTGACCAAAATGTAAGCCCCATATATTGTAAACGTCGCTCTTTTTGTATTGCTAAATTATATTTAGCGCGGGCCTCCGTTGAAATCACACTTGCAGTTGCCTCAATTAAACTATCATTAAATGTGGCAGCCATAGCTATGGACTGCGGAAAAACTGTTGCCACACCAGCCCTTGCAACGCCATGCAAAGCCTCATTCCACCAATTATAGGCTGGAATGCCTAATCTTGGGATAGATTGGCTATTGTATCCCAATAAAGAAATTTTTTCAGTTAAAGTTAAATGAGCAACCATCTTACCTACACGCGCATCTATTGATAAACTTTCATTGTTAAAGTCATTATTTAGCTGCGCAAAGCTATTCACAGAAGTGAATAGAGCAAAAGACACAAAATATAAAAACAAAAAGGATCTAATTTTCATTTATCAAAATTTGAATTGATAAATGAATTTAAGATAAAAACAGAAAGAGTAGGTTAATTGTGCTTGATTTTTATTTGCTTCTCTATTAAAGCACCCGTTACCGTTACACCTGTAATTTTTACGGTATAGTCGGTTTTTTTATCGGCTGTATAAAATGAAACAGTTGCTTTTCCATTGGTATTGGTGTATAAATGGCCGTTCCAGTAAATGGTTGAACGATTATCATTTAATACACTTGATTTGAAAAATAAATTTTCATAATCTGGCGCAGTGAAACTAGGCGCTAAATGGTAAGATTTTGAATTGTATTGTATGGTTCCGTAGTTTTCTAATCGTGATCTAAAATTGGAAACACGATGTGTATTAATAATAATCACACCATTACTTGACCTTGTGCCATAAAAAGCAGCTTCAGGTCCTTTTAATACTTCTACAAAATCAATGATATCGGTTGGAATTTTAGACAACTCTGCTAAAACAGGACTAGATTCAATTTGAAAACTAGAGTCACCACTACCTTGCGGACCATTACCGCCAGCCACCATCATTCCATCTACTATTAATAAAGGTTCATCTTTTGCGCTAATGGTAAAAGACCTTACACCTCCTAGCGTTAAATAACCTCCGCGTAAATGAAGTCCCGGGATCATAAGCATTGCATTACTTGCATCGGTGCCTGTCATTTTTTGCAGTTTTTCTCCTGTAAGTATTTGTGAAAAATTACTAACTCGCTTACTAGTATTATAACTCTTATCCTTAATGGATGTGGTAACAATAACATCCTTTAACCACTCTTTACCCAATTTAACGGTAGCGGTATCTAATTTAATGGTTCTAAATTTCGCAGCAATTTCCGTTTGTTGAGGGGTTAGTTTTCTTTTTAATTGCAATGGTGTAGAAAGTGAAGGGAAGTTGGAATGAATGTCAATGATAATTTTTTCATCTACCACCGATCCTTTCAAATTACTCACCTGCAACGTGAAAGGAATTGTATCATAATGCAATGGAATTTTAAAACTGAATCGTCCTTGAGCATTAGTAGTGTCGGTATCAAAAAGACTAATTTTTTTGTTGGTATATAAAGTAACCATTCTATTGGGTACTGGAATTTTTTTTCTGTTCAACACCATTCCCTCAATGGTTTCAAACTCAATTTCATTTTTTGAAGATGCCTCTTCATTATTTATTTTACTATTAATATCTTGAATATACATTCCTGCATATTTTGACTTACTGGTAAGCATAAGTAAATCGTTCAGTACTCTGTTGGTATCCGATAATGCCACAACTGGACCATCGGCATATACGGGTTCTTTTACAATGCTATCATCGGTAACAGCAATAGATAAGGCAGAAAACATAGGATGAAAAACAGAATCACCTATATAAATATTCATGGTAACTTTTTCTCTTGCATTATAAACTGGCTTATCGGTAGCAACTTTAACCTGTGTTTGAGGAATGTAAATACTACGTTCACTTAAAATTTTACGTTGATCATTCACCAATAAGAGTTTAGCTTCTCCTGCAGGAAAATCGGATTTTGGAATATTCAATTCAAACATATCCTTGCCAATACCAGCAAAACAAATACTATCCTTACTTAGCCCAATAATATACGTATTTACCCCTTTTTGATAAAGTGAATCTCCTTGAGCAATTACAATTTTAAAGTGTTGAGCAGTTTCTTGTTTGATTGATATTTGACTTCCTTGCTGATCGGCAATGGGTAAAGCATGGTATAAGATTTTATTACCTAATTGTATGTGTGCAGTATATTTTTTTTGTTTACCAACAAAGTAGGATGTTTTACCAAGACCCGTATTCGCATCGGTAGTAAACCAAGTAATTGCAGTGCTATCCGTATTGTCTGAAATATATCCTTTTACAGCAACTGGCCTACCGTATTCATTTACTGCTTTAATGCCCATTACTGCATTTACGCCTGTAATCACTGTTCCTCCTTCAGGAAAGAAAGAAACAATGGTATCCGGGTTTAATTTTTTATTTTCTTTAGTACCTATTGGGTCTAGAATAAGTTTAGAGGCATATTTCGGGTTTACAATATACAATGGCTTTACAAAAATGGAAGATAAATCAGTTTTTAGCATCGAGCTAGTAAACGCTCTTAACCAATAATTTCCCTCTGGCAATGAATCTGATAATCGAATATATCCTTCGGTATGTTCTGTAGGAATGTTTAATAAAAGTTGAGCCACTGCTGCATCGCTTTCGTC
Source organism: Bacteroidota bacterium (assembly GCA_037975805.1). GTDB lineage: Bacteria > Bacteroidota > Bacteroidia > Chitinophagales > Chitinophagaceae > Sediminibacterium. The sequence goes on along the minus strand of JBANFX010000044.1, from coordinate 35,466 downwards.
CACAATATCAACATATAAATTTTGACTTCGAGAATAATATTTATTCGAAATCTTATTGGTTACCCATGCTTTTAACCATACATCCTCGCCAGCAGCATAATACCACTTATTGGTTTCAACATTTACGCGCTCAGACTTGTCTTTTCGAATAGCCTTTACTAATTCTCCTGCGATGGTATCAACATTTGAAATATTTTGGGCAGGCAATTGTACAAAAAATAGGAAAAGAAAAACTGAGAAAACCATTTTACTTAAATAAGCCATGTCATTTGCTATTGAGATTTTTGAAATTATACAAAAGCAAGTGAACTTAATCAATTATTACACCAATGGTATTTGCTCAGCAATATGATTTAGCACTTGAAAGGCTGTTTCCGCCATTTTATTTCCCTTGTTATCGAGTAATGGATTAATTTCGGTAAACTCAATACAACATACTTTATTAGTTGCTAGTAAGGAAGTAATTATTTGCATTACTTCGTTGGGTAATAAGCCATAAGGAACTGGTGTACCTGTTCCGTATGAAATATTATCACAATCCATTGAATCCACATCAAAAGAAATATAAATAAGATCGCAACCCAATAATTTGTCGATTGCTTCTTTAACGCATACAGCCAGTCCACGAAACCTTAATTCCTCTACTTTTATCAAGCGAATATTATTTTGTGAAATCGCAACCTGTTCTGCTTCCTCAAAATCACGAACGCCAAAATATACTAAATGATCAGGCTTCAATTTTGGGCCATTGGTTCCAATATTTTTTAAGCGGTCCCAATGATTGGTAGTGATTTCTCCAGGTGTATTTACTTGACAAGTTAAATTGTCAATACCCATTGCGGCAGCTAAAGGCATCCCATGAATATTGCCCGAGGGAGAAGTATACGGTGAGTGAATGTCGGCATGGGCATCTATCCAAACAACCCCCAAAGTTTTATTTGGGTGAGCAGCTTTAATGCCACTAATCGTGCCTAGCGCAGATGAATGATCTCCGGATAAAACAATAGGAAAAAAACCACGGGTTAAATTTTTGGAGACTGATTTTGATACTCTTTCACATTGCTCTACAACATGTTCGATTCGTTTTGCAAACGTATTTGTATTCTTATTGTAAATGGTTTCATTATGTGTTTCAACATCTTCAAACGCATGTCTATTAAAAAAATCATTGTTTTGATTAATGGCAGCTATTTCAATGGCATCAATACCCATATCAGAACCCCTTGTGCCTGCCCCTATATCGGATCGGTTCTTTATGATTTTAATCGTGTTCATTTATTTTTAAATTAACTAAATAAATATATTACAGATTTTATTCAGAAAGTTTACCTTTTTGGGAAGATTTAAAATTTAAAAAATCTTACAACTCATTTTGTTTTTGAAAAAGTAATGTAAGAATTCTTGGAATATTGGCTTTATTGTTGTCATCAAAATACTCTTTTAGTAATTTTAATGAAAAGCCATGTGCAGCAGCGGCATCAATTAAATCCGAAACATGATGATTATAACAGTCAACCGCTTGTTCTCCAGATCCATTATCAAACCTAGCTTTCGAACCTGCATATTGTTTAAAAGGGTGTAATTCCCCTATATAAACATATCCACTGGGTTGTATACAATGAGAAAGTTTTTCGAAAATAGGATTTAAATTTTCAATATGTTCTAGCACCAAACTAAAGGTTGCTAAATCATATTGCATATTCGCAAAATCCCATTCTTTATTGATATCTGCAATAACAAATTGTACTTTATTTGTTTTTATTTTTTTCTTTGCTTTTTCCACCATTTCCGGTGTAAGATCAACTGCAGTAATTTGCTCAGCAATTGTTTCCAACCAAACCGTATTCTTCCCCGTTCCACAACCAATTTCTAAACAATGCTTAAAATTTTGATTGTTCAAATTTTCTTTTAGTGAAATCGCTTCTAAATCTCTTGTTTTATTCTCATTGGTATCATAAATTTCTGACCAAAATTGATACCCAGCTTGTACGTTCATAAAATATATTTTTTTAAAATACTATACCAACTTCTTTACAAATTTAGTAAGAATCACAATAGTGTCCCCATTCACTTTCCCTTCAATTTGCTCAGCATTGTCAGGTACCAATCTAATTTTACGAACAATGGTACCTTTAGGCGCCATAAAATTTGCACCTTTTACATTTAATTGCTGTGTTAAAACAATGGTATCCCCATTTTCTAATAATGTTCCATTACTGTCTACATGTTTCGCAGCTACTTGATACGCAGATTCTGCCCAAGTAACTACTGTTTCATCCAATTCAACTGAGGTTAAAATTTCACTTGCCCAATCCTGGTCTTTTACACCATATAAAATTCTATAACTCAAAGCTTGAACACTTGGTTCTGTGTTCCAAATACTTCCTGCCAAGCATTGCCAATGACTACCGGCATCGGCTCCTTCTATGATATACATACATTGATCACACAATGCCACTTCATTTTCAATTGCATCACTATTTTTGGGGCTAACTGCATAAGCACAAATAGCTTCGTTGGTTGCACAAAGTTCACACAAGCCTTGGGCTCTGTCTTTTAGGGTATTGGAAAGTCTTGACTTCATAAGTAGTTTTTAGTGTTAAAGCAAATTGAATGCGCGCACAATTTACAATTTATACACCGTTAATAAAGGTCAAGTTATTATTTAATTTTAATCCTCCATCCAACATACAACATGCGACCAGTAACTGGCCCCCAAACATAGGTGGCATCAAAGCCAGGACTAAATGGATCATTGGGAACGATGATTGTATTTTGCTGAAAAAAATTGCCAATATTTTCTACACCCACATAAAAATCCATTGATGAGGTTTGCTCAATACTTTTACTAATTTGAGCATTCATTAAAAAGTAAGACGGCGAGCTTGTGGGTGGGATAAATGAAATGTAGGATTCATATGGATTAATAAGTCTTTTCTTTCCATTATAAGTAACAGTATAATTAAATTTCCAATCATTTTTTGTAGCATAATCCAAACTAAAAAATGCACGGTGTTTGGCAATAAAGGGTCTTTCCAATAACACACCATTATAGGTTTGTTTAACATCAAAATATCTATATGCTATTCTAAAATCTAATCTATCCAAAGGCGTTACATTTAATTCCGCTTGAAAACTATTTGAAAAAGACTTCCCGTTCAAGTTATAAATATTTACTTTAGTCGCAGTTTCCAAATCCACAATTACTTGATTTAAAAAATCATTTCTAAAATAGTCCAAGGATAAACTAGCAGGGTTGCCAAATAAATTCAATTTTTGATCAATACTTATTCCTTTATTCCATGAAATTTCTGGTTGTAAGGAATAAGCATAATTATTGTTTTGAGGCATAGATAACATAAAGCGGCGCTGACTCACCATTAAACTATTATTTTCAGCAAATATATTGGCGGTTCTTTGCCCTCGGCCTGCACTAATTCTAAATACGGTTCCTGTAAAAGGTTCGTACCTCATATTTAAACGAGGCGTTAAAAAAGTACCATAAATATTGTTGTCATCTACCCTAATGCCAGCTACCATACTCCATTTATCATTAGGTGTATAAGTGTATTCAAAAAAACCACCCGGCACTATTTCGTTTCTTTTATAATTTAAAAAATTATAGTTTTCATTGTATTTGTCATATTGGAAGCTTAATCCCGTTCTGAATTTATGAATAGTTGAATTAATGATAGATTGATAAATTAAATTGGAATAAAAACTTTGTTGCTTAGCATCATAACTTGAAGTACCAAAATAAGAAGCTTGTTGAAAATTTGTAGCGCTTAATTGCAAACCAATACTCTTGAACTTTTGTTGTGGAAATACATAACCCAATTTTCCAAATAATTCATAGCGTTGTGTATTAATACCAAGGCCATACTTATTTTCGGTAAACTTGTCTTTGCGCTCATCAAAAGCAACTTGCCCGCCTAACTTTCGATCATTAAGTACTTTTACTCCAAATTGACCTAGTAACCCATTACTGTTATCATACTTATATCTATTTACCATACTAAATGTATTTCCAGTTGGTAAATCCTTAAATCCATCTTTATTCATATCCAAGGCATTGTTCATGAAATTATCATGTAACAACAATCCTGTAGACCATTTATCATTTAATTTGGAAGCTAGATTTAAATTCAAATCCGTTTTACCTTGGTCATTTACATAAATATTACCCAATAATTTTTCGGCAGTCTCCGGTTTTTTTAATTCAACATTTATTTGACCAGCAATACTTTCAAATCCGTTGGCTACCGAACCGGTTCCTTTAGTTAATTGAATGCCCTCAATCCATGGACCCGCAATGGAATTTAATCCAAGAGGCGTTGAAAGGCCACGAGGGCCTGGCAAATTCTCAACTGTTAATTGCGTGTAATTTCCACTTAACCCTAATAATTGAATTTGCTTTGAACCTGTTACTGCATCATTATATGAAACATCTACCGAAGGATTGGTTTCAAAACTCTCACTTAAATTACAACAAGCCGCTTTTAATAATTCAGTGCCTGTCATTACTTGAGTTCTAATAGGATTTAAATATGGAATAAAGCTTCCAAGCTGTCTACTTAAAACAGTTACTTCATTAAGCTGCCCCTTAGAAGCCATGATTACTTTTAAATCATTAGCATGCACCACGGTAAGTGTATCGGCTTTATATCCTACATAACTAATTACTAATTGTTGGGTGCTTGTATCTGTATTTATTTCAAATACGCCTAAGCTATCTGTAACCACACCGCGTTTTGTACCTAACCAATATACACTTGCATTGGGCATGGGCTCAAATTTTCCTTTCGCATTTTCTTGAAGTACCACTCCTTTTACTAATGTAGTTTCATCTTCCATCTCATCCATTTCTCTGTAATGACAACAAGCTGGTAAATTTTCATACACTTTGTCCTTTGCTTTTTTATTTTCCAAATCATGCCCAACTGCTACAATTTTGTTTTCAATTTTATCCAAATTAATAACAGTACTATCATAGGATAGTGATAGCATTTGCGTTTCTACATTCCAAATGCCAATGCGTACCCCTTTTATTTTTAGTGCTAACTCAATACGATCCTTACATTGCTCGCAAGCACCGTATACTTTAAAAGTAGTGTCTGTGAATTTTTCTTTTTTTGCTTCTTGCGCAATTGCCAAAGTGCTTAAATATATAAAGCACAGTAATAATATAATTTTATGAAATTTCATTTTAATGCATTAATCAATTAACAAAACAGATGCCCATTTGTTATTTGATTGCATCAAATTAAAAAATTACCCAAAAAAGCTTGTGCATTTACTTTAAATAGAAGAGGCGGTGCATGTAAGTTAGCCCATGTTGTTTTAAATGGAATAAAACGATTGAATGGTTCAAGGAAATTAAATGCATGCTTAATTACAATAGGATGCTGTTGAAAACTTATTTTAGCGTCAACTTTTTGCTGATCTGCGGATAATTTTATTTGTTTTTTTTCATCCTTACAACAGCCTGTATTTTTCATGCCACATTTAGGGCACTTGTCCTTCTTTATTTCCTTAAACGAATAGCCCGCAAATTTATTCATGCAATAATGCATGTTGATAGTGGCGCCAATTGTAGAGGCGCTATAAAATACCAACAATAATATAACAAGGGCTTTTTTCACAAACACAAAGTTAATTACTTTTTTACCTACGACGACTAAATCCTTTTTTAGACTTTAATTTAGGTGCATAAGCGGGGGTTGGGCCAAATTCTGGAGGCACATTCCCCTTTGTTACAGGGACGCCCAAGAGCTCCTCGATAGTGGCAAACTTGGATTGTTCCTTTTCCCCCACTAAGGTAAATGCAGTACCTGTAGTAGCCGCGCGCGCGGTTCTCCCTATTCGGTGGATATAGTCCTCCCCGTCATTGGGTACATCATAGTTAATTACCAAGTCAATATCATCTATATCAATACCCCTACTTAAAATATCGGTAGCTACGAGTATATTGGTTTTTTGATTTCTAAAATCTTGTAAATATTGCTCTCTACTTTTTTGGTCCAAATCCGAATGAATTTCTTCTGCTGCTAATTTAGCCCGCTTTAATTCGGATGTAAGCACCTTAACATTTTGCTTTTTAGAACAAAAAACAATCACTTTTGAAAATCGCTTTGAACTTAACATGTCTTTAATGATAGGCACTTTTTGTGCTTCATACACTACAAATGCTTTTTGTGTAATTTGTTCTGGCGGTTTAGAAATGGCAATATTAATTTCAACTGGATTATTTAATATTTTTTTTGCAAGCTCCCGCATCTTAACCGGCATGGTTGCTGAAAATAATAAGTTTTGTCGTTCCTTAGGAAGATAAGTAGTAATCTTAGCAATATCGTCACTAAAGCCCATATCAAGCATTCTATCGGCTTCATCTAAAACTAAATACTTTAATCCCTTTAACTTTACATAGCCCATATTTAAATGCGCAATCATTCTGCCAGGTGTGCATACCACAATATCTACTCCACTTGTTAATGCTTTTTTCTCAGCTGTAAATGAATTTCCATCTCCTCCACCATATACCGCAATTGAACTTACATCGGTAAAATAAGAAAGGCCTTCAATGCTTTCTGCAATTTGAATAGCCAATTCCCTAGTAGGGACAATAATCATAGCATTAATATCTCCTGCAGTATGTGGAATCGTAAGTAATTGGTGTAACAAAGGAAGTAAAAAAGCTGCTGTTTTTCCAGTTCCTGTTTGTGCAGCTGCAATAATATCTTTGCCTTCTAAAATGGGTACCATCACCTGCTGTTGCACAGGTGTTGCATTCTCGTACCCCATTGCATCAATCCCCTCTAAAATACGTTCGTCTAACCCTAAATCAATAAATTTCAAAATACCTTTCTTTTAATAAGTTACAAAGATACAACTATTAAAAGGAAGCCATCTTTAGAGCAATTTAGTAAGCAGTTCTAATTTAGCTTCCGTAGGTAATTTTATAAGTTCTGTTTTTGTATCAAACTGGATTACTTGCTTCGTCTTTTTCTCATAAGCAGGCCATTTTAACAAACCAGTCCCATTAGGATTTCCAGTTTTTGTAAAATTGGCCCAATAACTTGACATTTGATCTGCCAATTCAAAATCGGCTTTGGTAAAAGGTCGGTTTTTTACAGTATGTAAATTATTATACGCATAGGGTACTTCGCCAGTATGAAAGGCCCCAAAATCATTAGCAGGAGAAGATGGAGGAAGTTTGCGATTAAAGCTATACACATAAACAGGTGATTTACCATGCTCCGATTGTAAGCTTGCCCATGTGTAGCCTTGTACGCCAAAAGTTTGATCTCTACTTAAATCACCTTGTGAAGCAGCCGCTTCTGCATCAGTAGCCGCAGGATATTGTGCTAATAATTTATTGGCTTTGGCGCCATATTGTTTATGTATACTTTCAACATATTCTTTTGCAGACAATGGCATTCCCATTATTTTATCATCTAAATTCCATCCTAATAAAGTAGGAATATCATTTTGTTGATTGTTTAAATAAGTATTGTACATAGAACTTGGCACTACATAGCCATCTTCAAAAGGCCCCACCATGCCCGGATTGGCTGCTAAGATTTCCTGGGCCGATTTATTTCTTAAATCCTTAATGCCATTTGCGCCCAAGGACTTTGCAAACTCAATGCCAACAGCTTCAGCTTCTTTCAAATGCATCTTAGGACGAATTGAGCTTGGTAAAATACTTCCACCACTTTCAGCAATAGCACCATGTATTAATCCTTTAGTTAAGGGAGATGCTGCTAAAAAATTAACAGCAAATGCGCCGGCAGATTGTCCCGCAATAGTTACTTTATTTGGGTCCCCTCCAAAATGGGCAATATTATCATGTACCCATTGTAAGGCAGCAACCATATCTAACAAAGCATAATTACCGGAAGTTTTTTTATCTGATTCAGAAGATAAATCGGGATGCGCTAAAAAACCAAAAACACCCACTCTATAATTTATGCTTACAAATACAACATCTTTTTTTGCCATGGCCATTCCATCATAAATATCGCAACCCGTTCCTCCACTTCTAAACCCACCTCCATAAATATATACAAGTACCGCTTTTTTTTCAGCTCCTTTTTTGGGTGCCCATACATTTAAATACAAACAGTCTTCGGCTATAGGGGTTGCAGGAATTAAGTACTCTTCACTCCAACACATAAAGGGCACAGGGGCTGCCTGCATTGGACTTGCACCAAATGCATTGCAAACTTTTACATCCTTCCAAGGTGTAACAGGTTGTGGAGCCTTCCAACGTAAATCACCCACAGGAGGCGCAGCAAAAGGAATGCCTTTAAAAATTTGTATGCCGTTTTTTTCGGTACCACTCACTAAACCTGCATTGGTTTTTACAATGGGTGTTTGCGCCATTAATAAAACTGGAGCCAATAATAAAAAGCATAATAAATTTTTCATGGTATATGTATTAAAAAGAAAGGTCAAGTTTCATCATAATATCCGTTTGTTCGTCATTACCTAATTTAAAGATATGTTTATCAAAGGGAACGAATCCATTTTTTTTATAAAAAGCAATTGCTCTATGATTTTCTTCCCATACACCAAGCCAAACATATGCAGCTTTTTTTTGCTTCGCCAACTGTAATGCTTTTTGAAAAAGTATCTGTCCAATTTTTTTACCTAAATAAGCTTGGTCTACGTAAATTCTTTCTATTTCAAAAGCATCAAGATTTTTAATTTCGGTTTGCGCTTTTCCTGTATTTATTTTTAAATATCCAATAATGTTTTCGTTCTCTTTGGCGAAATAAAATTCAGATTCAGGATTGTTAATTTCAGCAGTAAGTTTTTCAATGGCATAACTGGTTTTTAAATAAGCCTCCATATCCTCTGCATTGTTATGCTCGGAAAAAGTTTGAGAAAAAGTAACGCGTCCAATGGCTTGAAGCGCTTCAACATCTTGTAAACTAACTTTATAAATAGTGATGTCCTGCATTTAATTATATTTATTATCCAAACTGAACCGAAGTCATAGTCAAGGATCCACCAACTGCTTTATCATTAAAGAAGCTAATTTTTTCACCTTTGCTTTTTAAACCCAAGGTATAAATTAATGGCAAATAATGTTCCGGTGTAGGGATTGCCAATTGCGCTTCCTTGCCAAGCTGATCGTAATGAACAAGTTTATTATGTTCATCGTTTAAAATTAAATTCTTAAACTGCTTATTCATGTGATGTGCCCAATCGTATCCATATTCAGGCTCATTTAATTTATCCCAAGCTACCATCCTTAAATTATGTACCATATTACCACTACCCATTATTAAAACGCCTTTTTTTCTTAATTGATAAATTTCTTTAGCAAGTGTATAATGAAATTGTGGGTGTTTGGTATAGTCCATGCTTAATTGTAAAACAGGAATATTCGCGTTGGGATACATATGCTTTACAATGGTCCAAGTACCGTGATCTAATCCCCAATCATGGTCCAATTCAACTTGTGTAGAATGGATTAAAGTAGCGGTTTCTTTTGCTAAAGTTGGATACCCTGGTGCAGGATATTGTACCTGATACAATGCTTCCGGGAACCCGCCAAAATCATGAATGGTTTTTGGAAAATCCATGGCAGTAATATGCGTGCCTTTGGTAAACCAATGTGCCGAAATAACCAAAACTGCAGCAGGTGTAGGAATCTCTTTTGCTTTTGTTGCCCAAGCTTCGCTAAATGTATTGTGTTCAATCCCATTCATAGGTGAACCATGACCTATAAATAATACTGGCATTAAATAGGATTGTTCAGGTAAACCATCCGTAAAAGATTTAAAATCGTTTAAGGATTTCATTTTTTTACAGCGTACTTTTTAGTTCTGTCATCTTTAATCACCCCTTTCCAGTTTAAACCAAAACCAAAATCATACACATGACCTTGTGCATTCTTATAAGGTGTCATATCATGAGGTTTGTCTTCAAATTGTTTTTCTACCTCACGCATATTTAATGGCATTTGCATTGGCAATAAGCCCGAAGGTTCAACCTTTCCAGAAACAATATCCATTTGAGCATCAATTTGAACACCAAACTCTGCAATAATTGCATCTGCTTCATTTTCAAATTCACCAAAAACCATTGGGTTAGATAATGCCACCGATACAATTACTGGTTTCCCATTCATTGCTTTTTTTGTTTCTATAATTGTATTTAAATCGGGATAGGAATTTGACTTCGATGTTTTTCCCTTGTAACTTCTATCTTTAATAGTTGAATCAATCACAGGATCACCCGCCGCAATACTGTGTTCACGTGCATCCACCGCGGTATAATCTTTTAATTGTAAACTAATAGGCATGTACCCATTGCCACCTGCTTCTCTATCAGCGCGGCTATATCCATTACTCAAAGGGCTTTTAATAAACACCATTGCGAAGTCGGCTTTTGAAGGATCGTCTGTAACAGTATAATATCTTTTAATTAATTCTAAATTTACTGGGTACTCAGTTTTTTCTGGAACAGGTGCGCCAAAAAAGTTGAGTCCTGCTGGAGTAGTGCGCTTTGGAACATACACTGTTTTGCCTTGAGCAATAGGCAATGTATTATTTTGATTTTTTAATAATACAATTGATTTTAATTGTGCATCATAACCCGCCTTCATGTATTCAGGTTTTCCAACAACTGTTTTGGTTTCATTTGGATCTACATATGGATTCTCAAATAATCCCACTCTAAAAATATTTAACAACAAACGCACAGCGGATTGCTCAAATCTTTTACGCATAAAAGCTTCTCCATGTTCTTTAACACCCATTGCGTATGCTTCTAACACAGGCTTAGCATCATTGTTTCCACCAAACTGATCTACCCCAGCCATTAATACTTTATAGTGTCTTTCTGCAATTGATAATTTTTCCGTTCCCCATGGTTTACCCATAAACATATCTGGCTTAGGACCTTCGTTTCCAGTTACAAGCCAATCGGTACAAACTACACCGTCATAATTATATTTATTGCGCAATAAATCGGTAATTAAATACTTGCTATAACCATTGCCTACATTTTCACCGTTTTTAATATCCTGATTATAGGAAATTGTATAATAAGGCATTACCGCTGCTGCTTTTTTTGTACTACCATTTAATTTAAATGCACCGTTAATAAAAGTGCTCAAATGCATTTGAAAATTATTGCCAGGATATACTGCGAACTTACCATAAGCAAAATGGGCATCGCGTCCTGCTTCTTCAGGGCCTCCACTTGGCCAATGTTTTACCATCGCATTTACACTGTGATTGCCCCAGCCATCATAACCTGCTACTGCTTGAGGGGAAGTTTGAAAACCATCCACATATGCTCTTGCCATATCAGTAGCTAAATTTGGATCCTCACCAAAGGTTCCGATAAAACGATTCCATCTGGGTTCGGTAGATAAATCAATTTGCGGAGAAAGCGCAGTAGCTATTCCCAATGCTCTATATTCTTTAGAAGCTATAGATCCAAATTGTAAAGTAATATTAGGATCAAATGTTGCCGCTAAACCTAACTCTTCGGGCCATTGCGAAATTGCACCTCCACTTCCAGCATTATACTCAGCCTCTTTATTGGCCCCATTTCTTGGGTCAGAGCTATTATTTGCAGGAATACCCATTCCAATTCCTTCTACTAATTTTTGTACATTATTATTCCAAAGAGCAGCTACTTCGGGACTTGCTAATGAAGTAACCAACACATGTCTTAAATTATCTTTCTTTAAAAATTCAATTTGTTGATCCGTTAAATCGTAGGGCTTGGCTCCACTTTCTGCAAAAGCATTTCCACTATATGTGGCTTTAAACATACCAGCAGGAGGCATAGGAATTGCCTGATGTCCACTATATAACATTAATCCGGCAATTTGCTCAACGGACATTTTTGAAGCCAGATCTTTTGCTCTCGTATTCACATCTAATCTCCAATCTTCATAAGCATCCACTACTGCATTTTTATTTAAATCTTTAAAAGGCAATCCATCCTTTAAAATAATTTTCACACCACTTTCTGTTGCATAAGCTAAAGTGATTTGATTATTTACTTTGATTTTATGAATGCCCTCTGCAATGGGGGTACTTGTAAATTGTTGTTGTGCATTCGCAAATACTGGGAGTACAAACAATAAGTTGAATAATTTTTTCATATTTCTATTTTTCAATGAGCCAAAAGGCTACTTTTTGGAGTATTAAATATAAATAATTATTGTGTCAAAATAACGCATTCAATTTAAATTTATTTTTAAATACCTGACATAAATTGGGTTTGTAACTAATATAACTCAGTTTTAAAAATAAAAAATTAAGAGAATTTTATAAAACTCCAAATGCATTTTATAAAAAATGGAGGTACCTTTATGTAAGATGAAACTAAGCACCCCCAAGTTATTTTATTGCATTTTACTGGTTATGATGAATTTTGCCTGTAAGCACGATATCATCAACGACCCCAATGCTCCTAAAGCCGATACAACAATTGTAGTTACCCCGTCCACCGGTGGTGGTGCAGGAAATAGTTCAAACGCATCTGATACGGTTTGCTTTAACACCGAAGTGTTGCCTTTGTTTTCAAGTTACTGTGGTTCATCGGGCTGCCATGATATTACAAGTCACAAAGAAGGTGTTATTTTAACGGACTACATTCACATAATGAAGGGAATAAAAGCAAAGCAACCTAACAATAGTGAGTATTTTACAATCATCGGAAAATCTATGCCACCCAAATCCTCTCCACAAATGACTGCAGCAAATATTGCTACACTCAAAAAATGGATTGATCAAGGAGCACTAAATACGCAGTGTACCAATGTATGTGACACTACTATTTATGGCTATACAGCAGCTATTCAAACAATTATTAGCAATAATTGTGGAGGATGTCACGGAAATAAACCTGGCACTGCTAATGTTTATTTAGGCGACTACGCAAGTACTAAAGCTTATATCACCGCAAATAGCACATTATTTTTAAACTCCATCAATTACAAAGCAACAACCGCATCTAAAAATATGCCGCAATCAGGAAAAATGGTGGCATGTAAAATAATTCAAATAGAAAAATGGATTAAAAACGGATATCTTCAATAAAATGACAAAGTTAATTTTAAATACATTATTCATAATTGGTATTACTCTTTTTACATCATGTTACTATGATAAAAAAAATGAGATTTACCCACAAGTAACAACCACTGCTTGCGATACTACTAATGTTACATACGCATTGGTTGTTGCACCTATTTTAAATGCAAATTGCAATAGTTGTCACGGAGCATCCGTAGCTAGCAGAAGTGGAGCTGGCATTGTTTTAGATAATTACAATAGTTTAAAACCATACGTTACAAATAATTATTTAGTTAACTCTATTGTACAAAATGGAAAAGTTGTTCCAATGCCACTTAATGCACCAAAAATGGATGCATGCAGTATTAATAAAATCATTGCCTGGGTTAATAAAGGCGCTTTAAATAATTAAATTAACAAAATGAATAAAAAAACAACCTTATTGATTTTATTTGCTTTAGTAGCAACAATTTCATTAAACGCGCAAAGAATATTTGCTACCAAAACAGGTCAAATATTATTTAATGCCAGTGGAGGTGCCGAAAAAATAGCAGCTGCTAACAATCAAGTAGATGCAAAATTTGGAGAAGCAACTGGCCAAATTGTATTTGCCGTATTAATTAAAGGCTTCAAATTTGAAAATCAACTTATGGAAGATCACTTTAATGAAAACTATATGGAATCTAGCAAGTTGCCAAAAGCTGACTTTAAAGGTTACATTAAAAACATTAAAGAAATAGATTTTTCAAAAAATGGAAAATATCCGGCAAATTTTGAAGGCGATTTAACAATTCATGGCGTAACCAATAAAGTTAGTACTAAAGGTCAAATTGAAGTGGTGCAAGGCAAGCCAACAATTGTGGGTGATTTTAGCATTAAATTAGCCAACTATGGTATTAAAGGTGCTTATATAGGTGATAAAATTGCAGGGGATGTGAAAATTAAAGTGAACTGTAAATTTCAAAATTAAAAAGATGCAATTAAAATCTTTTATTATAGGATTGGGCATATTATTTATAGGTAAACACGGAAATGCACAAAATGTAGATTTGTTTGCCGAAGAAAATAAAATACCATCTACGGATATTGTAAGCTCAACTTTTAAATCTAGTAGAATTGTGAATGGTCACTCTATTGAAAATGTTGGTGCGGGCGTTTTAGACTTTAGGATATCACATCGTTTTGGGGCAATAAGTTCAGGCAGTTATAATTTATTTGGATTAGACCAAGCCACTATGCGCATTGGATTAGATTATGGAATTAATAATAGATTAATGATAGGTGCAGGAAGAAGTACCTATGAAAAGCAATATGACGGATTTTTGAAATTTAAAATACTACAACAACAAAACGGAGAAAGAAATATTCCTATTGGAATAAGTTACCTAGCGAGTGCTATTTATAAATCCATGAAAGATCCCTCAGTTAATTATATTCCTTATGCTTCTGATAGATTTTCATATGCACATCAGTTATTATTTGCAAGTAAAATAAATGATTATTTTTCTTTACAATTGTCTCCTACCATTGTTCATTATAATTTAGTAGATAGTGCCAAAATACCGAATGATTTTAAGTCAATAGGTGTTTCTTCAAGAATACGAATTAGTAAAAGGGTAAACATCACTACTGAGTACTTTTATAGATTTGATAAATTGGCTGGTTACTACAATCCTTTGTCTTTAGGTTTTGATATTGAAACGGGGGGACATGTATTTCAATTACATGTAAGTAATTCTACAGGTATGACTGAAAGAACATTTATAAATGAAACAACGGGTAGCTGGGGCAAGGGCGACCTTTGCTTTGGATTTAATATCACTAGAGCATTTACCATTCGCAAGCCTAAAGAGCTGAAAGCCATTAAGTGGTAAAAATTAAATAAGTAAAAATGAAAAAAATATTACTATCAATTATTGCTGTATTGATTTTAGGAGTAGGTGCGGTATATTATTATGTATTTATTTATTCAAAAAATAATCATCGTGATATTCAATCCGAAAAATCTTTAGTAATTTCTTCTGAAATGCTCGTAAAGGAATACGAAGCAAGTGACTCTATTGCAAATACTAAATTCTTAAATAAAGCTTTAGAAATTAAAGGCTGTCTTGCCGAAAAAGGAACAAACACAATTGGCC
The DNA here is from genome assembly GCA_037975805.1 of Bacteroidota bacterium. Taxonomy (GTDB): domain Bacteria; phylum Bacteroidota; class Bacteroidia; order Chitinophagales; family Chitinophagaceae; genus Sediminibacterium. The sequence continues at coordinate 20,279 of JBANFX010000044.1, read as the reverse complement.
AAATAACTTTAATAATGGGCGATCAAGATCCCTTTGCCAAAAGAGTATTTATAACACTCAATTCAAAGACGCCTATTACACAAAAAGTAGGTGATACCATCATAGTAAAAGGTAAATGCACCGGCAATTTATCCGATGTTGTAGTCACTGAAGCGGTAATAAAGTAATACATGCTGTAGAACTTGTTTCTTACTTAATTAATTTACAGATGATTTAATTAACATTTAAAATTGTCGTAAATTCATTTCATAATTTTTTATTATGAAGTCTATTAAAGTCCTGATAATTATCACATTTTCTTTTTTATTTACAAATACAAAGGCGCAATCAATAAAAGTATTTCAAAAAGAGATTAAAGCCGAAGATAGTATTCAAAAAATAATGCAACAGGAAAAAGTGGTAGGCTTTTCGGTTGCTGTTGTAAAAAATAATAAAATCATTTATACACACTCATTTGGGATGAAGGATATTGAAAAAAATATACCCTTAACCAACGATGCCATTTTCAGAATAGCCTCCATTTCAAAATCCTTTACCGCAACTTCTATTATGCAGCTGGTGGAGGCCGATAAATTATCATTGGATGACGATTTTAGTGATTTAGTTGGATTTACAGTGCGTAATCCTAAATTTCCAAATACGGTTATTACATTAAGAATGGTATTGTCCCATACTTCTTCTATAAACGATAGCGAAGGTTATTTTACATTGGATGCGATTAATCCTGCCAAGAATCCAAATTATACAAAATGTTATAATAATTATGAACCAGGAAAAGGATATGCATATTGTAATTTAAACTACAATATGACTGGTGCTGTAATTGAAAAAATAACTGGAGAGAGATTTGATCAATATGTGAAACATCATATTTTAGATCCATTAGAAATTTATGGTGGCTACTGCGTTGACTCTTTAGACAAATCAAAATTCGCTACCCTATATGAATACAATAAGGACGCTTCAAAATTCATTGCATCACCAATGGCATATAACCCAAGAAGTGATGAAATAAAAAATCATATTTTAGGATATACTACCCCTATTTTTTCACCAACAGGAGGCATGAAAATATCAGCTACTCATTTAGCAAAGTATATGATAATGCATGCACGAAATGGAAAATATAAAGGTGGACGTATCATTTCAAAAAAGAGCTCAGTAGCAATGCAAACAAAATTATCTGATGATGAAAATTACGGCTTAGCACTGGAAACCACTAACAAATTAATTCCAGGTGAAACTATGTGTGGGCATACGGGTTCTGCTTATGGATTATATAGTGCAATGTTTTTTAATGTGAAGAAGAAATTTGGAATTGTAGTAATCAATAACGGATGTGGTGCTACTTTCGACTCTGGATTTAATACAGTTATTAAACGTACTGTGAATACATTATATGATGCTTTTATTAAATAATAAGAAATAATTCTATATATAGAAACAATTTTCCTATCTTGATTTAAATTAAAGCAACATAAATTCGGTTATGGCAATTCTGGCTCCCTTATTTGGGATTTTTACTTCCTTCATATTAATTTACTACCTAAGTTCTCTTAATAGATCTAATATTTTCTTAGCCTTATTTTTTCTTTGTTGTAATTTAATTGTATTAGTATATTTTGGATTGCATTTTTCAAAAAATATTTTTTGGGAAGGCGTGTGTTTTGTGCATTGGCTGCCCTTGTCTTACATGCTAGGACCTTTATTATTCTTTTATGTAAAAACCACCTTAACCGATAATAATAAATTAAAAAAGTGGGATTATCTGCATTTAGCACCTGCTTTTTTATGCATGATTGCAACACTGCCATTTACGAGTTTGCCTTTTAAAGAAAAAATGGAAACGGCACATAGAATCGTTAATATAACAAATGATTACCGTCTCAATTTTTTTGTAATTGATTTTGAATTCATTTTAATAAGTAGATCCATTCATGTAATTTTTTACGCTATTTTATCTTTTGTATTTTTCAAATGGACCACTCATCAAACATTAAAAATAAATAATACGCTTCCTTCTAATCATAATGTATTAAACAGATGGTTTTTTATAATATGTTTTATTCAAATTGTCATTGCCAGTAATACACTTGGTAATATGGCGGTGGTAGTGTACGGTCATAATTTCAAATTATTTGGATTAACTGGAGATAAAATATTTTCTGATAGTCACTTCTTTGGGCTAAATGGTATTGCATTCTTTGCACAAAATTTTTTACTATTCCTTTTTCCTAAAATTCTGTATGGAAACGTTTCTTACTCAGAAACACCAAAAAGTGAAAGTATCATTGAGGAGATAAAATCTAGCCTTCCCAAGAAGGTAAAATCAAGTGTTCAATTTGATGATTTTGAAAAAATACTGAATTCCTATTTAAGCGAAACCCCTTTTGTAAAAAAGGATTTTACACTTTCACAAATGTCCTTTGACTTAAAAATACCAGAGCGTTTTCTCTCTACTTATTTTAATAAGGAACTAAAAATCACATTTAGTGAATGGAGAAAAAATTTACGTATCGACTATGTTTGTACTTTATTGGAAGAGGGAGAGTCTAAGAGCTTAACTATTGAGGCGATATCTGCAAACGCAGGATTTGCGTCCAGATCTAAATTTATTGATGCATTTAAAGAGCGAAAGGGTGTTACCCCTTCCGCTTTTATAAAATCACTTGAATCTACTTCGAATTAATTTCCTATTGTCTTGGCATTAAACCCAATTGTTGTAAAAATTCTAAATTATCAAAGAAATCTTGTTCTTCGGTAATTTTTCCATTCACAATAGTGGCAATGGTACAGCCAATCACATCCACATCCTTATTGGTAGCTGGTATACCAAAAAAGTTGCCAGTATGTTTGCCTTTGAACTGCCAGTATTTAACCAATTTATTTCCTGAAGAAAACGACTCTTTCACTATAAATTGTCTGTTTGAAAACCCTGTTACATAATTAGCATAATAAGCAATACAATTTGCTTTTCCTTTAGTTTCTGGCACGGTATGTAAAACGGCATTATCAGCATAAGCAGTATCTAAAATATTCACTCTACCTTGATTAATCACAACATCCCATACGTTACCATACCATTTTACCAACTTACTTTCTTTTTCTGCTTTTTGGGCAAAAGAAGACGATGTAGCGAAAAGGAACAAAGCCGTTATCGCAATTGAAATTTGCTTTTTCATGTATATTTAGTTTTAATGAATATCAAAAATATTGTGAAACAAAAGCGATAACCAATAAATTTATTGGCAATTTGTTCCAAAATATGAAATGGGAACAAAAGTTGAAATTTTTATGTTAAATCTTTACTTGGATAAGCAGATTAGAAAAAGTTGCTAAAAATTAACTAAGTTGCTTTTCCATATAAACAACACCCTCGTTGGGATTATGATAATATGCTTCAATTGTTATAAAGCCATTTTTCCGATATAAGCTTAAAGCCGGCAACATCGTATTCAAAGTATCTAATCGCATTAAACAATAACCATTCTGCTTTGCTTTATCACAAAGTAAATTCACTAGGTGTTGACCAATACCTTGGCTTCTAAAAGCGGGTTTTATATACATTCTTTTTAATTCACAAATACCCTCCCCAATTTTTCTATAAGCTGCGCAAGCAATAGCTATATTATTGTCATATACAAGTAAAAGGCAGCCTGTTGGACTTCCGTACATGCTATTGATAATTTCAAGCTCTTTACTAAAATTTTGAAAGTCTAAACTAATATTCAAGGAGTTTGCGTACTCATTAAATAAGTTTACTGCGTCCTTTAATTGTAATTCGGTGACTGGAATGGTATATTGCAAAATAAATTAATTAAGGATTAAAATTAAAACAGATCCCACAATCATTATTGTTGAACCAACGATTTTTTTTACGACACCTGATTCTTGAAAAAAATGATGACCAAATAAAACAGACATAAGAATTGATATTTGGAATAAGGCTAGGGCGGTTCCCACTTTCATATGCGCAAATGCATAATTAGTGGTTACGACCATGAGTGCAATTGAAATTAGCAGTCCAAAGTATTTTAACATTACTGGTTTAGAAACTTCTTTCCACTGTGCCCTAAAGCTGCATTGAGTAGTCAAAAATAGGGGCAATGAAAATAAAAGCCCAAAAATACACCAACCAGCAAATGCATAAATTAAACCTGCTTCTTGAATTACTCTTTTATCGAATACGGCCTGAATGCCAGTGAGGACTAAAGCTGCTAAACGAAACTGAATCGACTTTTGTTTAAATATATTCCATGAGAACCTCCCATTCTCATTGTCTAACACAAAATAGCTACCAATAATAATACATGCAATGCCAAGAAAACCCCAAGCATTGGGCAACTCGCCAATAATTAAAAAAGCAAAAATAACACCTACCAGTGATTTATATGCATTTATAGGCCCTAATACGGAAAGCTGCCCTTGTTCAAGTGCTTTTACGATAAATCCATTGCCCAGTGCGCCGCAAATACCTCCAATTATGGAATAAATCCAAAAATAAATTGAAATAGAACGAAAAGGAAAATCAAGAAGTAAAAACAAACTTACAAAAGATAAAATGGCATAGGAAACTAAATTCACAAATAATGGATGCTGAACTAATGTTAATTGTTTTTGAAAAACATTAGAAATAGGATTTACAATAATCCGAATAACAATAGCAATAATTAATAATATCATTGCTATTGTTTATTTTATTAAATAAGGTGTAATTGCTTTTTGCCAAATCAAATAGCCTGCGGGTTTCATATGTAACCGGTCTGAAACATAAAGTTCTTCACGCATTTGTTTTTTGGTATCTAACATGGCATCGTAAATGTCAATAAAAGCTGCATTCTTTTGTGATGCTATAAATTTTTTAACTAGATAATTGGTGGTTTTTACTTTCTCTTGTATACTTGCACGACTAGGACTTGGCTTCATTGAAACAAAAGCGATATTGGCCTTAGGTAAGTTGGTTCTAATCATTCCAAATAAAGTAATAAAGCGGTTATACGCTTCCACTGCTGTAACACTATCGGCACTTGCTAAATCATTCTCTCCGCAATAAATCACTACTTGTTTAGGTTGATAAGGAAGCACAATGTCATATGTGTATCTAATCACATCTGTTAAAGTGGAACCCCCAAAGCCCCTATTAATGATTGTATATCCTGGAAAATAATTACTTACGTCCTTCCACAAAGCAAAGGATGAACTACCCACAAATAAAATGGCATTATTAGGGGGCATTTGTGCGGAATCTTTCATTTTAAAAGAAACGATATCCTGCCAAAATGCGGGGGTTGTTTGGGCTTTGGTAATTATAGTAGCAAAGAGAAAAAATAAAAGTAATATTTGCTTTTTCATTTTATATATACAATGATTGGTTCAATTTAATGAATAATTATTAATTTATTGTTATTTTCAATTGAATGAATTACCCAAATCAATTAATAGCTTTAAAAAATGGCATTTCACTTTATGTTCCCAATAAGGAACTTGTAAAGCAAACTTATGGTGAGCTGTTAAAAAATAATGCAAATACTCCTTTCCCGTTTTGGGCAAAAATTTGGGATTCTTCCTTTGCACTTTGTGATTTTTTAAAAGCACATCCGAATTGGGTATATGGAAAAAATGTTTTAGAAATTGGTGCGGGTGTTGGCCTTCCATCTTTTTCTATCGCAAATAAAGCATCAAGTATTTTAATAAGCGATCATGCAAAAGAAGCTGTTGATTTAATAAACAAAAACATTGATTATCTACATTTAAAAAATGTAACAGCTGCTTGCTTGGATTGGAACCATTTTCCAAGTCAAATAAAGGCAGACACTATATTATTAAGTGATATCAACTACGCTCCAGATGATTTTTCTGCACTACTTAAATTATTAAATGAGTTTATTGAAAGAGGTAGCACTTTAATAATTGCTACGCCACCACGTATTATGGGCGCACCTTTTATTGAAAAACTAAAAGAATTTATTCAGCAGGAATACAAACAACAAGTAATTGAAGAAAATCAATCTACTGAAATTAGTATCTACGTTTTAAACAAATAAAATTATTGCTTTAGTGTTTTACTTATTTCGGCATAAGCACTTGGCAGAACAAGTTTAAACCTTTCATAGGAAGCGTCAGAAATGTTCTTATGGTCAAAAGGAACATATTGAACATAATCCTTTTTTTCACCAGCATTTCTTCCGTATTTATAACCGTAAGTAAACCAACCGTCCGGCTGTAATTTAGCCTCTGATAAATTATTATTAGGAATAGTGATGAAGAAACGGTTTTGTTGAACAGCTGCCGTATTGGTTAATTGCTTTTCACGTAAAGCTAAATATGCTTCTTTTGCAGTTTCAACCGAAGGGTCAATGAGTTCAACATGTTTGGCTAAATAATTTCGGTAACGGTATTTATTGTCTTTCTTATAATCATATAACTCATTTAAAACTTTGGCAATTGTATCACGCATATATGGATAATGCGTGCATCCCAATATCAAAGTATTCATTGGTGTTTTAACATCCTGCTTTACCATTTTTTCTAAAAGGCTTACTAAATGATAACGTACATAATTAGCAGGATCATTTAATTGCATGTCTAAACAACTCCCCTTGTCATCATACTCGCAAAGTAGCTTATTACTTGATTGATCAAATTTATAGGCAGATAATAATGTAGTATCAATACCATATAAGGTATTTTTTAAAGAGGGCCCCTTATATTCTTTTCTGGCTTGTTTTAAAGTATCAACAAAATAACTCCAATCTCGGTCAATACTTTCTGCGAGTCCTGCACCGCCCTGACTAACCACCGACAATACAGGCAGGCCATTTTCTTTTGCCATAGCTTGCAATGTTCTTGGATAACCTTCGGATGCAACGGTACCAGCAGTAGCAAAAACACCAATAGTACCTGCACCTGCTTTAGCTTGATAAGCCAAAGCTGCTTTTGAACCAGCATCAATTACACCAATCACTGGAACCTGAATATTTTCAGCTTTAAATTTTGCTTTAATATCACTTAGCGCATAAGCAGTCGCCGTATTGCAAGCAAGCACAATCATTTTTGTAGATTGTTTTACATTATTTGATTGTAATAAAAACTGCATGTTTTTAAAAATATGCTCTTTGAGCAAATCCGTTTTTTTCTCAGCAGCATAATTACCATAAGGCATATTAGCCTGATCGGCTAAATATTCAAAAAATTCACTACTAAAATCAGGCTTCCCATCTGCTCCAGGCAAACCTGTGGTATTGTTATAAGCATCCAATTGCAACATAGCTTCTAAAACCGTTAACCCTCCTGTGCCCGAATCAAATACCCCAATAGGTAAATTTTTATTTGAAATATTTACATTTTGGGCTTTAACCTTTAGGTTAAATGCAATTAAAACAATGAGGATAATTATTCTTAGTTTCATACATCTGAATTATAATGCTAATGTAATTATTTTTCCTTAGTCGGACGTTAGCTTAGTACTAAAATTCGCGCTTATAATTGACTAAAGCCACTTATACAATAAAAATGTCCTCAATTAAGACTGCTTTGATATTATACTACCTTTATTATAAGATAAAGCCCCCTTTAATTTAAAATAATTGGAATATGAAAGAAAAAATACTCGAAAATTTAAACAACCCAGCTATACTTGAAAAGCTATACCGTTCCGATAAAACAAATTTTGAAAGAGCATTTGAGATCATATATGCAAATGAGCCTATTAATACAACATTAGTAGTTTGGAAAGAACGTTTACAATACAAAGAACCTAGCAATAGTTTGTTCTCAAAAAAAGAACTTGTTTGGGCTATAGTATTAATATTGATTGCAGGTATAATTGCAAATATTGGAAATTTAAAAGCAGTAGATGGAGAACTATTTTATACCAGAAATACAGCATTTATAATCATTCCATTTGTGGCTACCTTTTTTCTTTTAAAGCAAAATGCAAGCAAGCGTATAAAAATAATAGTAGCTGCACTTTTTGTTATATCAGCCATTTATATAAACCTACTTCCTGTTTTGCAAGTAAGTAGTTCTATTCAACTTACCTATATTCATTTACCCATTTTTTTATGGTGCGTTTTAGGATATGCATACGTAGGAGAGGATTATAAGAACAACATAAAGCGCATAGGATTTTTAAAATACAATGGCGATTTATTGGTAATGAGCGTAGTAATTATGCTTGCAGGTATGCTGTTTACGGGAATAACCTTTGGTTTGTTTGAACTCATTGGTATTAAAATACAGTTATTTTATATGCAGTATATTGCTATATGGGGAATTGCAGGCGTTCCCATTTTAGCAACTTACTTAATTAGTACAAATCCTCAGATTATTAATAAGGTAACCCCAGTTATTGCAAAAATATTCACACCTCTAGCATTTATAAACTTAACTATTTATTTAATTACTTTAATGAGTAAAGGCAAGTATCCTCACCAGGATAGAAACTTATTATTAATTTACAATGCATTATTAGTAGGTGTATTGGCTTTAATATTTTTTTCAATTGCGGAGGTTGAAAAAAATCAAAAAGGAAAATATAATTCATTTTTAATTTTAGGGTTATCCATATTAACTATAGTGATTAACGGCATTGCTTTATCGGCAATAAGTTTTCGCATATTTGAATTTGGTATCACGCCCAATAGAATTGTAGTTTTAGGAACAAATTTGCTTGTATTTGTTAATTTGCTCATTGTGGCGGGCCAAATCATTAAGGCCATTAAAAACAATACAGAATTAACTGCTGTTCAAGAAAGTATAGCAAAATATTTAACCATTTATGCAATATGGGTTGGTATTGTAGCATTTTTAATACCTATTCTGTTTAGTTTCAAATAATAGGCAAAACAGTATTATTTTTTTGCAAACTTGTGAGAGCCATCGCAGGTTGGCATTCTTTTGGATAAACCGCAGTCGCAGTCATGAAAACCTTTGCCACATAAAATTTTTGGTGCATACTTTTCAATTCTTGCAATTCTTGTCTCGGATTGTTTAGCTGCAGTGAAATAAATGAGGTAGGCTCTTTGGCGGCCTGGAGTTAAACTGTAAAAAGCCTTATTTAGTTTAGCATCTTTTTTAAAAATACTTTGCAGCTCTTCTGGTAAGGTTATAGTTGTTAATGATGTAGGTTTCTTAAGTCCACTATCTTCAATTTCAATAGACTCTTTAACAAATAGTTTTAGTAGGCTTTTATGCTTATTGATTTCTGAAAGCGAATTAAATTTCATCCACCGCCCATTTTGAGTATGCTCACCGGGCATTATTAAAACACCATTCGTGTCAGATAAAACAGCACCATTAAAAAAATTTAAAGCACAAGATTCTTTTAAAGGAGTAAGTCCTATTATATTTTTCCCATGATAAGTATAGCAGGGCCTGCCCCATTTAAAATCCTCAACAAGTGCTGTAGCCAATAATATTGCTCTTAGTTCTTCGGCCTCCGCTTTCCAATTTTTTAACCCTTGCATATAGGCATCTACCTTCTCATTCATCTTGTTAAATGTTTGATTCAACTATTTTAATTTCATATTCACCGGATCCCAATGAATTATTTGTTTGTTAAAATAGCTTTCATTACAAGCCAAGGCAGGTGCTGCCGCTCTAAAACCAAATTCAGCATCTTCTACAACAGGTTTGCCAGTACGAATGGAGTCAAAGAAATTAGTAAAGTGATCTAAATGTTCATCATATCCTGCTGGAGCTTTGTACAAAATATTGTCTTTTGTTTTTCTTTTTCTTTGTGCTGCAGTCCATTTTGCATCATATTCTTTTTGCATTTCAGTTTGCATACTTTTTGAAAAGGTAAATAAAGAGTCATAGCCGCCAAAGCCAGGTGCTTCGGGCATATAACTATGTTTTACCGTGATATTATTGCCATTCACATCCATCACTCCCTCAGAACCAATTAGCCTAATTATTTCTTGGCCACCTGTGCCACTCACAAAATTTACCTGTAAGGTCATTTGAAAAGCGGGATGATCGCTGTTTTTACCATATTGCATTACCCCCGACATTACATCGGGCATATTACGACCATCATTCCAATGACTAAACTGACCTGTGCTATAAATAGTTTCAGGGCCTTTTGAATTTGTAATAAAATGAGTGCCGCTTAATAAATGTATAAATAAATCTCCGGCAACCCCGGTTCCTACCTCTTTAAATGCACGCCACCAAAAAAACTTTTTAGCATCAAATTCCATTTTGCCTGTCACTTCAATAAATTTATCCCAGTCGGTGGTAGCAGCACTAGCGTCATTAGGTATTGTATACTCCCAAGCACCAATAGAGCTTTGTCTGTCATACACCGCATTCACCATATTTAAATTCCCAATTTCTCCAGCGGCTAATAACTCTTTTGCTTTAGCAAGTCCTATACTACTTACTCTTTGCGAGCCTACTTGCAATACCTTACCATATTTTTTTGCAGCACTCATTACATCGTATCCCTCACTTATTTTATAAACCATTGGCTTTTCGCAATACACATGCTTGCCTTTTGCTAAAGCATCAACTGTTATTTTAGCATGCCAACAATCCGTGGTCGCAATAATTACTGCATCAATATCTGCTTTATCTAAAATGTCTTTATAATTTCTAGTAGTGAATAAATCTTTGCCAAACATTTCTTTGGCATTTTCTAAACGACCTGTGTATAAATCACAAATGCCCGCAAGCTCCACACCTGGTACTTTTAAGGCTGTAGTCAAGTCAAAATGGCCTTGTACACCAAAGCCAATTACTCCTAATCTTATTTTTTCACCAGCTGAAACTCTTTTTTCATAAAATAAAATTCTTTCTTCTGCTTTTTGTTGCGCTGCCAAAGAGCTTAATGGAGAGGCAATACCGGCCATACTTGTAGCACCAATAAGTTGCAAAAATTTACGGCGTGATGAGGCGTTTTCGTTTTTCATAGGGAAGATTTAAAATATTTTAAAATTGATTTTTATTACTAGTTATTTTACAGGTTCAATTGAGTCCATTAATTCATAGCGAACATAAGCAAATTGTTTTCCGTCGGGGCTCCAAGAAGGTACATTAATGGTTCCTTGACCGCCATAAAAAGGCTCGGTTAAATTAGTAAGTTTCTTGGTGCTTACATCCAATAGGCGCAATTGTACCTGCCTTCCAAAGGGATGAGTTTGCTTTTGATCTTCCAAATAAGTAATAATTGTGGCCACTTTATTATTAGGTGCAATATGTGCAAACCAATTGGAGTGTGTATCAAAAGTCATTTGTTCTGGATTTGAACCATCGGCATGCATTCTCCAAATTTGCATGGTTCCGGTTCGGTATGAATTAATATAAATGTGCTTACCATCTGGGGCATATTCAGGGCCATCATCCAAACCTTCGGTAGTAGTTAATCTAATTTCAGCTCCTCCATCCACACTCATTTTATAAACGTCATAATTGCCATTACGATTTGCACAGTAAACTATATCCTTGCCATCGGGCGATACACCATGCCAATAGGATGTACTGATAGGCGTGATTTGAGTAGGTTCACCGCCCTCAGCTGCTACTTTATAAATAAATGAGGTATGTTCTTTCATTTCAGGTTTTGCACTTGAAATGAAAAGTGTTTTACCATCAAAAGAAAAACCATGGTCATTATTAGCGTCTTTCACATTGCCAGTATTTAACTCACCCAACTTATCACCCATAGTGCTAATTTTTTCGAGCCTTCCTAAACAATTAATCAATAAATACTTTCCGTCACGAGACCAATTGGGCGCCTCAAAGTGACGCATTTCTCTAAGGATTAAATTAGATTTACCTGAAGCCAAATCATAAATGTATAAGGAGCTAATTACTTTCTTCCCTTCTGGCACTTGTGCAAATGACAATAAAGCAATGCAAACAAAAACTAAACACGTAAGTAGCTTTTTCATAGTTATAGTTATTTTAAATTATTAAATAAAACGGTTTTGCCAGTTTTTGCGGACTGCTTTGCAGCTTCCAATATTTTTACCACCATCATATTGTTTTCAAAAGAATATAAACCATAAGGCTGTATTTTTTCAACCCCTCTTAAATATGCTTGTAAATAGGAAAAAGGATCGGTGTAAACATGTATGTTTTTATTTGTAACGGTCTTTTCATATTCAGGCATTGACTCTTTATTTCTTAATCGCATTTTATTTGCATTCACTGCAATAATGTAAGCACTGTCTCCATATATTTCCATATCCTTTCTGCTAAATGTCCAATTCCAAGAAGCCTGTAAAACAGCTTGCGAATTTTCATAGTTAATAATGATAGTGGCATCATCATCTACTTGAGGATATAAGTTGGGTTTATAATTTCTAGTAACCGCAGTTACTGAAATAGGTTTTTCACCATGCATTAAATAGGTCATTAAATTTGCACCATAACATCCAAAGTCAACGATAGCTCCACCACCATTTTCAACTGGATCGGTTAGCCAATTAAAAAACTCATCGCTGACACCAATTTCTTTGGGACCTTGATGACCATGATGAAATACAACTTTTCTAATTTGACCAACATAATTGCTGTCGCTAATTAATCTAAACGCTTCAAAAGTGCTAGGATACCAAGAGGTTTCAAAATTAGTTAGCAGGGGAACATTGTATTTTTTTACAATTGTTTCCATTTCTTTGGCCTCCGCTAAAGAGGAAGCCAAAGGTTTTTCCACCATAATTGGTATATGCATTGGGGCAGCTACTTTCACCACATTTAAATGTTCATGGATAGAACCAAACGCCACCACCGCTTCAGGCTGAGTTGCTTCCAAAGCTTTTTTCAAGTCAGTATAAAATAAACTAAGAGGTAAATTGAACTTTTGTGCATTCTTTTTGGCAATCGCTACATTAGGTTCATAAATTCCAACAATTTCAATCACACTATCTTTGGCTCTATTTAAAATCCATGAAACATGCCCATGACTTGTTCCTGCAACAACCACTTTCACTGCTACCATTTTATTATTTTGTGCAAACAAAAAATTAGTGCAAAAAATAATACAAAATAGAAGTGATAGTTTTTGAAATTGAATTTTCATAGTAATGGTTAATTAAGACGGTTTAAAGCGAAGGCAATTTATACCCATTGTGATATTGCTTCATAAAATATTCTGCTTGAATGGATGAGTCTGTAAAACATTTAGCTTGCTCGTTCCAACTAATTTTTTTACCGGATCTATATGCGATATTCCCCATCTGTGCAACAGTTGCTATATGTGCTCCGTCTTCAATAGAACAATGCAATGAAGATGGATTGTTGTTTCTAATGGCTGCAATAAAATTTTCCCAATGCAAATCCACTCCACTGTCTTGTACTTTAGCATAAGGGACCACTACTTTATTTTTGGCTTGACTTTCTTCAATAACTTCCCAACCTTGTCTATCTAAAATTAAAGTCCCATTATTTCCAATGAATGCAATTCCATGATTACGGTTATAAGATCCATTGTCAATTCCCATCGCAGAGTCCCACACTAAATTAAATTTATCAAACTCGTACAAAGCAGTTAAAGTATCAGGGGTTTCTTCAGCCAGTTCAGGATAAGCAAATTTGCCTCCTAGAGCGCTTACTGAAATTGGGTTAGCTGCTTTCATTCCTAAAATTGCATAATCCAATAAATGCACGCCCCAGTCCGTCATTAAGCCCCCTGCATAATCCCAAAACCATCTAAAATGGAAATGAAAACGACTTGTATTAAAAGTTCTTGTAGGCGCAGGTCCTAACCATGATTTATAATCTATATAATCTGGGGGAATACTATCGGCAACTACTGGTTGCGGTCGCATCCAGCCTTGATAACACCAAACCTTGGTGGTTCTTATGTTTCCCAGTTGTCCTGAGTGAACAAAATCCAAAGCATCTTTAAAATGTTGTTCACTTCTTTGCCATTGACCTACCTGTACAATACGATTGTATCTGTTTTTTGCCTTAATCATTGCATCACATTCACCAATGGAATTACCTGCTGGTTTTTCTACATAAACATGTTTACCTGCAGCGCAAGCTTCAATCATTTGTAATGCGTGCCAATGATCGGGGGTGCCCACAATAACCACGTCAATATCTTTTCGATCTAAAATTTTACGATAGTCGCCATAGGTGTCAATATTTTTTACATTGGGTTGTGCAACCAATAATTCTTCTTTACGCTTTTTAAGAACAGATGCGTCAATGTCGCAAAGTGCCACTACTTCCACATTTTTAACCTTAATGGCCGACATGGTGTTTGACCAACCCATACCATTTACACCAATAGTAGCAACGCGAATGATATCGGAAGTAAAAATGCTACTGCTTGCAAAAACAGGTTTTGCCATAAATGCAGCAGATGCAAATGACATTTGTTTGATAAAATTTCTGCGTTGGTTCATCGTATTATTTTTTGGTATGCTAAATTTAAACCTACTTGAATATCCGGTTTAACATGGCACATTTGTTATATAAAATAATTTATCTATATAAATATAAATCTTATATTTGATTAACTAAAAAATAAACAAATGAAAACACTTAAAAAATCATTCGGATTATTATTAATCTTGTCATTAAGCTTGGCAACAGTATCACTTCAAAGCTGTGGTAACAAAAAGGCAGATACGAATGCCTCAGATAGTGCAAGTGGCACTAAAACTGAATCTACAAACAGTACAAATGAAACAAAAACTTCTGGTGGTAGTTCTAATTGCGCTAAAATAGCAGAAGATTATGGAAAATTTGTTGATGAGTATATCGATATCATTCAAAAATATAAAAAGGACCCAACAAATACTGCATACTTAAAAGATTATACTGACTATATTCAAAAGGCGCAAACTTTGTCTAGTGATATGCAAGCAAATAAAGATTGTTCAACAGACATGACTTATATTGGAGAAATTTCCAAGCATATTAAGCGTATGGCTGATGCTGCAACTCAAAAGTAAAAGTAGTTGACAATATTTTAGCGCTAGCTAATAAAAAGAGGCAATTCAACAGAGTTGCCTCTTTTTATTTAAGGAATTTTCTTTACTTTCAAACTAAATATTAACAAGCTGAATCTCATTACTGTAAAAGCTACAATTCATGCTACTGTCAATAAAACTTGGGAATGCTGGACTAAAGAACACCATGTATGCAATTGGAATTTTGCTAGTCCGGAATGGCATTGTCCTAAAGCAATAAATAATTTACAAGTTGGTGGTGAATTTCACTATACAATGGCAGCCAAAGACAATTCTATGGAATTTGATTTTTGGGGCACTTACCAAAAAATTGAACCGGAAAAAAATATTGAAATTATTTTAGGAGACGGCAGGAAAATGTTTGTGCACTTTGAAGCATTTGAAGGCGGGACAGGTGTTATTGAACAATTTGAGCCGGAGCAAACCAATCCAATTGAAATGCAACAAATGGGTTGGCAAATGATATTGGATAATTTTAAAGCCTATACCGAAAAATAGCATCTTTACCACATAGTCATTTCATGAAAAAAAATATTATTTCTATATTATTGCTTTTAACGTATTTATTTATACTTGTAAAAGTGTTGGTATTAAAGGATTTGGCTATGGTTCAAGTGGGTCAAATGAGATTTAATTTTGGTGGCACACAGGAAGGTGCAGCCAACTTAATACCTTTTAAAACAATTCTATACTATTTAAAAGGATATAATGGTTTTTTAATTGCGTTCATTAATATCATAGGAAACATTATCGCACTAGTTCCTTTAGGATTTTTACTGCCATTTATTTTTACTAAGATCAATTGGAAAAAAATAATATTAATTGCAATATCCACTGGATTCATCATTGAAATCACTCAAGCAATTTTACATATTGGCATTTTTGATATAGATGATGTTATCTTAAATGCATTGGGCGTAATTATTGGTTTTTGGAAGTTCAAAATATTTTCAAATTTTTCGAAAAAAAATCAATCTATATTAAGTGTAGCGCTCACTGGAATTTTAGGGGTGCTCATTTTATTGCTAACACTCTCTTATAAGAAAATATTGAAACTGCCTTTTGGCATTACGCCTAGTATTGAAAGAGAGGCTTTGCCTCAAATACAAAATAAAGTCGCCTCCAACGGCGATTGCTGTGATTTATGTAACGGCACCGGAGGTACTGGAGTAATTGTAAGCCTAAATGAAAATGGAATAAATATTAAAGGGAAAAAAGGAAAAGATGAATTCATAAAAATTACTGCCAAAACAATAATTAAAAATTCTAAAAGTGCAATTACAAAATTAGCATTAGAAATTGGTGATCATGTAACCGTAGTTATTGATGAATCCGAAACTGCTTCTTTGATTTTAGTATGCGGCATTGCCAAATAAAGCACAGAAATAACAACCTAAACTATTTTTCTTTAAATAATTGGATGGTATAATCTAATAATTGTCCGTTGCCAATTTCGCCATGGCCGGGAACAACCATTTTTACATTTGGAAATTCCTTTTTGACAAGTTTTACGGTATTGGACCAGGCTGCTATATTGGCATCCCCTAAATATCCTTTGGTTGCATTCATCTCCTTAATTAAGCAACCTCCAAAAAGTATATTTTCACTAGGAAAATAACCCACTACGTTGTCTTTGGTATGCCCCTCACCTAAAAATTTAGCCACAGTAATTGTGTTGCCAATTTTTAATTCAAGGATTTTATTAAAACCATTTTGAGGTACTATTACATTTGTTAATTTAGCCAATTCTAAAGTTGCATTATTAGCATAAGACGGAATATTGTTGTCATGAAATGCTTTTAACCCACCTAAACAATCATTGTGAAAATGAGTAGGAATAATGGCTACGATTTTACAATGCAAAATAGTATTTACCCATTTAATTAAAGCCAGTGCACTTGAATCATTTGTAGGCGTATCATAAATAACCACCTCATTGCCTCTTTTTACAATAAGTCCGTTACAGGGTACATTCCCAAAATCATTAGTTTGTAAATACGAAATATGCGTAAAAGCATTTTGGGAAATTTGTGTAACCACCAAATCCTTTGTATTCAATACTAATTTTGGTTGATAAACATTAACATTTTGTGATTGAACCTGATAATTGAATAACATTAATAACCCTACAATAAAATATTGAACGCATTTTTTCATTGAATAAATATATAAATATTTTGCTACAAAAAAGGCCTCACAAATGGGAGGCCTTTGATTATTATAAAGGATTTAAATTTATTTAAATCCAAAATTAGCTAACCCTTTATGGCTAATCACAATTGCTTCTAATGGTGTTTCATTAAAGCAAGCATCTTGCTCAACGTAATAGTATTTCATGCCTGATTTTTTCTTCTTAGCCAAAATACGCTTAAAATCAATTTTACCATTACCCACTGGTGCAAATCGTCCTTGTTCATCCATATCTTTTACATGCCAAATTTTAAAACGACCTGGATAACGCTCAAAATATTCTAAAGGATCTTTTCCCGCTTTTGTTACCCAATATAAATCCATTTGAAAGTTCACAATGCTCTTATCACAGTTTTCTAATAGATAGTCAAGAACTACATTTCCTTCGTCATCCTTATTAAATTCAAAATCATGGTTATGGTATAATAATTCTAAACCTGCATCCTTACATTTTTGACCTAATGTGTTTAAGGTTGCAGCGAGTGCTTTTGCTCCCCCTTTCATGCCCATTTTCTTTGTTGCAGGATCAAATCCAAAAGTACCCATTGGAGGAACTGGAACTACAAAATATTTAAAGCCAGCTTCTTTTAAATCAGCTATTTGCTGATCTACATTATCAAAAGTAACAGAACCCTGATGTGCAGAAATGGGTGTTAAATTCATTTCTTTTAATAATGCTTTAAAATCAGCTGGTGATAAGTTATAAAATTTGCCATTGTTGTACCCAGCAGATTCTACATTTACATACCCAGCTTGAGCTACTTTTTCTAAAGTCGCGCGCGCATCTTTTACCATGGCATCACGTACAGTATATAAAGCAAGGCCGCCAAAAGGCTTGACTGCATCTTGTGCATTGGCTTTATTTGTAAATGGAAATAGTATAACTGCAAAAACTGCAATCGCAGATAATAAGGATTTAAAAAACTTGTTGATTTTCATTGCAAACAATTGTATTGGTTAAAATTAGAAATTTAATGATACAATTTACTGCAATTGAGGGTAATAACAATTGTTCGCAATGAATTATTATTTAAACGGCTATGTTGAGATCAAATGAATAAAGTTGTTTGAAACGATTGAAATTCCCAATTGCTTACAGTCCATGGGGCAGCTACTTTGGAGCCTTCAGAGATAAATATGGAGTTGAATGGATGATTAATTTCAATTATTAGAAACTATTTAAATTACCAACTCCAATTACTAGTGTAAATAGTAGATTCTAATTTGTTTTCAATATCGTCAGGTAATTCACTAAAAAAATCTATTCCTGTTAAGGTTTCAATTTGATCAATATTACATACAAAATTTTTTAAATTAGACGTACTGCCCTGATTATTCAAAATAAATGCAATTGCTATTTTTTCGGCACCCGTATCATTATAAATAATTTTATAAAAAGAACAAGGAACTGTAATTGTGCCATTATTTATAGTGCCACATGAATTTTTTAAAATAGGTCCAGTAGCTACATACACGCCATTTTTTTCAAGGGCCCAAAAGCGAACCTTATCTTCTAATGTGCTCCAAATACCCCTATTAAAACTAGGCGCTTGTGGCGACATATTAGACATAAAAAAGGTCTCGCTCATTGAATTATAATTTAAAGTCATATCGGCTGCTGGGCAAAGATGACCTCTATCAAATCCACTTCCTGTGTAATCGGTAGATTTAACTGGATTGTTTTTCACAAGTGGATCTGATCTAAAATCATCGGTTCTTACTTGTGTGCCATTCACAAATTCTGGCGTTAAATGATAGAAAACCCATTCGGCCTGACGATTAGCTTCACTATAAGACAAAGTATAATAAGTATGGTTAATAATATAACCTTTGTTAATGCTTGGTACTAAAGAAACTGTATTATTTTGAGCAGTTTTTAATACTTGAGTGTTCGTTTCCTTTGTACAGGAAGTAAAAAAAGCTATAAAAAATAAAATACGTATTGCATTTTTCATACACTTAATCTAAAATCGAGTGTAATATAATTAAATTATTGCATGTATTAGACTAGAGTCTATGTGATAGTCCCGAATTATGTATATAAACAATGTTCACCGGGTGTATGAGCATATAAGAAAGGTATCTAGATCATGGTGGACCTATTTTATGATTCAAAAAATACCTAATTAAAAAATGGGCTAAAAAATGAATTCAAATATTTCATTCTTGAAGGCTGTAATAAAAAACAGGATTATTATAAAGAAAAATGCATTTATTATTTTTATTTTTTTTGTCAGCTTATAATTTTTTTCATAAAAATAGTCCATCTCAAATATTACTAACAATGCCTGATTGGTCATCCAAAAACCAAATAAAAAAAATATTATACCAAGAAACCAGTTGCCAATATAATTTTCAATAAATTTAAAAATTAGTGAGTAAACCATTCTACGTCCTGTAATATTTACCCCTCCGAAAACGCTATCCTGAGAAAAAAATAAATTTACTCCTAAGGCTCCGGGTATTATTCCAAATACAATATACAATAATGTATACCCCAATATTTTAAAAGCATCTACAAATTTGAACTTTGACATTTAGTTATTTTATTTATGATAATAATTTTAAAAACCCATTAAACTAAAATAATATCTATGTAAGTTAATAATTTGAAAGGTATTTCTAATAATTTTTTAAAATATGGCTTTTATTCAAACAATAATTAAATATATAATGTTAGAAATTTTCAATTATCCGATATAATTATCTTGATACAATACGAATTCATAAAGTTACTAGTATTAAACCCTGAAATTGAAAAGCTGCAACAAGCCTAACTCACTAATGGACAAAGAAAAAGCCATCATTTCTGATGGCTTGTCCAGTGTGGCTCCCCTTTTACTCGAAAGTTGCAGCTTGAAGTCGCAAATTGCGACCTCAAGTATAGGTAGGTTTAGTTAACAGAAACTTCTACAGTCTTACCTAATCCAAATTCAAGCAGCCTATATAAAGTAGATAGCTGAATATCTGTTTTACCATTTTCAATTCTAGAGATAAAACTTTTTTTGGCTCCAATCTTATCTGCCAATTGTTCCTGCGTCATTTTTGCATTTTTTCTTTCTTCTTTTATTAACTCACCTATAAGAAAGGCTTTTGCTCTAATTTCAAATTCAGTTCTCTTCTCGGATCCTCTTGCACCGTACCTTTCGGTTAAATGCT
>JBANFX010000014.1:0-7989 GCA_037975805.1 Bacteroidota bacterium | reverse complement strand
AGTAGGATCAACGTGCTTTGCAACAAAATCGTGAATGTTTTTTTGTGGGGTAATACTAAATGCAAAAACCACTAGCATGGCTAGCGCAATAAATTGTCTTATGGTTTTTGAAAATAACATTATTTGTACTTCTTACAACAAAGTTAGTGCAAATTTTGAGCATTTAAAAAATAGGCGCGCCTATAGGATGGTTGGCCACAAAGGGCTTTCCCATGAGTTTAGTCATAGTTGCAGCCAATTGCTTTTGAAATAATTGTCCTTTATTAGTTTGTGCACCCAAAGTCCCTATTTGTTGTAAACCGGGTCCCATTAAAGCAAACCAAATACTGGAAGCGCCGTTTACATCAGCACCATGATCGGTCCAGGCTTCTTTAAATCCTCTACCATGATCGGTAGTGACTAATAAATAAGTGTTGTCTTTATATCCGGGTGTAGATTGAACCCAATTCCATATTTGTGCAATCCATGCATCCACCTGGTGCGCTGCATCTAAATAATCTCTATAATGTGCATGATGCGCCCACTCATCGGTTTCACCATAACTAATATACATTGCCTTTGGTTGCTTTGTTTGTAAATAATGCATTGCCTGTTGATGCGTGTATACATCTAAACATTCTACTTCTTTAAAAGGTTTATATGAATCTTTTAATCCTTGGCTAATGCTTACTGCAACAGGATCTTGTATTAGTTGCGTAATGGATTCAAATGCATTAATCACTGGAAAGCCAGAAACTTTTTCATTTAAGATTCTATCAAATGCATCCCAGGCGCCAAAAGCAGCTACTTTATTTTTATATGCTGCTTGTGCATTTAAAAATGCAAATACATTGGTATGCGGATTAGGCATATAGTCATTTGAATTAATAGCCGTGTCCGGATAACCCGTTAATATTTCATTGTACCCTGGATAAGAAAACCAATGCGGATTCGCAACGTCTACTTTATTATCTACAAAACGATTGCCAAACAACATGCCCTCTTTTGCAATTTGATTCCAGAAAAAAGGCATTAATTTTTGTTGTCTTTGCTCAACGGTATTTGCACCGTACTTATTAAATATATAGGCACTATCTCCTTGATTAAATTTTGAGTCATTCGCAATGGCGTTATCCATACCCCCAAAAACCTCCTGCCATCTATAACCGTCGGTGGTAATGATAATCAGATTAGGCGCATTGTCCTTATTGGCAGCATTTGAGGCTTGCGCATGCACAGTATTCAGCGAAAAAAAGGATACTAATAATATTAATACATTGACAATCAATACTTTATCTTGTATCTGGCGCATATCATTGGATTTTATGTTTAAAAATAATAAACATTAGGTTCATGGAACATAAAATCCGCTAATTATACTTCATCTTTCTTATCTCCTTTTTGTTTAAATACAAAATACAGCAATGCCATAGTAACAATAAAGTAGACTATTAATCCAATATCTGATTGTATTATTTTTTTAAAAAAGAAAATTGAAATAATTACATGCATAATAAGGATCAAACTAAATATTTTTTTCATTTCTATATTTTAGGGTATTGGACAATAATTATCAATACAAACAACTCCAGCCGCTGCCTGTAAGGTAGCACATAAAACAACACAAGCAGGTGTACCCAATCCGGCAGTGGCACCAATACAACTTGCATGACACAATATAGCTCCAGAGGTAGCTGCAGCTATACACAAGGAAAACTTCCAACCACAATCATTTTCTTTATTTACCGAAATAACATCATTAGTAGAAATGGAACTAGACGAAGATGTAATACTAGTAAGGCTGTTATAGCGTTTCGCATACAACTGCTTACAGGCTTCGTTTATATTTTGCATAGATATATAATTATAGTGCGCATTTAATTTTGTCCAAGTTGTTTTATAAACATTAGTATAATTTTTTAAATACTCGGCATTTGCAATTCCAATAAATTCATTGAATAATTTGTTATCCTTTGTTGATTGTAAATCTTTATCATTTAAATCTTGAATTTTAATTTTTAAAGCTTTAATTGTTAGTCCCTTACTGTTTGCTAATTGAAGAATGAAATTGTTTAATTCTTCTTCAAGATGAACTACTTTAATAAAATTTGAGTCTGAGGATAAATTACCTTCCATAAAAGTGGTTTGCTCTTTGGTGGATTTAGCACACCCAAATAATAAAAAACCAAATAGTAGGATGATGACTGATTGGTGAACAGGTTTCATAAATTGAATTTTGATGAATGTTGAAAATAGTCCCCCTCAACATGCCAATATCAAGTACTTATACGATGCTACTATGTACTCATAAATTTATAATTAATTGATTTTGAACTTTTTAATGCATTATTTGTTCTAAAACAGGGCTTTAGAGATATAATCTTATTTGGTACTTAATAAATAAGATTGTAATTTTGATGTTCAAACATTAATTAAATATAAAAACAATAATTATGAATTTATTAGATGCATTAAAATGGCGTTATGCTGTTAAGAGAATGAATGGAGCAAAAATTCCTGCTCAAACTTTAGAAACTATTTTAGAAGCTACGCGTTTAGCACCAAGCTCATTTGGATTAACTCCTTATAGTATTTTGGTAATTGAGGACGAAGAGACAAGAAAAAAATTACAACCTCATTTTTACAATCAACCTCAAATTGGTGAGTCAAGTGCAGTGGTTATTTTTGCAGCACACACAACAATTAACGAAGCAAGTGTTGATGCTTACATGCAAGAAATTGCTGAGCAAAGAGGTGTACCAGTAGATGCTTTAAAAGATTTTGCAGGATACGTGAAGGGTTCCATTGCACATCAAACTCCAGAGCAATTACAAATTTGGGCTGCGAAACAAACTTATATCGCATTAGGATTTGCATTAGTTGCTGCCGCTAGTGAGCAGGTTGATGGTACTCCAATGGAAGGCTTTGACCCAGCAGCAGTAGATGCTGAATTAGGATTGGCTGCACAAGGTTTACATGCAACTGTAGCTTTAACATTGGGTTACAGAGATGCAGCAAATGATTATTTATCTGGAGCGTTAAAAGTTAGACGTACTGCTGATAAATTAATTATCAAAAAATAATGTAAGCACTAGTATAAATCATTTAGCGTTTATACTGCTTTATAGTTTGGTTAGTATTGTAGCAAGCAATCGTAATCACAAAGGGCGACTCATTGAGTCGCCCTTATTATTTAAAAAATAATTTATTTACTAATCTGCTTTTCTAATTTCTGTTCTAGGTCCTATACCATTTTCATTAAACGCTTCTATCTGAAAATAATAGGACTGGTCTTTTTCTAATGCAGTAACATAATATTCACTCACACCATATACCATTACACTATTGTATAGTTTATTGGGATCAGAACCAAAGTAAATATGGTAGCCTGTTGCATTCGGGTTCACTGCCCATTTTAACCATGCATTTCTTCTTTCACTGTCTCCACGAAGGGGTACAAAATTTTGCACCGCACCTGGATTGGAACCCGTTCCTTTTCCAAATACGCGCAAGCCACTAATGGCAAACTTTGCACTAGGCATATGTATGTTTACCATTTTTATATAACGTGCTTGAATGGGTTTTTGCAACACTACATAATCATGTGGCACATCCGTTTTATTTTTAGACTTATCAATAATTAAGTTCCATGTTTTAGCATCATTTGAAGCATACACTTCATATTGATGATAAATATCCGTGTACTTACCCATTAAGTCCGAACCCTCGTCGGCATAATTAATTTGAATGGCTTCAATAGTACTTATATTTCCTAAATCGGTTTGTATCCACTCTCCTTTATCACCAGTAGTGGCGGACCAATAGGTTTTTAAATTTTCATCCACTGCATTGTTGGCTGTGAATGCACTTAAAGTACTAGACACTTGTACTGGCTTATTATAATTTAATAGCATCCATCCAGTGAATTGTGACTGGTCATGATTTGCATTTTGCGTTGGCAAATAATGCGGGTAATCACCATAGGAAGTATTCGTATACATTACTCCTTCTCCGTCAATTTGTGCTGGCCAAATACCTAATCGTCTTTCAAAATTATTTTTTACACTAATCGCAATCGTTGAAATATGCCACCAATTTTTAAACACATCCTGATAGGTTGCACCATGTCCTGCACCGCGCGCAAAGCCGCCTGGCTTATAGGAGAATGGATTATGCTTTTGATAAGTAAAGGGTCCTAATGGTTTATCACTTGTATACACGCCGTCACCATATCCACTAAACTCGGTACCTGGTGCACCATATTGTAAATAATATTTTCCATTATGCTTGTTCATCCAAGCACCTTCCATAAATGGTTTTAGGAAAGTGTTGTCCTGATGTTCTCCAAAACGTTCCCAACCATGAATGCTATCTACCAAATGAATCATTGGTTTTTTTTCAGTAAGCGGTTCAAATGTTTTACGATCCAACTCTTGTCCATATATAGGATATAAATTACTAGAGCCATGATATATATACAAGCGGTTATCATCGTCTAAAAATAATCCTGGATCCCATGCACCTACTTTAAAACTATCCACGGCAATTTTCCATTCGTTCTTTGTTGGATTGGTGCTATACCAAAGTGTAAAGTTTTTTTCATAAGTACTTCCAATCACAAATAAACTATCGCCCATCACAAGTGTTGCAGGTGCACACAATTCATCATACACTTTATTCCATGGTCGTAAAAATTGATGCGGTAAAAATTTCCAATCCTTCATATCCTCACTCCACCAATAACCCCATTGATTGGTGCTAAACATAAAATATTTGTTGTCATAAACTGCCATCACTGGATCGGCTGTTGCACGATGCTTTCCATTTTGTACAAAATTAGGAATAGGGCAAAAGCCATAGTCAATATTAATAGGGTTGCAATAAGTGGCTTGACGATTTTGTGCCATGGGAACTATTAAATTGGTTTGCGCTTCCAAGCCCTGTAATGCAAAAACCATTATAAACAGTAAAATGACTCTTTTCATGTATTCCAATTTTATAAATAAATATACCTAATTATTATAACAGAAGAACTGTTGTAGATAGATATGAAAACAGCGTATAAATACTTGATTTTGAACTAAATAAAGAGGATAGATTTACCAAAACACAGCATTAAGGCTCAAATTCATTTATGCGCATAAATATAATAAATACGTATCTTTATAAAGTACTTAATATAGATACAATGAAAGCAAGATTGAATATAACCATTGAGGAATCCCTTTTACAAGAAGTGAAAAAATTTGCCGCCAAAAGGAATACAAGTGTTTCAGAAATGGTAGAAAACTATTTCAAGAACATCACGAAGCCTAAAAAGAAAACGCTCACAGAATTTTTAGACGAGCTTCCAAGGGTGAATATTCCAGACCATAAAAAGTTAAGTGATTTGTATTATGAAGAAAAATTAAAAGAATATAATAATGAGCAATAAAATATATATCGACGCAAATGTAATATTAGATTATTGTTTAGATAGAAATGAAAAAACGAATGCAAAATTAATATTGGAAGAAATAAACAAAGGAAACTTAAGAGGCTTTATGAGCGGTTCCATTATTCATATCTTAAGCTACTTTCTTGAAAAGATATATGGTGTAGAAAAAACAAAAGAAATAATTTTGGCTATTGTTGAAGATTTTGAAGTAATTGATATGCCAAAAGAATTAATCATTCAAGCATTACATTCAGAAATGAATGATATTGAAGACGCTTTACAATACTATGTTGCTTTGCATCATAAAATGGATTATTTTATATCAAATGATCAGCAACTAAAAAGTGAAAGTATAAATACGCTTCCGGTATATAGTACCGGTGAATTTGTAAAATTATTTGAACTTAGTTAACATCCAGTCTTTAAAACCTGCAAAGCTTGCTCCCATTGGAATAGATACTTTATCCTTGTCTAATAAAAACTTTACTGAATCAGGGATAGCAATAGTTTCGCCAATAGCTTCTTCTACCACTTCAGGGAACTTTACTGGATGCGCCGTTTCTAAAATAATGGCGCTAACTCCTTTTTGTTCTTGTATAAATTGCTCCGCTGCCAAGAATGCAACTGCTCCATGCGGATCCAAAATATAATTATTGGTTTTGTATACACGATGTATGGTTGAAGCAGTAACTGCGTCATCGTAACTATAACTTGTTAATCCTTTTTGTAAGCTTTCAAAATTGTTTTGCATTATTTCCATAATACGTACAAAATTGCTAGGGTTACCTACATCCATCGCATTGGACACGGTGGCTACTGCTTTATGAATTTCATAACTGCCCGTTTGTAAATATCTGGTTACTACATTATTTGCGTTACATGCTGCCACAAAATGTCCCAATGGCAATCCACTTGCTTTTGCCATCATGCCTGCGCATATATTTCCAAAATTTCCACTTGGCACTACAATATGCATTGGAGTAGTATCTCCATATTTTGCTACCCATTGTTGCCATGCAAAAAAGTAATAAAATTGTTGAGGCAACCAACGTGCTACATTAATTGAATTCGCGGAAGTTAAATTATACGCGGCATTGAGTTCCCTGTCCATAAATGCATCCTTCACAATGGCTTGACAATCATCAAAGCTTCCTTCCACTTCGAAAGCGGTAATGTTTTGACCACAGGTAGTTAATTGAAGCTCTTGAATAGGACTCACTTTACCCTTTGGATATAAAATAATTACATTCACGCCTTCCACGCATAAAAATCCATTGGCCACAGCGCCACCCGTATCACCACTTGTAGCTACCAACACTGTATTTGGTTTGGTACTCAATAAATGGATATCGAAATTTTCATGTTCACCTAATGAAGATTTTTCGGCTGCAGCTTGTTTTGAAAAATAACCCAAACACCTGCTCATAAATCTTGCCCCAACATCCTTAAATGCAAGGGTGGGTCCGTGAAATAATTCTAAAGAAGAAATGGTATCGGTAATAGGTACTAATGGGAAATCGAAGTTGATGGTCTCTGCACATATTTGTTGTAAAGAAGCATCGTCAATATTACCACCCACATAAGGTTTCATCACTTCAAAAGCTAAACTTGCTTTATCTAATGTTTTGAACCTTTCTATTTGTTCAGCAGTAAATTGTGGGATGCTGGTTGGAAAGTACAATCCCTTATCAGGTGCTTGCCCTGTAATAGCAGCTGTCTTAAAATCTACGTTCGGTGATTGCTTTCCTAAACTATAATATTGCATCTCTATTTATTTGTAATCTCTACGCCTGTTGAATTAATAGTTGTCACATAAGTATGATGTGCTAAGCCTAAACCTTCATATAAGTTTTTCATTTCTTGCTCCACAGCTAAAGCTGTTTCTTTTTCTTTACTTAAAAAAAAGATGGAAGGACCCGAGCCTGATATCCCGCCACCTAATGCACCAGCGGCCTTACAAGCTTTTTTTAAATCATCAAAGCCTGGTATTAATATAGATCTTACGGGTTCAATAATCACGTCTTCCAAACTGCGTCCAATTAAATCATAATCTCCTTTCATTAATCCTGCAACCAGTCCTGCAATATTGCCCCATTGTTTTATGGCATCTTTTAATTGCACATTCTGTTTTAAAATGCTTCTTGCATCGGCTGTGCGTACTTCAATTTGTGGATGCACAATAGTTACAAATAAGGTTGGCGAAGGAAGGGCAACAATTTCTAATGGAAAAATGGAACGCACGAGTGTTACACCCCCATGAATACAAGGTGCGATATTATCAGCATGCTTTACACCCGATGCAACCTTTTCACCATTCATCGCAAAACGTACTAAATCGTCTTTTGAAAAAGGATTGCCTAATAAATAGTTTGCACCTACCACAGCTCCTGCGCTACTTGCAGCACTTGAACCTACGCCGCTTCCCGGCTTGATGAGTTTATTTATTTTTACCTCAAATCCTATAATAGAAAAATCGATCAAATCATTTTTGGCAGCGGAATCAGATGTGATCTCATATTCTTCAGACAATGATTTTTCAATAATACTATTGGCAGTATATTCTTCAATGAGTG
>JBANFX010000033.1:0-6166 GCA_037975805.1 Bacteroidota bacterium | reverse complement strand
ATTTTTGACTCATAAAATAAACATATAAAAATATATAATATAATATTTTTCATAAAAAATTACATAAAATATTGAAAATCAATAATAAATTTAATCGAATATTTTTAAGAAGCCAGAAATCTTTATGTTGTGACAACAAAAATTGGTTAATAAATAGAAATATATATATATATTAAAAAAATTAATATTAAATATAATCCCACCACCTTATGAAAAAATCCCTTTTGTTTTTGTGTCTTACGTTAAGCGTATTTGTAAGTTCTCATGCACAATTTGATTCCACTAAATCTACCAATGCTTCTTCAACCACTTTTACTACTTACATTGATGGTTATTATCGTGCAGATTTTGCAGGATTAAAGTCCAATAACAAAACAAGTTTTACAAATTCAAATAATAGCCTACAATTGGGGATGGTATCATTTAAGGTAGATAAAACCATAGGTAAGTTTGCAGGAACAGTGGACTTAGGCTTTGGAAAAAGAGCAGATGAGTTTTCGTATAATGATAAAGGACTTGCAAAAGATATAAAACAAGCATATGTGAGTTACGCTCCTAGTAGTAATTTAAAATTTACAGTTGGTAAATGGGCAACGCATATAGGATATGAGTTACTTGATGCTTATTCCAATAGAAACTATAGTATGAGTTATGGTTTTTCATATGGACCATTTTTCCATACAGGTGTTAAAGCAGATATTGCATTAGGCGGAAAATCGGCAATGATGATTGGTTTAGCGGAACCTACAGATATTACCAATGCAAAAGCAGAAATAAAAATGGTGATTGCTCAATTTAGTACGGCCACTAAAGACGATAAATTAAAAGCCTTTTTAAATTATCAAGGGGGAATGGATAAATCACAATTTGATTTAGTATTGAATGGGGTGGTGAATAGCCAATTTGGAATTAACTATGACGGCACGGTTTGTTCTTTGGCTGGAAGTAGTTGGACGAGTAATGCTTTGTATTTTAATTATGATCCTAGTGCTAAAGTAGGATTCACTTTAAGATCGGAATATTTTAATGATTCAAATAGTGCACTGGGTATTGGAGCATCTATTTTTCAAAATACTTTATCTGCCAATATTCATTTTAAGAAATTAACAATTATACCTGAATTTAGATTAGAAAATGCGAGTGATAAGGTATTTGTAAATGCAAACAATATGGTTTCAACAGGCGCAGGCAGCTTCTTATTGGCTGCCGTATATAAATTTTAAAAAAAACATTTAACCTCTGTTTATTTTGGTTTTAAGCAAGCAATCAATCAGCGGGCCCCATTTCTATGGGGCCTTTTTGTGTCCTCAAATCATAAAATCGTATATTTAGGTATTAATAAATATTGCTGATATGAAAAACTGCGTATGGATTTTTTTCTTTGTTTTTGCTTACAATAATTTAAGTGCACAAGTAATTGTTAAAAAAGATCCTGAAATTGAATCAATGCTTAAGGAGGTGAGTGCCGATACATTAAAAGCAAATATGTATAAATTGGTTTCTTTTGGTACAAGAAATACATTGAGTACACAAAACAATCCAGCAAGAGGGATTGGTGCTGCAAGAAATTGGATATTGAGTCGCTTCAATGATTACGCTAAACAGTCTAATGGAAGATTAACTGCTTTTATAGATACGGTTACTTATTTGCCAGATGGTAAAAGAGTAAATAGGCCCATTATTTTGGGAAATGTAGTTGCTACATTAAAGGGTACCGATCCAAATGATCGTCGCATTTTTATTATGAGTGGGCATATGGATAATATGCGCACAAATGTGATGGATAGTATTGGTGATGCTCCTGGTGCGGACGACGATGGTAGTGGAACAGTTGCTGTTATGGAATGTGCAAGAGTGATGAGTAAGCACAATTTTCCAGCAACCATTGTTTTTGTTACGCTTGCCGGAGAAGAACAAGGTTTAATTGGAGCGTATTATATGGCTAAAAAAGCAAAAAAAGAAAATTGGGCTATTGAGGCGGTGTTGAATAATGATATAATGGGAAGTAATAATAGCAATGAAACCAATATTATTGAAAATACAAAATTGCGTGTTTTTAGCGAAGGTCTTTCTGTCTCAGACACAGGTAAAGCTGCAATGCAAATAAGAAGTTTAGGCTTAGAAAATGATGGCAGATCCAGGCAGTTGGCCCGATACATTAAAGAAGTTGGGGAGCGTTATATGGAAAATATGCAAATTGTTATGATTTATCGAAACGATCGTTTTTTAAGAGGGGGTGATCATACTGCTTTTGTTGAAAATGGATATGCAGGTGTTCGTTTTACAGAGATGAATGAAAATTATACGCGTCAACACCAAGATATTAGAAATGAAAATGGAATTGAATATGGTGATTTGCCTGAACATATTGATTTCGAATATTTAAGAAAAAATACGGGTGTGAATTTGGCTAATCTTTCAAATTTGGCAAAGGCTCCGGCGGTACCAGAAGAAGTTAAAGTAGATGTTAAAAAGTTAAGCAATACCACTTATATATATTGGAAAGCACCAAAAACAGGTGTTACAAAAGGGTATTATATTTTAATGAGGGAAACCACCAGTCCTGTTTGGCAAAAGAAGATTTACTCAGAGGGATTAGAGATTAGATTACCCTATAGCAAGGACAATTACTTTTTTGCTGTTCAAAGTGTGAATGAATCAGGAAATGAAAGCTTACCGGTCATACCTACAGCAGGGAGGTAAATGAGTGTTCAGATACCCGAAATTTTTCTAAAGGTAGAATTAATCAAAAAAATACATTAAATTTATTTTATATTTTCAAAGAATACATACCTTTATTTTCAATTATGAAAAATCTAAGAAACATATTAATAGCAATCCCTATTTTCCTATTGTCTTGTAGCAAAGGAGGGGATTCGCCAACGCCAACTCCACCAACCCCACCAACTCCTCCTACTCCCACTGAGACGGCGGTAGCATTTACAGTAAATGTGGATCCGGGAGCTGGAAACATATTAGGCGTTGTAGGAACTTCACAGCCTATTATCGTTAAAGTAAGTTCTACTTTGCCATCTGCTGGAGTTACCGTTGCTGTTACAGTTTTAAAGGACTCCGATAATAGCACTGTATTTAACAACTCAATTTCGACTACTACAGCAGATAATACTTTAACAATTACTGGCTTAACACCAGGAGTTTTATGTACCGCTACTGTTGTGGTAACTTCAAAAGCAACTGCTACTAATTCAAAAGCGGTTACTTTTAAATTAGCGGCTAAGTAGCGAATTGTGCATCAAAACTCAAAAAAGTCACATTTTTTCTTAATTCTCATTTTAGGATTACTCACTGCAATAGGCCCATTGTCTATTGATATGTATTTACCTGCTTTCCCTAGTATTGCAAAAGGATTAAATACCAGTGTTGCTAAAGTGATGTTATCGCTTTCCTCTTTTTTTGTAGGTATATCTTTTGGGCAATTATTATATGGGCCTTTATTGGAAAGGTTTGGTCGAAAAACACCGTTGTATTTTGGATTAGGTCTTTATGCGATTTCTTCTGTTGCTTGTGCAACGGCGATGTCGGTTGAAACCTTAATTGTATTTAGATTTTTTCAGGCTTTAGGCGGATGTGTTGGCATGGTGGCTTCGAGAGCCATGGTAAGAGATTTATTTGAAGTTAAAGACAATGCAAAAGTTTTTTCAACCCTCATGTTGGTAGTGGCAGTATCACCTATTATTGCACCTACATTAGGTGGATATATTACTACTTTATTGGGATGGAGATATATTTTTGGCATGTTGGTTTTTGTCATTGCTTGCATTATTTTAGGAATTTATTTTCTTTTGCCGGAAAGTAAACAGCCAGATCCTAATTTTTCCTTAAAGCCATTGAGTATTTTAAAAGGGTTTGCTGCCATTATTAAACAAACTCAATTTGCGGTGTATACTTTTATGGGAGCAGTTGCATATGCAGGTTTGTATGCCTATATAAGTGGCTCACCATATGTATTTATGGAAGTATTTAAAGTTACTGAACAACATTATGGATGGATATTTGCCATCATTGCTGGAGGATTAATAACAGCTAGCCAATTGAATAGCAGGTTGCTAAAAAAATATACATCAGAGCAAATTATTAAAACAGCGCTAACCTCTCAGGGAGTGATAGGCATTATTTTGGTATCTACCTCCATTTTTGGATTTAGTGAATTGTATTCAACCATTATTTTAGTGCTTTTGTTTCTGTGTTGTCAAGGATTTTTATTTCCAAACGCTTCGGCACTTTCCATGGCGCCATTTTCAAAAAATGCAGGCAATGCTTCTGCTTTAATGGGATTTATTCAAATGAGTGTGGGTGCATTTATGTCGGCACTCGTAAGTATTTTACATAACGAATCCACATTGCCAATGACAGGAGTGATGGCCTTTTGTTCCTTATCGGCCTCTCTTATATTTTATGTAGGCAGAAAAGTAATTATCAAGAAAGCAAGTATTCAATTGGTAGAAGAGGAGGAAGTAGATATGATAAATACACTTTAATTATTTCTTTTCGAATATAATTTCCACCCTTCTATTTTTTGCTCTACCTGCTTCTGTATCATTACTTGCAATTGGCATACTTTCTCCCATTCCTTTTGTTATTACATCTTCTTCATTACAACCCTCTTTCATTAAAATTTGTTTAATGGTATTGGCTCTTTCTAGGGATAGCACTAAGTTATTTGCATCTGTGCCAATATTATCGGTATGGCCAATAATATTAATCTTAATATTTTTCTCCTTTATAATGGTTGCAATTCTTTTTAGTTCAGGAAGAGAGGTGGATTCAAGGGAAGAGGAGCCTGTTTTAAAGAAAATGTTATTCATAGAAGCACTTACTTTATTATCTAGCATGTCCTCATAGGTGATAATTCTTATATCGTTATTGATATTTAATTGTTTTTTAAAGTCTCTTAAATCTAAACTATTTGCAATAGGAAATAAGTTATCGTCATCAACATAATAACCATATAATTTTCCAAGTGGCAATACTATAAAATAGCTTCCATCTTCAGGATCAGATTTGGCTATACCCATTAATTTTTTAGCTTCCAAATCCTCCCATCTTATGTTAGCCACAACAGGTTGGTTTTTACTATCTAAGAGTTTACCATTGATAGTTGCAACATAATCGGGTCTTAAATAAGTGGGAACCTTTGACCAGAAAATATCATTGTCATTTTTTACCAATACATTTTTGGTTCCTGCATTTATGCCTTTACTCATAAAAGCCTTATCTCCGTCGGTTGAAATGTCCAAGCCCCAGTCGCCATTATTTGTATTAAATTCTTTTCCTAAATTAACAGGTTCACTCCAACAGTCCCAACAAGAATCATAAAGTCTTGTAGACTTAAATAAATCGTAGCTTCCTAAACCTCCATGTCCATCAGAAGCAAAATAAAGGGTTTTCATATCGGGGTGTAAAAAAGGAGACCTATCTGCATAAATAGTATTAATAGTGGGCCCTAAATTAATGGGTTCGCCCCAATTGTCCTCTTCATCACGTATTGAAACATATATATCGGAAGGATAGTTTCTATTTCCATGATAATTATCAAGGTTATCTTCTGGGTAATAGTCATAGTTGGTGGATCTAATGGAACTAAAGATTAAAGCTTTTTTATCGCTTGTAATTCTAGCATCAGCTTGCCATTTGCCACTATTAATTGTTTCAGGAAAAGAACTTTGAACCTCCCATTGGTTATAAATATTCTTTTCTGCCATTTTTAGTTTTCCATCCACGAATAATATCATTTCAGTGCCATCTGCAGAAATGGACAAAGGAGCTTGATTTGTTCCATTATTATTTAAGGAGGCTACGGGTGTTGCAAGGGAGAATCCATATGGCCCTTTTTTGGACACAAAAATATCTTCATTTTTGTTTAAATCACTTCTATCTCTTCCGCAGAAATAAAAATATTTGTCGTCTGCTGAAATTACAGGAGTATATTCACCACCAACGATTGTATTTATGTTCGTACCCATATTATATATTTTAATATTGGGATCGGTGGGTTTATTTAAAATAGCAAGTAAGTTGTCAATTTTTTTTCTATTTGTTCTAAAATAGGGTAAATAAGAAGAGACCGTTTTTGATGCATTGGCCCAATTCTTTTTTTCGATATCATCGCTAATCATCTTTTGTAATGCGAGAAAAGCACGCTCAT
>JBANFX010000047.1:0-5343 GCA_037975805.1 Bacteroidota bacterium | reverse complement strand
GTAGGAGTCGGGCCCGTGTCTCAGTGCCCGTGTGGCTGATCATGCTCTCACATCAGCTAATGATCGTAGACTTGGTGAGCCGTTACCTCGCCAACTATCTAATCATACGCACACCCATCATTAAGCGTCGAAACTATAATTGCAATGTGATGCCACATCGCAATGTTACGGGGTATTAATCCAAATTTCTCTGGGCTATTCCCCACTTAAAGGAAGGTTGTGTACGTGTTCCGCACCCGTTTGCCGGTCGCCATCAAAGTATTGCTACTTCATGCTGCCCCTCGACTTGCATGTATTAAGCCTGCCGCTAGCGTTCATCCTGAGCCAGGATCAAACTCTCCATTGTAAATGTTGTTTGATCATGACTATCAGTCTCAAATAAATCGAAAATGACGTCTGATTTAATTTTTTGATGCTTTAACCTTTACCTGATTTTTTCAATTAATCAGTTACTATTGTTTCCAAACTTTCAAAGATCTTATGTGCTTATTTTGCGCGCTATTTATCGTAGCGGGGTGCAAAGGTAAGAACAATATTTTTACTAGCCAAACTTTATTTAAATATTATTTATAAAAACTAAAAATTATTTAAAAAAATAAGGCCTAATAATTTCGAAGAACTGACCTCTTTTTTGAAGAGGGACGGCAAAGATACAGCGGTTAAATATATTCACCAATTTTTAGTGAACTTATTTTAAACTTTTTTGCTAAAAATCTGCCTCAGAGAACAATCCGCAACCACGTTTTATCGATAGCGGGCGGCAAAGATAAGGAGCTTTTATTCACAGCCAAAAATATTGCATACTATTTTCAATTTTTTTTCGTTCAAAGTGCTCTAAATGTGCATCTTATGATACGAAAGCCAATAATAGCAGGGCTTTAGGAATTAAATTAATTTTTGAAAATAATCAGGATATTGGATGGAGGAAAGGTATAATCCATGTGCGGGGGTCGAAAAGTCTACATTTTGCTCATTTTTTGAGCGTATTATCTCTTTAAATGATTCTAAACTTGATTGTCCACGCCCAATATGAAGCATGGTACCTACTAATCCACGGATCATTCCTCGTAAAAAGCGATTAGAATCTATGTTAAAATACAGATTCTTGCCCTCTTGAACCCATTCTGCCTTTGTAATTGTACAATCAAAAGTATTTACAGTAGTGTTTTTCTTGGAAAAGCTTTCAAAATCAGTATAGGTTGGCAGTATATCAGCAGCTGCTTGTAAATCATCAATATTTATGGGAAATGGATAAAACCAGGATCTTCCTTCTAAGAATGGATCTTTCTGGCTATGTATCTTATATATATAGGATCGCTTAATGGCATCAAACCTACAATGGGCATGATTGGGCACACCATAAATGCCTTTCACCACAATTGTTTTAGGCAAAAGTGCATTCAAATTATAGATATGCTTTTGTGTGATTTCTATATCTGTATCAAAATGAAGGAAATTTTGAAGGGCATGAACGCCTGCATCCGTTCTGGACGCTCCAGTTAAAGCAATAGCTGTTCTATATAAAGTTGCCATTGCTTGTTCAAGTGCGCCCTGAACGCTCACTTGATTACTTTGAATTTGAAAACCTCCAAAGTCGGTGCCATCATAACATACTTCTATAAAATACCTGCGCATTAATCCATTAATTGAGCCTCTAAACTACAAAATATTTCATTCAACCTTATTTTAACGAAATGAATACATGTGCTGACTTAACTTAGCAATAGAAAAATAAGTATATGAATAAAATATGTTTGAGCGCATTATTACTGTTGTCATTATGTATTAATGTAAAGGCACAAGAAGATGATTTAAAAGAAGACAGTGCTTGGAAAAAGGAATACCGTGCATTCGCAACAAAGGAAAATGATTTAATTCATACTAAATTGGTTGCCAATTTCAATTATGCGCAATCGCAAATGAATGGAGAGGTTTGGCTTCAATTGCATCCACATTTTTACCCAACCAATACCTTGCATTTAGACGCAAAGGCAATGGAAATTAAAGAAGTAGCAATCGTACAAAATAATAGTAATAAAAAGTTGCGTTATGAATATGATGGATTGTATTTAAACATTTTTTTAGATAAAACATATACTGCAAAAGAAAACTATACAATTTATATAAAATACATTGCAAAGCCAAACGAATACAAAGCAAAAGGAAGTGAGGCGATTACCGATGCGAAGGGCATGTATTTTATAAACCCCTTGGGAGAAGACGCTACAAAGCCAACACAAATTTGGACACAGGGAGAGACGGAAGGAACCAGTGTATGGCTGCCGATTATTGATAAGCCTAATCAAAAAAGCACACAAGAATTTCATTTAACGGTACCCAATAAATATGTTTCTTTATCCAATGGATTACTTGTGAAACAAGTGGATAATAAAAACGGCACAAGGCTTGATGTTTGGAAAATGGATTTGCCGCATTCTCCTTATTTATTCTTTATTGGGATTGGAGATTACGCAGTAATTAAAGACTCTTATAATGGAAAAGAAGTAAGTTATTATATTGAAAAAGCTTACGAAAAAGAAGCGCGCAAAATTTATGGCAAGACACCAAATATGATTGCTTTTTATGAAAAAATACTAGGAATACCCTACCCTTGGGCCAAATACGCTCAAATGAGTGCACGAGATTATGTATCGGGCGCTATGGAAAACACAACTTCAACTTTACATGGTGATGCCGTTCAGCAAAATGCAAGAGAATTAGTAGATGGGAATAATTGGGAAAGTACAATTGCACATGAATTATTTCATCAATGGTTTGGAGATTATGTAACTGCAGAGAGCTGGAGCAATTTAACGGTAAACGAAAGCTTTGCAGATTATAGTCAAACCCTATGGGCGGAAAATGAAAAAGGGAAAGACGCTGGAGCATATGAAAATTTCATTGGTTTAAGATCTTATTTATCTAGTCCATCGGATGCCGAAAAAAACTTGGTACGCTTTTATTATAAGGATAGAGAGGATATGTTTGACTTAGTGAGCTATCAAAAAGGAGGACGTGTTTTAAATATGTTGAGAAATTATGTTGGCGATGATGCATTTTTTGCTTCTCTACATAAATATTTAGAGGATAATAAATTTAATAATGGTTCCGCTATTAAATTAAAGTTGGCATTTGAAGCCATAACGGGCAAGGATTTAAATTGGTTTTTTAATCAATGGTATTTTAGCAACGGACACCCTTATGTGCGCATTACCCAACAATATTTAGCAGATAAAAAACAAGTATTGGTGGTTATAAAGCAAACACAAACTCAAGACAAGGTTTTTGAATTACCTGTTGGCATTGATGTTTATGGAGAGACTGGGAAAAAACATTACAATGTATGGAGTAAAAATAGAGCAGATAGTTTTTATTTCCCATCTGCTGTGAGTCCTCTGAACGTAAATGTTGATAATGCAAAAGTATTGTTATGGGCAAAAGAAGAAGAAAAGCCTTTAGAACAATATGCTTACCAATATAAACATGCAGAAAATTTCATGGACCGTTATGAAGCCTTAAATGAAGCGCTACAAAACATGAGTAAACCGCTGGCACAAGGCATTGTAAACGCTGCGCTAAAAGATAGTTTTTATATATTAAGACAAACTGCCATTAGGGCCTACAATCCGGCGGCTATGAATACAGAGGTTGAAAAAACAATTTATAATATGGCTTCCAAAGATCCATCTACTTTCGTGAGACAAGAAGCGATAGATGCTTTAGGTGCACTTATAAATCCAAAATACAATAAGGACTTTATACAATGGACAACAGATTCTTCCTATTTAGTTGCAGGTGCCGCACTAGACGCACTCGAAAAAACGGATACTGCTGCAGCAATCTCCATCGCCATAAAAGAATCTAAAACGGTTATTAAAAAAAGGTTGAACACAGCAGTAACCAGTATACTCTCAAAATACGGAGACGAGCATGTATTTGAATTTGTTGCTGCCAAATATGAAAGCTTAAGTATACAATCGGAAGAGAAATTTTACATGACACAACCTTTTGCTAACTTATTAATAAAAACTGAGGATGAAACAAAGTTCAAGAAAGGAATCGATTTAATTGTTGCATTTAGAAACGCCATTCCAGAAGGATATAGAGGACAAACCGATCCATATTTTAATATGAAAATATTAGGTGAAATTTTAAAAGCAAAAAAGCAAAAAGGAGAAGAAAATTTAGTGAAGATTGTAA
The DNA here is from genome assembly GCA_037975805.1 of Bacteroidota bacterium. Classification (GTDB taxonomy): domain Bacteria; phylum Bacteroidota; class Bacteroidia; order Chitinophagales; family Chitinophagaceae; genus Sediminibacterium. The sequence goes on along the minus strand of JBANFX010000047.1, from coordinate 1,143 downwards.
GTGCGGTTATTCCTAAGCTTTAATTTTTATATAAATTTTTGTATTGTAAATTACCACCCGCCGCTGGCACCACCGCCGCCGGAACTGCCGCCACCAAAACCACCGAATCCTCCACCTCCACCACCCCAATCACTTCCACCACTTCGGCCACCACCACCAAGTAAAGAACCCAATAACATACCTGTTGCAAAATCATTAAACCCTCCACTTCTAATATTGGAGCCTCCATTACCCCCTCTTCCACCCAATATCGCAACAATCACAAAAAGAATAAGCACAAAAAGAAATAAACTTCCTTTTGGATTTTTTGACTTCTTCGCTTTTACAACCTTATATTCTCCGACCGCTGCTTTTGAAATATTATCTATAGCAGCATCAATTCCTTCATAAAATTGTTTTTTTCTAAACGCAGGCTGCAAATCATTATCAATAATACTTTTACTCTGAACGTCGGTTATCGCACCTTCCAATCCATAACCAACCTCAATGCGCATCTTTTTTTCATTCATTGCAATGAGCAACAAAACACCATTGTTCTTTTTCGCATCTCCAATACCCCAAGCTCTAAATAATTTATTGGCATACTCTTCAATCGCATTTCCATCCAAAGTTGGGATGATCACTACAGCAATTTGATTAGAACTGCTATCGTCGAAGGAAACTAATTTCTTTTCTAATAGTGCTAACTCGGTATTGCTTAAAACACCTGCTTGGTCCACCACTAATTTTGGAGGATTAGGTTTTGACAACACATTTTGTGCATGCACAACATGCGCTCCCAAAAAACTAGCTATAAAAACAATAAGTAAAGACTTAATTAATTTCATCTGTATTATTTTCCAATCATGATTTCATCCGACAATTCATTCGTATCCGTTCCACGGTCATAAGGAAAATGAGCGCGTAAAGCATTGCCAATATCTTTAACTACGGTAGTAATTCCTGTAACATAATTCATGGATTTAAAATGAGCTGTCATCTCTTGCACCTGACTATACCAAAACTCTATGCCCATTCTTTCATAAATGGCTTGATCGGCATATATGGCTATTTTTTTATCCTTGACTGCAACGTATAACAATACACCATTACGATCCTTGGTCTCGTTCATTTTATTTTTGAAAAACAATTCAGTAGCCCTAG
>JBANFX010000024.1:0-3366 GCA_037975805.1 Bacteroidota bacterium | reverse complement strand
CCATCATGGCAAAGAATGAAATCAAATACCTTACAGCGATCAAACAGGAAAAACCAAAGAAGAAATTCTGTCGTTTTAAGAAGTATGGTATCAAGTATGTAGATTACAAAGACATCGAGTTTTTAAAGAAGTTTTTAAATGAGCAAGGTAAAATGTTACCTCGTCGTTTAAGCGGTAACTCTTTAAAGTACCAACGTAAAGTAGCTGACGCTATCAAAAAGTCGCGTCAAATGGCTTTGTTACCATACGTAACGGATTTATTGAAATAAACAAATTAGTAAACCATCCCTAATCTCGCGATAAGTTAAAAAACAAATCAAGGCGAGTGACAGCAATAAAATGCTGGGCTCTTGGGAACTAAAAAAATAACAATGCAAGTAATATTAATTAAAGAAGTAGATAACTTAGGTGGAAAAGACGAATTAGTAAACGTTAAAAATGGTTACGCACGTAACTTTTTATTCCCAACTAAGCATGCAGTAGAAGCAAACCCTTCTAACTTAAAACAATTAGAAGAACGTTTAAAAGCAAAAGCTAAGAAAGAAGCTGCGATGTTAGCTGAAATCACAAGCGTAATTGCAACTTTAACTGCTAGCCCAGTGAAATTGTCTGCAAAAGTTGGTGCTAACAACAAAATCTTCGGTTCAATCACATCTTTACAAGTAACGAAAGCTATTCGTGAACAAAAAGGATATGAAATTGACAGAAGAAGAATTTCTGTTGCTGATGATATCAAAGAATTAGGTGCTTACAAAGCAACAATTGACTTTGGTAATGGTCAAACCACTGAAATAGATATCGAAATCGCTGCTGAAGCATAGTCTTTAGCTACGTCAAATAACTAGGTTTGTACACCAAACCTACCCATTTAGCCCTTTCTGAACCCTCAGAAGGGGCTTTTTGTTAGTTTTTAGGCGTATTTACCGCCAAATGGGGGGGAATTTGTGTAGATAATGATGGAATTGAAAATAATATGACTATCTTCGGTAACGCTAATGGAAAGCAATGTCGCCTACATTAGTTTTTAGATCACTTAATTTTAAAGAACATGAACATTTATGTTGGAAATCTTAGCTGGAATATGACTAGCGAAGATCTTGAAGCACTTTTTACTCCATTTGGAGCAGTTGCAAGTGCAAAAATTGTAACAGACAAATTTAACAACAACAGAAGCAAAGGTTTCGGTTTTGTTGAAATGGCTAATGATGACGAAGCTAAAGCAGCTATCGCACAATTACACGACACTGAAGTATTAGGTCGTAACATCGTTGTAAACGAATCAACTCCACGTCCTGAAGGTGAAAGATCTTCTTTCAAGAAGCCTTATGGTGGTGGTGGAAATCGTGGCGGTGGAGGTTTCAACCGTGGCGGTACTGGCGGCGGTTACAACCGTGATCGCGGTGGTAATGGCGGTGGTGAATATAACAGATATTAATCAACCTCGTTGCAATACAAACGGAGCGCTCATTAGAGCGCTCCGTTTTTTTATGCCCCTACTTTAAGGAAAAGAATTAATTTAGAGCTACTAACGAAAATAAAAGCAATGAAAAATAATCCAATTGTAGGATGTATGCGTTGGGGAGTGTGGGGAGCCAATTTTACAACAAAACAATACGAAACTATTATTGACCAATGTTTAGCAATTGGGTTAAATATTTTTGATCATGCCGATATATATGGACATTATACAACGGAAGCGGATTTTGGAGAAGCGATTAAAGGAAAGAGTAGCTTGCGTCAGCAGATGAGATTGATTACAAAGTGTGGCATTAACATGCTTACCCCCAATAGACCAAGCCATACAATCAAATCATATGACACCAGTGCAACACATATTAAAAAATCGGTAGAAAATTCATTAAATAATTTCCATACCGACTATATTGATACCTTACTAATTCATAGACCCGATTTATTATTGAATCCTAAAGAAGTAGCAGCAACAATCCATGAACTTAAAGCTGCTGGTAAAATTAGGAGCTTTGGGGTATCCAATTTTAATACACATCAAGTTGCCAACCTAGCAAAGCATATACCTATAGAACATCATCAGGTAGAAATTTCAGTGACACATATGAATAGTTTTGATGATGGCACATTGGATCAGTGTCAGGTGATGGGCATTGAAGCACAATCTTGGTCACCCATGGGAAATGGACTTTTTACAGATGTAACAGAAAAAAACAAACGCATATTATCAATAGCTCAAATATTAGCTGAAAAGTATGCAACCGGCGTTAATGAAATATTGCTGGCATTTTTATACGTACATCCAGCTAATATAGTTCCAGTAATTGGCACTACACAATTTGAGAGAATTCTTAGTGCAAAAAAATCAATGGAAATAAACATGTCAAGGGAAGATTTTTATCAGTTAAGGCAAGCATCCACTGGACATGAAGTTGCATAATTAATAAAACGCATCAATGGAAAAAAGTTACTGGGAAAAAATAGCACCAATATATGAGACAGAAATATTTGATGTTTTAAAAAATGATGTCTCTGGAAAAATTGTAAACTCAATCCTCTCTTTTGCTAGTAATAAAAAATCTATCATTGATATTGGGTGTGCAGTTGGGAAATGGATGCCTATATTGGCACCCAATTTTGGAAAAGTTCATGCCATTGATATCTCTGCAAAAAATTTAAAGATTGCTGAACAAAAATACCTGCATTACGATAACATCACTTATGAAAGAGTTGATATGTCTGCAACTAAGGTTCCCAATATAAAATTTGATGCAGCCATATGTATCAATGCAATTTTAACTGCTCACTTGAAAAAGCGAAATCTATTTTTTAAACATATGGCTTCTTTTTTAAAGAAAGGTGGGGACTTAGTGCTAGTAGTGCCTTCATTGGAATCAAAACTATACAGCCATATCATAGCCAACAAGTTTAATGTGGATGATGCAAAAAATGATACGGCACCATCAGGTAAAAGAGCAATAAGCCAAATCCGTTATATAAAAGATGGTGTTACGGATATAGATGATGTACCCACAAAACATTTCTTAAAAGAAGAACTAGAGTTGCTACTTACACTCGAAGGTTTTAAAGTATTAGCGGTAGAAAAAATAAATTATCAATGGAATACTGAATTTCATAAACCGCCAAATTGGTTAAAAGATCCTAAACCCTGGGATTGGTTAGTAGTCGCAAAGAAAAAATAGAAATAATGGAACTTCACAATGAATGGCCTGGCAGTTGTCAGGCTATTTTGTTATGTTCAATGAGAAAAAATACAATTTCGAAAAAGTATGGGCAAAAAAAATCCCCATCAAATAAATGATGAGGATTCTTTAATAAATAAGGCAGCTACCTACTCTCCCAGGAAAACCCAAGTACCATCGGCCATGGGGGACT
>JBANFX010000021.1:0-5177 GCA_037975805.1 Bacteroidota bacterium | reverse complement strand
GAAAATAATAAAAAACCGACCCAATTGGGTCGGTTTTTGTTTTTACAGGTTCTTAAGCTTGGCATCTAAGATTGACCTAATATCCCCAGCAAATTCTTCCAAACTGGCTCCTATTGTGGCTGCAAAGCCTGTCAACAAAGTTGAGAGGCTTTTTTCGTTTAAGGCTGCGTCGAAAGCTTGCTTGTGAAAGCAGACGAGAACGAAAAAAGCCAAAAGAACACGTAGTGTTTGTTTGAAAGGCTTTGGGCAAGGCCCCGTTTTGGGGAAGTCGTTTAGAGCGTAGCGAGAAACGACAGTCCCGGATTTAAAAAAATTTATACATTTTTCTAATTAGTATACCTATGACCAACTGTAAGCACCCTCCCTTCAATTCATGATTTTCTTTCCCTTAAAAAAACAGTAAAAGATTTAAATCCAAATCTCACTTACTTTAGATATGAATTTACCCTCATTATCATATAAAATAACCAACCTTGATCTAGAAGATGTAAAAGAAGCAGTGAACGCATTGACATCATGTTTTACGATTTTGATTTCAATGGAAGGATTTATAAATTCAATTTCATCTTTCAACTCTTCAAACGTATATAAATTTAAATTCTTTAGATTTTGATATTCAAATCTATTTTTTCTAAATAAATTGATGAAATATTGAAGCATAATAAATAAATTCAAATTGTTTTAATTAAAAAGAGCTCTTTATTTGCTGTACACTAATTTGTAAAAATCAATTGACGTTCTGACTCCAATTTTGTAATAAATATTCTTTTTTATGGTTGAAACTGTATTTGGTTTTATGCCTAAATCAGTAGCAATTTCTAAAGTTCTCTTCCCATTAAATATCAATAATGTGACATCAACTTCTCTCTTTGATAATTTGTATTTTTCCAGTGATTTTATTATTACTTCATTTTTCATATAATTAATTTTTATCCATAATAAATACATAGCTGTATCGGTTCACTTGCTGTTCTAGGATGCTCTTTTTAAGATCCTCGCAGGCTTTTAATAGCTCTCTTTCACCTACATGTTTAATGACTACATTATTGTTCGCTAGTTTTGAAATTGTCTTGAAAATATGCTTTGATCTACGCTCCGACAAGTCCTCATTGTAGGCGTCTGATCCATTACAGTCGGTAGCTGATACAATCACGATTTCTCGACCCTCCATTTGCTTCACGCGCTCTATTAATTTTTTATAAGCAGCTAAGTCTTGTTGAACTATATATACCTGATTAAACGGATGATGTAACTCCACATAGTCCTTGCTCAACTTCATTAAGGAGTCGACTGTTTTTGCATATAACCTGTTTAAGCTTTCTTGTGCTTGTTTCGATTTTTGCTGTGGGGTAATAACCTCTTCTTTTGCATGCTTTGCAATCAGTTCTTTTTGGGTGAGCGGGATATTAATAAGCGCTAATTTCTTTTCATATTGCTCCCCAGCTTTCACCACATCATTTGTTTTAATCGCAGTCTCTAATTTTTCTCCATCACCATTAAAAGTAACCACTGTATACTCTTTATTGGGTCTTGCTTTGAAGGCATAATTACCATTGGCATCTACTATCGCACTGTCAATCAATTGCAACTTTCCAGCTTCATTACGCCAGTTTAAATATACTTTTTTGCCAGGGGCCATGATACTATCTACTGAAAGTTTACCCTCTAAGGTTACTGTAACGGGGGCGTAATCAAATGTAAAAATATCATCACTGCCATACCTATTGGAACTAAAATAGCCAGTGCTGCCCATAATCGAAAATCCTAAATCATCCGCATCACTATTAATTGGATACCCTAGGTTTTTAGGATTGATATCCCCACTCGCATCACGCACTAATTTATAAATGTCCAAGCCTCCTAAACCCGGTAAGCCATTGCTGCTATAATAAAATCCTCCATCATAAAAAGTGGGGAACAATTCATTACCCGCAGTATTAATATTTTGACCCGCATTGGAAGTAGGCTTCCAGGATCCATCCTCATTTTTTTCGGTAAAATAAATATCCGTGCCCCCAAAACCATTGGCCTCATCCGATACATAATACAATCTTCGTCCATCAGGAGTTACCGCTGGGTGGAAGTAGTTGTACTTGGTCTTATTAAAAAATAATTTACCCGCTGGTACCCATTTACCATCTAGTAATTTTGCCTCCCATACTTCTAATAAGTAGCCCTGACTTGTTTTTTTACCATTGCGTGTAAAATAGGCCGTTCTGCCGTCCTTAGTAAAGGTCATTGAACCAATATTAAGTCTTGAACCTAAATATTTGGAGAATAGCTTAATACTAGTATCCTGCCTATAGGATAATGCTGTATAATCAATAGACTTATCGAGTAAACGTGTATCGTTACTTGAAGCCTTTGATAAAACTCTGTCATCAATATGTTTTTCTTTCCACACAGGTCTTAAAGCAGTTTCTACTCTTAGTTGTTTAGTGTTTTCAACATAATACAAACTACTATAAGTAGCACCATCCCAACCAAACTCACGCGATAAAATGCGGGTTTGTTTTCTTCTTTTTTTAGTAAGTACTCTGTTAGACTCAAAAACAATACCCTCTTTATAAGGCACTGCATTAAAATCGTTATAAGGACTATTTAACTTAGTGTAATAAATGATATAATCTAATGAGTCCGCATAAAAATTATTTAGATTACTAAAACCAAAAATGCGGGAGTCGTTCAGTAAATTTTTATACTCATTATTGATCTGCTCGTAGTCCTTGATTGCCTTTTTGTAATTACCAAGTTGTGCCGATAGCTCTGCAATCACATTCCCAATTTTAGCACCCGCGTCGCTCGCTTTGGTGTAATACGCTAATGCACTATCATATTTATTCACTAAACGATAAGCGTATCCTAAATTTTTATAAGCTAATGTGTCCTGCTTACCACCCGCATGTAAATAGTTTTTATACAAAGGAATCGCATACGCATACTTCAATAATCCCATTTGCTTGTTAGCCAGCTTTAAAATACGTACAGTGGTTTTCGTGTCTGCTGATGTTTTAGATGCAGCAACAGTTGTGATTAATTTAGTATACACTTGTTGTGCAGTCGATTCAGTAATAATTGCTGCATTCATTAGGATCAACAGTACTATATATTTTCGTTTCATTTTATTTCTTGATTAGTTTCGATTCATTTACAGGGTATTTACTATTTGCATTTTAACAAGTACTAAAAATACCTGGTCGACTTTACTTTTGATTTGTTTTTACCAAACTCATACCTTAGCATCATCTCATGAGATCCATTGTTATAATACTTTAAAGGCGATATGGTCATATCATACGCATAGCCCACTCTTAAATTTTCATTAATTTGGGCTTCCGCCATAACAATCATGGCATCTCCTGTTCGGTATGAAAAACCTAATCCAATTATATCCTTTAACCATATATTGGTGTTTATATCAGCTTCAATCGGTGCACCACTCACAGCTTTTATCATCGTAGATGGCTTTATTTTCACTTCTTCATTTACATTAAAAACATAGCCAGTAGTTAAAAACATATGCGTGCTATTTACTTTTTGAATGCCTGATTTCATTACATCAAAAGCACTAAGTCTTGATTTTAAAACATTGGGGACGGAGAATCCTGCATAAAACTTTTCTGTGTGATAGTAAATTCCTAAGCCCACTGCAGGAAGCCATTTGTTAAAATTGGCATAAAAAGCAGGGTCACTAGGTGTAAAGCGGCCTTGCACATTCATTAAATCAATACGGTAGTTCATTAAACCAACACTCAATCCACCTGACAAAATTCCTTTCTCACTCACTCGTACATGGCTTGAAAGCATGAGGTTCGCGCCATCCGCTTTTTCAACACCTAACTTATCATCATATAACTGAACACCCCAACCAATTTTATTATCTTTAGCTGCTCCATCCACACTTACTGAAGTGGTTTGAGGTGAACCCGCCATTCCTACCCATTGTCTGCGCTGGAAAAAATTGACACTAGTTGCCTCTCTGTTGCCAGCATACGCAGGATTTACTCCCAACATATTATACATATACTGCGAATACATTGGCTCTGTTTGAGCAAATACTTTATTACTTATCAATAAAGTATTTAGGATCAAGAATGAAAAAACGAATACGCTTGATTTCCTATTTGAAAATAAATCCAAACAAAAGTTTGTCTTTTTCATGTTTAGTTTTTTGTGATCTACCATTTTATTTTTCATTACCTCACAATTGTTAATGAAGAGGCAAATTTGCGTTTTACATTATACATATCAGTCGCTTCAACAATATAGAAATAGGTGCCTGAAGGCACATCTTCTCCTATGAAATTACTTACCCCTTTCCCACTCCAGTTATTTTGATAATTAGAATTACTATATACCTCATTACCCCATCGATTAAACACTTTAACTGATATGGTGGTGCCAAAAGGACGTTTTATAACCCAATTATCATCAATACCATCATTGTTTGGAGAGAATCCGCCTGGAATTAATACTTCAACTAATGGTATTGCAAAAATGGTTGGCTTACGAATTGTATCCGATATCGAAGAAATTTGAGTTGGATCAGTTGAACTTAAATTTATTACTCCAAAACTTGTAGGCACTTTTGCTATTGCTGTATTTTCGAAATTACCAGATACATTTGACGCTACTTTAACTGTAAGTTTTATAGAGTCTTCCATTTTACTATCTAAAGCCGATTTAATTAATAACAATTCCTTGTCAGTAACTCCATCATAATTATTGTTTTTAAGTAAATTTCCTGAAACTTCTAAAGCAACAACTGAAATACCTCTAGTATCAGAGAAAACTCTTGTTAAATCATCTTGTACCAATATGCTATCAATTAAGTCTATTGATAGATTTTTGACCTTAATAATAAAATCTATATTAAAACTTCCATCCAAATTCATTTTTGCAGTATTACTTATTTTAGTAATATCTAAAATTTCAGTAGGTTTTTTTATTATTGTATTACTTAAAATTTGTAAACTACCTATTCCAACTGGCGATACATTACCCACTGCATCCGTAGCTTTTGCTGTGACACTGTAAGTACCTGATGGTAGTGTATTTGTTGTGATACTCCAGTTACCACTTGAGTTCGCTGTAGTCGTATAGGTTGTTCCATTTACAGTGACTGTCACAGTTGTATTTGCTTCCGCTGTTCCCGTTATAGTTGGTGTTGTATCATT
>JBANFX010000027.1:0-3498 GCA_037975805.1 Bacteroidota bacterium | reverse complement strand
AAGAATTCGACCAGGAAGTGAAATTGTATTACCTGAAACAAATGAAAAAAAGGATAAACCATTAACAACAATTGTACAGCTAATTTCTATCATTGCACAAATAGGTGGAACATTGGCAACTCTTAGTATTTTGAATAAATAATTTATAATGAGCGAAGTCCAGCATATAGAAAACGACGAAATTTCTTTAAAGGAGTTAATCCTTAAAATAAAGGAATGGTTTGCCTATTTAAAAACTAAGTTTTTACTCATTGTATTTATGGGTTTGATTGGTGGTATATTGGGCTTTACTTATGCTTATTTTCAAAAGCCAACTTATAAAGCAGTATTAACCTTTGCCTTGGAGGAGGATAAGGGAAGTGGTGGAGGATTAGGCGGTGCATTAGGACTAGCAAGCAGTTTTGGTATTGATGTTGGTGGCGGCGGTGGAGGCGCATTTGCAGGAAGTAATTTAATGGAATTAATGAAAAGCCGTTTACTAGTAGAAAAAACTTTATTAAACCCTGTACTGGTAAATAAGGATACTATTAGTATTGCAGAATATTATATTCGTAATAATAAATTAAGAGAAAGCTGGGATAAAAAACCTGAATTGAAAAATATTCAGTTCTTACCCAATGCGGATAGAAGCAAATTTAGTTTACAACAAGATTCTCTTTTACAAAGTTTATATAAAGCTGTTACGGATACCAAAGCTTTAACCATTGCACAAAAAGATAAAAAAGTATCTATTACAAGTATTGAAGTGTTGAGTGAAAATGAAAACTTTTCTAAAGTGTTTTGTGAAAACCTGGTAAAAGAAATATCCGACTTTTATATTGAAACAAAAAGTAAAAAAGCAAGACTTAATGTTGAAATTTTACAAAGACAAGCGGATAGTATTAGAGGAGAATTAAATGGTGCCATTACTGGAGTTGCTGCTGAAATGGACCAGGTATATAATTTAAATCCAGCGTTTAATGTAAGAAGCACACCTAGTAAAAGAAGACAGGTGGATGTTCAAGCGAATACAGCGATATTAACTCAGTTAATTGCGCAGCTGGAGCTTTCAAAAGTAACTTTAAGAAAAGAAACACCATTAATTCAAGTAATTGATAAACCAATACTTCCTTTGGAAAAAGAAAAAGTAGGCAAGTTAAAGTCACTTATATTAGGTGGATTTTTGGCCGGCTTTTTAACAGTATTGTATTTGGTATTTGGAAGGCTGTATAAAAACTTAGTAGAATAGATCGTATTTAAAAAATCAATTCATTTCAAACCCCCATTTGAATGTCACCATCAAATAATGTAAACATGTTAAAGAAAATAAATATCGTCCCCCGATGGATTATATTTTTGCTTGACATTGGGGTAACCTGCTTCTCCTTTTTATTGGCCCTGGTACTTCAAAAAAATTTAGTGCTAAGTTCATTACAATGGGAGCCAGTTTTAAATACTTTTATATTACTTACTATTGCCAACCTTTTGGTATTTGCAAGTGTAAAAACTTATTCAGGTATTGTTAGATATACTGGTATGCAGGATGCAGTGCGTATTTTGGTAGCCGTATTTTTATCTTCTTCCTTGCTTTTATTGGTTTCTAAAGTAACAGAACGTTCGGAGAATACATTTGTTTTGGATAATGTATTAATTATACTTTATTCAAGTTTTAGCTTCTTATGCTTAATTAGTTATCGTATTGCTGTTAAGTTTTTATTCTCTTATGCTAAGAATTATAAGATGAAGAAAAAAACAGTTGTGATATTTGGTGCAGGTGAAGCAGGTGTGGCAACAAAAAGAGTATTAGAACACGACACGCATAATAATATTAATTTATTAGCCTTTATTGACGACGACCGTAAAAAAACAAAAAAGGCCTTGGACGGAGTCCCTATTGTAAGTTTTACCGATTTTTCAGAAATGGTGAAAATAAATGAAGTAAATGAGTTGGTTATTGCGAGTTTTACTATTAGTACCAAGCGAAAAAATGAGATTGTAGATTTTTGTTTAAACCATGATATACAGGTATTAAACGTACCACCTTATAATAAATGGAATGAAGGTAGGTTTAATAGTAAGCAATTACAAACCATTAAAATTGAGGATTTATTAGAGCGTGATCCTATTGTAATTAATAACAATCAAATTCGTACCCAAATTAAAGGCAAGCGCGTATTGGTTACAGGAGCTGCAGGTTCTATTGGAAGTGAAATTGTAAGACAATTATTACCTTATCATCCAGAGCTCATTATATTATGTGACCAGGCTGAGACGCCATTACATATTTTAGAACTTGAATTACAAGAAAGGAAAACCAATGTAAACTGCATTTCATTCCTTGCTGATATAACCAATGAGCAAAGAATGGAGGATTTGTTTACGCAGTTTCAGCCGCAATATGTTTATCACGCCGCAGCTTACAAGCATGTTCCAATGATGGAATTAAATCCAAGTGAGGCCATTAAGAACAATGTATTGGGCACTAAATTAATTGCAGATTTATCTGTAAAATATTATGTTGATCGTTTTGTAATGGTGAGTACAGACAAGGCAGTAAACCCCACCAATGTAATGGGTGCTAGCAAGCGCTTGGCTGAAATTTATGTACAAGGACTTTCAAAAGAAATTGCGAATGCCACTAAATTTATTACAACCCGTTTTGGTAATGTATTAGGAAGTAATGGTTCGGTTATTAATAGGTTTAAAGACCAAATTGAAAAAGGAGGCCCTGTTACGGTTACACACCCAAATATTACTCGATACTTTATGACTATACCAGAAGCTTGTCAATTGGTATTGGAAGCCGGTAGTATGGGTAATGGAGGTGAAATATTTGTATTTGATATGGGTGAGCCAGTAACCATTGCGGATTTGGCTAAGAAAATGATTCGCTTGTATGGATACATTCCTAATATAGACATTGATATTACCTATAGCGGCTTAAGACCAGGTGAAAAATTATACGAGGAATTATTAAGTGATGCAGAGAACACACTTAAAACTTATCATGAAAAAATAATGATTGCTAAAGTACGTGAAGTAGCATTGCAAGATATAGAAGCTAAGTTTAATGAGTTCAGAACGCTAGTAAACAGCTCTGAAAACGAAAACGAAATGGTTGCTTTAATGAAGGCTTTAGTGCCTGAATTTATTAGCAATAATAGTGTGTTTGAGAGCTTGGATGGTAATGCCAAAGTGGTTGGGATTGGAGGTTAAGATTAGTGATTTTCGATTAGTGTGGTCCACAATAATATTGGTATTTACAGATAGTCGTAAATCATTAATAAGCTGAAAATCAAGCACTTTATATGTTTAATTTTTTGTTTATAGGTAACACAAAAAGGCTGAAAAATAGGTTGAATGTGCGCACTTTTGTGCGTTATTATTTCGGAAAATAACAGATGCAAAAAAATATATTAATTACCGGCGGAGCAGGATTTATTGGATCGCATGTGGTGCGTTTAATGGTGACTAAATATCCTGATTATCAAATATTTAATTTGGATGCCCTGACTTATG
>JBANFX010000026.1:0-27229 GCA_037975805.1 Bacteroidota bacterium | reverse complement strand
GGACAAAAAAAATCCCCTCGATTGAATCGAAGGGACTTTCAACATTATCCGAGGATAATTATTTCTTTTTAGCAGCTTTCTTAGCAGCTTTCTTCTTAGGAGCAGCTTTCTTAGCAGCTTTCTTCTTAGGAGCAGCTTTCTTAGCAGCTTTTTTAGGAGCAGCTTTCTTTGCAGCCTTTTTAACTACTTTCTTTGCAGCTTTTTTAGGAGCAGCTTTTTTAGCCGCTTTTTTTGCAGTTGCCATGTTTTTTAGATTTAATGGTTAGTAAATATGACTTAAAAGTATAAACTTTTTTCATATTTACAAAACTTTTTTTTAAGCTACCACTTCTACAGGCAAAACTGAAACCGTAGTTTTGTTGTTTTTGCCCTTTTTGAACTCAACTACACCGTTAGATAAAGCGAACAAAGTGAAGTCAGAGCCTACACCTACATTCTTACCAGGGTGGTACTGGGTACCTCTTTGACGAATTAGGATGTTGCCAGATAAGGCTGGTTGACCACCATATATCTTAACACCTAAACGCTTGCTTTGTGAATCACGGCCGTTTTTTACGGATCCTTCACCTTTCTTGTGTGCCATAGTCTTTTATATTTTACTATACTGTTATTAACTAATCTACCTGAAACAAACTTAATTTATAATTAAGCGATGTTGTCAATTTTGATTTGAGTGTAATGTGTTCTGTGACCGTGCTTCTTGCGGAAACCCTTTCTACGCTTCATTTTAAAAGCGATCACTTTATCACCTTGCACTAAGTCATTAACAATCTCAGCCTTCACAACTACTTTCGTAGTAAATGAAATACTTCCATTGTTATCAACGAATAATACATCGCTGAATTCAACTTTGTCTCCGGTTTTACCTTGCAGGTGAGGTACATACAAGCTATCTCCTGCTTGTACTTTGAATTGCTGTCCTGCGATTTTTACTACTGCTAACATAAATGTCCAAAATTAGGACGGCAAAGGTAATTATTATTCTCCCAATTTGCAAGTAATTCTCAAAAAATATAATAATAGTGCAAAATATGCCATTTTAAGGCCAAAATCCTTTGAAGTTCAATGAAATACTACCTAAATTTGGCCTCGATCCAATCCCAAAACATAGCCCATGTTTAATTTTAAGTCGTTGCTTGCCAATCCATTTGCAAAAATGGTTCATTATCGCTTACAAAAAGAGGCGAAAACGGCGGTAAAAGATCAACAAAATATTCTAAATCAATTAGTTAAGAAAGGGCAACACACTATTTTTGGAAAGGACCATGGTTTGGATAAGGTTTCCGATTACACCAGTTTTAAGCTAGCAGTTCCCATTAGAGACTATGAAGGCTTTAAACCCTACATTGAACTTGTTAAAAAAGGGATCCCTAATGTACTTTGGAAAGGTCTCCCAATATATTTTGCCAAAACCAGTGGTACCACAAGTGGGGTTAAATACATACCCATTACCAAGGATTCCATTTCTAACCATATTAATGGTGCCCGTAATGCCATTCTCACATATATGGCTACTACCGGCAACACTGCTTTTGCAGGGGGCAGAATGATTTTTTTAAGTGGCTCCCCAGAATTAGAACGGGTGGGCGGCATAGCTACTGGTAGGCTAAGTGGCATTGTGAACCACCACATACCGGCATACTTGCGTAAAAACCAATTGCCGAGCTATGAAACCAACTGTATTGAAGAGTGGGAAGAGAAATTAGAAAAAGTGGTTGAAGAAACCCTTGGCAAGGATATGACTTTAATTGGGGGGATTCCACCTTGGATGCAAATGTATTTTGACAACCTTGTGGTTAAAACGGGTAAACCGGTGAAGGATTTATTCCCAAACCTTCAAGTTTTGGTGCAAGGAGGTGTGAATTTTGAGCCCTATAAAACCAAATTATTTGAAACCATTGGTAAAGAAATTGACACCATTGAATTATTTCCTGCAAGTGAGGGCTTTTTTGCTTTCCAGGACCGTCGCAATGAAGCCGGCTTATTGTTAAATACCAATAGTGGGATTTTTTATGAGTTTATTCCACTTGCCGAAGTGCACAATGAAAATCCATCGCGTTTAAGTTTAGGGGATGTAAAATTGGGCGAAAATTATGCACTCATTATAAATAGCAATGCGGGTTTATGGGGTTACAGCATTGGAGATACGGTGAAATTTGTGAGTGTAGATCCCTATCGTATTATTGTTTCAGGCAGGGTTAAGCATTTTATTTCGGCCTTTGGGGAACATGTTATTGGAGAGGAGGTGGAGCAGGCTTTATTAAAAGCCGCAGCCGAAATGAATGTTTCGGTGGTAGAGTTTACCGTGGCGCCATTTATTGCGCAAGGCGAAGGAAAAAGCTGTCATGAATGGTTTATTGAATTTGAAAAAGCCCCTGCCAATATGGAATTGTTTAAGCAAAAATTAAACACTTTTATGTGCGAACAAAATGTGTATTATAAGGATTTGATAGATGGCAATATTTTGGAGCCACTTCAAATTAGAGCGCTTCAAAAAAATGCCTTTATTAATTATATGCGTGCACAGGGAAAACTAGGGGGTCAAAATAAAGTACCTCGTTTAAGTAATGACAGAATCATTGCCAATGACTTAACACATTATATTAACAAATAATAATGTAATTTTAGGCGCAGTAAATTAATTTACGAGTCACAATTAGTCATTGGATGCAACAAAAAAGAATCGCCATATTCGGATCAACTGGTTCCATAGGTAAACAAACCTTGGAAGTTATAGCGGCGCATCCCGAATTATTTGTTGCCGAAGTTTTAACAGCACATTCCAATGAATCTTTATTAATTGAACAAGCCTTACAATTTGTTCCCAATATTGTAGTGATTGGTGATATTGGAAAATATGCCATTGTTAAAAAAGCATTAGAAGGAAAACCAATAAAAGTTTTTGCTGGTGAAGAAGCATTAGAGCAAGTTGCTGCAATGGATTGTTATGATTTTATGATGGCAGGTATTGTGGGCTTCGCTGGTTTAACACCAACAATTACTGCCGTTAAAAATGGGAAAGCAATTGGGCTTGCCAACAAAGAAACGCTTGTAGTGGCCGGTGATATTGTAATGCGCATTGCTAAAGAAAAAGGAGCTATGATTATTCCTGTGGACAGTGAGCACTCGGCTATTTTTCAATGCTTAGTTGGAGAAAATAATAATCCTATTGAAAAAATTATTTTAACTGCAAGTGGTGGTCCATTCCTTGGGAAGAAATCTAATTTTTTAGCGAATGTAAAACGTGATCACGCTTTACAACATCCCAACTGGGCAATGGGTGCTAAAATTTCCATAGACTCTGCAACCCTTATGAATAAAGGCTTGGAGATGATTGAAGCTAAATGGTTATTTAATTTACAACCGCATCAAATTAAAGTAGTAGTGCATTCCCAAAGCATTATACACAGCATGGTTCAATTTGAAGATGGAAGTATTAAAGCACAAATGGGGCTGCCGGATATGAAGTTGCCTATTCAATATGCAATGGCTTTCCCTCAACGCTTAAAAAATGATTTTTCAAGATATCATTTTGACAAACCCAATACATTAACATTTGACGAGCCAGATATTAAAACTTTTAGAAATTTACATTTAGCTACTGAAGCATTACATAAAGGAGGAAACGTTCCTTGTGTTTTAAATGCGGCAAATGAAATTGCGGTGTATGCTTTCTTGAAAAATAGAATTGGCTTTTTAGATATGACGGATTTAATTGAACGTACTTTAGAACAAATTGAGTACATCGCAAATCCAACATTAAACGATTATTTTGAAACAGATGGAGAAGCACGCAGTTTTGCTGCTTCCTTAATACAACTTTAATATATGTATACTTTAGCAATTGATTTTGCGTCGGTGGGAGTGAAGACGTCACAATTTATTTTATCTTTTTCTATATTGGTAGTTTTGCATGAGTTAGGACACTTTATTCCTGCAAGATTATTTAAAGCAAGGGTTGAAAAATTTTATTTATTCTTTAATCCAGGTTTTAGTCTTTGGAAAAAGAAGATTGGGGAAACCGAATACGGTATTGGTTGGATTCCTTTTGGAGGTTATGTGAAAATTGCAGGTATGGTGGACGAAAGTATGGACACCGAACAATTGAGTAAAGCACCAGAGGCATGGGAATTAAGATCTAAACCTGCTTACCAACGTTTAATTGTTATGTTGGGAGGTGTGATTGTGAATGTTATTTTAGCCATTGTAATTTTTATAGGAATTGCTTGGTATTGGGGCGACGAATATTTACCCGCTAAAAATGTAACTTATGGAGTACATGTTAGCAAGCTTGCAAAAGAAGCTGGTTTAAAAGAGGGAGATATAATTGTTTCATTAGATAATAAGGAGCTTGATAATTTTGATGCTTTAGAATCTAAATTGGTTTTAGAAGATAACAAAACCATGCAAGTGAAAAGAGGGGATAGTTTGGTGAGTATAAGTATTCCATCTTCTTTACCTGGCGCTTTAGCAAAATACAAAAAAACAAATCCGTTTGTTACTTTACGTTTTCCAGTGATTGTGGATTCGGTTGGAACTACTGCTGTTACAAAGGAGGGTACTCGTTTTCAAAAAGGAGATACTTTATTAACCATTAACAACCAGTCGGTTCAATACCGTTATGAGTTTGAGGAATTAAAAAAGAAATTAGCCAATTCAACCATTACCGTGTTGGCTAAACGTGGAGCTGACACAGTAACAATTAAAGCAGTGGTGAATGGATCTGGTCAGTTAGGTTTATTTTTAAAATTACCCAACGACATTTTTAAAACGGTTCATACCGAATATGGTTTCTTTGAATCTATTCCTGTGGGAACTAAAAAATGTTTTTCTACCTTGGATAATTATATTGCCGGTATCAAGCAAATTTTTTCAGGCAAAGTGAAAGCCAATGAATCTTTAGGAAGTTTAATTAGCATTGGAAATACATTTGCACCTGTTTGGGACTGGTATCGTTTTTGGACTTTAACAGCCGTTTTCTCCATTATATTAGCTTTTATGAATGTATTACCTATTCCAGCGTTGGACGGAGGTCATGCCTTATTCATTCTTTTTGAAATTATCACGGGCCGTAAGCCAAGTGACAAGTTTATGGAGTACGCACAGGTGGGGGGTATGATCCTAATGTTTGGCTTAATGTTCTATGCCCTAGGCCTAGACGTTTGGAGGCTATTTAAGTAGACATTTTGCGATTGATCAAATAAAGCGTAATTTTACAGGTTCTTATTAAGTTTTAACCAACTTTAAGCATTGGGGTCGTATGGTTTTGACAGCAAGCGTAGCGGTTGGGGTAAGCATGCAGTGCGTTGGATAATTAGCACTTAAATCTGAATATCAAACAATCAAACGGCGAAACAAACTACGCCATGGCTGCTTAATTCAGTGAATTAACTTCCATTATGGCCGAGCACGCAGGTAGGCCCTTTACCCGCAGCTTAGCTTAATCAAAACAAAAAGGGATGCGATAGGAGTAGGCTGTGCCTCCTGTTTAAGTACCATTCAGCTAAGTAGTAGATTGGTTTGTGTTCTTCCTGTCTACGGCCGACAAATAATAAAACAATAAGCATGTAGAAGACCAATGGTAACATTGTTTGGACAGGGGTTCGACTCCCCTCGACTCCACGGTTTCCTAGAAAATTAAAATCCCGCCTAGTGCGGGATTTTTTTATTATCAGTCTCTACTTTTCGTAGGTAATCCAATCTTAAATATCTCGTTTCGTATTTGAATAAAGAATACGAATACCAAAATAGCGGTTACGCTTACCATGGCTAGCACTGAGTATAAATGTATGCTCGCTGGGATTTCAAAATTGTATTTAAACAATAGTTGGGCTAAGTATTGTTGGGATAGGATTAAACCAGCCAAAGCTATAATCACCAAAGGAATAATAATAAGTGTAATACGGAATAAGTAATTACGCACGAGTTTGTAATGTGAAAAACCCAAACGCAATAAAGAGTCTAATTCGTTTCTAGAACGATAAATTAGTAAATGGAAATACAAGATAAAACCTGTAAAGGCATTTATTGTTATTATTAAGCCTATGATAAATATGACAGAAATAAACAAATACATGAGCCCAACGAACTTCCCATTTTTTAATAATTCCTGGTTGGTTTCATAATTATTTTCCATTAAAAAAGCTTGGAAATTACTTAACTCATTTGGTTTTACTGCCGTAATGATTCGATAAGTTGACTGTTCAGAACCTATGCCAGGAAGGCCATATTTATTATTGGCAAAATCTAAAAAGCTTTTAGGAACCAACATGGAAGAAATACGATCACTAAATCCAATGATATTACCTTTATATGTTTTTTCGTTGTTGTTTCCTCTTATAGTGATGGAGAATCCAAAAAGCTTTACTGTATTTTTAGATATTTGGGGTAATCCGCGGGAAGGAGCATAAGTGAAGTTATACAAGTTAATAAAGTCAGTAGGTAAAATAACTGGGATCTCATTCGTAGTAGAATCCCATTTCCATTTATCCAGTTCAATATCAATAAATTCATCGTCTACACTTTCTAAGAATAATTCTGTTCTTAAACGGGCTTGTCTTGGCCCCTCATTCATCTCTAAATAGGCTTCTGCCTCAAATTTATTGCCTACAAAGGCCGAAAACTTTTGTATGGATGGGTGAGTAGAGATTTCATCAATTTCCTTTTTGGTAAAAGTAGTTTTGGAAAAATTCAAAGTGCTAAACAAGTTCACTTTTTTATTAATTACCATATACTGTGAACCAATGCCTTGTTTTGCATCAGAGAATAAGTATTTAAAATTCAAAATGCTTTGAACGGAAACCAATATCAAAAAAAAGCCTATCAAACAACCCACAATCGCCAATCCAATTTGGAAGGGTTTGTGGTTGGAGGAAAGAATTTTTTGTATTTGCTTGTTACTGCGCACTTGTATTTTTTATAAATGAAATATTTTATCGGCCTTAATGAATTCATAAGGATCTAGGCATGCAATTATGATGCCTGCATTTCTTTTCTTAGCTTCTTGTGTTATAAGTTCCCAAGCAATATTTGCATTGGTTTGATCTAAATGGCTAAATGGTTCATCCAATATTAACCATTCATAATTGCGCATCATTGCACGAATTATTGCAACGCGTTGCATTTGCCCAAAAGATAAATGTTTTACCAATTTATCCAATTGATTGCTAATATTCATTATTGATGCAAATGCTTCCAATTCAGTCATTGCTGTTGCAATATTGGCACCTGTAATATCTTGTGACAATAATATATTTTCACGAACCGTAAGTCCTGGGAATAATCTTAAATCCTGGTAAACTAAACTAATTTTTTCACTCCTTAATGCACTCCAGTCTTTTGCGTTAAAATTTAGTATGCTTTGGTTATCATATTTTATATCTCCAGCATAATCCGATCTCAGGCCCGAAAGAATTGATATGAGTGTAGATTTGCCAGACCCACTTGAAGCAATTACTTTATAAACTCCTGGGGATTCAAGTGTATTATTGAATCCCCAAATGGAGTCTTCCTTTTGATTGTACTCAAAAGATAGGGGGGTAATATTGTTAAATGCTATTTTCAAGCTATTGTTCTCAATGATTAACTTGTTAAACGATACGCTTCTTGCAATAACTCTATGATTCTTTGTAAACTATTTGTTTTTTTCTCGCTAAACTGAATAATCATTTCAGCTTCATTACTATTACCTGTTATGCTAACACTTTTAAAAGAAGACAATATGTTTTTAAATTTATTCATTGCTTCTAATTCATTTTGATTCAAATTTGATTTTAACAATGACTCATAGCTTGAATAACGTAAATCGGCATACACTGTAGCTGATTTTGCTAAAACATCTTTTTTGCCATAATCTTCTTTTAAAGCATTCCAGTCACCGCCCTTTAATTTGCTTTGAATATTTTCTTCTTGGGTAGATATGTAAAAATCATTGCCCTTAATGGCTATAAATACACTAGGAGTTCTTTGGAAGGTTTTTTCAGCATAAATGCCATCTTTATTATCAAGTACTCCGCCAGTTACCATTAAATCTAAAAGTTTTGTAGCTGCTTCTTTATTACCTAAATGAGCCCAGCCATTAATAAAAGGTACTGCAGGTTGGTAAATTAATGAGGAATCTGAAAAATTAGCTGGCTTTAACCCTGAGAAGGACAAGCTCATTTTGCCATCAAATACATTTAATAAATTTTCTTTTGGGATGTTTAATTGCATTGCTAAATTTTCGACCTGATTAAAAAAGTTAGCAATTTCCATATTGGTAGATGCTTGATCATTAATTAAGTTCAATACTTTTTTTACGTTTAAGTTCATTGTAAAATAAGCTAGTGGGCTACCTTTGGGATCAATATTCTTTAATTCTGATTCTGTAAATCCACTTTCATTATATATAGCGGTAGCGGCGTCCTTGGATTTTGATCCAAACATTTTCATAGAAATTGCATCCTCGTTAAAATTCAATGTCATCGCATAGGGGATAGATTTCATTGTATTCTTCATTTGGTCATTTACTTCTATTTTATTTATTTCTAAAACTTTTGCCAATTCAGAACCATTAAAATAAACCATCATGTCGTTGGTTTGTTTATTTAATGCATTGTAATCGTCATTGGATAAAATAGAATTGTTCTTATCTAAAGTTAAAATTTCATCTCTTACTCTTTTTAAGGCAATGCTTTTGTTGTCAATATCAAGAAGAATAACTCCCACTTTGTCATTAAAATAAAGTACAAACTTCTCGCTTGATAAATTTGCTGAATAAAAACCATCTTGATCTGGTTCTTTTACTGTAATATCTTTTGACATTTTTTCAATAAAGTCACTGAAATTCTTTTTATCTGAAATCCCAAATATGAAACCCATTACAGCTTCTTCTTCATCTTTGGCATGATTATATAAAAATAAAGTAGGCTTAGAGGCTAATTGTAAACCCGACTTTGTAGGATTCTCCATTACTTTCTCTAACACTTCTTTTTGAGAAGATTTTAGGTTTTCTAAAACTTCTTTTCTAAAAACTTTTGATTCGCTCGCTTCTTTTAAGTTTATTTTTTTACCCATACCCATCAAATCCACTTTCATGACCATGATGGCATTTTTTGGTACGTTTTTTGAAAAGTCGGTACCGTTAAAAAATGTCATGTAAACATAAAACAAAGCACCTAATCCCAATACGGCAATACCGCTAATGGCTATAATGATCTTCTTTTTCATAGTGAGTATTTTATTTAAAATATAATATAATTTAAAGATATGTTTTTTAGGCTACTCAGTCAAATATTTTCATTGGGCTATTGTTTATTTATATTTTAAAATATTGCTATATAATCATTAAATTTGAATTATATATTTTAATATGAATTGTAGAGGAATCTTTTTTATTATACTTGTTTTTATTATAAGTGAAAAGACATTAGGGCAAAGAAGGGTGCCACCCCCTCCGCCGCCACCCCCTCCGTCGTCTCGTATTCCAAAAGTAGTTGTAAAGACTACCAATAATGTTAGTACTTCCAGTACAACCAAAGCAACAGCTACAAGTACGCCAAAAAATACGGTAATTAATAAGGAATGGAAGCAAGTATTTAAAGGTAAAATTTATACCAATATTGACTCTGCAACTTTATTGTATCAAAGTTTAAAAGAGCAGCAAGTTAGTTTGGAAAATGATTTTGAAAAAGAATTCAAAGTACTAAATGCATCCTTTGTAAAAAGCTCTTTTGAAACTTCCTATGAATTTGAAGATAGAAAAACAAAGGCTATTACTGATTTTAAAAATAAGAAGAATGAATTGATGAGCGCTGTTTTAAGTCAAATTGTGAAATTTGAAAGTTCTGCATATTTGTCTAAAACCAATCGTTTTAAATTATCACTTTCTGATAAGGATTACAATGCGGATGCATGGTTATGGAAGATTAAAATTATAGATGTTGTTAGTAACACAAGTGATTTTGTTGAATTTGAAATTAAACCCGCAGAAGCTAAGCGTTTATGGGAAATTAGAGATCAAATTAAACTTAATCAAGTTATTGATTTTACAAACCCTAATACATTGCTAGTTTGGTTAAGTTATCCATATAAGGTTTCTACTTCGCCAATAATTTTTGCGTATGTTGCTAAAGCTGAGAATAGTGGAGAACATATTAATAATGAATACAAAGTGTCTGGATCTAAAACCTCAGAGGAAGAATCTGATAAAATTTTCACATCAGTACAAATTCCGTCCACATTCCCTGGTGGCAATGATGCTTGGGCTAAATTTTTATCAAGAAATTTGAACAGGGATTTGCCTGTTGAAAATGGCGCACCTGCAGGTAATTATAGAGTAACTGTTTCCTTTGTTGTAGCCAGAGATGGAAGTATATCAGATGTTAAAGCCGAAAATGATCCCGGATACGGTACCGCAAATGAAGCCGTTAGAGTTATACAAAATGGCCCCAAATGGACACCTGCAGAACAGAATGGCAAAAAAGTGATTTATCGTCATAGACAGGTTTTAGTTTTTCAAGTAACTGAGGACTAATTTAAATGTAGCTGAAAGAAAGTACAAGATATTTATTCCCCACATTTTTCTTTTCTGAGTCTATTTTTTTTGTAAATTGTTTATTCAATTAAACGATTGCTTGCTTTATGAAAAATTTATTTAAATTACTTTTAGTTACCCTTTTTGTTTTGCCTACAAGTTTAATAAAGGCAAGTGGAGGTAATGAAACTTATCCCATTGAAGGTCGTTGGGATTTAACAGTGAACATTGATGGTCGTATGGCACCATCTTGGTTGGAAGTAAGACATACCGGTATTAATGGGTATAATGGCCGTTTTGTTTGGGAAGGCGGAAGCGCAAGACCTATTTCAAAAGTTGAATTTAAGGATGGAAAAGTTTCTTTTCATATTCCAGCACAATGGGAAAGAACCGATAAGGAATTAATTTTTAATGGCGTTTTAGCCGATGGTAAATTATCAGGTACCATTACCAACACCAATGATAAAGTATATTCATTTGTAGGTGAGCGTGCACCAAAATTATGGAGAGGCACCGAGCCTAAATGGGGTGAACCTATTACCTTATTTAATGGTAAGGATCTAACAGGATGGCAAGCCATTGACAGACCCAACCAATGGGTTGTAGAAAATGGTGTTTTAAAAAGTCCTAAATCAGGTGCGAATATTAGAACCGAAAAAACATTTAACGACTTTAAATTACATATTGAGTTTAAATATCCAAAGGGTAGTAATAGTGGTGTGTATTTGAGAGGCCGTTATGAAGTGCAAATTGAGGACAATAAAGGATTAGAGCCATTGAGCTTATACCTTGGTGGTATTTATGGATTTATTGATCCTTGGTTAAATATGGCTAAAGATCCAGGCGAATGGCAAAGCTATGATATTGAATTAGTAGGTCGTATGGTTACTGTGGTTGCTAATGGAACTACAATCATTTATAAGCAAGAAATTCCTGGAGTTACAGGTGGTGCTTTAGATAGCAAGGAAGGGGAGCCTGGTCCTATTATGATGCAGGGCGATCATGGTCCTATTGAATTTAGAAACATTGTTTTAACACCAGCAATTAATTTGTAATTATTTTGCAGTGTAGGATAAAAGATAAAGCCTCGAATATCGAGGCTTTATCTTTTATAAATGGTTACCAATAATGGTGGGAACTATTTTACAAATACAACTTCTTCATAAGGGACTCTGTTTCTTGGACCCCAAATTCCTTCGGTAGTTGCTTTCCCAACTGCTATAATCATATTTATTTCTGCACCTCTTGGTAAATTCAACGCTTGTTTAACACGCTTTGCATCAAACCCTTCCATTGGACAAGATTCAAAACCTTCAGCAGCAATTGATAACATAAAAGTTTGCGCTGCTAATGCACAGGATTTGTGTACCGTTACTCTTTGATCGGCTTTGCCACCCATGCGATAAAAGGGTTTGCTAAGTCCTCCAAAAAAACTAATACATCTTCTTACAAATGCCCAAAAACCAAAAATATCGGAACGGTAGGCAAGTGGCATGAGTTTAGTGTAATAATCCAGGCCTCTTTTTTGCAATTTATTAGGTTCTCCCAGTATGCCTTCTCTTACTTTATCATAGTTCCATTTTGCTCTTTGTTTCCATAAGTCCCCTCTTGTAACAAACACAACCAATTGCTTTGCTGTTTTGGCAGCAGACTGTCCTAAACATAAAGCGGTATATTTTGCTCTTTCTTCAGGGTCCTGAATCCAATAAAACTCCCACAATTGCATGTTACTGCTATTGGGTGATAATATTGCACGCTCTAAACTTTTTTGAATCACTTCGTTTGGAACTTCTACATTTTCATCAAATTTTCTGTTGGATCTTCTTTTTTCAATAATCTCATCAAAGTACTGGTTGCTCATGCTTATATATTAATTAAAATTGTTAATTTAGTATTTGCTTTTTAAAAGCATAACATCCTTTTTGATATTATGGTTCAAAGAGGATGTAATTTAAACTAAACAAGCTTCATATGCTTAAAAAATTATTCATTGGCCTTTTAGCAATTATTTTAATTGGTGTTGGTTTGTCATTTACCCCTAACTTTTCTCATTTACGCAATTTTGCAAAGTGGGGTAAGCATACCATACATGATTATAAAACACATCCATTTAATATTGTAGAAAAAGCGCCTCAGCCTCAATATTGGCCATTGGATTCAAATTATAATAAAAAGCCTATCCCGGATTCATTGTTGGCCATTATTGATTCCAATGATACGCATGCTTTTTTGGTTTTCCAGGACGGCAAATTATTGTATGAAAAATATTTTGATGGGTATACGCCCACAACTTTGAGTGGTTCTTTTTCGGCTGCTAAAAGTATTATTTCATTATTAATTGGAATTGCTATTGATGAAGGAAAAATTAAATCGGTAGATGATTTAGTAGGGGATTATATTCCAAGATTTAAAAATGATGGTTGGGAAAAATTACGCATAAAGGATTTACTAACCATGAGTTCTGGCTCCAATTATAAAGAGTCGGATGGTAGCTATTTTAGTTTAAATGCCTCGGCTTATTATGGAGATGATGAAGCGTTTTTAATTAGTAAGTTAATGCCAAAAGAACCGGCTGGTGTGAATTGGGAATATCGTAGCGCTGATACCCAAGTGTTAGGGTTGATAGTTGAAAAAGTGTTTGGTCAATCTATTGCTAAAACCGTTTCTGAAAAATTCACTATACCAATGGGTGCCGAGGCTGAAGCAAAGTGGTTAACCGATGGAGATAAAAAGCATGAAAAAGCCTTTTGTTGTTTTAACGGCGTTGCCAGAGACTATGCAAGATTTGGTCAATTGGTTTTACAAGATGGCAAATGGGGCGATAAGCAAATAGTATCTCAAAAATATATTCAAGAAGCTACAAGCCCTGCTACTTATTTAAAGGATCCTACTGAGGATGGAAAGCCCGTAGATTTTTATGGTTATCAATATTGGATTTTTAATGAGCAAGGACATAAAGTGGTTGCTCAAAATGGTTTATTCGGCCAATACGTTTACATTATTAAAGATAAAAATGCGGTGGTTGTGCGACTAGGAGAGTCCAAAGTAACCAAACCCATACATCATGCACAACCTGAAAATTTTAGCTATGTGGCAGCTGCGTTAACTATTTTAAAATAGGTCCTACTTTCTATGATATAATATGAGTAAACAATTTTAAGTATAAAAAAAGGGAGCTTCTTTTGGAGGCTCCCTTTTTAATAGTAGTGTAAGTACTAAAATATATCCATTGCTTTAGCAAAATATGTTGCAGTTCCAGGAAGTGCTAACCAGAAAAATTCTCTGTACACAAACATTAAAGCTACCATTATAGCTAACCATATAAAACAGTAAATCCAGTATTTAGTTGTGTTCTTTTGTGCTTCCATTGTTTCGTCGATTTTTAAATTTTGTTTTTAGACAGTGCAAATATACAATTTTTATGTTTTTAACCTATAATTTACGCGGCTACTATATTTTAGGCCCGTAACTGTATTTTAGGTCAACTTTCCATCCTTGGTTTGTGGAAATAACCTTTAACCAACGAGGTTTTTTGTCAAACGAGTTTTGATAATATATTACAGTTGTTTTATCGTCAATGGATTTGATCTCGTTTATTTGAAGCGATGCGAGTCTTAACTGCATTCTACCTTCTTTGTCCAATCCAAAATATTCGTTAATTAATTGCTCAAAATGAGCTTTGTTTTCTGGACTTTCAACTACGAATAGTTTGGCTTGTTTCATATCCCCCTTCATGTAATTTTCAATAAAATTACGTCCTCCATCAATGGCGTTGTCGGCCTGTTGGCTAGGATCTTGGTTACCACAACTTGCTGCAATGAGTCCAATTAATAAATAGGGGATTAGTTTTTTTAGCATACCCAAAGTTAAGCCAATTTTTAATCTTAAATTTGCGCTATCAAAGATTGTATAATGAAAAATATATTTTTAGCAGTATCCCTTTTTATTGTGTTTATGGGTAGTGCTCAACAAAAGCATCCAGCTTTTATGGAACAGGGTAATATTTATGAAGTGAATATTCGTCAATATACCAAAGAGGGCACTTTAAATGCTTTTGCAAAACACTTACCTCGTTTACAACAAATGGGCGTGAAAACATTATGGTTTATGCCATTGCAAGCTATTTCGGTGGAAGGTCGAAAAGGTACTTTGGGTTCTTAT
Source organism: Bacteroidota bacterium (assembly GCA_037975805.1). Lineage (GTDB taxonomy): Bacteria > Bacteroidota > Bacteroidia > Chitinophagales > Chitinophagaceae > Sediminibacterium. The sequence continues at coordinate 12,555 of JBANFX010000026.1, read as the reverse complement.
TATTCTGTAGCGCACTATACGGAGATGAATCCTGAATTTGGAACCTTAGATGATTTTAATAAAATAGTTAACTCGGCGCATAAATTAGGAATGAAAGTATTAATTGATTGGGTGCCTAATCATAGTGGTGCCGATCATTATTGGTTAAAATCACATCCCGATTTTTATGAAAGAGACAGCACAGGAAAAGCTATTTACACTGCCGATTGGTCGGACACACGTGAATTAAATTTTAATAATTTAGTGATGCAAGATAGTATGATTAACGCTATGAAATATTGGGTTAAAAATACTGCCATTGACGGTTTCCGAGTGGACGTTGCTTGGGGCGTACCTTATAGCTTTTGGAATAAATGTATTCCTGCATTAAATAAAGAAAGAGAAATGTTTTTCTTAGCCGAAGCGGATGATGCTAAGTTGCATGAAACTGGATTTAATGCTACATATACTTGGACCGAATTTCATATTATGAACGATATTGCCGCTGGTAAGAAAAATGTGCTGGATTTGGATACCGTTTTAAATAAAATTGATCATGATTTCATGAAAGGTGCTTTGAGATTATATTTTACCAGCAACCACGATGAAAACTCTTGGAACAAGGCCGATTATGCTACTATGCCAGGGGAAAAACATGCTCCTTTTGCGGTGTTTACACAAACCTATAATAGAACGATACCACTTATTTACAGTGGGCAGGAAGAACCTGTTTTAAGAGCCGTTTCTTTCTTTGAAAAAGATTCAATGGGTTTTAATAAATATGAGCGCGCTCCTTTTTACAAAACCTTATTAAATTTAAGAAGCACCCATGCTGCTTTCAAAAATGATGCGGTATTTGAAAGAATTAAAGTAAATGCACCTTCACAAGTAATGGCATATGCAAGAAAAAATGGCGACGCTTTGGTAGTGGTAGTTTTAAATTTATCGGGTAATGCCAATGAAGTTAAATTAGATGCAGCCCTTCCTTCAGGCAAAAGCTATTTTGAAATTTTTACCAAACAAGCATTTAAAGATATTCATAGCGTATCCTTACCAGCTTGGGGCTATAAAGTATTTGTGTATGGGTCTAAATAAGCATTGTAAATAAAAGCAATTTGTAATAAAAAGAAATTAACTACGCATATGACAAAGCAAAAATTGGTTGAACAAATTACTGCTAAGCAGTCTTACTTATGCGTAGGCTTAGATACTGATATTGAAAAGTTGCCTGCTCATTTACCAAAGACCAAAGAAGGGGTAATTGCTTTTAATAAAGCCATTATTGATGCGACTGCTCCTTTTTGTGTTAGTTATAAATTGAATACTGCTTTTTATGAATCCCAGGGATTAGCCGGATGGGAGGCTATGGAAGCAACCCTTGCTCATATACCAAATACCCATTTTACCATAGCCGATGCAAAGCGCGGTGATATTGGAAATACTTCGGCGCAATATGCAAAAACATTCTTTGAAGTTTTGCCTTTTGATGCCATTACAGTAGCACCTTATATGGGAAAAGATAGTATTGATCCTTTTTTAGCGTATAAAAACAAATGCACCATTGTATTAGGATTAACTTCTAACGAAGGCAGCAAAAATTTTGAACAACAAAAAATGGCTAGTGGCCAATTTTTATATGAATCGGTTTTAAAACAGGTTTCAAGTTGGGGAACAGAGGACCAATTAATGTTTGTTGTTGGCGCTACCAAGGCTGAGGACTTTGTAGGCATTAGAAAAATAATTCCTAATCACTTTTTATTAGTACCAGGAGTGGGGGCACAGGGCGGAAGCTTAACCGATGTTACCAAGTATGGTAAAAACAAGGAAGTGGGCTTATTGGTTAATGCAAGTAGAGCAATAATTTTCGCAAGTAGTGGAAACGACTTTGCTGAAAAAGCGGCGAAGGCTGCAAGCGATTATGCAAATGAAATGAAAGGTTTATTGTAATCAGTTGTTACTTAATACCATTATATTACAGCGGTATCCTTTTTAATTTATATGTCTTGCAAATGATGTATGGTTTCACCTTCCATTTTTGCAATTACAACTGTGGCAACACTATTTCCAATAATATTTGTTATAGCTCTTGCTTCACTCATAAATTTATCTATCCCTAATAAAAATGCAAGTCCCTCAATAGGAATTTTTTGCATAGAAGCAAGTGTTGAAGCCAATACAATAAACCCACTGCCCGTTACCCCCGCGGCGCCTTTTGAAGTTAACATGAGAATTAAAATCATAGTAACCAATTCACCAGCACTTAATTGCACATTGTATAATTGCGCGATAAATATTACGGCCATGGATAGATAAATAGAAGTGCCATCCAAATTAAATGAATAGCCAGTAGGTACCACCAATCCAACCACCGATTTTGAGCAGCCCATCTTTTCTAATTTATTCATAAGGGAGGGCATGGCTGGCTCCGATGAAGAAGTTCCAAATACAATTAATAATTCCTCTTTTATATGAGCTAGCAATTTAAAAATGGAAAGTTGGTAATACTTTAATATAAGTCCCAGAATGACAAAAATAAATAGTGCCATAGTTACATACATGGTGCCCATTAATTTACCTAAGGGAATGATTGTTTTTAAGCCATACTTGCCAATGGCAAATGCCATTCCGCCAAATGCGGCAAAAGGAGCTAAATACATTACATATTTTAAGCCTGTAAAAACATAATGTGTAATACGCCCTAAACGATGCACGTATACTTCTCTTTTGGGGAAATAATTTAATGCAAACCCAACCACTATGGCAATAAGTAATATTTGTAAATTGGTATTTTGAGCAATAATTGAAAGCAAATTAAATTCGGTGGATTTCGTGTATTTTGATGGATCCTGAATTTGCAAACCGTTCTTATTTATATTACCTGGCTGTATCCATAATGCTACAATCACGCCTATGGCCAAGGAAAGCGTACTTACAATTTCAAAATACAAAAGAGATCTCACCCCAATACGGCCTACTTTTTTTAAATCCCCCATACTCGCGATACCCAAACTCACAGTTAAAAAAATAATGGGAAATGTAAATGCTTTGATAGTATTGATAAACCATTTTGCAATAGGTTCCAATTGAATGGCTTTTGTAGGTGCATATATGCCAAGAAAAATGCCAGCTAAAATTGCCAACAGGACGTAAAAGCTTAAATGGGTTATTACTTTTCTCATTACTTGTATTGTATAGGTAAATATACTTTTTTTAGGTACTTATAGTTATCTTTGGGTAGGATTGTTTACATAAAATTTTAAGTTATGGCAGTAAGAATGGATTTGTTTGAGTCACCTGATTATTATCAATTAGACGAATTGCTTAATGAGGAGCATTTAATGGTGAGAACAGCAGTGCGCGATTATGTTAAAAAAGAAATTTCTCCTATCATAGAGGACTATGCTCAAAAAGCTGAATTTCCTCAGCACATAGTTAAGCAATTAGGAGACCTTGGATGTTTTGGCCCAACTGTTCCAGTTGAATATGGGGGTGGTGGTTTGGATTATATCAGTTATGGTATCATGATGCAAGAATTGGAAAGAGGAGATAGTGGTGTTCGCAGTACAGCAAGTGTGCAAGGTTCTTTAGTAATGTTTCCTATTCATGCATATGGTAGCGAAGCACAAAAGAAAAAATATTTACCAAAACTCGCTAGTGGTGAATGGTTAGGTTGTTTTGGTTTAACCGAGCCTAATCACGGATCAGATCCTGCCGGCATGTTAACGAATATTAAGGATGCTGGTGATCATGTTATTTTGAATGGCGCTAAAATGTGGATTAGTAATGCACCTTTTGCTCAAGTGGCAGTGGTTTGGGCTAAGAATGAGGAAGGAAAAATAGTGGGTGTTATTGTAGAAAGAGGGATGGAAGGATTTACTACGCCAACCACACATAATAAATGGAGTTTAAGAGCAAGTGCTACAGGGGAATTGGTTTTTGACAATGTTAAAGTACCTAAGGAAAATATTTTACCAAACATAACAGGTTTAAAAGGTCCTTTAAGTTGTTTAAGCAAAGCTAGATATGGCATTGCTTGGGGCGCTTTAGGTGCTGCTATGGATTGTTATGATACAGCATTAAGATATAGTAAAGAGCGTGTTCAATTTGGTAAGCCTATCGCAGGATTTCAGTTGCAACAAAAAAAGTTGGCCGAAATGTTAACTGAAATTACCAAGGGGCAATTATTGGTTTGGCGTTTAGGTGTTTTAATGAACGAGGGAAGAGCAACTCCTAGTCAAGTAAGTATGGCCAAAAGAAACAGCTGTGAAATTGCCACTCAAATTGCCCGTGATGCCAGACAAATGCTTGGGGGCATGGGTATTACAGGAGAGTATTCTGTTATGCGTCATATGATGAACTTAGAGAGTGTAATTACGTATGAAGGAACACACGATATTCATTTGTTAATTACAGGAATGGATATTACAGGCTTGAATGCTTTTAAATAAGTATTATTGGTTTATTTTACTAGATGATTATTGAAGGATTATGGCAGCAGAGAAAATATTTTTAATTGGGATGATGGGTTCGGGGAAATCATTTTGGACAAAAAAAATTGCTAAGTGGATTAAATCCGCTGGGTATGATTTGGATAGTTTAATTGAGATGAATGAAGAAAAAACTATTACCGAAATTTTTAACGAAGACGGAGAAGAATACTTTAGAAAAACAGAGTCTAAAATTTTAAAGTGGTTTAAGGAAAAGAAAAAATATGTATTGGCTACGGGAGGCGGCACTCCTTGTAATCAGGACAATATAGATTTTATGAAAAAGGAGGGAATCATCATTTGGTTGGATGAACCCATCGATGTCTTAGTACATCGTTTGTCCTTTGGGAAAGAGCATCGCCCTTTAATTGCGCATTTGAACGATCAAGAATTGGGCAATTTTTTACAAACTAAATTATTAGAGCGCCAACCATTTTATCAACAGGCTAATTATAAATTAACAGGCGATAAAATTACCGAAGCAGCTTTCAAAAAAATTATCAAGGATGCATCGTAAAGTATTATTGTGGGGTTTAGTGTTATCGGGTATAGCTGTTATGCTGGGTGCTTTTGGTGCACATGCCCTCAAAAACATAGTACCGGCCGATAAAGTGATGATTTTTGAAACCGGTGTAAGGTATCAGTTTATACATGCATTGGCTTTAATTTTACTTTCTATTTACATGCAAGCAAATTCATCCATTTTTAATTTTCAAAAAGGAATTGGGTGGACCGCAAAATTTTTCTTATTGGGAATTTTATGTTTTAGTGGTTCTTTATACTTGCTTACTTTTCAACCATTGTGTAGCTTCCCGTATAGTAAAATTTTAGGCCCCATTACACCTGTGGGAGGGTTACTTTTAATATTAGGATGGTCCCACTGGATAAAACTTACTTGGGGCCATAAAGTGGATAAGTAGTAGCATCCCTTTTCAATTTTACACATTGGCCAAAATTCCTTTTTCTTACTATTTGGATGGCTTATATTTGTTACTATGGTAAACAAGCTTAGAAGCAAAAAAGAACCCAAGGTAAGTGAAGAAGCATTGAATCCCGATTCGGAAGCTTCATTAACCGTTACGGAAGTTGTGAAAGATGAACGTACCTCAAAAATTGCAGGTATAGCACTTTTACTTTTAACCATTTTCTTATTTATCGCATTTACTTCCTACTTTTTTACATGGCAGGACGATCAGGATAAATTACAAATTTGGCGCAAACTTTTATTCTCAAATTTGGATGTAAAAATAAATAACCAAGTGGGTTATTTTGGAGCATTCATTGCTTATCAGTTAGTGTATAACGGATTTGGAATGGCTGCTTATTTGTTATGCGCTTTTACATTTGTTTTAGGCGTGAACTTATTTTTTGTTAAACCAATATTTAATATTTGGAGAAACATTAAGTACGTTTTAGTTGGATTATTGGTGTTAAGTACCGGCCTTGCGTTTGCCACCAAGGGTGCTACTTTTTCCTGGGGTGGGGCTTTGGGAGAATATTCAAGTACTTGGATGGTTAAATTTATTGGTTCCTTTGGGACAGGAGCTTTATTGGTTGTAGTTAGTTTTGCTTACTTTGTTTGGAGATTCAATCCTTCTTTCAATGTTCCTAGTTTTGATTTCTTATTGCCTAAGAAAAAAGAAGTACCATTTATTAGTGAGGAAGAAGGTATGTATGCACCTGATGCGCCCGCAATTCGTCAGGAATGGGATTTAAACAACCCTGAACCTATAATGGAAACTGAACTGGAACAGGTTGCTGAGGAGCAACCAACTGGCAACCGTTTAAAAAATAATAGCAATACCGAAAATGGGATCTCAGTAATTATGCCAGAGTCCGATGAGTTAGAGGAAGGTGGGAAATTATTTATAGATGAATTAGCACCTTCTTTATTACTTGAAGAAGACGCACAAAATGACAATGATGAGGCAGAAGCAACAAATGCGTCTGATTCAGAAAAGGACCTCGACCCTGATTTCACCGATCTTGATGATGAGTTATTGGAAGATTTAGATTTAGAAGTGAATGAGGGTGTTAAAGAAGAACTTGTAACTGCTGCAGCAATTGGAAGCTTAGCCACTAAGTTTGACGCAACTTTAGATTTAAAAAATTATAAGTATCCTTCTATTAATTTATTAGAGACACATGGTTCTGAAAAAATTGTACAGGATCCAGAGGAATTAGAGACCTATAAGAATCAAATCATTGCTACATTAAAAAATTACGATATTGCCATTCAGCGAATTTCTGCAACTGTAGGACCTACTGTTACATTATATGAAATAGTACCTGCTCCTGGTGTAAGAATTAGTCGCATTAAAAACTTAGAGGATGATATTGCTCTAAGTTTGGCAGCATTGGGCATTCGTATAATTGCACCTATACCTGGTAAGGGTACCATTGGTATTGAAGTTCCTAATATTCGTAAGTCGGTAGTGAGTATGAAAACTTTATTGGCGAGTGAGAAATTTCAAACCAGTACTTTTTCATTGCCTATTGCGATTGGTAAAAAAATTGATAACGAAAACTTTATCGTGGACTTGGCAAGTATGCCTCACTTGTTAATGGCAGGTGCTACAGGGCAAGGTAAGTCGGTTGGATTAAATGCAATATTGGTTTCTCTTTTATATAAGAAACACCCATCTCAATTAAAGTTTGTTTTGGTCGATCCTAAAAAAGTAGAATTAAGCTTGTACCGTGTGATTGAAAAACATTTCCTTGCAAAATTACCAGGTGAAGAAGACGCAATTATAACGGATACTAAAAAAGTAATTAATACTTTAAATGCATTGTGTATTGAAATGGATAACCGCTATGACTTATTAAAAGAAGCGGGTTGCAGAAATATTAAAGAGTACAATGAGAAATTTACTTCTCGCAAATTAAATCCTGAAAAAGGACATCAATATTTACCATTCATTGTGTTAGTAGTGGATGAGTTTGCCGATTTAATTATGACCGCAGGCAAGGAAGTGGAAATGCCTATTGCGCGTTTAGCGCAGTTAGCGCGCGCAATAGGTATTCACTTAATCATTGCTACGCAACGTCCATCTGTAAACATTATTACGGGTACAATTAAAGCCAACTTCCCTGCGCGTATTGCCTTTAAGGTTTCAAGTAAAATTGATAGCCGAACTATTTTAGATACGGGGGGTGCAGAACAATTAATCGGAAAAGGAGATATGTTGGTTTCTTATAATGGTGAGGTTACGCGCTTACAATGTGCATTCGTAGATACACCCGAAGTGGACCGTGTTTGTTCCTTTATCGCTGAACAAAAAGGATACCCTCAGGCTTTCTTATTGCCAGAATATTTGGATGAAAAAGATTTGGAAGCAGGTGGCGCTTTTGATCCCAATGAAAGAGATCCCTTATTTGAAGACGCTGCTAAATTAATTGTGAGTGCTCAACAAGGTTCAACTTCTTTAATTCAAAGAAGAATGAAATTGGGATACAATCGTGCAGGTCGCTTAATGGATCAGTTGGAGTCGGCCGGTATTGTAGGACCAAGCCAGGGTAGTAAACCTAGGGAGGTTTTATATAAAACCGACGCTGAATTGTATGATTTCCTTCAAAACCTTTAAACCCAAAAGCGTTAAGGTTTGTTAAAATGCTAACCATTAAACTTGGATTGCTTATTTTTGTCCAACTTTTTTACAATAACCTTATTCAAATACAATGAGATATCTACTTGTTTTAGCTTCCTTTATCACATTTACTAGTATACAGGCTCAAAAAGACCCTGCTGCTAAAACTGTTTTAGACCAAATTGGCACAAAAGTGAAGCAAGCCAAGGGAATATTGGTAAAATTGCAATTGGTGTCAAAAAACAGCAAAGGCAAGTCCATGGGGACCAAGAATATAAACTTAAAGATGAAAGGGGACAAGTATCAGCTGGTTCAGGGTGCTATTGAGATTATTTGTGATGGCTCTACCATTTACAACTACGATGGTTCAAGTACCATTACAAAGTCCAGTGTGGCGGAAGCTGATCAAACATTAAGTCCACAAAAATTATTAGCAGGTAACTACGATAAAGAATTCAATTTCAAGCTATTAAGTCAGGATGGCTCTAAAGCAACCATTGAATTATCACCTATTGATAAGCGTAAAAACTTTCAAAAGGTAACCTTGATTGTAGATAAGACTAAATCGGCTCTTTCAAGCGCTACCATCATTGATAAAAGCAATAATATCACCGATGTAAAGGTGGTTTCAATCAACTATGGGGCTTCGGTGGATGATGCTGTTTTCAAGTTTAATAAGGGGAAATACCCAAAAAACGTAGAAATAATTGATTAGGATTAGACATTTCCCTTATCTTTGCAGCCGAAATAAAAGAAAAAAACCGTGGCCAATTGTTGGTCACAAAAAAGAAGATTTACAATGTCTATACTAACAAAAGAAAAGAAAGCAAGCATTTTTGCTGAATTTGGTGGCAAAGCAACTAACACTGGTTCTATCGAAGGACAAATTGCTATGTTAACTGAGCGTATTGCGCACATTTCAGGTCACTTGAAAGCCAACCACAAAGACCATTCAACTCAAAGAGGTTTAATGCAACTAGTGGGTCAGCGTAAGCGTTTATTGGTTTATTTACAAAAACATAACCTTACTGGTTACCGCGCACTAATTGAAAAATTAGGCCTAAGAAAATAATTCAAAGAACTACTTATAAAAGCTGTCCCAACTGTACAATACGGTTGGGATTAGTTGTTTATATAGGTCTATTTATTTTCGCGTGTTTTTGAAATAAATTCAATCAAAACATCTGTTAACACAATGAATGTTTTCATTGATTGTTCACACCAAAAAAATTAAAAATGTTATCACAACCAAAATCAGTAAAGTTCGAGGTTAATCCTGGACAAGAAATATTTATCGAAACAGGTAAACTAGCGCGTCAAGCAGACGGAGCGGTTACTGTTCGACAAGGAAATTGTATTTTATTAGCAACCGTGGTTGCCAATAAAGATCCTAAGGAAGGACAAGACTTTTTCCCATTAAGCGTGGACTATCAAGAGAAGTTTGCTTCTGCAGGTCGTATCCCAGGTTCTTTCTTTAAAAGAGAAGCCCGTTTAAATGACTACGAAATTTTAACAAGCCGTTTAATTGACCGCGCGTTAAGACCTTTATTCCCTGAAGATTATTTATGTGATGTGCAAGTATTAATTTCATTGGTTTCATCTGATGAAAACGTAATGCCTGATTCATTGGCATGTTTAGCTGCTTCTGCAGCATTAGCTGTATCAAATATTCCTATTAAAGAAATTATTTCTGAAGTAAGAATTGCAAAGATCGACGGCAAGTTTGTAATCAATCCTTCTAAAGCACAATTAGAAAAATGTGAATTAGAATTCATCATCGCAGCAACAGAAAAGAACTTGATGATGGTAGAGGGAGAAGCGAAAGAATGTTCTGAAGAAGAATTGGTGGAGTGTTTAGAATTAGCACATGAGGCTATTAAAAAACAAATTAAAGCGCAAGCTGAATTAAGAAAAATAGTTGGCATCACTGAAGTACGTGATTACAAGAAGCCAGAACATGACGAAGAGATCAAGAAAAAAGTATACGATTTCGCAACTGCTAAAGTAGACGCTATTGCAAGAATGGGTTCTGCAAAGCATGAGCGTAGCGATGCATTTAGTGCATTGAAAAAAGAAATCATGGAACATTTAGGTACTGAGATTACCGACTTGCAAAAGAAATTAGCAGGTAAGTATTACGAGGACTTGAAATGGGAAGTGGTGCGTAATATGATTGTGGATAGCCGTATTCGTTTAGACGGTCGTAAGTTAGATCAAGTACGTCCTTTGGCAATGGAAACTTCTCCATTACCAACGCCACACGGATCTTCTTTATTTACAAGAGGAGAGACTCAATCTTTAACAACCGTAACATTAGGTACTAAGTTAGACGAGTTAATGCAAGAGACTGCTCAAAGCGCTGAATATCAAAAATTCTTCTTGCACTATAATTTCCCTCCATTCTCAACAGGTGAAGTAAAAATGATGCGTGGTGTAGGTCGTCGTGAAGTAGGTCATGGTAACTTAGCACAACGATCATTAAAACAAATGTTACCAGATAGCACAACTTTCCCTTACACATTACGTGTAGTTTCTGATATCTTAGAATCAAACGGTTCGTCTTCAATGGCAACAGTTTGTGCTGGTTCATTAGCCTTAATGGATGCAGGTGTGCCAGTGCCTAAGCACGTGAGTGGTGTGGCAATGGGATTAATATCAAGAGAAGATGGCAAGTATGCAATCTTAACAGATATCTTAGGAGATGAAGATCATTTAGGAGATATGGACTTTAAAGTAACAGGTACCAAAGACGGTATTTGTGGAGTTCAAATGGATATTAAAGTAGACGGTTTAAGCATGGATATTATGCGTGAAGCATTATCTCAAGCTAAAAAAGGTCGCTTACATATATTAGATGCAATGTATGAGTGTATTCCAGCTGCAAGAGCAGATGTGAAGCCGCATGCGCCAAGAATGGTTAAATTAATCATTGACAAAGAGTTTATTGGTGCGGTAATCGGGCCAGGTGGTAAAATTATTCAAGAAATGCAAAGAACTACTGGTGCAACTATTAATATTGAAGAAGTAGACAACCATGGTGAAGTAAGCATCTTCTCTGCGAATAAGGATAGCTTGGATGCAGCAGTTAAATGGATTAATGGAATTGTTGCGGTTCCAGAAATTGGGGAAGTTTATGATGGTGTGGTGAAAGGCATCAAAGAGTTTGGTGCATTCGTTGAGTTCATGCCAGGTAAACAAGGTTTATTGCACATTAGTGAAATTAGTTGGAAGCGTTTGGAAACCATGGATGGTATATTCAAAGAAGGTGACGAAGTAAAAGTGAAATTGGTTGGTTTGGATCCTAAAACAGGTAAATTCAAATTAAGCCATAAAGCTTTATTGCCTAAGCCAGAGCAAGCACCTCGTGAAGATCGCGGATAATATGCATTAACTAATAAATGTAGAATATTTGAACCCCTCAAGCAATTGAGGGGTTTTTGTTTATGTTTATTTCAATTAAACTTCATATTATTTAAACAAGAGTTTTATTAGTGATTATTCATAAAATTATTTTATGATAGTCATTAATTTTTCTTTTTACGATTTATGAAATTTTTCATTTTTACCGCTAATATAATTTAACAAAAACATAAACTAATTTGGTAAGTATTCTAAATTTGAATTAGAGTTTGTAATCAATTTGTATAAAACAAAAAGTGCAATTACATTATTCGCCAAAAATTTTTAATAAACAAAACATAAAACATGGGTAAAAAAATCCTGGTAATTGTTTGTGCTTTCTTTCTAACTTTTACGGTTGGTCATGCACAAACAGTAACAATAACCGGAAAGGTTATCGACGAAAAGAATGCACCTGTTGTTGGAGCTAGTGTTCTTGAAAAAAGCACTAAGAAAGGAACAAGTGCAGGAAGTGATGGTAGTTTTACTATCTCAGTAAAGAAAGGAGCAACTTTGGTTGTTTCTGCATTAGGTTATGAAGGAACTGAAGTATTCGCTTCAAGTAATAACTTAACTATTAAATTAACGTCTGAAGTTAAAGCCTTAGCAGACGTTGTGGTAACTGGGGTTGGTGCTGCAACTAGCAAAAAGAAATTAGCTTTTGCAGTTGAATCTGTTAACCTTTCAAACCAAGTAAAAGTTCCTACTGGTGACGTTGGTCAACAATTAGTTGGTCAAATTGCCGGTGCTCAAATTCAAAGTACAAACGGTAACCCTGGTCGCCCTTTACAAATTTTATTGAGAGGTATTAACTCTGTTCAAGCAGGTACTTCACCAATGATTTTGATTGATGGTATTGAAGCGCGTGGTACTAGTTTAAACTCTATCGACGTTAACATCATTGAAAGAGTAGAGGTGGTACAAGGTGCTGCTGCTGCTTCTTTATATGGTGCGCAAGGTGCGAATGGAGTTATCCAATTATTTACCAAGAAAGGTAAGGCTGGCAAAGTAAACATTGAGTTTAGTTCAAGTGCAACCACAAATGAATTATTAAATATTGGTGGTTTGTCAAAAGCTAAAAATCATGCGTTCGTAACAGATGC
>JBANFX010000025.1:0-35137 GCA_037975805.1 Bacteroidota bacterium | reverse complement strand
GCACTAGACTTACCGGCATAATAGCGCGCAACCATTCGATAGCCTATGATGTTTAGGCAAAAAAGCGCAAGCAAGGATATGGTAATTAATTTTTTCAAACGATGCTGAATACAAGAAATTATAACCTAAAATAGTGAAAATTCTTTAAAATCTATAAATAAATTCGGGTCATGTAAAAAGGACCCCTAAGGCTTTGTATCTTTGCAACCAAGCAAAAACTATAAGTATCATGAAGTATCTTAAAATTACCCTAGCCAGCATTGCAGTGCTTTCCATTTACTTTATTTACCTATATATCCCGAATCGAATCATCATTTCAGGGAATGACAATTTTGGCCAATCGGCGAACGATCCCCATCTGGGTATTTTGCAAATTCAATACTGGGATAAATGGATACCCTATAAATCAATTGACACACTCAACCGTAGATTTTATTTTGAAAATAGCCGCATGGACGTACAAAATGCATTTATTTCTAACGCCAAGTCAAAATTTGTAGTAGATGATGTAGAGGCGATATTAACCTTTTCGGCAATAGAAGCAGGAAACGATAAAACTTTTGTGAGGTACGAATGTGTCATCAACAACCGTACATTTTCACCAATTGCACGAATTCATAATTATCAAAGTTCTAAAATAATGGAAAAAGAATTGGCAGTGATAATGCAAGCAGCAAAAAAACATTACGCTAAGTAATTGATTAATTCATAGTACCCCTCTCATTAAAGCCAATCATGATTGCTACTTACAAGGCGTTTATATTTGATTTAAATGGAACCATGGTTAATGATATGCCCTATCATATTGCGGCATGGCATAGAGAAATACTTTCCCTTGGAGGAAACCTGAGCCTTGAAGAAATGAAACATCAATGCTATGGCAAAAATGATGAATTATTAGAGCGCGTATTTCCCGGACGCTTTACAATGGATGAGAAAATTAAATTAGGCAATGATAAAGAAGCATTATATCGTGTTGAATTCAAACCCTACTTGAAATTAATCAATGGACTAGTGGAATTCTTAGCAGCTGCATGCGCCCATAAAATTAAAATGGCTATTGGATCGGCAGCAATTACCGAAAATATAGATTTCGTTATTGACAATATGCAAATTCGACATTATTTCAATGCTCTTGTAAGCGCCAATCATGTAGTTAAAAGCAAACCGCATCCGGAAACTTTTTTAAAATGTGCTGAACTACTTGCGCTTTCACCTGAAGACTGTTTGGTATTTGAGGACACCCCAAAAGGGGTAGAATGTGCATTGAACGCAGGGATGAAAGCAGTGGTAATTATTGGCGAACATACAAAAGAGGAGTTCTCAAAATATAAGAACATCATACACTTTATTAAAGACTATTCTGAACTTTCATTTGATTAATTACCATTTTACGATTTTGAATACCATTTTGGAATAGTTTTCTTTTTCATAAAAAACACCAATTTTTTTCCGACCCATTCTCAAAATATCCGCATAGGCGGTATAATCCTGTTTTGCATTTTTAATGTCTAAAGTTCCGTCTATTAACTTTTGAATTGGCCAATGAGCTCCTTCGTCAAAACTAATTTTTAATGTCAAATTATTTCTTTGTGATTTATCAGCAGCATTAACAAATGCCAATACCGATTTCCCATTTTTGGTGCCTATATTCAATAAAGCGCCTTCACAAACAGGATCAATTAAACTTGTATCATAACTAGCAGGCTCAAAATTTTCGCCACCACTGTTGCTATAGGCAACAATTCTTGACTTGATATCACCTACTTGATTTCTCACATTCATAAGGAGTCGATCATTGCTAATAAAGGCGGCTGATGCTTCATTACTTCCTTCAATATTGAGCGATGTAGATACCTTGAATGTTTTACCATGATCGTCGGTATAATAGCCATGGGAAAAATAATCTCTAAAATTGGGTTTTAGGGGGCCCTCGGAATGATTTGCAGCAATATATATCCTGCCTTTATATTTACCTTCCATGCATTGCGTTGCATGACCAGGTGTATTGGCAAAAGTGCGCCAATCTTTTTCATTTTTATATATTCTACCTTCCATCACGCCATTAGGAAAATGTACTTGTTGGGTGATATTTATTGGTGGACTCCAGCTTATCCCCTCATCTGTTGAACATATATACCACACCTCTCTAATCCCTTTCCCCATCCTCAAATCATGTTCGGAAACATTACCGGTATTATAGAATAAATATATTTTACCATTGGGATAATCAGGATCCAATAAATCCACTACAGGTGCTGCATTACCCACCTGCCATTGATCATAGGAAGCAACCACTTTTAAAGGTGACCAAGTGCTTCCGGCATCATCACTTGTTTTTAAAACAATTTTAATATTCCCAAAATCAGCACCACCATTTACACGCCCCTCTGCAAATGCAAATATTTTTTTATTGGGGAGCTGAACAATTGATGGGATTCTAAAAATTGCATACCCTTCTTTACCGGATTCAAATACCGTAATCTCTTGTTGTGAAAAGCCGCTGTTTAGAATTAAAAGGGATAACAAAATTATGAATAAGATACGCATAGCAAATAATAAATTTAATTACTTACCAATACAAAACTTAGAGAATATAAAATCCAATTGATCCTCATTGGTAATTTGCCCTGTTATGGTTCCTAAATAATGTAAGGCTTGGCGAATGTCTAAAGCCAATAGATCTCCTGTAACATTAAGTTGCAATCCCGTTTCAACATCATTTAAAGCAAGTGACAATTTTTTCAAAGATGCAACATGTCTTGCATTGGTTACAATGGTGCCTTCCTTTTGAATATCATCGCCAGCAGCTTTTTGGAATAATACATTTTCCAATGCTTTTATATTATCCTTTTCTTTTGCCGAAATAAACACTACTTTCTCTAAAGCAGGATTGATTAAAATTGAAGCGTCTTTTAATAAATCTTTTTTATTGCCAACCAAAATTAATTTGTCCGAACTCACTTCGGACTGCCAGGATCTCACTTGCTCAATACTTTCATCATTCACATCAAATAAAGCAATAACAATATCTGCTCCTAAAATTTTTTCCTTGCTCTTGTCAATACCCATTTGTTCAATAATATCCTCCGTAGTGCTTCTAATACCTGCAGTATCTATTAATTTAAATAACACGCCTTGAATATTAAGATACTCTTCCACTGTGTCACGAGTTGTACCTGCAATTTCACTCACCAATGCTCTATTTTCATTTAATAAAGCATTGAGCAATGTAGATTTACCGGCATTCGGTTTACCAACAATAGCTACTTGTACACCATTTTTAATAACATTGCCCAACTTGAAAGAATCCAATAAGGCCTGTGTTTTAATTTGAAGTTGTTGTACTAAAACTTCTAACTCTTTTTTGTTTGCAAAAGCAACATCCTCCTGCGAAAAGTCCAACTCTAATTCAATAAGTGCCGAAAACTTAATAAGTTTTTCACGCATTAATTGCAGGTCGGTTGAAAAACCACCTTTTAAATTATGCAAAGCAGTTTTTCTTGAAGCCTCGGTATTACTTGCAATTAAATCTGCAACTGCTTCGGCTTGCGTTAAATCTAATTTGCCATTTAAAAAAGCACGTTGTGTAAACTCGCCGGGCTTGGCCATGCGTGCACCAGCTTGTATCATAAGTTGCAATATAGCATCTTGAATGAGTGGAGCGCCATGACAAGAAATTTCTACCACCTCTTCGCCTGTATAAGATTTTGGTGCACGATAAATACTAACTACTACTTCGTCAAGTACATCCTTGCCATTTAATAATTTACCAAAGTGTACAGTATGGCTTGGCTGATGCATTAAACTTTTCTTTGAAAAAACTGAAGCAGTTATTTCAATCGCTTTAGCACCACTTAAACGAATTACAGCAATGGCTCCTAATCCGGGAGCAGTTGCCAAAGCAACAATAGTATCATTCCAGGTACTCAAATTTTCACGCATGCTACAAAGATAATTCCTAATCAATGGAATAGTACCTAAGTAATCAACTTTCAACGATGGGGTTGGTTGGATAACAAAAAAGGCAGCCAAATGGCTGCCTTTTTTGTTATATAGAGAACTAAACTCTAGTCTTCAGTAACTTGGAACACAATAACCTGTCTGTGACGATAAATTACTTTATGTCCATTCTGTTCTGCAGGTGTCCATTTTGGACCTTTTTGGATTACACGAACTGCTTCTCCAGCGGTACCATAACCTGGGTCGTTTTCAGCTTTAACGTCTGAAATTGATCCATCTCTAGCCACAATGAAGGATACAGTAACTCTGTAATTTCCAGCAGGTGCTCCGTTTTCAACAGGCAAATCTCTGTTCAATGTTCTTGAAAGGAATTTAGCCCAAGCATCATTACCACCAGGGAATGTAGAAGGAATTTGAACTGAAGTGAAAACCTTATCAGTTTCTTCTTCAGGAGGTCCTGTAGGACCTGTACTCACTTCCACAGGTGCGGCAACAACGTCCACTTTAACACCCTCTTGGTCGATACTACTAATTTTTACGTCTTCTAATTTTTCTTGTTCTTTAACCTCGTCCTCTTTCTTTACTTCCTCGTCTTTTACAATCTTAGGAGGTGTGAATTTGGCCAATTCCACTTTTGGTGGTTCTTGCTTTGGAGGTGGAGGCGGTGGAGGTGGTGGCGGCGCTTTCTTTTCCTGATTATTCACGTCCGTTAAATTAACGTCCTGTACAATAATTTCAGCTTTAGATTTTTTTGCGCTGTTAGACCAAATAGCACCACCAGCCAAAAGTACGGTAAGGGCTATCATAGCAATTAACGCTTTTTTAAGACGCTCATTGTATGTTTTTCTTAGCTCATAAGCACCATACTCCTTATATCTTCCCTCAAAAATGAGGTCAAGAACATCGGCGGTTAATATTTTATTTATGTCCATTGTAAATGCTTTTAATTGCTTGAAGATTTTGCTGACGCGTCAGAAATTTTAATCAATTGCTCTTCTGTATCAAAAATATCGACTAGTGCGAATTTTTTAACAACGTTGATTGACATTTCATCTAATATATCAATTACGTTTTTGTAAGTGCAATATTGACTTGGTTTTATCACAACAACTAGGTCATGCTCAGGATCGTTTGGATCTTGTGCAATACTTCTTACATACGCTTTCTTTTTCATGATTACATCACGAATGGAGTTTTCTCCATTATAAGAAGCGGATAAAAAGTTTGAAGCATCAGGTTTTAACTGACCCTCATAATAGTATATATGATTATCTGCACCCATTAGGATTGTTAAAGCACCTGATTCCTTTGCTTTATTTTGTTCCTCAGGTTTTACTTTATCATCCGGCAAAAGCAACTTCAAAGCGGTTGGTTGACTCATCGTGGTAGTGAAGATGAAGAAGGTAATCAAAAGGAAACCTAAATCCACCATCGGTGTTAAATCCACACGCGTTGATAGCTTTTTTCCTTTTTTGACCCCTGGTCCTTTCTTATGGCCACCGCCCGAGGTATCTAATTCTGCCATAGTAAATAGCTTTTAATTAGTTTATAATTTAGTTGTTATCCTGTTTTTCTCCGCTCATAGATTTCTTATACAATTCAGAACCTACTGGCGCATTTTCAGGATTCGTAACCATTTGAAATTTTTGAATATCGTTTCTTTTGAATGCAGTCATTACACCTTTGAATGAAGGATATTTAGCAAGATTGTCTCCTTTTAATAAAAGATCCATCTTTTCTCCAGCATAGGCTTCACTCACTGCACGCATCCAATCGATCATTTCATTGTTCGTAGTATCCTTACATGGAATACCAGGAAGTGCATTTCCTTTTCTGTTTTCTGGTGCTATAGACAAGAAAGAATTTAAACTACTAAAGGAAGCGCCAATAAAATCAGCAGCTTGAAATTTAGCAACGTCCACTCCTAAATTTTTTGAAGCATTTATAGAGTTGACCACTTGTGTTCTTTTTTCTTTATTATCTATAGTAAGAAAAACTTTACCATCTTTATCAATAGTAACTAAAACGAAATCCTTATTAGGTGCAACTTTTGATGACACCGAACTTGGAGTAGTCACTGCAATTGCTTCTGCAGGTTTAAATTTAGTTGTCAAGATAAAGAATGACAATAAAAGGAAAGCCACATCACACATGGCAGTCATGTCGATGTTGGTACTCTTACGAGGTAATTTGGCTCTACCCATTTTTATTATCTTTTAATTTAATGATAAGGTTGCCCTTATTAAAATATGTTTTCTACTATTTGTAGTTTGCTGCGAAGCTTTGAGTTAAAGTAAATCCAGACTCATCGATACCATATGTAATACCATCGATTCTTGTAGTGAATACGTTGTACATAATAATCGCAATAGCAGAAGTACCAATACCTAGTGCAGTGTTATATAAGGCTTCAGAAATACCTTGAGATAATTCACGAGCAGCCTCACCACCACCTTCTTCACCTAATTTAGAGAAAGAACGGATCATACCTAATACCGTACCAAACAATCCTAATAAGGTTGCTACTGATGCGATTGTAGATAAGAACACTAAGTTCTTTTCTAACATTGGTAATTCCAATGCTGTTGCTTCTTCAATTTCTTTTTGGATATTCAATACTTTTTGATCAGTATCTAATTCAGTATTGGTAATCATTTCCTTGTACTTTTTCAAGCCAGACTTCATTACATTACCTACAGAACCTTTTTGCTTGTCACACTCAGCAATTGCCTTATCAACTTCTTTGTTTGCTAAATGGAATTGTACTTTACGGATAAACTCTGTATTGCTACCAGTACCTGCTGCTTTAGCAACAGTTAATAATCTTTCAATTACGAAAGTTAATACTACTAATAAGCTACCAATCAAAATAGGCACGATAATACCACCTTCATACATTTTGGTAAAAGTACCTTTTGGACCTTTATGAGAAGGCCAGAACCATGCACCAGAAGTGTCAGGGTTAGAGAAATTTGATGCATTACCTAACACAAAACGCCAGATAACATAGCCTGCTACGATACAAGCAATAGGAGCTAAAGTTGCAATCAAGTTACCGCCTTTGTTAGGCTGTGCTGCTGGTTTTTTAGCAGCGGTTGCAGTTGCAGTTGGTTTAGTTAAATCAGCCATGATTCAATTGATTTTTGGTTTAAAATAAAAATTTATAAAAGTTTTGTCCTTTACACTATGAGTTTAGAAATCACACGAATCTCTACGCACTAGTTTCTAAGGGGTTACAAAATAAGTAATTTATTGGTTGAAACAAATTTCGAAGCATTTTTTTATAAAAATTTAATTCAGCTAACTACTGTTCATGGAAATTGATATATTTATGACTCGTTTCAAATTTTTAATTAATAACAACTATGAAAAAAATCCTAATTTTTACTAGTCTTTGTGTCGTTTTGACAATTAGCTCAAACGCACAGCGACCTGACACTGCAGGTGTCAAAAAAGACATGCCAGCCAAAGCCGGACCTAAGGCTTTTGGAGAGGTAATTACCAAAAAAGCAGTTAGTCAGAAGGGTGTGTTTTCCGTACACTTTTTAGAAGATAAATACTACTTTGAAATCCCAGATAGCCTTTTAGGCAGAGAATTGCTTGCTGTAACCCGTTTTAGTAAGGTGGCAGGTGGTGCAAGGAAGTATGGTGGTGAGGAGGTAAACGAGCAAAGTTTACTATTCGAAAAAGGACCTAATCAACGTATTTTCATGCGTGTAGTGACCTTAATTAGCAAGGCGGATTCAACTCAAACCATTGCTAAAGCAGTTAAAAATTCTTATTTAGACCCAATTGCAGCTTCATTTGACATTAAAGCATTCGGGAAAGATTCTAGCTCTTCTGTAATTGACGTGACCGAGTTTTTTAAGGGTGATAATCAAGCAGTTAGCTTAAATCCAAGTGCAAAAAGAATGTTCAACCTAATGGGATTGGCTGCTGATAGATCTTACATTGAAAGTATCAAGACTTACCCAATCAATTTGGAAATTAGAACCGTAAAAACCTTCAATGCGAGTGCGCCAACACCAGGTAGTCCAATGGGCGGCGGTGGAAGCAGTGCGGTAATCCCAGCCGCAATGAATGCAGGTGCTGTTACTTTAGAGCTTAATACTTCTATAAGATTACTGCCTAAAGTGCCTATGAATACTCGTTTATTTGATTCTAGAGTTGGTTATTTCGCAGATAACTTTGTTCAATATTCTGATGATCAACATAAAGTTGACAACCAAGTGTTTGCCGTTAGATACAGATTAGAGCCAAAGCCGGCAGATTTAGAAAAATACAAGCGTGGCGAGTTGGTTGAACCCATCAAACCTATTGTATATTATATAGATCCTGCTACGCCCAAAAAATGGGTGCCTTACTTAATCGCTGGGGTGAATGATTGGAACAAAGCATTTGAACAAGCTGGTTGGAAGAATGCGATTCAAGGTAAAGAATGGCCAAATGATAGCACGATGAGTTTGGAAGATGCTCGTTTTTCAGTGATTCGTTATTTCGCATCAGATATCGAAAATGCATATGGTCCTCAAGTACACGATCCAAGAAGTGGTGAAATTTTAGAAAGCCATATTGGGTGGTACCATAATGTTATGAATTTAGTACACGATTGGTACATGATTCAAACAGCAGCGGTAGATCCTGCAGCCAGAAAAATGAAATTCGATGATGAATTAATGGGAAATTTAATTCGTTTTGTTTCATCTCACGAAGTAGGACACACATTGGGTTTAAGACATAATATGGGTAGCAGTAGCAAAACTCCTGTTGAAAAATTAAGAGATAAGCAATGGGTAGAAGCGAATGGACATACTGCATCTATTATGGACTATGCTCGTTTCAACTATGTAGCACAACCAGAAGATAATATTAGCCAATCTGGCTTATTCCCGCGTATTGGTGATTATGACAAGTGGGCTATTAAATGGGGTTATACCTACACTGGTGTTGGCGATGAAGCAGATAAAAAAATCAACAACAAATGGATAGTAGATGCTTTAAGTAAATCAGATAGAGTTTGGTTTGGTGGCGAAGGTTATAATGCCGATCCACGCGCTCAGTCTGAGGACTTAAGTGATAACGCGGTGAAAGCAAGTGAGTACGGTATTAAAAATTTGCAAGTAATCATTAAAAATTTACCAGAGTGGACTAAAGAAGAAGGCGATCGTTATGAAAACCTTAATGACATGTATGGTCAATTAGCAACTCAGTTTAACAGATACATGGGGCATGTTGTAAAAAATATTGGCGGGGTAAATGAAACATTTAAAAGCATCGAAGAAGTGGGTGACGTATACACGCCAACTCCAGTTGCAACACAAAAGGCTGCAATGAATTTCCTACAAACCCAATTGTTTGCAACACCTAAATGGTTGTTAGATAATAATATTTTAAATAAAATATCTAATCCAGTTGCCAATGAACGTTTACAAAGTATTCAAACAAATGTTTTGAGAAGTTTATTGAATAAAGACCGTCTGTATCGTTTAACAACTAGCGCTACAAGATATGGCAACGCAACTTATTCTTTACATGACATGATGGAAGATACTCGCAAAGGCATCTTTGCTGAATTATCATCTAAACAAGCTACCGATGTTTACCGTCGTAACTTGCAAAAAGCATACGTAGCACAATTAGAAGACATTATTCATCCTGATGCAAATGCTGCAGCAGCTGCATCCGCAATGGGCAGAATGGGGTTACCATCTGTAGATGTTGAAAATACCGATGTTGTTTCTGAAGCCAAAGCGCAATTGAAAAAATTAGCGAGTAGCATACAAGCAAGTAAAGGAAGCTTTACTGACGCAAACACTGTAAACCACTTTGATGATTTACAAGATCGCATCAAGCATATTTTAGACCCTAAGTAATTTATTACAAAGTTCTAAGCAAAAGGCCCGCAATGCGGGCCTTTTGCTTTACTGGCTTAACCTGAAATTGAATGGGATTAAAAATGAATACAGCTACAGCGTTTTAAGATAGAGAGGCTGTATGTATTAATTTCTAATTGTATGAATAAAGTCTATTCATACCGCAAGGCGTTAATCGGATTCAATGATGCGGCTTTCATAGCTGGGTAAATGCCTGCAGCCAAACCAACTATAGAGCAAATTACAATACCTGTAATTACCCAGAACCAAGGCACTACAAAACCAGTGCCTAAAATTAAGCTGAATAAATTTCCTACGCCAACGCCCAATATAATACCAAAAAATGCACCTAATAAACTAATGCAAACACTTTCAAATAAAAACTGACGACGAACATCTTTTTTCTTTCCTCCAATAGCTTTAATCAAACCTACTTCTCTTGTTCTTTCACTCACTGCCACCAACATAATATTCATAAGTCCAATGGCAGCACCAATTAATGTAATCATACCAATCGCACCCGCTGCCCCACTTATTCCCGCTAAAAAGCCAATAAACATTTCAGCGAATTTGTCACTTTTATCAATCACAAAGTTGTCTGCTTCTGTTGGTATTAACCTTCTTGCTTTTCTCATTTGCTCAATGGTCTCTCCAATGGCAGGGTCCAACTCTGTTACATTATTAACCATGACACCTATAGAATAAGAAGGATTGGCATTTTCGTATTGTCTTACATTTTTAATAGATGTAATTGCAATATCGTCCTGACGCAACATCGCACTAGAACCTTTTGATTTTAATAATCCAATGATACGGTATGGCTTGCTTTGTATTAATATGATTTTATCTACACAAGATTCAGGCTTACTGGGGAATAATTTTTCTGCAACATTCCTTCCTATCATACAAACATTACGACCCGATTCAATATCTACATTATTTAAATTACGTCCAGTAGATAAAGAGTACCCATTTACTGCCAAAAAGT
Organism: Bacteroidota bacterium; assembly: GCA_037975805.1. Lineage (GTDB taxonomy): Bacteria > Bacteroidota > Bacteroidia > Chitinophagales > Chitinophagaceae > Sediminibacterium. The sequence goes on along the minus strand of JBANFX010000025.1, from coordinate 24,313 downwards.
TTTCATCCCCACCCATTAAACTTACTTGAGGATTTGTTTTTTTGTCTTTATAATGTAGCTCATTATTTCCACTTCCTCTTCTTGAAATACTAACCATCGCGCGTGAAAAACCATAATGCTCTTTAAAATAAGTTGCTTCTTCAATTCTAATGGGCTTGCCTAAGTTTGATTTTTTTTCTTTTTGACCCTTTTTTGTTTTCTCAAAATCGTCACCTTCATTAGGGCCTCCCATTCGGGCATTTAATTCCTTATAGCGCACGCTAAAGGCATTGGCGCCCATAAATGAAAAGTTTTCCTTTAAACTTTGATTCATTGCAGAAATAGCAGTAATAATTCCAATCAAGGCCATGATACCAAATGCAATAATGGCAACCGTAATGCCGGTTCTTAATTTATTGCCCTTTACTGTTCTCCATGCCAATACAAATGAATCCTGAATAGTCATTATTTGGTGTTTATAAGCCTAAAGGTAGGGCAGATTAAACAAATAGTGCCTTGAAGGCGATAGTATTTGAAGAACGGCTAAAAGTATAGATAATTGAACAATAAACCGGGAAATACACCAAGCACCAATAAGATGATTGCTATTACCCATAGCTTTCGTTCATAATTTTTTTCGATAGAATGAATTGCCGGTGTTCCATCTACAAAATACATTGCTTGCACTACTTTAAAATAATAGTAAACACTCACCGCAGCAAATAAGATAGCTATAATTAATAACCATATGCCTGCACCCGCAGTGAATATTGCATTTAACATATAATACTTGGCAAAAAATCCAGCAGTTAACGGAATACCTGCCAATGAAAATAAAAATAAGGTAGTAAGGAAAGCCAATACAGGATATTGTTTTGCAAGTCCATTAAAAGATTCAATACTATAATCTTTCATTTTAATTAAAACAGCAAAGACACCAATGGTGGCTAAAGAATAAGCAACGATGTATAAAATAAGTGCTTCATTGTTGAATATAGAATTCCCGTATAAAGCAAATAACATAAAACCTGCTTGCGCGATACTAGAATAGGCTAACATTCTTTTTACGCTACGTTGAAACACCGCGGTTATATTTCCTACTAATAAGGTTGATATGATTACAAAAGGCAAAATAATGATCCATGTTGTATATCCAATGGCAATTCTTTGCACTTCAAAAACTTTAATAAAGGCAACAAATCCAGCCGCTTTTACCACTGTTGCCATAAATGGGGTAAACACGGTTGGAGCTCCATCATACACATCGGGGGTCCAAAAATGAAAAGGAGCAGCCGATACTTTAAAGTTCATGGAGACAAACAATAACAATAAACCTGCAGACATCAAGAAATGCTGAACCGGCATTTTATTTACAGGATTTAACACTGGCATCGTTAAATGAAAACTTCCTGTAGCGCCATATATAAATGCAATGCCTAATAATAAAATGCCAGTAGAAAATGAGCCCATTAAAAAATATTTTAAAGAGGCTTCATTGCTAAATAAATTCTTTTTGTCGGCACCCGTTAAAATATACAATGGTATAGATAAAATTTCGATACCAATAAATAACATTAATAAGTTATTAAATGAGGTTAGAATGCTAACACCACACAAAATGAAAAAGAAAATGGCATAATAATCGGCTGTATGCTTGCCTATTTTATCTAACTCTTCTCCATTAATCCACAAATATATAAATGTGATTAAAAATAAAATTGTGTTTACAAATAAACCAATGGGATTAAATGCCAACATTCCTTTGGTATCAAAATTAACAGACAACCATCCATTTAATTGTGCAACATTTGCTGCAATTAAAATGAGCATGCCCACTAAGCCAATGTTTCTTTGCAATTTTTGACTGCTTGTTCCCCAAGAAACAAACATCATGATAACCCCCAATAAAGTAGATACAATTATAGCATTCATTACTAATTCATTTAATTATTTGACAAACAATTGTTGTAAGGTATCCGATGTGATATTAAATAACACTTGAGGATATACTCCAGTTACAAAAACAATACTCAATAAAACAATTAATACAAACTGTGCACTTTTATTGGGTGCTTGCATTAAATTAGTAGCATCACTTACATTACCATATGCTACCTTTTGAACCATGTTTAAAGTATAAATAGCAGCCAATACTACACTCACACCTGCAAAAGCAGCCATCCAAGGATTGAATTGGAAAATTGCATTAAACATTAAAAACTCTCCCACAAATGCATTGGTTAAAGGCAATGCTATATTAGCAAAAGCAAATCCAACCAATAAAATTGCTAAGGTAGGTTGCTTTTTAGCAAGACCTCCCAAAGTATTCATTGATCTAGTGCCTGTTTGTTGCTCAATTACATCTGCTATAATCCAAAGTCCTAAAACATTAATACCATGTGAAAATAATTGAATGAAAACACCTTGCATTCCAACTGTAGTGTTAGTAAATATAGCCGCACTCATTAAACCAATATGCGCTATGGAAGAATAAGCAATTAATCTTTTTACATCGTCCTGACGAATGGCAATAAATGATGCATATATCACGCCTATCAAAGAAAGAACGACAACGAATTTTTCGTGACTTGCAAATGCAGCAGGAAACAATGGCATTAGCCATCTAATAACTCCATATAAACCCATTTTTACCATTACTGCACTTAATACCATTGTAACCGCAGTAGGTGACTGTTCATAAGCATCCGGTTGCCAAGTATGTAAAGGGAAAATAGGCATTTTAATTGCAAAGGCTGTAAAGAAAAGAGCAAAGGCAGCCAATTGTTGACCATTGGTTAAACTAGCGTGCTTAAATGATTCAATCAAAAAACTATGATCGGGTGTATTTGAATATACTAATATGATACCTATTAGCATAAACAAGGAACCTAGGAAGGTATAAATGAAAAATTTAAATGTTATTGCAATACGTTTTTCTCCACCCCAAATAGAACATAAAAAATAAACAGGTATTAAAGCCAGTTCCCAAAAGAAATAAAACAATAAAGCATCTCCTGCTAAAAATACACCCAATAAACCTGTTTGGGTAAATAACATTAATGACAAAAATTGATTTCTATTTTTTATCTCATTTTTTGAGGTAGCAATTAAAATAGCTGGAAAGCTAATGCCAGTTAATAAAACTAAAATTTTAGCTAAGCCATCAACCGATAATACAAATCTTGCATTAATACTTAAAATCCAATCTGCATCAAAATTCGCTGCACCGTTATATGCTATATTAAATGCAAGCGCCATAGTTACACCGCTACTTGCAATAGCAACGTAATTTGCCTTTTCATTATGTTTAACAAACAGCAAGATAATGGCTGCGATAAACGGAATACATAAAGTTGAAAGTAATAACATTGTTGCTATAAATTTATTTAATCAAATTAGTAAAGAATCGGGTGATGGTAATATCATTGAACCAACACAAAAAAAGTACTATGATACCCAAAACAATAAATAAGATATAATAACCAACCTGACCATTTTGTACCAATCTTATTTTTCGAGCACTATATTGTACAATTTTACCTGTGCCATTCACCGCACCATCAATTATATTTTTTTCAATAACCTCTTTTAAGAATCCTGCGAATCTATTGAGTGGTTGAACAATGACAGCATTGTACAATTCATCAACATACCATTTGTTGTATAAGAATTTACCCAATGCAGTTTGCGGCACTTCGTCTGCTTGACGCTTGTAACGGTTAATTGCAATTAATAATGTACTAATAGCAATGCCTACCGAAGCACCCATTAATGCCCATTCTGTTGAATGTGACAAAGCCACTTCTTTCGTTTCACCAATAATAGGAACTAATTGATGTGACAACCAATGATTTCCACCCATTAATGCTGGGATACCAATGGCACCCGCAATGGCACTCGCAACAGCTAGTAAAATTAATGGCAATGTCATTGCGCTTGGACTTTCATGTAAGTGATGTGCTTGTTCATCTGTGCCTCTAAACTGTCCTAAGAAAGTAGTTGCATATAAGCGGAACATATAAAAAGCAGTCATTGCCGCTCCTATTACCCCTAAACCCCAATAGATTGGATTTTTTGCAAAGGCAGCAGCTAATATTTCATCTTTAGAAAAGAAGCCACTAAACGGAGGCACACCAGCAATGGCAATACAACCAATTAAGAAAGTAATATGCGTAATAGGTAGTTTGGATTTTAATCCGCCCATTTTACGAATATCTTGCTCATGATGCATAGCATGTATAACCGAACCAGCTCCTAAGAATAATAAAGCTTTAAAAAAGGCATGCGTTATAACATGAAAAACAGCACCGGAATATGCACCTACTCCTAAACCTAAAAACATATATCCTAGTTGACTTACCGTAGAGTATGCCAATACTTTTTTAATGTCATTTTGTTTTATTGCAATAGTTGCTGCAAGCAATGCAGTACTTATACCCACAATGGCAACAACATGTTGCGTTAATTCACTCGCGCTAAATAAAATATTAGAACGCGTAATCATATAAATGCCTGCCGTAACCATGGTGGCAGCGTGGATCAATGCTGAAACGGGTGTTGGGCCAGCCATCGCATCGGGAAGCCATGTATATAATGGTATTTGAGCACTCTTACCCATTGCACCAACAAATAATAACAAGGTAATTGCCGTGATGTCGGTAGTAGACAATTTAGCCAAACTCTCTGCTGTTAAAACACTACCATAACTTACAGTTCCAAGTTTAACAATTAACCAGAAAATGGCTAATAAAAACCCAAGGTCGCCAATACGATTCATGATAAAGGCTTTCTTTGCTGCATAATTATAAGTCGCATTGGTAAACCAATAACCAATTAATAAATATGAACAAAGTCCTACGCCTTCCCAACCAATGAACATAATTACATAGTTGTCGCCTAACACTAACAACAACATGCTAAATACGAATAAATTTAAATAGGCAAAGTAACGTGCGTAATGAGGTGCTTCTTCGTCCTTCATATACGCTGTAGAATATAGATGAATTAAAGATCCAACACCTGTAATGACTAATAAAAACAAGCTTGAAAGCGCATCCACTTTCAAGTCAAAAGGAATTTTAAATCCTGCAGTATTAATGAAATCAAAGTAATGTACTGTAATAGCACCTTTAGATTGTACATTTAAAAATGTAAGGATGCTAAAAATAAAAGACATTACTATATAGCCAGTTGCTTTATATGCAATTACTTTCTTGTTCCAAATGTTACGTCCCAACCCGTTGAATAAAAATCCAATGAGTGGCCATAATACTATAAATCCTATTATTAGTTTCATGCGAAATGAATTAATTCTTTAATCTATTTAAGAAATTGATATCAACCGAATGTGTATTTCTGTACATCATTACTATAATTGCCAGTCCAACACTTACTTCTGCAGCAGCCACTACCATTATAAAAAATACAAAAATTTGAGCGTCAATGCCGGCAGTGCTGCCAGGCATTAATTGCAAAGCAGTACCATTATGCATTTTTGAAAATGCAACCAATAAAAGGTTTACAGCATTTAACATTAATTCAATACACATAAAAACAATGATTGCATTGCGTCTTGTAAGCACCCCCACCACACCAATGCTAAATAATGTTAAACAAAAGAAGATATAATATTGAATTGGCATACCAAGATTTTTTATGAGTTTTTAATTTCTTTTTGTTATTATTTTTTTCCAATGATTACAGCGCCCACCATGGCACTTAAAAATAGTACGCTACTAATTTCAAATGGCAAAACATAGTCATTAAATAAAGCCTTACCTAGTGGATGTATTAAACCAATGGTTCCTTCTTTCATTAAAACCTGCTTTCCTTCAAGCTGTGTAGTTTGTTTTACCAAGGCTATTAAAAGCGTTAATAAACTTCCGCCCGAAAAGACCCCAATAAATTTAATGATCATTTTTTTCTGTGGTTCTTTGTCTGACTTAACATTCATTAACATGATTACAAATAGGAACAATACCATTATGGCTCCGGCATAAACAATAATGTTTACAATGGCCAAGAATTGAGCATTTAATAATATGTAGTGGCCCGAAATGGCGAAGAACACCAATATTAACCACAATACACTATGAATGGGATTCTTGCTTACCAATACCATTACAGCACTCACAATGGCAAATGCCGATAATGCGTAAAATAAAATTTCTAATGTATTCATAATCAATTAAGCTTCTACTCCTTTAGCCTCCGCAAAAGCAGCTGCTTCTGTCTTTGGATTTGGAATTAATAAATCTGATTTCCCATAAATAAAACCTTTACGCGTATAATTTGCTGGTGCAAAAGTTTCACTTAAATAAATAGCATCTTTAGGACAAGCATCTTCGCACAAGCCGCAGAAAATACAACGCAACATATTAATCTCATATTTTGCTGCATACTTTTCTTCTCGGTATTTATTTTCTTCTCCATCTTGTCTCTCTGCCGCTTCCATCGTAATGGCTTCTGCAGGGCAAGCCACAGCACACAATCCACAAGCAGTGCAACGCTCACGGCCTTCTTCGTCTCTGTTTAAAACGTGTAAACCTCTAAATACAGGACTAAATTCACGCTTCTCTTCGGGATAACGAATAGTAGGTTGCTTCTTAAACATGTGACTAAATGTAATCATCATGCCCTTGATAATATTAATCAAATACAAACGCTCCCAAAACGTCATCGGTTTTCGGCTTACAGCTTGTGCTTTGTTGGTTAATGCTTGCATGGTATTTAAAAATCTTTTTTTTTAATATTATAGTTTTGCGAGAATTACGGCACCCGTTAATAACATATTAAATAATGCCAGAGGAATTAAAGTCTTCCAACCCAATCCCATTAATTGATCGTAACGGAAACGTGGAATTGTCCAACGAATCCACATAAATAAGAATATAAATAATACAATCTTAATTAATAAAGTACCCACACCAATCATAGCTGCTATATTAGGAGCCACAGTTGCTTCATTAAAGAACGGCAAGTCGTAGCCACCAAAATACATCGAAGCCATAATGGCACTACTCATAATCATATTAATGTATTCGGCGAACAAATAAAATCCCAATTTCATGGAAGAATATTCCTGATGGTATCCAAAGTTTAATTCATTCTCTGCTTCTGGTAAATCAAACGGTGTTCTATTACATTCTGCCATTGCTGTAATAAAGAAAATTAAAAAACCTAATGGCTGATAAACAATATTCCACCAGTTTCCTTGCACTTGTTGCTCCACAATTGTTTTTAAACTCAATGAGCCCGTTGTCATTAATAAAGCAATTAATGCCAATCCCATTGCTAATTCATAACTAATTGCTTGTGATGCAGCGCGCAAAGCAGACATTAATGAAAACTTATTATTAGAAGCCCAACCACCAATCATGATTCCGTATACACCCATACTCACCACTGCAAATACATAGAGGATTCCAATATTTACATCTGCAATTTGCAATTCAATGTGACGTCCAAAAATATCAATAGCACTTCCCCATGGAATAACCGCACATGTCATTAAACTAGCTGTCATCGCTAAACCTGGGCCTAAAATAAATAACCACTTATTGGCCGCATTGGGAATAATTTCCTCCTTCATGATTAATTTTAATCCATCTGCTAAAGGTTGCAATAATCCAAAAGGACCAGCACGACTCGGACCAGGACGATCTTGTAAAATAGCTGCCACTTTACGCTCAGCAAAAGTGGTATATAAAGCAATGCCTAAACTAGCTAAAACAATAATGGCAATCATTATTAATTTTTCGATAAGAAAGGCTAAGTCAAGTGAAAGAATAGTCATGCTATAATTATTTGTAGATATAAGTTGTATTTGCTAGTAGATGGTGCTTTATTAATTTTAATTTTCAAAAGTATCTCCATGAGAAGGACCTTGAATTTTACCTAAATGAACCGTAGGCTTATTCACTTCACTCTCATCATGAATATCCATCAATAAATGTGGTGCTCTTCCGCCATTGACAGCTAAAAATGTTTCATTTGGTTTTGTCATACCCACATTACCTGCATAATGGCCTTGAGAAATTACGGAAGCGCGGCTAATTGCACGTGGACCTTCAATTACCCAATCACTAGCCTCTTTTTTATCAAAACGACAAGTATTACAAATCCATCCATGTTTACCATCTGGCGTATCTTCAATTTCACCCCATTCATCTTTACGTGCTGTTACTCTATAAACTTCATCGCCTCTATTCCATAATGTTACACGGCCTGAACAAGTTGGACAATCACGGTGCGCATCCATTGGCTTTAAAAACCAAACACGATTTTTAAATCGGAATGTTTTATCGGTTAATGCACCTACAGGACAAACGTCAATTACGTTGCCAATAAATTCATTGTCTAAGCTCTTTTCTATATGTGTTGCAATTTCTGCGTGATCTCCTCTGTCTAATATTCCATGCACACGCTTATTGGTTAATTGATCGGCAGTGAACACGCAACGATAACATAATATACAACGCGTCATGTGCAGTTGAATATTTTTACCTAAATCATGCTTTTTGAAAGTTCTCTTTTGAAATTCAAATCTTGTTTTTGATTTGCCGTGATCAAAACTTAAATCTTGCAAATGACATTCGCCCGCTTGATCACAAATAGGACAGTCTAATGGGTGATTTAATAATAAAAATTCTACCACACCCGCGCGCGCGTCAATTACTTTTTCACTTGTAATATTTTTTACTTCCATTCCATCCATCACAGTGGTACGACATGAAGCAACCAATTTGGGCATAGGTCTTGGATCTTTTTCAGAACCTTTGGATACTTCTACTAAACAGGTACGACACTTACCTCCACTTCCTTTCAACTTACTATAATAACACATTGCAGGAGGGGCAACTTCGCCACCAATGTGACGTGCAGCTTGTAAAATAGTGGTGCCAGACGGAACCTCAATTGTGATGCCGTCTACGGTTACTTTAAATAATGTTTGTTCGCTCATAGTTTATCTTTCTATGTTATGCAGGTACATGAATTGGATCTGCATAGTGTTGTAAACCAAAATTGCTTGTTTGTGATAATTCAGGATTTTTTACATGCCACTCAAACTCGTCACGGAAATGACGAATTGCTGCGGCAACCGGCCAAGAAGCCGCATCACCTAATGGACAAATGGTATTACCCTCAATTTTTCTTTGAATATCCCATAGTAAATCAATGTCGCTCATCTCTCCTTTTCCTGTTTCAATCTTGTGTAAAATCTTTTCCATCCATCCTGTTCCTTCTCTACAAGGTGAACATTGACCACAACTTTCATGACGATAAAATCTTGCTAATGTGTAAGTGTTTTTAACAATACATTGATCCTCGTCTAAAACAATAAAACCACCAGAACCCAACATAGAACCTGTTGCAAAACCACCATCACTTAAACTTTCATAGTTCATATAACGTGGTTCCCCTTTTGCAGTAGTTAATAATAAGTTAGCTGGCAAAATAGGCACTGATGATCCTCCAGGAATACATGCCTTTAATTTTTTTCCGTCTTTAATCCCTCCACAGTATTCATCGCTATAAATAAATTCTTCTACCGTAATGGTCATATCAATTTCATATACACCTGGTTTATTTATATTACCACATGCTGAAATTAATTTGGTACCTGTAGATTTTCCAACACCAATTTTTGCATACTCATCTCCACCCATATTGATTATTGGAACTACTGCTGCTAAGGTTTCAACATTATTAACCACTGTTGGACGCATCCATAAACCTTGGATCGCAGGGAAAGGAGGTTTGATTCTTGGATTGCCTCTCTTACCTTCCAAGGATTCAATTAAAGCAGTTTCTTCACCGCATATATAAGCACCACCACCACGTTGAACGTGAATGTTGCAATCAAATCCTGTTCCTAAAATATTTTTTCCTAACCAACCCGCAGCTTTTGCTTCTTCAATCGCTTCTTCTAAAATATCAGTGATCCAAGCATACTCGCCTCTGATATAAATGTATGTATCGTTGGAACCCAAAGCATAGCTTGATACGATTAATCCTTCAATTAATAAATGAGGAATAAACTCCATTAAATATCTGTCCTTGAATGTTCCTGGTTCAGATTCATCAGCATTACATACCAAGTGACGAGGCACGCCCTCAGGTTTTGCAATAAAACTCCATTTCATACCTGTAGGAAAACCTGCACCACCTCTACCTCTTAATCCACTCTTCTTTACCTCTTCCACAATAGCATCTGTGCTCATTTCCTTTAAAGCTTTTTCTACCGCTTTGTATCCACCTTCGCGACGATATACTTCATAGGTTCTAATCCCCGGTACATTTGCTTTATCTAATAATAATTTTACGCCCATTTTAATATGTTTAATGAAGGTCTTTATTAATTGTTAGCTGCTTGTGCTCTATACTCAGCAATAATGCTATCTACTTTTTCTTTTGTCAAATGCTCTTTATATATTTTACCAACTTGCATCATTGGTGCATATCCACAAGCACCTAAGCACTCCACTAATTTTAAAGTAAACATGCCATCTTTTGTTGTTTCACCTGGCTTAATATCCAATGTCTTTTTAATATAGTCAATGATATTATCTGAACCACTTACCATACATGGACCTGTTTGACAAACCTCGAATACAAATTTGCCAACGGGCTTTAAATTATACATACTGTAAAAAGTGGCCACTTCATATACTTCGATGGGTTCAATTTGTAATAAACTAGCAACATAATCTAAAGCTTCGGTAGATAACCAGCCGCCAAAACTGTCCTGTGCCAAATGCAATGCAGGAAGCAATGCACTTTTTTGTTTCCCTTCCGGATACCTTGCTACCAAGCGCTTAAACTCGGTCATTTGTGTATCATTAAAAATAGTAGCCATATTATAAACTTTCTTTTTTCAAATTTTATTACGCATCTAACTCACCTGCAATCAAATTCAAACTACTCATTGTAACTACCGCATCACTTAACATGCCGCCTGTAATTAACTCTGGATAAGCTTGATAGTAGATGAAACATGGGCGACGGAAATGTAAACGGAATGGAGTACGTCCACCATCACTTACTAAATAAAATCCTAACTCACCATTACCACCTTCCACCGCACTATATATTTGACCTTTTGGTAAATCAACTTCACCCATAATTATTTTGAAATGCCATATTAAAGCTTCCATGTTATTATACACATCTTCTTTCTTTGGCAAATAATATGCTGGCACATCGGCATGGAAAATTTCGGCATCAGCGCCTTTAAAAGATTGTACTTTCTCGTACGCTTGTTTGATAATTGAAATACTTTGCCACATTTCTGCGTTACGCACTAGGAATCGATCATAGTTGTCGCCTGTTGATCCTATCGGTACAGTAAAATCAAAATCTTGATAGCTGCTGTAAGGATTTGCAACACGTACATCATAGTCTACACCGGCTGCTCTTAAATTAGGTCCAGTAAATCCATAATTCATCGCGCGCGCAGCACTAATTCCACCAGTGCCTTGTGTACGTTCCATGAAAATTCTATTGCGAGTAAATAAGTTTTCGAACTCTTTTAAAACCTTTGGATATTCATTTAAGAATTTTTCCAATTTTACAAAAGCTGTATTTGAGAAGTTTCTTTCAAAACCACCTATACGACCAATATTTGTTGTAAGACGAGAGCCGCACACTTCCTCATATATTTCATAAATCAATTCACGGTATTGCATCACATATAAAAATCCTGTGTAAGCACCTGTATCCACTCCCACAATTGAATTACAAATTAAATGATCCGAAATACGGGCCAACTCCATAATAATAACACGTAAATAATCAACACGTTTTGGCGTTTCTACGTTTAAAAATCTTTCGCATGTAATATGCCAACCCATATTATTAATTGGACTGCTACAATAATTCAAGCGATCCGTAATGGGTGTAATTTGATATAAATTTCTACGCTCTGCTAATTTTTCAAAAGCACGGTGAATAAACCCAACCGATTGCTCGGTAGACACCACACGCTCTCCATCTATTTCCATAATATTTTGAAATACACCATGCGTAGCAGGGTGAGTAGGACCTAGGTTTAAAGTAGTGGTTTTTTTCTCAATGGAACCTTGCGGTAAATCTATATTTTGATGTGCTTCCATATATTAATGTTGCAGTTTCTTTTTTTATTTTAATATTACCCTCTTCCAAACATTTCATCGTCTTTGTCGATACGTGTTTGATCCTCCAATGGAAATTCTTTTCTCAATGGGAAATAATCCATTTCATCCACATTTAAAATGCGTTTTAAATTAGCATGGCCAATAAAATTAACGCCGAAAAAATCATAGGTTTCTCTTTCCATCCAATTCGCACTTTCAAATAATTTACTGGCAGTAAAAACATCGGGTTTTTCAACTGGCACGGCAACTGAAAAGCGAATACGAACGTTCTCAATAAAATTGTGTAAATGATAAACAACTACTATCTCCGCTCCTTTTTGGTCGGGATAATTTACGCCACATAAATCTGTTAAGAATGTAAAACCCAATTCGTCATATAAAAATTGAATCACTTTTAAATTTATAGGTGCAGGTGATTCAAATGATAAAATACCAGAGGCAGTAGAAAAAGCAGAAACTTGATCTCCAAATTTCTCCACCAATTTTTCTTCTATTGTATTATTAGATAAAGCCATGTTGTTAAAAATAGAGGGTTAAAATTTATTGAATGCCATAGCTGTTTAACAAGGCCTTATATTGTTCACTATTACGACGACGAATACTCTCTTGTCCCACCAAATCTTGAATTTTCATAAACCCGTCAATAATCGCTTCTGGTCTTGGAGGACATCCTGGAACATAAACGTCCACAGGAATCACTTGGTCTATTCCTTGTAATACGCTATAAGTATCAAAAATTCCACCACTCGATGCACAAGCACCAACCGCTATAACCCAACGTGGCTCTGCCATTTGCAAATACACTTGTCTTAATACAGGTGCCATTTTTTTTGCAATGGTTCCCATCACCATTAATAAATCACACTGACGGGGTGAAAATCCAACACGCTCCGATCCAAAACGCGATAAGTCATAATGCGAGGCCATTGTTGCCATGAATTCAATGCCACAACATGAGGTTGCAAAAGGCAGAGGCCATAAAGAATTTTTACGCGCTAACCCAACCACCGAACTTAATTGTGTTGCAAAAAAACCTTCTCCTCCAATTCCATCTGGAGCTGGTGCCATTGAAATTGCATCTGCTATTTCGGCTTCCTTTGGATGAATGTTAAATCTTACTGGACGCATATATTATGCTTTGAATTTTTTAAATAATTAATCTTCCCACTTTAACGCACCTTTCTTAATAATGTATATGAACCCTACTAAGAAAAACGCAACAAATAATATTACTTCTCCTAAACCAGCCCAACCTAAACTTTTAAAGTTTACAGCATAGGGATAAAAGAAAATTACTTCTACATCAAACAGAACAAATAAAATAGCAATTAAAAAATACTTAATCGCCATAGGAGATCTTGCATCACCATGCGTAGGAATACCACTTGTAAATGTGGCTAATTTGTCGTCTGTTTTACGCTTAGGTCCAAGCAAGCTTGATAGTAAAATCATGAACGCAACAAAGCCTGCTGCAAATAGCAATTGTAGTGCAATGGGCAGGTAATTAGCGGCATTATTTGTTTCGTTTGCAGAGAGCATTAATTGCATCGAATTCATACAATTGTTTTTGGTGCCGCAAAAATACACAAAGGATAGCACCTAGCACGAAAAACTCCCCATAAATGGGGAGTTTTTTTATAAATATTTTACATCGCGAAACTAGTTGGTTTTAGGTGGCTTAGCTGGCTCTTTAGTAGGAGCTGATTTATCGCCAGTTGGTTTGTCGGTAGCTGGCTTATCTGCTACTTTTTTAATGCCTTTAAGAATATCAGCATTTTTTTGGAATTGCTCTCTATACTTAAGCATATTGGCATCACCTGGGGCTAATTTTAGGATTTCATCACACATTTCAACAGCTTTGTCAAACGCTTTAACTTCATTGAAATAAATCAACATTTGGCTGAAATTGTCAATTAGTTTTTGCTTGTTGTTGGCTATATCCTTCAACAAAAATGTACTATTTAGGGTTAATGCTTCCAAATACAAGTTTTTAACCGCGCCAGTGTCTAATAAAGCAGCGGCTTTAATATTGAAAACATATCCTCTTGGCTTGTCCGGAAATGCAGCCATATAGCCCTTAGCAGCAAGGTCTGCAGCTGGACCATTTTTAGCGTTTAATGCAAAGCTTGCTGTTTTAAAGTAGTAGAACTCGTCTTTTACGCCATTTAAGGTAGCATAACGCTCAAACCATTTAGAAGCATCTTCATACATATTAGCTTTTTCAAACATTTCATAGCCTAATTTGTAAAATTTAAGCGCATTTTTCTTGTTTTTAGGATCTGCAGCTATGGCTCTTTCTAAAATTGAAGCCACGGTAGCTTGCGCACCGGCAAATTTTGAAATTACTTTAACAGCCAAATCATAATCTAAGGATTGGATTTTATCAGCAGGCTGCGTATTAATATATTGCTCAATGTAAGTTCTTGCAGAAGCAGAATCTCCTTTACGGTCATAGTTGTATGCCAATAAAACAGCAATTCGAGGATAAGCTTCAATGCCAATTGAATTCTTTAACTCAATGGCCTTTGCCAAGGAAGCGTCATATTGAGCAACTTGGAATAAATAATCGGCATATAAGTAGTCGAATGAAGGATCTTTATCGGCATATTGAAGAAACAAGTCCAAATTTTTTCTTGCTTTAGCGGTATCTAAAGTAGCATAGTGGTTATATAAAGCAACATACACTGGTGCCATTGCTGGGTCAATAGAAAGGGCTTTCTCGTAATTCTCTTCAAAGCTTTCTTTATTGTTTTGGCTTTGATAAATTTTACCAATCTTATAGTAAGGGAAGGCGTTTTTAGGATCACGCTCTGCAGCCTTTTTAAAAGCAACAACTGCTTCCCCACCTGACAAATCACCACCTATTTTTAAATGGTTAATGCCCAAATAAATGTAAATATTAGGATTTAATGGTTGTTCGCCATATTCAGAAATGAGATCATTGAGCTTTTGAACTGCATATTGGTTGTTACCCTTGCCCAATGGCAATTCAGCAAATACACGACCTAATGCATTGATAATTTCAGGATTATTCTTTGACCTGTTTTTGCCACTTGATATTTTAGATGTAGTAATAGCTAATTCTAAATTATTTCTAATTAAATCGGCATCTGCACCTTCTAAATATTGGATATGGGCCATACCAATTAGCAGCCATGCATCATTTCCTTTAGCTTGTAAAGCTTGCTGATAAACAGTTTTAGCTTCTGCAATTGAAGCCGCAGTTGGAATACCATTATAGTTTTGAGCTAAAATTGCCTGACCATACCAGAAAATAGTTTCAGGATCGGTAGGATTTTTCTTTACTTCAGCAGCGAAAAAATCAAGTGCTGATTTATTTTTCTCATAATGCAATAGTTTAATTCCTTGCGCTAAAGGTGAGGGCGCAACCTGAGCTTGTAATCCAGTTACTAAAAAAGCAACTCCCATCATCAAAAAAGCCAATTTTCTCATCACTTGTTTTTTTATTGTTAAAATAACGTTCTAGGTCTCAAAAACAGAATACCTCCGACTCACTATTTGAGAATGCTAAAATTATTAATTTTTTTGCAAGAAATAGTTATAATTTTTACGAAAATTACTAAAAACCGTTAGTATTCTAGAATTCTAATTTTAGATGACTTTACGCTTGTTTAAATTCATCTTTACAGGCACCAAGGAAGCACGATTAATGATTTTTTGCCCATTCTCCGAACTAATATAATTTAATAATCCAGAGCCTAAACCAGGAGCATTTTCTTTTAATGCGTAATACATTGGAAGTGATAATGAGTACTCTCCTTTACTGATGGTTGATTGGGAAGGTTGGGCAAACAGACCTTTCTCAGCACACAGCGTACACTCTAACATTGCAGTTTTTACAAATTTTCTTTCTTCGGCTTGTTTCGGATCAAGTCCATCTCCTATCCAACTTAGGTCTAAAAACCCCATTGCTTCTGGATGCGTTTTAATGTATTCAATTACCCCCTTGCTGCCATCTGCCGAAACCACATTTTTTCCAAATGGCGCATTCTTTGCTAAACTATCTTTTAAAAACCTCACAACCCCCGTTAAATTATTGCCATCCATTACCACTGTTTGTGAATTTGTACCTACTAATCTGTCCTTTAAATCTGATAAACTAAACAATGTATCTTTTGATTCCTTATGTACCAAAATTGCGATGGCACTATATGCTAAAATGCCAAAAGTAGGTGTATACCCTAATTGATTTTTAAACGAAGCCTCCTCCCTTTTATCCAAGCCTCTTGTAATAAATATCATACGAGTACTATCAGAGGTAAAGTCTTTTAAACATTCAATCTCAGACTTATATTCAACAATGAAATTTGCCTTTGGATTTAGGGACTTAAAAACTTTAATTTCTTCTTCCAATATAGGCTTGAAGCATTCTTCAGCAGATATACGAATGCTGCCAGTAGTAAGGGTATCCTGCGGCGCATATTGTTTTTTATTACTACAAGAAATAAAAAGAATTAAAAGGCTAGATGCAAGTAAAAATTTGCGCATAAAATAATCTTAAATTAATAAATTGAATCCTTGAAAATGGAAACTTAGTAGTCTCTTTGAAAGCCTCTATACAATCTAAATCCACCATAAAGTAAACACATGCAGCCAAAAATGATACGCCATTCGTTGTCTAAATTAATTACTTGGTCAAGATGAAAATATTTTGCTGCAAACATAACAACAGCACAGCCTAAAATAAGGGCCGCCATCGTAAAGTCATAGATACTTCTAAAAATTCTATAGGTTTTTTCTGATCTTGCTCTTTTAGGATTAAAATCGGACATATTGCAATGATTTATGAGGCAAATTAATCAATTATATAGGATGAATTTAAAAATTTATCTTTACGGTCAAATTGGACAGCATGAGTAAACCATCCTTGCCACAGGGCACCCGAGATTTTAATGCCAGTACGGTACAAAAACGTCAATATATTTTTCAAACCATTCGTGGAGTATTTGAGCTATATGGGTTTCAACCCTTAGAAACGCCAAGTATGGAAAATTTGGAAACGCTCATGGGTAAATATGGCGAAGAAGGAGATAAACTCATTTTTAAGATTCTAAACAATGGATTAGACAACCCTCAAAAGCGCACTCAAATTAATGAGGGCTTTGCAAAAATACTAGAGGGAAAAAACAATACTGCCATCACTGAACGTGCTTTACGCTATGATTTAACTATACCATTTGCAAGATATGTAGCCATGAATCATGGACAATTAACTTTTCCATTTAAGCGCTATCAAATTCAGCCGGTATGGAGAGCCGATAGACCACAAAAAGGAAGATACCGTGAATTTTATCAATGTGATGCAGATGTGGTTGGTAGTGACAGCTTAATTAATGAAGTGGATCTATTAGCGATTTATGTTAGTGCTTTTGAAAAATTAAAATTACCTGTTGAAATAAAAATTAACAATCGAAAAGTTTTATTAGGGTTAGCGCAAGTTTGTGGAGGGGAGGATAAATTAATTGACCTCACCATAGCTATAGATAAATTAGATAAAATTGGTTGGGAAAAAGTGAAGGAGGAATTAAACAATAAAAATTTTACTTCAGCACAACAAGAAACTGTAGAAAAATATTTAAACATAACTGGAACGAATGAAGAAAAAATAAATGCACTTGCTTTGTTATTAGGAGATAATGAAAACGGCAAAAAAGGTATTGAAGAATTAAATTATGTTTTAGACTACCATGCTTCTACTGGAATGGACAAGCACTTGGTGGCTGATTTCACTTTAGCGAGAGGATTAAATTATTATACTGGACTTATTTTTGAAGTAAAGGCTATGGATGCGCAAATGGGCAGTATTGGTGGTGGTGGCCGCTACAATGACCTCACTAGTTTATTTGGCGTACCTAACATACCCGGTGTGGGCATTAGCTTTGGGGTGGATCGTATTTACGATGTATTAGAAGAAAAAAATCTTTTCCCTGAAAGTATTGCGCAAGGCACGCAGGTTTTATTTTTTAATTTGGGTGAAGCCGAAGCAAAAGTAGCTTACGCGCAAATGCTTGCATTAAGAGATAAAAAAATTGCTTGTGAAATGTACCCTGAAAAGAGCAAATTTGACAAGCAATTTAAATATGCTGAGAAAAAAGGAATCCCCAATATTTTAATTATTGGAACCGACGAAGTTGCAAAAAAAGAATGCACAATAAAAAATTTAGCAACAGGAAAGCAAACCACTATTTCATTTAATGATTTAGTGAATTTTGAATTCTAGCTAAAAACTAGTTTTCTAATTTTGCAGCCCAAACTTTATTTTGAAATTCTTCTTCTTTGTTTCCAGTGGTTGTAGCCGATGCTTCTTTTGTACCTACTAATTCCATTCCTTGAACATTAATAGAAAGTGTTTCTACTTCTTTAGCAGGTGTTCTTTTGAAAATCACCAACGCGTCATAGGCAGCTAAATAAAAAGTATCAACTCCTTTTTTCTCTAATGGAGTTGAACCCATTGCTGAATTAATTACTAAAGCATCTTGCTCAACTGTTAAACTCACTTCTGCCACAGGACTACCTGCCGCAAAAACGTATTTACCTACATAATCCTTCAAAGGAGCAGTTTGCGCATTCACAGCTGTCATAATTCCAAGCATTATAACAAGCATTAAACTTAATTTTTTCATATTGATTTTTTGAGACAATGAATTTAGATTGTTTTTTTGAGCCCACAAAAAGAAATAAAGGGATACAAATTGGATAAAGTATCTTTGCATTATGGAGAAGACAAGACCTAATATTAGACATGTAGAAGTAGCTGAAATTGAGCGATTTATAGCTCAAATTGGCGAAAAACCATTTAGGGTAAAGCAAATTGTAGAATGGTTGTGGCAAAAGCATGCCCATAGCTTTGACGAAATGACCAATTTGAGTAAAGACCTAAGAAAATTATTGGTAGAAAGCTTCAGCTTTCCGGCCTTACAAATAGATACTACCCAACAAAGTGAGGACGGCACCTTAAAAACAAGGTTTCGCACTTTTGACGAACACATGATTGAAGGGGTATTAATCCCAACAAGTGAGCGAAAAACGGCTTGTGTATCCTCGCAAATTGGCTGTAGTTTAAGCTGTAAATTTTGTGCAACTGGGACCATGGATCGCAAGCGAAATTTAAATTTCGATGAGATTTATGATCAGGTGGTTTATATCAACCAACAAAGTGAAGCGGCGCATGAAAAGCATTTAAGCAATATTGTATTTATGGGCATGGGTGAGCCACTTATGAACTATCATAATGTATTAAAAGCAATAGAGAAAATTACATCTCCGGACGGATTGGGTATGAGTCCTAAACGTATTACCGTTTCTACTGCTGGTTTGGTAAAACAAATACGACAACTAGGTGACGATGGTGTAAGATTTAAATTGGCTGTATCCTTACATGCGCCAAATGACAAGAAAAGAAATGAAGTAATGCCAATTAATGAAAGTAATAATATAAAATCATTGATTGAAGCCTTAAACTATTTTTATAAAAAGACAGGAACGGAAATTTCTTTTGAATATATTTTATTTAAAGACTTTAACGATTCTGAAAAAGATGCAGAAGAACTAACAAAAATTTACCGTCAAGTGCCCGCGGATTTAATCAACGTCATTGAATACAATGCAGTGGATCATTTTGGGTTTGATAAACCAGATGAGGACGGCTTTGAGCGATTTGTTGAAATTTTACAAAAGAACAGAGTAAATGTAAGAGTAAGACGTAGTAGAGGAAAGGATATTGATGCTGCTTGTGGGCAATTAGCCAATAAAGGCTAGTTGAACAGATTAAACATAATTAATTAGGTGCATGAAGAATAAGAGATCAGACAACTTTGACAAATTTGCCAATAAGAAAAAAGGCAGCGCTGTTAAAGAAGAATACAGACAAGAAAAGAAAAAAGCGAAAGCCGTTTCAAGAGCGGCAGGTGAAGCAGCACGTCAAAGAAAAAAAGACATAGCTAGAGGAATTGCAGTAGAACCAGTGGGCAATAATAAAAAAGGTGGCTATGCTAAAAAAGATTACGTTACAGGTCCTCCAAAATATTCTATACCATTGAGAGCAAAATCTGCTCCTAAAAAAGTAGTGGATGATAAGCCGGCTAAATATGGTGAAATTAAAAGAGGCGCCGGAGTTGGCTCACCTCGTTTAGCAGCATCCAAAAGAACACCAGCTGCTATGGATAAAGCCGATGCTAAAAGAACGGCAAGTATTGGCAAGGTAAATGCAAGTGACGATATGCCATATGAGCAAATGCCATTGAATAAATACATTGCACATGCCGGCACTTGCGGAAGAAGAGAAGCTGCAGAATTGGTAAAAAGCGGACACATCACGGTAAATGGCGATACCGTATTAGAACCGGGTTATAAAGTTCAATACAAAGATGTAGTAAGATTAAAAGGGAAGGTATTGCAATTGCAAGTAACGCCTGTTTATATTTTATTAAATAAGCCAAAGGATTATATATGTACTGCAAATGATCCGGAAGGAAGAAAAACAGTATTGGATATTATTAAAAATGCAACTACCCAAAGAATGTTCCCTGTGGGAAGACTAGACCGAAACACAACTGGGGTTTTAATTTTGACCAACGATGGAGATTTAGCACAAAAATTAACACATCCATCCTACGAGATTAAAAAAATATATGAAGTTACATTAGACAAGCCTGTTACGAAAGCGGATATGGAAGCCATTGCTGAGGGAGTAACTTTGGAGGACGGATTTATTGCAGCAGATGCAGTAAGTTATGTTGGCAAGGAAAGAAATGTGATTGGTATTGAAATACACAGTGGAAGAAATAGAATTGTAAGAAGAATATTCGAACATTTAGGATATGACGTACGACATTTAGATAGAGTCATGTTTGCCAACCTTACTAAAAAAAATGTAGACAGGGGCAAATGGAGATTTTTAAGCGAAAAAGAAGTGCGTTTATTAAAGTTCTTAAATAAATCATTTACACGAAAAGCTGCTAAGTAATTAATACCTAATAACGTTAGCTTATTTGATTTCATAATTCACTAAAGGATGCTAGAAATATTATTTGAAGACGAGGATATGATTGTACTTAATAAACCAGCTGGATTATTAAGTATCCCCGATCGTTTTGGGAAAGAAGGCTCCGTTAAATCTTTATTGCAAGAAAAATTTGGATCTATTTTTACTGTTCATCGTTTGGATCAACAAACAAGTGGATTAATCATTTTTGCAAAAAATGCTGAAGCACATAAAGAATTAAGTGAAATTTTTGAAGGGAGAACGATTGTAAAAAAATATTTTGGTATCGTAAACGGACGTCCCCCACAAACAGGTGTGATAGAAGAAAACATGATGGAACACCCTATTAAAAAGGGTTACATGATGATACATGCAAAAGGAAAGGAATCCAAAACAAGTTATGAGGTTGTGAAATACTTTAAGCAATATGCCTGGGTAAGTTTTCAAATTTTTACTGGACGCACACATCAAATTAGAGTACATACAAAACATATAGGTCACCCAATTGTGTCGGATGATTTATATGGAGATGGTGAAAAATTAAAACTATCTAGTATTAAAAAGAAAAATTTTAAACTAGCAAAAGTAGAAGAGGAAGAACGACCCTTAATGGCAAGACAGGCATTGCATGCTGCAAGTGTTCAATTTGTGTATAAAGGAAAGGAGCTCCACATTGAAGCCCCTTTACCAAAAGATTTATCTGCTACTTTAAAGCAATTGGAAAAATGGAATGCCGCTTTATAAAAATGCAGGCTGCATTTAATTTTATAATTTAGACTTATATACCACCCCGTCTTTCATTACAAAATTCACTTTACCCATTGCTTCAACATTCGTAATAGGATCACCATCTACTGCAATAATATCTGCTAATTTATTTTTTTCAATACTTCCTAAAATTGCTTGTGTACCCATCAAGTCTGCAGCATTCCAGGTAGCCGCCTGAATGGCTTCAATCATTGGCATTCCAGCTTCGGTCATGTATACAAACTCTTTCCAGTTTTTACCATGTGCGAATACACCTGCATCAGTTCCAAATGCAATTTTTACACCTGCTTTATAAGCTTTGGAAAAAGTATTTTGAATACGAGGACCAATTTCGGATGCTTTTTTAGCAACCATTGGTGGATAGTATCCAGGAATTTTTGCAGAGTCTGCAGCTGATTTTCCAGCTATAATTGTTGGCACTAAATAAGTTCCATACTGTTTCATTAAAGGAAAGATAGATTCGTCCATCAAGGTGCCGTGCTCAATTGAACTTACGCCTCCTATAATAGCTCTTCGCATGGCCTCAACTCCATGACAATGTGCTGCTACTTTAAAACCATAATCCTTTGCAGCGGCTACAATCGCTTTCACTTCTTCTTCTGTAAATTGAGGATTTTCTCCACTTGCGGCCATACTTAAAACCCCTCCACTCGCTGTAATTTTTATTACATCACTCCCATCCTTGTATCTTTGTCTCACTGCTTTATAAGCATCTTCTGGGCCATTAATGACACCCTCCTTTGGACCAGGGTCACCCATTAAATCTTTTCTATAGTTATTAGTAGGATCTGCATGGCCTCCCGTTGTGGCAATGGATTTTCCTGCTGTATAAATTCTTGGTCCGATAATTTGTCCTTTTTGTACCGCTTTACGCATTGCTATATTTACACCAGAACCGCCTAAATCTCTAACAGAAGTGAATCCACTCATTAAACTAATTTGTGCAAACTTGATACCGCCAAAAGCAACATCAGCATCATTTTGCGTAAAAACTTCCAAGTATCTGTTTGGACTTGTTTCTTGTTCAAAATGCACATGCATGTCCATTAATCCCGGCATCACCGTGCTTGATTTTAAATCAATAGTTTTATCAGTAGCTCCCGCTTTAGCATATCCATCTAATATATCAACTATTTTATTGCCTTCAATGACAACTGTTTTTTGTTTCAGGACCTGCAATTGTTTTACATCAATTAATTGACCGCAATGCAAATAAGTTTTTTGGGCAAATAAGCAAATTGAACTTAGTCCCAATACCATGGTAAATAATAAACGACGCATATTTAATTTTTTAAGAAATGAAAATGTTTGAATATTAAATATACAAAAAAATCCCCCTTTACTTAGTAGCCTCGGTATACAAATCTAAGAGCCCATCTGGCAATTCTACTTGCACTATTTTTTTTGCATGATTCACTCCCTTCAAACTTTCTTCATGTAAGGGAATATAGGCTTCTTGTCCTTGGTATAGTATAGTCACCATTAATTGATGTGGTTGTTCAATCACTTCTTGTATAACACCAATATCTTTTCCTGCTTCTTGCACCATATATCCTAGTAAAGCAAGTGGAGAATTTTTCTCTACTAATTTTTGAAAATCAGCCTGTGGCAACCATACTTTTTTACTGGTTAAAAAGTTTGCAGCTTCTCTTGTCTTCACGCCTTCCAATTGTAAATGGGTAATGGTATCAGTTTTTGCACTAGCCAATTCTATAAAGTAAGGAATAAAACTTCCCGCTTGTTTTTCAACAAACAAAGCATCCACTCCTTTGAATGTGATGGATTTTCCTAAAGCATGTTCTAAAATTACCGCTCCTGCAACACCATGTGGGGCTACTAATTTTCCAATATGGATATACTCACTCATGCGTAAAGTTAATTCTTTTATTAAAAATGGACTTTCATAAAAAACCCCGGAGTCCATTGGATACCGGGGCTTTTAAAGCTATTTTAAATAGTATTAAACTATAGTGAAGCTTATTCGCCTGCATCAGTTGCTTTCGCAACTTCTTCCTCAGCAGCAGCTTCAGCAGCTGGCGCTTCAGGCGCTTCCTCAACAGGAGCAGCTTCTTCCGCTACTGGCTCAGCAACTTTCTTTACAACAGGTACGTATACTTTTTTAGCAGCTTGTGCTTTTTTGTGCGCATCGTTTTTAGAAGCTAGGTTTGCTTCATGCTCCGCATACCAAGTTTGGAACTTAGCCATTGCAGTTGCATCATCAAATAAGCCTAGTTTAACACCACGCAATAAGTGTTTCAAATAAAGAACACCTTTGAATGATAAAATTCTGTGAACGGTGTCAGTAGGTTGAGCACCTTTGTTTAACCACTCTAACGCTTTTTGACGATCTAATTCGATAGTCGCAGGAACTGTTAAAGGATTGTAAGTACCAATTTTTTGGATGAATTTACCATCTCTTGGTGCGCGT